>CAWCBD010000013.1:1100000-1212429 GCA_963793665.1 uncultured Paenibacillaceae bacterium
TGTAATTATGGCAGCTTCGTTAATGATTGATGAATAATAGCCCATATATCTTTGGATTGGAAAGCCCGCTGCCATGTTGCAACTCCAGCCAATCCATATTTCTTGGCAATTGCGGTCCTGCCTCGCATGGATAAGCCATCTTCAATCCATATACGCTTGAGAGCGCCATCTTCCGTATATTGCACATAATGTTGTCCAGATTGTGAATCCAGAGCAGGCGTAAGCTTATGCTCGGAAATGATTTTTGCCACTGCGTCCATTCCAATTGCCTTAGAAGAAACTTCGGTAGCACCGTTCTTGTCCTTCTTCTCTGTCCATACCCTTGTATAGAGCGGCATACCTAAGATTAACTTTTCCGGGGGTACATGGTCCTCCTCGATAATTTTCACCAGTGCGTTCTCCACCCAAGGAAGGGAGGCGACTGATCCTGATTCAGGACTGCTGGCCCAGTGCTCGTCATAGGCCATTACCATCATATAATCGACTACTTTACCGAGTGAGGCGCGGTTCAGAAATGCAGACCACATCTCGCTGCTTGATTTTGGCGAAACATCAATGGACACGATTAGTCCCTGCTCATGCAGCAGTGGCGTCAATTCTCTGACGAATTGAACTAGATTTTCTTTGTCGGATGTTTCCACGTTTTCAAAATCCAAGTTAATCCCTTGTAATTTGTACATTTTGGCGTATGCAAGCAGCTGCTGGATCATAGTAAATCGAGAACTGACACTAGCAAGCGCAGCTGTCGTCTGCTCCGGTTTAAATCCGTTACTGAATAATCCCCACACCTGCATTCCCCGGTTATGCGCCCAATTGACATAATGCATGTCCGCCATACTGTTGATATTGCCTGTACCGTCAACCAGCTCAAACCAAGTCGGACTAACAACGTTGACGCCTGGCATGTCGCTGATTTTATCCGTATTAATCGCCGATTCACTGTAAACAGCTTCCCAGGTTAAGTTGATCTTCTGGCCAACAGCCTTCCAGGCTAGAAAGGGGACTGATTCTGCGGGAGGTTTGATCTGCTCCACGCTGCTTAGCTTCAAGTCGTCTTTAGCTGCATAACCAACGATGTTTCCGTCAATGCTCTGTACCTTATACCATCCGTCGGTTTCACCCCAGATTCTTACCTCGCCCTTCTTGGCAAGCACCTGAACATATGGAGCTCTAATTGTTGGTTCACTGCGAATGTGAACGCCCTCCGGTGCTTGAGCCCGTTGAACGGCTTCCCCAGCTCTCATAACTGTTACCGTATGCAGCTTCTGGCTATATTCCACATGAACTCCATATAATTCCTCAAGCGGAGTAATTGGAATATACACCGTGTCATTCTTCGCCTCAGCCGCAAAATGGAGCTTATAAGGCTTACTGTTGATAGTAGCGGTTAAGGTATTCGTCTTCAGTCGAAGCAGCTTGTCCGCGCCGGTTAGTAGGATGGAACCGCTTTTCTTCTCATAATAAACTTCCTCTTGAAGACCTAATTGTTCATGTATAAAGTCCAATGGAAGCTTGATCGCTTCATCATTCATGACGATCGCACTATCTTCCATTATTTGTCCATGATAAATGATTGGGTAAGTTGATCCGTAGTCTAATTCCAACTGTGTGTTATTAGGTACATATCGCTGCCAACCGAACCACATGCCTGCAAGCATAGCAGCCAACCCGCTAGTAATGACAAGCCATATCAGCCATCCGCCCTGTCGGCGGCGATGCCGAATTCGAACCGTTTCCAATTTATTATGTCTCCTCTCAGGTTAGCAATTCAAATAAAAAACGTGCATAAGGTTGAGTAAATCCTCTACCCTTGCACGTTCGTTCGTCCTTAAACCTGTAATGTACCGTTCATTTAAGCTTTCGGTCTGGAGCATTCGGCACATTGGCCGTAAACTTCCATTCGGTGGCCTTCCACACTAAAGCCAGTTTGCCTTGAAGCCTCAGCCTCTACATCTGTAAGAGGAGGATAATCAAAATCGACAATTTTGCCGCAAGACCGGCAGATCGCGTGGTAGTGTTCAGATAAATCAGCGTCAAACCGGCTTGAGTCATCACCATAAGTCAATTCTCGAACGAACCCTGCGTCAACAAACAGGCGCAGATTGTTATAAATAGTTGCTACGCTCATGCTAGGAAAAGCAGGAGATAACGACTTATAAATCTCATCGGCAGTCGGATGAGTCATGGAATTCATTAAGAAACTCAAGATCGCATGACGCTGCGGGGTCATACGTACGCCGGTACTCTTAAGTTGCTCAAGTGCTTGCTCAACGGTCGCGCCCATGCCCTTCACGTCCTTCTCTTCATTCATTAGAACCATTGTACGTGCATACTTTTCGTTTTGTCAATGAAAGCGGAAATCATTTTATGGACTGTAACGATTTACCGCGATGCTGCTGTTCGCATCAATATCGATCCGGTAGGTTGCTGCGCCAATATCGCCGCTAATCGTTTTTTTGGTAGAGGTAAGCGGTAAATCAGTCGAAATGGTACCGAACGTAACGGAACCATTAACCGAATAATCCCCTTGCTCAGGGACAAAGAGTCTAATATCCCCTATTGAACTGTCAATGTCCCAACTGCCGCCAACAACAGCACTGCTAATTTCAATATCACCATTCAGCGTATCCGCTTTAATAGAAGACAACGCCTCTTGAATAGTAATTTCGCCATTCTTCGTATCAACTTCAACATGGCCTGATACATGGTTGATGCCCATATTGCCGCTTAAGGTGGAGCCTTCAAAATCACCGGTAATCTTTTGCGCCTTTACCGCACCATTATAGGTTGATAGCTGGACATTACCTTTTATATCGGAAGCTGTAATATCACCGTTCTTGGTCTGTACGTTAACAGGACCATACAAGTCGCTTAGCTTCGCTTCACCGTTCGTAATCTTGATGTTCAGCCCACCAGGCAGTACGAGGCCGGACACACTCACGTCACCGTTCGTAGCTTGGATATTAAATTCCGTTTGAACGGGCTCATCTGCAGTATTCGTCTTAGCAGCAGTACCGTTCGTTTCATTGGCCCCTACCTCATTAGACGAGTTAATCACCCCAGAGGTTTCATTTATTTTATTCCCATTAGAAGACGCGGGAGTAACCTCATTATTAGACAGCGGTTCGGCGAATACGGAGGTGGAAGGTATTGTTATTACTATATTCATACGCGGCTTACGGCTGCCGTTAGCACCATAAGGAAGACCTTTTGCTTGAATAGTCAGTTTCTCTTCTCCACTGGCCTCAACCTTAGATTGCTCCGCAACGGAATCCGCCTCCTTCTTATCCGTCACATCCACAAACATGACCGTCTGCACGGTAATTTCATTAATCTGGCCTTTCTTCACGGTTACTTTACCGTTGGGGTTATCAATAGAAATCGTTGTCATATCTGGACCTAAAGGGATGCTTAACGTTTCTTTCGTGTACATGAACCCTTTCTCCTCGCCAAAACCACTGATTCCAGTGAAATTGACTTTGAATTCGTCCAGCCAGCGCAATGGCATCGCGGCATATTGGGTTACTGCAAAGACAGTAACAGCTATTAACACAGCTAGAAAACTACCGCCAATATCAAAAGAAAGGCGCTTGCTTCTATTCCGATTAATAAAACTATATATGACAACTTCAAGACCGAGCAGCACAAATGCAGCAGGCCACCATTGTCCCAGCAAGCCTATATCGTTACGTCCTTGTATTTGATCCCATAAAAGCAAGCCCCCAACAGCAACGATGACGCAAGCTGCTGTAATCCGCCCAAGCTTGAACATGCCGCTCCCCCTTTTCCAAGCTAAAAGCGCCGCTATTATAATAAGTCCGATTCCAGGTATATAAGTGCCTAATGAATCCAGCCATGTTGAAAGTGCCGATGGTGCACGAACAAGCGCAAGCAGGATAAGCCCGATCGCAAGTACAGCTGCCCCCTGAAGAACAACTCCACTTGTATCGTTTTCGTTCTGTGCGTCCAGCTGCCTTAAATAAGCTGCTTGCTGAAGGGTGTCGAATACGCTGTAAAACCAAAAAAACGGGAGGGCTAAGCCGAGAAAAATGATAAGCAGCGCGTAGGTCCCTCCGCCTTCATTTGCAAAACGAACGATAGCCACGATATCTGTTAATGTCCCTAGTATTAAAAGAAGCCCTTTTAGATGAAAGCCCAAGCACGAGATGACCCGCTCCTGGAATAAGAAAAGCAAGAAGCGGCGCCATTATCCGTTCATAAAATTTTCCTGTCCGCATAAGCCGCCTCCTCCTGTTAGCCATTAATTCCGTTATTGTTAACCTAGATTGTACCACACTCCAGCCGGTAAAAGTTTATAGAACATATGAAGAGGCATGCCCAGTATATGGACATGCCTCTTTTGAATAGCGGCTCTTTAGCTGCTCGCATTACTCACAATTACTGGTTCAGACGTTCCAGCAATAGCTTGTTCACAAGTGCAGGGTTCGCTTTTCCTTTGGTCTCTTTCATCACTTGACCTACAAGGAAACCGATTGCTTTTTCTTTTCCGGCCTTAAAATCTTCAACAGATTGCGGATTCGCGGTTACAATTCGATTAACGACTTCGGCAATTGCACCTTCATCACTGATTTGTACCAGCCCTTGCTCCTCAACGATTTGCTGAGGACCTTTACCGCTCTCCAGCATTTCCTTGAATACAGTTTTGGCGATTTTACTGCTGATTGTTCCCTTTTCCATAAGGCCGATCATTTCTCCGAGTCCTTGACTGGTTAGCTTGATATCACCAAGTTCAAGGCCGCCTGCATTCAGGTAACCCAGCATGTCACCCATAATCCAGTTCGCTACGGATTTTGCATCCTTGGTGAACTGCAAGCTCTCTTCAAAGAAATCAGCCAGCTTCTTGGAAGAAGTAATGACTTCTGCATCATAGGAGGATAACCCGAAATCAGCCGTATAACGTGCTTTACGAGCATCCGGAAGCTCCGGAATAGAAGCGCGTACGCGGGATTTCCACTCTGCATCGATATGAATTTGAACCAGGTCCGGGTCCGGGAAGTAACGATAGTCATGCGCTTCTTCTTTGCTTCGCATAGAGAAGGTTTTACCTTGCGACTCATCCCAGCGGCGTGTTTCCTGAACGACCTTAGCACCGCTATCGAGAACGTCGGCTTGGCGCATTTGCTCATACTCAAGTCCACGCTGAACCCCGCGGAACGAGTTCATATTCTTAAGTTCGGCTCTTGTGCCAAACTGCTCTTGATCATACGGGCGAAGGCTGACGTTGGCATCGCAGCGCAGTGAGCCCTCTTCCATTTTCACATCGGATACGTCGCAGTAAAGCATAATCGCTTTAAGCTTCTCCAAATAAGCCTTTGCTTCCTCCGGGCTGCGAAGATCCGGCTCGGATACGATCTCAACAAGCGGCGTACCTACACGGTTAAAATCAACTAACGAGGCAAACCCGCCGTCTACGTGTGTCAGCTTGCCTGCATCCTCTTCAAGATGAAGGCGGGTAATGCCGATCCGTTTGGTCTGACCGTTCACTTCAATATCAATCCAGCCATTCTCGCCGATCGGCTTGTCAAACTGGGAGATTTGGTATGCTTTTGGTGAATCAGGGTAGAAATAGTTTTTGCGGTCGAATTTGCTAATGTCCGCAATTTCACAGTTAAGCGCCATCGCGGCTTTCATCGCATATTCCAGCGCTTGACGGTTCAATACCGGCAGCACGCCGGGATGCCCTAAACAAATCGGGCAGGTATGCGTATTCGGCGGGGCGCCGAAAGACGTGGAGCAGCCACAGAAGATTTTGCTCTTCGTGTGAAGCTCGACATGCACTTCCAGCCCAACAACCGTTTCATACTTATTCGGTTCAAACATTAATTAGCCCCTCCTGCTTCCCTAACATTCGCGTCCTTACAATTGCGGACGTTGTTTGTGATGATCTGTATGTTGTTCGAAGGCATGCGCGGCACGAAGAACTGTGCGCTCGTCGAACGCTTTTCCGATAATCTGCAATCCAACTGGCAAGCCGTCCGCAAAACCGCAAGGGACGCTAATCGCCGGAACACCAGCAAGACTAACAGGTATGGTGCAAATATCGTTCAAATACATCGTCAGCGGATCTCCTACTTGCTCGCCAATTCGGAATGCGGTCGTAGGAGCCGTCGGCCCGATGATCAGGTCGTAGTTCTCAAATACGTTATCAAAATCCTGCTTAATGAGCGTGCGTACTTTCTGGGCTTTCAAGTAATACGCATCATAATAACCGGAGCTAAGCGCATAAGTGCCGAGCATGATCCGGCGTTTGACTTCGTCTCCGAACCCTTGGCTGCGGGATTTACGGTACAAATCAATCAGGTTCTCCGGATTGTCTGCACGAACTCCATAACGGACGCCGTCAAAACGGGCCAGGTTGGAGGATGCTTCTGAGGAAGCAAGCAAATAGTAAGTTGCCACAGCATATTCGGTATGCGGCAGTGAAACTTCTTCCCAAGTCGCGCCAAGGCTCTCGAATTGCTGGAGTGCCGCAAGGACGGCTTCCTTCACCTTCGGATCGATACCTTGTCCCAGGTATTCCTTCGGAACACCGATACGCAAGCCTTTGACATCTCCGCTTAGCGCGCTAACATAATCGGGGATCTCGACGTTCGCTGATGTGGAGTCCATCGGGTCATATCCAGCGATCGCTTGCAGGACATATGCGGAGTCTTCAACGTTTTTCGTCAGCGGACCGATTTGATCAAGTGATGAAGCAAAAGCCACTAGGCCAAAGCGCGACACCAGACCGTAGGTTGGTTTGAGGCCAACGATTCCGCAATAAGCAGCCGGCTGACGGATAGAGCCGCCTGTGTCAGAGCCGAGTGCGAAGTAAACTTGTCCAGAAGCTACCGAAGCTGCGGAGCCGCCGCTTGAACCGCCAGGTACGTAATCCGTATTCCATGGGTTACGTGTCGGGTAGAAGCTGGAATTCTCATTGGAGCCGCCCATTGCGAATTCATCCATGTTCAGCTTGCCGATCGTTATCGTTTGCGCAGCTTTCAGTTTCTTAACGACGGCTGCATCATATATAGGGTCGTAGTTGCTAAGAAATTGGCTCGCGCATGTCGTACGCAGCCCTTCAGTTACGATATTATCTTTAATTCCAGCTGGCAGACCAAATAGAAGACCGCGCTGGCCGCCTTCTTGTAATTGCTTGTCCAGCTCTAATGCGGAAGCACGTGCACCTTCCTCATTCAGCGTTAAAAATGCTCGAATCGATTCATCTGTCTGGGCAATCCGCTTATATGAAGCGTCAACAAGCTCGCCAACGGACAGCTCTTTACCGTTAGTCGGTTATGTAAATCCTGCAATCGCAAATCAAAGAGTGCCAACAGTCGCTACCTCCTAAAAGTTTTACGAAGTAAAACTCGCTTCGTAAGCATAATCCTAAGTTTTTGCGTGGCTTTGCCTGATGGCCGAAGAATGAGGCTTTATCAAGCGAAAACTCGCTTCGTAAGCTTAATCCAAGTTGTATTATTCAAGCACCGCTGGCACTTTGAATTGTCCATCTTCATCATCCGGCGCGTTCTTCAGCGCAACTTCATTCGAAACTGAGTCGCGGTTGACGTCATCCCGCATCACATTCGTAACCGGCAGCACATGGCTAGTCGGTTCAACGTGATCCGTATTTAGCTCTTCCAGCTTCTCAGCGTATTTCAAGATCGCACTCAGCTGTCCGGCAAATTGTTCCTTCTCCTGCTCAGAAAGCTCCAGCCGCGCTAAATTAGCGACATGCTCCACATCTTTTATCGTTATACTCATTGGGCGAGTTTCCTCCCTTTCCATCCTTGTGCTCACATTCTACCTATTATAAACGAACCTGCAGCCCAAACTCAATGAATTTGCTGGCATCCCATGATTTTGCTTGGAAAATCAAATTGCAGGTACCTGATAATTTTGCGTAGAAACCTAATCTGCCGGTACTAATGATTTTAAATAGAAAATTAATACGCCTGTACTTAACCAGTTTGAATAGAAAATTAATGTGGGGTTAAGGCTGTTTTTATATTCCTTTCATTTCTTTTTAAGGAAACATGTACATACTGCGTTGTGCAGTTCACTGGGTGCTTGTTTCCAGTAAAAACTTGGCTTATGCTTCCGAAGTAGTTTTTACTTGCGAGAAGTGTAGTCATGTAGTTGCGTAAAAACTTGGCTTATGCTTCCGAAGTAGTTTTTACTTGCGAGAAGTGTAGCAAGGAAGTTGCGTAAAAACTTTTAGGAGGATGGACAATGGTAATGAAGTATTTGAAAGCAGCAAGTATTGCCGCGGCTCTTGCGCTGATGATTCCGCTTAGCGCTTATGCCGCTGAAGCGGAGCAGGTGAACAGCTCGTCAGCAGCTGCTCCCGAAGCAAGTGACTCCGGGACCGACCTTCCAGTTCAAACTCAAACAGATGCAGGCGGCGGTCATTTTGGACACCATGGACATGGGGGGATGGGCGGTTTAATCGGGCAGGAAGTGCTGACTTTATTGAAGCTGGATCAAGATGCTCTTCGGCAAAAGCTTAAAGAAGGTCAGACGCTTGCTCAAATTGCCAAGGGACAGGGTGTTTCTCGGGATGAGCTGAAGAAGGTGCTGACTGAATCGTTTGCAAAAAACCAGGATGAGAAAAAGCAGCGGTTCACGAGTAATCTAGACCGAATTGTGGATATGAAATTCCAGCCTGGAAAAGGGTATGGCAGAGGTCCTGGCGGTGGATATATTATCGGCAAAGGCAGCGATTTGTCTGCTCTTGCTAAGCAGCTTGGCATCAGCAGCGAAGAGCTGCGCCAAGCGCTCGCTTCCGGAAAAAAACTGGCTGATTTGGCAAAGGAAAAAGGCGTTGATGTGCAAAAGCTCATTACTGTCCAGAAAAAAGTAATGGTAGACCGGATTAACCAAGCCGTTAAGGATGGTAAGTTAACCCGCGAGCAGGCAGACAAGCAGATAGCTAAAGCGGGCATGTTTGCTGAAAAAATTGTCAACGGGAATTTTGACGGAGGTCGCCATCACGGACATGGTTATAACCAGAACAGATGAGCTGTCTTAAAGAATAAATAGGATCAATCCTGCACCTAGGTGTGAACAAGAAGAAACGGCTTACGCCGTCCTTTGGCTGGGAAGCTAAGTTTCTCCCCCCTTGTATATTAACAAAAGAGCCTCCAAACCCGCTAATTGCGGAATTGGAGGCTCCTTCTATAGAAACCAGTATTATAGATTAGATCCATGCCTTCAAACGAACTTGCCTTATAAAGTCCTCTTGGCTTTGCCCTTCGGTACTAGTATCGTCCTCGGCCGTCTCTTCTTCGCTGCCATTCATAATGTGATAGAACAGCTCCTCATTATGAGTAGCGAGGGCGAAATCAATCAGAGCTTCGCGCTCTACGCGTTCAACCTCGATCTGAATAAGAACCTCTTCAAGCTCTATGTCAGCCGATGGAACGTAGAAGTTACGGTTCGCTTTCGGTACTCGAACTACGTAGTCGAACGCATTATCAGCATTCCGATCGTAAGCAATTATATAGCCATATTCCCCAACGGGAAGACTTTGTTCAAACAAATCTGAAACGATAATAATTCGCTGCCCCAGCTTATGCATATCCTCAACCCCTGTCAACTTTTAACCGACGCTATTCTCTTATCCTACTAAAAAAAAGTAGGGAAGTCCAATAGAGCATATGCGAGTAGTTGGCTAAACGGCATCTGACGCAGGCTGTCTGCGCAGGATCCATGCTGCGCCTATGACTAATCCCGCTGTTAGCAGGGCTGTTATCCCAAAGGATGGCCAGATTTCCTTGCTTGATTGCCCTGCCAGCTGTGCTAAGGCAAGGTGGGGTAAATTACCTGGACTCCATTGGAACAGGTTAGGAAGCAGTGAAGCCGTTAAAGCAAACACAGCCGCGACGGCGAGAGCACTAAATGCCGCTGCCGCAGCACTGCGGAGCAGTGAACTGAACCAAATCGTTAACGTTCCTACGAAAACAAGCCAAAGAGCAAATAGTATGAAACTACGAGTAACCCATTGGCTATTCACAGACTGAAATAGAGACACAGTATAATACCAGGCTGCACCATAGCCTGCGGTAAATGAAAGTAAAACTAGTGACAGCATGGCAGCCCATTTTGAACTAATGAAGGACAGATAAGACACAGGCTTCACTAGGATCATCGATGCCACTCCGCTTATTCGCTCGCCGGATAGGGTGCCCATAAATGAAAGCGCAACGACGAGGAGTCCGAGTGTACTAAACTGCTGCAGCGTTTGCGCCAGCACTTCACTTGCATGCGGCGTCGGGATCTCGAGAACCGTTCCTTTCGGCAAATTGCCGGCGTTTGCCAGGATGTCCGGCAGGAAATAGGTTGTAACCGGCTGCATGGCACCAAGCAAAATAAATACAACAGGTACCCATATCAGCTTGTAGCTGCGGATTATCTCAAGCCATTCTTTCTTATACAGTACAAGCCATTTACTCAAGCTCCGCTCACCGCCTCCATAAACAGATCCTCCAATGTTGTGTACCCGACTTCCAGTCTTGTCACTTGGACATTTGCCGCCAATAATTGTTCAAGCACGGTCTGTCTTGCGATGTTTATTTCATCCACGATAAGCTTCACTCCACTACCGCTGGGCAGTACCTCGTAGGATTGGATGCCTTGCGCAGGCTGCTTTAACCATTGATCTAACCACTGCCTTGACTGTGGATCCCCCTCGGTATCGAGAAAAAGAACAGGCTTGCGGTACTGATACCGAATATCCTGGATTTGACCGCTTATTGCGATATGTCCAGCATTCATAATTAAGACATCGTCACAAAGCTCCTCCGCATCATGAAGCACATGCGTTGAGAATAGAATCGTTGTTTCTTGCTTGAGATCCCGCAGCAGCCCCATCACCTCTCGTCTGCCAATGGGGTCAAGCGCGGATACAGGCTCGTCGAGGATGATCAGCTTAGGCCGGTGAATAAGCGCCTGGGCGAGTCCTAATCGTTGTTTCATACCGCCGGAATAACCAGCTATACGGCGTTTCGCAGCCTCGGCGATGCCAACACGCTCCAGCCACTCCGTACTTCGACTGGCGGCTTCTTTCCCGCTCAAGCCGCATAGCCTGCCAGCATGAATCAGAAATTCCCGCCCTGTCATCCAACCATAAAAGGCAGGCACTTGGGGCAAATATCCAATCAACTGCCGTCGATCGGCACCACGAGGAAGACTTTGGAAATGTATTCGTCCTGATGTGGGTGCAAGAAGTCCTGCCAGCATCCGAATCGTCGTCGTTTTGCCCGCTCCATTAGGTCCCAAAAGCGCTGCGCAGCGGCCTTCGTCAATCGTAAAGCTAATGTCATTCACAGCCTTGGTCGCTCCAAAGATTTGGGTCAAACCTTGAACGTCTAACAAAGGCAGCCTATCGTTTATGTTGATTATGATGATCGCCTCCCCATTACAAAAAACAGAATGGAGCCCATTAAATTACCGAACAAAATAATAATGATCCACATCCATTTTGGCCCTCGTGTCTTCTCTGTACGAATACATACAAAAAGAGCGACTATTAAAAGCAGCAATGAAATAAGTCGCAAGCGGTCCCACTATAATTAAAAGCTGCTTTGTCGTCAAATCATTCATTCTTCTATTCGCCCCTTTTACGATGAATCAAGCTTTAGGTTTGGTCTTCGTTCGAGACCAATCCTTTCGAACGATAAGCCAGTAAAATAACAGCGGCAGCGGGAATTGAATCATTCCCCAAACACCCCAGAACCACCGATAGCGCGGAGTATGCCGGCTTGCGTTTAGAAACAGCCAGGAGGATTGACACATGAGAACAATACATACAAGTATCACAATGATGGCAGTGGTCAATTGGTCCATTTGTACTGCCCCTCCTTGAACTTCGATCTTTGCGTCAAAATAAGAAATATCGCAGCAGCGATAATCGACCCGGTTTGCACAACTACAAATACAATCATATTGTGCTGAAATAAAAGAAGCATTCCGCTTAGGACAAGTCCTCCAACTACCCATAGCATGAGCAAGTCACGCCATAAACGTCGAGCAAGCAGTTGTTTTTGGTCGCTAACCAGCTGCTCCAAAGTGCTAAGTGCCGGGGTGGGCGGCTTAATCGATGCATCCCACTTCATTAAATGATCCCCAAGCAGCTCTTGAAAAGCTATATCGTCGTCAGATAGGGAATCATCTGGACTGTTGTGAGGTCTTTCATACTTGCCGGTAAAAGCTTGATCAGTTTGCTGCGTCTTTCTTGATTTCATCATCGCTCAGCTCCTTTCTCAACTGTTTCAGACCGTTATGGAGTCTTGATTTTACTGTACCGATTGGAATGTCCAACCAGCGTGCAATTTCCTCATAGTCAAAGCCATAATAATGCTTGAGCAAAATCGGAACACGAGTATCGTAGTTTAAAGCCCCCAGCGCATCCAGTGCATCCGGCCAATCATCCTGACGAGCGGCAGCATCGAAACGGAGTGCAAACATCGCTTGCTCTTCGGTTTGCCATTTCCTTTCCCGCTGCTTCTTGCGCATCTCATCCATATAAAGTCTTGTTGCAATAGAGATCAGCCAGGTTGAAAATTTGGATTTATGCCCAAACGTACGGATTCGCTCGATTGCACGAAGCATCGTGTCCTGCGCCAAATCTTCCGCCATCGTTTTGTTCATCGTGATCTTGAGCAGGTACCGATAAAGCACCGTATAGTTATCTCTAAGCAGGCTGGCAAGCGCGTGGTCATCGCCACGAACGGCAAGTCTTATCGTCTGCTCATCATCTGCTTGCGGCACGTTCGTGCTCATCCTGCAGCCCCTTTCCGTACGCTGATCTGGCGCGGTTCATGTCCTTTATTGTTCTTGGTCGCCAATATGACGTTTGAGTATGCTGTTTTGTTCACGGTACAGGAAAAGATTTTATTATGGAAGAGATTTCTCTCTTGAAAATGAAAAAAGGCATCTCCCCATTACATGAGAAATGCCTTGTTAGCATGCTTATTTATTATTTATTGAACCATAGAGTTAAAGGACATGATCCACATCGAACCGCCTACGATGACGAAGACGATAATGATACCGAGTATGAGTGCCATAACATTATATCGCGGCTTCTCTCCCTCACGGATATGCATGAAGAAGAACAGCTGAACGAGGAGCTGCACAACGGCCGCCAGAACGATCGTCACGATTGTCGCTGACTTGCTCATATTCATCTTCAGAACGATGATCAGCGGGATGATCGTAAGCACGATAGATAAAATAAAGCCAATGATATACGACTTTAAGGATCCATGCTCCTCATGATGGGAATCATGACCATGATCGTGATGAGATTGCGCCTGTGATGGTGTACTCACGCTACATCACCCCCATCAAGTAGACGACAGTGAAGAGGAAAATCCACACGACGTCGAGAAAATGCCAATATAAGCTGATTATCGTTATTTTGCGGCGGGTCACTGCTGTGATTCCGCGTTTGGATAGTTGGATCATCAAAGCGATCATCCAGATCAAACCGATGGATACATGCAAGCCATGCGTACCAACAAGCGTGAAGAATGCTGATAGAAACGCGCTGCGGGACATCGTCGCACCTTCGTTAACCATATTCACAAACTCATTGATCTCGAGTCCAACGAACGATGCACCAAGCACCGCAGTTACGATCAGCCAGCCGATAAGCTGTTTAACTTTGCCTTTATTCATTGCCAGTACAGCCAATCCGCTTGTGAAGCTGCTTGTCAGCAAGATGAATGTCTCCGCGATAAAGCCAGGAATTTCAAATAGCTCTTTGCCCGTCGGCCCGCCATCCGTATGGTAACGCAGCACCATATAGGTGGCAAACAGCGTACCGAACAACAGACAGTCCGTTACGAGGAAAATCCAAAAGCCTAATACCTTCATTGATTCCTGATCATGATGATCATGACCAGTGTGCGTGAGCTTCATTGTGATCATGCGTTGCCCTGTTTACAGCGTGCTGCATTATACCGCCCTCCCCGAAGCCTTTTCAATCTGCCGGACTTCCTCGACCGGAATGTAGTAATCCGTGTCATACTGGAAGGAACGAATCAACAGCGTGACCCCGACGCCAGCAAGCCCCGCGAAAGCCATCCACAGCCAATCAAATACAAAGCCGAATCCGGCAACGAACCAGAAAGCGGAGAATACGAACGGCACCCCGGAATTTCGAGGCATATGAATAGCTTCCAGCTGAGAAGCTTGAACTAGCGGAGCCGGAGCAAAATCACGTCGTTCCTTGTCTTCCCAGAATGGATCTCTCTCATCGACTTCCGGCACAACCGCAAAGTTGTATACAGGCGGCGGTGAAGGAATAGACCATTCCAGCGTACGACCGTTCCAAGGATCTCCCGTCGTATCGCGTTCGCCGTATTTGGCGCTGTAAGCGATCTGCCACACTTGGAAAATGAACCCGATGCCCATGAAGAAGGCGCCGATTGTCGATACGAGGTTGAGCGGGCCCCAGCCCATGTCCCAGCCATACGTGTACACACGGCGTGTCATACCCATAAAGCCAAGCGCGTATTGCGGCATGAAGCAAACGTAGAAACCGATATTCCAAAGCCAGAAAGCATATTTGCCAAGCCGGTCGTTTAGTTTGAATCCGAACAGCTTCGGCCACCAATAGTAGATGCCTGCTAAATATCCGAACACTACGCCGCCGATTAACACTTGGTGAAAGTGAGCAATCAGGAAGTAGCTGTTATGGTATTGATAATCGGCCGGCGCAACAGCGAGCATAACTCCGGTCGCACCCCCTACAACGAAGCAAGGAATAAATGCGAGCGTCCAGAGCATCGGCTGCTCCATTCGAATTCGGCCGCGGAACATCGTGAAGAGCCAGTTGAATACTTTTGCCCCAGTCGGTATCCCTATAGCCATAGTCGCAAGCGCAAAGGCGACGTTGACATCCGCGCCAGAGCCCATCGTGAAGAAGTGATGCACCCAGGTGAAGAAGGAAAGCACGCTTATGCTCATTAAAGAGAAGACCATTGATTTGTAGCCGAAAATTCTTTTGCGGGAGAAGGTGCTGACGATTTCCGAGAATATCCCGAATGCCGGCAGAACGACGATATATACCTCAGGGTGACCCCACATCCAGATGAGATTGACGTACATCATCGGGTTTCCCCCGCCATCCATGGTAAAGAAATGGCCTCCCATGAATCGGTCGATAAACAGTAAAGCGAGCGTTACAGTAAGAATCGGGAATGCGAATATGATGATGACGCTGCTGGAAAATACGGACCAGGTGAACAACGGCAGTTTCATCATTTTCATGCCTGGAGCGCGCATTTTCAGAATCGTTACGATAAAGTTGATCCCCGTTGCCAAGGAGCCGATCCCTGAAATCTGAATGCCCCACAGATAGAAGTTTTGTCCGACGCCCGGACTATGCGACAACTCCGAGAGCGGCGGATAGCTAAGCCAGCCCGCGTCCGGTGATCCGCCGATGACGAAGGAAATATTGAACAGCATCGCGCCGAATAGGAACAGCCAGAAGCTGACTGCATTCAAATAAGGATAGGCGACATCTCTTGCTCCGATCTGAAGCGGCACGACCATATTGAACAACCCGAACATCATAGGCATCGCCATGAACAAAATCATGATTGTACCATGAGTCGTAAATATGGCGTTATAATGATCCGCCTCCAAAAAATGCACATTAGGCAAAGCGAGCTGTGTACGCATGAGCAGCGCATCGACGCCGCCCCGGAACAGCATCAGTAAAGAAGCAATCAGGTACATCATCCCGATTTTTTTGTGATCGACGGTCGTCAGCCATTCACGCCAGAGCCAGCCCCACTTTTTGAAATAAAAGAGGACAAACAGAATGGCCAGCGTCGTTAGGCCAATGGAGACGTCCGCTCCGTAAATAAGCGGATCGCCGGTCACAAAGAAATGGGAGGCAAAATCTTTAATACGGTCTATCATCGTAATGCCCTCCCTCGTCATTCCTCTTGAATGTAATTATTTATTTATGATCCATGCTAGACATATCATGTGACGTACCGTCCGTGTCTTCCATTCCGTCCATGTTGGTCATGTTTTGGCTGCTGTCATTGGATTGCGAATGCTCTTTCATATCGCCCATATCTTTCATGTAATGGCCGCCGTTCTTGTCAACGACAGAGTCGAACAGATTCGGCGGATACGCGGAGAAGGTTTGTTCTTCCGATTTGGAAGGTTTGGATAGCTCTTTGTAGCCAGCTTCCGTCAGCTCATGCCCGGACTTCTTCACGCTGTCTACCCATTTGTTGAAATCCTCTTGAGGTTCAGCTACCACATTAAAGCGCATATGGGCAAATTCTTTACCCGAAAAGTTAGCGCCGGTTCCGTAATATTCACCCGGCTTATCTGCCTGGAGCCACAATGACATCGCCATCCCCGGCATCGTATATTCCTGTCCGCCAAGCTGCGGAATCCAGAAGGAGTTCATCGGCGCGTCACTGGTTAATTCAAAATGCACCTGTACGCCTGCTGGAATATGAACATAATTCACCGTTGCAATATTTTGACCCGGATATTGAAACAGCCATTTCCAGTCCAGTGATGTAACTTGGATCTCAATGGGCTTGCTGTCCGTCACAGGCGGCCTTGCCAGTGCGTACGTATCCCGTGCCGTAAAATAACCTAGGATTCCAATGATGACAATCGGTATCCCCCACCAGAGAATCTCCAGCACTTTGCTGTCATCCCAATGGGGTTTATAAGGCGCCTTGTTTCCCGGCGTATCCCGGTAACGCCATATGATGAAGGCAGTTATGCCCAGCACCGGAATAACAACGATAGCACAAAGAATGACGGACAAAATAATAAGCCGGTACTGTGTCTGAGCAACCGGTCCCTGCGGATCGAACACGACGAACCTACTGTCGCATCCCGCTAGCAGAACCGTCGACAGCAGATCCGGTAATCAGCAGCATCAAGCCGCGGAGTTTGGTTGATTTCTTCATGTGTTCTTCATCTCCTTGCCTGTTTTGCGTAAGCTCTCGTTTGACTCTTTGCTGATAGCATAGCAGATGAAATAACCGTTGGAACATGCGTTAACAGAACCGTCATTGTTCTGTTTCTTTTCCGACACTTTTCGTTCAACATCCGTTCACGAATAGCGAATCGCACCCTCGGATTATGGAAGAAGTAGAAATAAAAAACAGCGTCCCAACCGAGCTATGCATCGTTCGCATAAATCGGTTGAAACGCTGTTGATGGAATGCTATATCGTAACCGTTACAGATGACTTCTTCATGAAAGGGGTTCTGCTGCTATGGCCGCCGCTGCTGTCGGCGTTTGCGGGGTTGATCCTGCTTGCATCAGACGGACAAGCGTACCAGTGACCGTAATTTGCGAGCCTCCGATGATAAAGCCAATCCCGATCATAAGCCCCAGATTCGTATCTGAAAATTCCCTGATGAATATTGCAGTAACGACCACTCCGATAAGTGCCAGAACAAATCCTATCTTCTGAAGGATAGATGCCCAGCGTCCTTCATCGTTCTTCTGAATGCGCTTTCCGTTCAATTCGGCTTCAGCGTCCATTCTCATGTCCAACACTCCCGTGACTAAGTTATGTCACTATTGTATCACAATTTAGACATAAAGTGTTCACCTTTTGCTCACAAAAAAGACGCCCTTTTCGAGAGGACTTTGAACCTGCTCGATCTATGGACGTCCTGATGATCGGATTATTAAATGGTCATGGCTCCAAATCCGCCGTCCACTCGTATAAGTGATCCGGTTACAAAGCTGGACGCTGCCTCTGATGCTAACCAAACGGCTGCACCCTGGAGCTCCTTCGGATCGCCGAACCGATTCATTGGCGTATGTCCCATGATGCTTGCCACACGTTCAGGCGAGAGGATCGCCTTGTTCTGCTCCGCCGGGAAGAAACCTGGGATGATGGCATTCACCCGCACACCATGCGGTGCGAACTCTCTTGCAAGAAACTGTGTCATGCTGTTGACGGCATGCTTGGATGCGGAATAGGTGAATACGCGGGATAGGGGCGGACCTGCTGCTGCTGAGCTGATCGTAATGATACTGCCGCCCTTGCCGGCGTCAATCATTGCGCGGCCGAAGACTTGGCATGCAATCATAACACTCTTGGCATTGACATCCATAATACGGTCCCACTCTTCTTCCGTGATATCGAAGAAGGGTGTGGCGCTGTTCGTGCCTGCAGCATGCAGCATAATATCCGCGTGTCCCGACCAGGCTAGAATTTCTTCCAGAACCTGCTCGAGGTCTGCCTTTACTGTAGCATCGGCTTGAAACAGCTTCGCGCGGCCTTGGCTAAGCAAATGCTGCACGAGCGGCTCAGCCTTCTCTAGATTACGGGCTACGAGAGCGACTTGCGCGCCATGGGCATGAAGCGCTTCGGCCATGACACTGCCGAGCGTGCTGCCGGCACCAATAATGACGGCTGTACGGCCAGTCAGATCAAAAAGCGGGGTCATCAGTGCGGGCGCCTCCTTGTTGTAGCTGTTTGATTGTTTTCCGGTAAACCTCTGGACTCGTTCCCACTGTTGCCTTAAATAGACGGCTAAAATGCGCTAAATGCTGAAAGCCGACAACGCTGCAAACATCGGATACCGTCCGCTCCGGCTCCAGCCGGAAAAGCATTTTTGCTTGATTAATACGTCTGTTGTACAGATATTTGAAAACCGTCGTTCCGGTAACTTCTTTAAATAGATTCGATAAATACGGCTTCGTCAGATGGAGGGCATTTGCAATATCGTCAAGGGTTACATCCTGTTCATAATGCGCCTCCAAAAACGAGATGACACTCTGAACATGCTGCTCTTTGTTGGAGCGATGCTCGCGCTCTCTAATTGGCTCCCCGCACCAGCCTCGTATTAGATGAAGCAATTCGAAGAAACGAAGCGTGAACCGATCATAAGCGGTAATCGACACAGCAGTGTTACTTTCATTTCTTTGCTCGTACAGATCTATTCATCTCACAAAGCAGCTTTTCCATCTCCAGCTGGTCCTGTTCGCTTAAGGAAATCCGTATATTACGAAGCTCCTCGAAAGGCTTCATTAATACCGCTGCTGGTTCGGGCTGAAGGATCTTATGCGTGTAAGCAGGATCAAAATGAATAATGGAGCGAATATACGGCTGATAGGGTGAAGGATTCGGACAATGCAGCGTCATGCCGTGCATGAGAATGAGATCGCCCGGATGCAGCGTCATCAGCTTATCGCCAATGAGATAGTTGCATTCACCTTCTTGAAAGTAATAGATTTCGTAAAAGGCATGCGAGTGAAATTGAGCGCCCGGCATTGGCTTGGTATCTCTGTAAATCAAGTCAATCGGCTGCGTCCATTGCATGGTGAGCGGCATAGCTATTCCCTCCAAACCGTACACCTTATCCGGTGCATTTTCATGTGAAGATTGTACCATGCCGCATCCCCCTCGTTATTGACAATTATAGCGGATTACTCCACGCGAATAGCTATGTTCTGAGCGATGACGCATAGTTCTGCCGCTTTAAAAGCATGCTCCTGCGTCATCGCATTCTCCGTCCGGTTGATGCAATCGAGGATCAGTTCACCGAAGAAGGGGAAACCGACCTGACCGTTCACCGCAAAATGCTGCTCCCCGTCCCGGTTGACCAAATACACGTGATCCCCCTGCTTATCGCGAGCAACATCGATATATTTGCGCAGCTCGATGTAGCCATCCGTTCCGAGTATAATCGTCCGGCCGTCTCCCCAAGTTCCTAGACCTGACGGCGTAAACCAATCTACGCGAAAATAGTTCGTTGCTCCATTGCCGCCAATAAGCGTCGCATCACCGAAATCTTCCAGCTCCGGAACATCCGGATTACCATAGTTCGCCACTTTACTATGAACGACCTTCGCATCGGTATTGCCGGAGTAATAGAGGAACTGTTCGATTTGGTGACTGCCGATATCGCAGAGAATGCCGCCATATTGCGCTTTGCGAAAAAACCAATCCGGGCGCGATGGCTTATTCAAACGGTGCGGGCCCGTTCCGATCACCTGCAGGACACGACCGATCGCTCCCTCATGAATGAGCTTGCCCGCATAAATCGCACTCTCCACATGCAGTCTCTCGCTGTAATACACCATATATTTGCGGCCGGTCTGCGCCACCTTGGCACGTGCCGCCTCGATTTGCTCTAAGGTCGTGAAGGGTGTCTTGTCGGTAAAATAATCTTTGCCATGGTCCATGACCCGCATGCCCAGCGCCGCCCGTTCGGACGGAATAGCTGCCGCCGCTACCAGCTTAACCTCGGAATCCTCCAGGATTTGTTCCGGAGATGCGGCAACCTGCACCTGCGGATAAGCTTTTACGTACTGCTCTACTTTGGCAGCATCCGGATCATAGACCCATTTGAGCGTGCCTCCCGCTTCAATTAACCCATTCGTCTGGCCGTAGATATGACCGTGATCAAGTGCCATAGCAGCGAAAACGAACTCGCCCGGAGCACAAACGGGGACCGGCTTACTTACTGATATAGGGGCATAATTCATACCGTCGCTGCGATTAATGGATGACATATGTGGAATGCTCCTCTCTATCATTAGCCAATAAGCTTAATGCCTGATAACTTATGGTAAGGCTTTCGAATGGATCGCCCGCGCATTCGTCCTGCTCGACCACGTACCATTCCACACCAGTCTCACGGCAGGCATGAAGGATAGCCGGGAAATTCAAATTGCCCTGACCGATTTCGGCGTAGACTTGATTATCATTAACGATAGCCATATCCTTCAGATGAATGACCTTCATCCGTCCTTCGACTTTTCGAATCCATTCTACCGGATCAGCTCCGCCTGCTTGAACCCAGTAGGTGTCGAGCTCGAAGCCAACATGCGCCGGATCGGATGATTCTAACAGCCAGTCCATGCCAGTCCTGCCTTCAAACTTCTCAAACTCGAATTTATGATTATGATAAATGAGCTGTAAACCGGCTGCCGTCAGCTTACGGCCAATCTCTGTCATAAGCTGTCCCATTGCGGTATAGCCTTCTCTGCTGCCCCGATATTCAGCAGGCAAAGCACCCAGCCCGACATATCGGCAGTTCCAGGACAGATGCTGCTGGATCACGTTATCAAGATCGTTAATCAGCCTGTCTAACGGAATATGCGTTGCACAGATTGTCAATTGGTGAGCCGCGCATATGTCTTTCACTTCATTCGGCGTAATTGGACCAATTCCGGATACCTGCACGGCATCATAGCCGATCTTCTTCACTCTCTTCAAAGCGGCGTCAAGCTCTTCCGCCGTTGCGCGCGAAATTACGGAGCGTATACAGCTGTACGGCAATTTGCTTTCTATTCAAACGGGTCACATCCCCTATAGTTAATGTGTTCGCTTAATGTGCGGTGAGACGGTTCTTCTTGGCGTTATCCAGCACACGCAGGAAGGTGCCGCCGAAGTACGCATCAACATCCCGGCTTATATCGGCTTCAGTCAGTTCCCAGCCATCCTTCAATAAACGGCTGTATTTGGAGATTAAAATATCCGCAATAATGACGCGGGAATGATCCCATTTGTTGATGAGCTGCTCTAATACCCGGCAGTCGGAATGCTGCGGTATGAAGCTTGTGCCGAGCAGTTCGATACGGAATTCGGTCAGCTCGCGAATCATCGATTCGGTGTGTAGGAACCACCAGCAGCCAAACAAGGTGATATTCCGGAATTTGCGGGAAAGCACGGCCAGCTCATGCTGGTTCTCCCGGGCAAGCACCGTAATAAGCAGTTCAAGATTTGTGTAACGTTTGGCGATACCTTCAAGCAAGCTCAGATCCGAATACATGCTCATATCACCGGCCAGCCGCAGCAGCGGATTTACTTGACGGCGCACGCCGATCATAAGGGCGAGCGGCAAGCCAAGCTCCAGACAGACCGGAATGACCGCACCGTCTAATAGAATGGACAGATTGTTGGACGCATCTCCATTTGTGTAGACCGCATCGCCAGGGAGCGAAACCATAATGTACAGAGCATCCATACGCAAGGCCCAATCCTGCAAGAAGCGGCGTACCTCCTGCAAAGTCGATGGTACGGAGGCATCCTCCTCCACCATATAGCCCTGCTCCCGAAGATCATGCGCAGCAGCCGGCCAATCGAGCAGCAGCTTGTCGATGCGAAGCGCCGCATCGAAGCGCGAATCGCTCTTGCCGCCGCCGGATTGCCAGACGGCGCGCTCCTTGGCATCGAACGGATCATTCGTCATGACGATCCGTTCCACCTTTGCCGCCTCCAGCACGTCATTGACCTGCTGGGAGGTGGACTTAGCCGCAAGCGCTTCGCGGTAAGCATTCAGATCGCGTCCAAGCTTTGCTGGCGATAGACCCAACCGATTGAGCGCGGTAAGAACGCCCGAGGCCGCTTCGCTAATCGGCGACCGTTCAACGAACAGCGTCTGCCAAACCACTTCGGCGCGGCTTGCACCATCAAGCGCCCAATACTCGTCGCAGCTAAGATCGGAATGGCGGAAAAACTCGGCTGTTAAGTAATGATACTGAAGCAGTTCATCGATCCCCCATAGAAGATGCTCGCTGAACGCTTCAGCGTATACATGCGTATGCATATCAATGACCCGGGTTTCCGTCGTAATTCGGCGGATAACCGTTTCGAGCTCCGATTGTGAGGCAATCCGGTTATGAAGCGTTTGATTGGCACTCATATTCCCATGCCTCCTAAAAAGTATTTTAGAATGTACCTGTCAGGTCAGCAGGCTTGGAAAAGCTAGCAGCCTCTGGCTTCTGATAAGTCGACTCTGCGATCCTCTTGTTCAGCTCCGCTTCGTGGAGAGCTTCATCAAGCGGCAAATCGACCCATCCATCAAGCCAAGTGGACAAATGCATCGCGTTGGAAATCGTCAATCCGTATATACCTTCTTCACCCGGTGCGACAAGCGGTGCGCCATTTAGGATCGCATCGGTGAAATTTTGCAAAATGCCTGCATGCTCCGGGCTTGGCCCATGGCTTGGAATATCGATTTTCCAAACTTCCGGCGAGCCGAAGGCTTCCTTGTTACGTTCATTAAATGCCGTCTCTGACTCGCGCAAACGCCAGAAGGTCATGCGTCCGTCTTCGATGACGATTTTACCGCGGTCGCCTGAAACTTCTAGACGGTTCGTTCCCGGCGCTTCCGATGTGGCTGTAATAAAGACGCCTGTTGCGCCGTTCTCGTATTCCGCATATGCCGTTACGTCATTCTCAACCTCGATATTGCGATGTTTGCCGAACTGACAGAATGCCCGGATGCGCGCAGGCATCATGCCGATCGTCCACTGCCACAAATCCAGCTGATGCGGACATTGGTTAATAAGCACGCCGCCGCCTTCACCGCCCCAGGTTGCACGCCATGTGCCGGAATCATAATAGGCTTGAGGCCGGTACCAATTCGTAATAATCCAGTTCGTACGGCGGATCTCGCCAAGCTCCCCGGAAACGATCATCTCGCGAAGCTTCTGATACAGCGGATTCATTCGCTGGTTGTAGACGATTCCGAATTTCTTGCCGCTGGCAGCAGCCGCTTCATTCATCTCACGAACCTGCTTTGCATATACACCTGCCGGCTTCTCAATAAGAACATGGACATCTTTGGCAAAGGCTTTAATAGCCTCCGCGGGGTGATCATAATGCGGAGTTGCGACGATTACGGCATCGACGAGACCTGAATCAATCATGGCAGCGGAATGATCAAAAACCGCAACGTCCTTCAAATTCTCTCTAGCCCATTGGCGCTGTTTCTCAAATCCGTCGCATACCGCTGTCAGTACCGCCCCTTTGATCGATCCCTCCGTTAAAATTTTCGCATGGCCTGAGCCCATATTGCCGATTCCGATAATGCCATATCGAACTTTGCTCATCGTTATTCCTCCATCCATGATTTCATTTGTTTGGCATAGGTATGAAGCATCGTCTTCGTATCGTAAGTATTGCTAAAGTCTTCAACTCCGAAGTAACCTTGATACCCAACGGCTCGAAGGTCGGCAATGACCTGTTTCCAAGGTACGACTCCATTCTCAATGGGGCGCCAGCCGGCTGACCAATCTTTAGGAGTAAGAACATCAGTGAGGGATTCATTAGCAGGTGAAGTATCTGCTTGTGACCAGCCTGCATTCTTCACATGCACATGGGCTAGATAAGGCCCGAGCAGCTCCATGCCCATCCGATAATTCTCAAACCCTTCATAAACCATATTGCCCGGGTCATAAAGCACGCCGATCTGATCCGGATTAAAGGTACAGACGAGACGGTGAGTAAGTGACGCACTTGGTGCGATCGTGTTGTGATGCGTTTCTAGAAGCGCCTTTACGTTGTAATCGCGTGCGAGTGACTCGACTTGCCGCAAGTAAACGATAGTCTGATCAAATAGTTCGTTATAATTGCGAGTGCGGTTATACCCGGGTACACCA
The DNA here is from genome assembly GCA_963793665.1 of uncultured Paenibacillaceae bacterium. Classification (GTDB taxonomy): domain Bacteria; phylum Bacillota; class Bacilli; order Paenibacillales; family Paenibacillaceae; genus Paenibacillus_Z. Next base: position 1,124,406 of record CAWCBD010000013.1, read on the forward strand.
ACACGAACCATATTCGCTCCTAGTCGGTTAGCCAGCCGGAACATCTTCTCCGTGCCTTCAACATCGCCGCATGTCAGATAGGGCGCGAGCGCAATTGTGTTCCTATTATGTTTAGCCGCCGCTTGGACAAATTGATTAACCGTCTCATCAGGCGCATCAGGTGATATCGTCGACAGGTTATTGCCCCAGAAGGATGGCTTCTCCAGCTTCGCGGCATCCGATGTAAACTGACATCGCCATTCAATACCGTGAATGCCTGCTGCCGCTGCTGCTTCGCTAAGCTCCTCCGGAGTCAGGTCCGGTGTGGCGACGGTAAATACAGATAATTTGATCATTGTTGTGGTTTACCCCTTTGTCTTGGAAATGGCTTCCCAGATTCCATTCAAATACGTTGCTCCAAGTGCTCTGTCATAAAGTCCGTACCCTGGACGACCCTGCTCTCCCCAAATCATCCGCCCGTGGTCTGGGCGAAGCGGTCCGTTAAACCCAGTTTCCCATAGCGCTTCCAGTACACGCACCATATCGATGGAACCATCCGAAGAGAGATGCGATGATTCCTGGAAGGAACGCGGGCCCGTTCTCAGAATATTGCGCGTATGGGCAAAATGCAGCTTTTGACGGGAACCAAAATGGTTGATGATGGCAAGGAGATCATTGTCTTCATCAGCTCCCAGTGAACCGGAGCAGAACGTGATCCCGTTAGCCGGGCTATCCACATGCTCGGTTAGACGGCGCAGCTGCTTCATATTGCCGACGATACGCGGCAGCCCGAATATCGACCAAGGCGGATCATCTGGATGGATGGCCATTCGGACACCTGCTTCCTCCGCGACAGGTATAATTCTCTCCAGGAAGTATGCAAGATTACTCCAGAGTACCTCCTCCGTTACATCCTCGTAAGCATCGATCAGCTTCTGCATCTCATCCTTCGTATAGCTCTCGTCCCAACCGGGCAACGAAAGATCACCTTGAACCGGATCCATCCGCCTGATTGTCTCATCCTCGAAGGTCAGCGTTGTTGAACCATCGGGCAGCCGGTACGCAAGCTGAGATCGTGTCCAATCAAATACAGGCATGAAGTTGTAGCAGATGACAGGGACGCCCGCTTCACCAAGAAGTCGAATCGTTTGACTGTAATTTTCAATTAGATGGTCGCGTGATGGCCGCCCCAGCTTAATATCCTCATGTACGGGAACACTCTCGATAACCGTCAGCTTTAAGCCGCTGGCTTCCACCGTCTGCTTCAGTACGGCAATCGACTCTCTGGACCATGCTTCTCCAACCGGCGTATCGTACAAAGCGGTAACAATACCAGTTACACCAGGAATTTGGCGTATATTTTGCAGCGTTACAGGATCATTCGCGCCAAACCACCGAAATGTCATTTTCATCAGCTTCACCTCTAATTGTAGGTTATTTGCAGGATGCAATCGGTTTCAATTTCTTCGTCTTCGTCATTGTAGCACAGGAATTAAGGCTCGGCGGGTTGATTATGGTTTCACTTAACCACAGTCAAATGATTACGGATATTACCGTGTTGGAGTCAAAATGGCAATAGCAAAAGGAGTTACAGCGAGGAAGAAAGAAACAGTTCAATAAACCGGGTGGCTGCCAACGAAAGCATTCGTTCACGGCGCATGACGATACCGATATTTCTTGAAGGAATCGGTTCTACAGTTGAAATCTCAAACAATGTGCCAGCTGCAAGCTCCTCACTCACAAACGAACGCGTAACAAACGCTGCCCCGTAGCCGAGTCTTGCAAACTCGACCAGCAAATCGATGCTGCCAAGCTCAATATCCGCCTTGATCGTCAATCCGTGGTGAAGCAAACCACTGCTCGACAAATCGACGGGTGCTGCTCCCGGCAGACAGCAATAGAAGCGGTGTTCTCGCTATTTCCTCAGCTGTACGCGGTTGATTGGCCAGCTCCCGAAAAGAAGGTCCAACAACGAAGGTATCCTGTATCGTCATGATCGGTTTGACTTCTAATTGCGGTTCATTAACTGGCAAATGTACGATACCGCAGTCCGTTTGACCTTCTCGCAGACGCTGCAGAATATCTGGCGTTTTTCCGTGGGACAGCTGAATACGAATCTCCGGGTACTGAACATGAAAGGAATCCAGATGCGGGAGCAGTAAATGCTTGAATAAGGAATCGCTCGCACCGATACGAATTTCCCCGCCGGCAAGTCGCTTCATCGCTTGCATCTGGTTCTCCCCGGCATGCAGCAGCGTAAGTGCCTGATCTACATAATTAAACAATACCCGTCCCTCTTCCGTCAGCTCCACCCCTTTGGAAAGCCGGTGAAACAACTTCATATCGAGTGCAGTCTCCATTTGCTTGATCGCATAGCTTACAGATGGCTGAGTGATAAAAAGCTCTTCAGCCGCCTTTGTCAGATTCTTGCTCCTCGCCGTTTGGTGGAAAATACGATACCATTCCATATTTATCATGATATAGAACACCTCTATGTCTAATTGAGTTTATTGTTATTTCATCTATTCCATGAGCTTCATTATAATCAAGTTGAACACAGCACGCAATTCGAGGGGATGGTTAGAAATGGAGAATCAACCTGCAATGAAAGCTGATTTCGAGGCAGCTTCACCTTGGTCCAATCCCAATTACAAGGACAAACAAGAGGTTAAATTAACACCTCCAGCAGCTGAGATTAATCGAACGATTACGGTTCCAGGCAGTAAAAGCATGACGAACCGCGCCCTTCTTCTAGCCGCTGTGGCAAAAGGCACCTCGCGATTTACTGGTTTTTTGCGAAGCGATGACTCCTATTGGTGCATGAACAGCCTGTCCCGGCTTGGCGTACAGATTAATATGGAGGGGGAGACGGCAGTCATTGAAGGCGTTAATGGGAATTGGCCCTGCCTAACAGGTGAGTTATATGTGGGAGGCGCAGGAACGGCAGCACGTTTCCTGCCCGGTCTGCTGGCCGCCGGCAGCGGTTCATGGCGGATAAGCGGAAGTCAGCGGATGAGCGAGCGTCCGCTTGCTCCATTGCTAAGCGAGCTTTCGGCTCTTGGAGCCGGCATTACTTATGAGCAAGAAGAAGGCTGTTTACCGTACCGGCTGGAGGCAAAAGGTTTACGCGGGGGGAATGCCATATTATCCGGCTCAATCTCAAGCCAGTTTATTAGCGGCATGCTGATGTGTGCCCCGTTGATGGAGCAAGCGTTGGCGCTTCATATTGACGGAGCAGTCGTGCAGCGGGAATATGTGGAGATGACGATGGCGATGATGCGCATGTTCGGGGTTGAATCAGAGGTTCAGGAGAACGGGCAGAGAATCATAGTTAAGCGCGGTGCTTATGAAGCGCCCTCAGCCGTTACCGTATTAGAGCCTGATGTATCGACGTGCGGCTACTTCTGGGCTCTAGCTGCGCTAACGAATGGCCGAATTCGGATTCAGGGTATTTCCAAGCAATCGCTCCAGCCCGATATTGAATTGATTCATGTTTTGGAGCAAATGGGATGTACGGTGATTTATGGAAATGACTTTATAGAGGTACAAGGTACCGAGCAGCTTAAAGGAAATTTCACCCTTAGCATGGGAAAATGGTCCGATCAAACACTGACTGTTGCAGCACTAGCTGTGTTTGCAGACGGACCGATCACAATGGTGGATGCTGCTCATATCCGTCATCATGAGTGCGACCGAATCTCAGCAGTCTGCACGGAGCTTCGCAAACTCGGCATTCAAGTCGATGAGCATCACGATGGTTTAACCGTTTACCCAGGTGTTCCCCAGGCCGCTCTGTTGAATACCTACGATGATCATCGGATGGCAATGGCCCTTGCTCTCATCGGGACTAGAGTTCCTGGCATCCGTATTGCGGATCCGGGCTGCGTGTCCAAAACTTGCCCGGATTATTGGGACCGGCTGGAGGCGCTTGGTATCGGGATGGAATGGTTGTAATGCTGCGGCATCAAGTCAAACCAGCTATCTTTCCTTGTATATTAGGGCAGAACAATTAACCCTTCCGGTGAGCGTGTGAGCGGCCGAGGACCGTCGTTAGTAATGAGGTATGTATTCTCGATGCCGACGACACCTTTGCCGGGAAACGTGAACTTCGGCTCCACGGCAAGAACCATACCTGGCTCTAACGGGTCGCTGAAGCCTTTAGCCAGAACAGGCCATTCATCAATCTCAAGTCCAATGCCATGGCCGAGGAACTTAACCTGATCAGCACCATAGCCCATGAAATGCTGGGATAGCCCGGCTTTGTCAGCCTGCGCAAGCGCAGCTGCATATACCGCATCACATGCTATGCCAGGCCGCAGCAGCCGTTCTGTCTCATGAATAATCGCCTCCGATTGGGCGTAGGCTGCAGCTAGCTCTTCCGGTAAGCTGCCTATGACAGCCGTTCGAGTCTGGTCAATGACATAGCCGTCGATACAGCAGCCGATATCGAGAAGAATCGGCTCTCCCCTGACTATTCGTTTACGGCTGACACTCTGGGCCGCAGCCGGACCAAGACCCCGTCCGCCGGCAGGTCCGTCAAAGGCGCTCGGAATTGCCGCTGCTGCTCCTGAGCCGAGCATTCCGGTCATAACCTCCATATTGTAGCTTCGCGTTCGCATAACCCCGATATGACCGCGGATTCGGATCTCGTATTCAATTCGCGCCATCAGCTCAAGCTCCGTCATTCCTTCTCTTATGATCGCGGCTGCTTCTGCCAACGCTTCTGCCACTACCTGTGCCGCTGCTTCGATTCGCTCCACTTCCCAGGATGACTTCGTCATTCGCACCCGGCGGATCAGCGCAGAGCCATCAACCAGTTCACACTGTCCGCCAGCCGATATCAATATCCGACAGTTTCCCGTAGATCTGCACGGGCATAACATCGTATTCTGTAGCAACTTTTGCTTGCGATGCAGCAGCAAATACTCCCGGATAATCATGCTCGAGCAAAGTTCGGAAAGATCGAAGCGACGTTAACGGCTCAACCCGGATTGCAGCTTCTTCTCGCGCCCGCCAGATACTGCGGCGCACATAGAAGGTCGCCTCTCCTTCTGCTGGAACGAAAGCATACCCGGCCTGCATCGAGCCCGTCAGATAATACAGATCCACGTGCTGCGTGACTAAAAAGGCGGCTATTCCTTCCTTTTGCAGCAGCTGCTGAAGCCGTCCAATACGCTGCACAATTTCCTCTTGCTGAACGAAACCTAAACCTTCAATCATGTCTGCCATCCGCTCCCTGTTTCATCTCTTCCTTCATTACACCAAAAGAACAGCGCTCCCGTCAACTTGTGCGGAGCCCGGCACTAGTATTTAAAAAAAGCCCACTGTTTGGTCAGTGGGCCTAATCTATTACAGTTCATGGATACACAAGGAACCAGCAGGAAGGAGCCGCTTAAACTAAAAGAGTATGGAACGTGTGATAATTACCAAGAGGATAAAGAGAACAAGAATAACTCCGGCTCCTAGACCGGCACCGCCGATGCCACAGCCAACGCCAACGCCTCCAACAGGACCGCAAGGTCCTAGACCTACTCCGCCAACAGGACCACCAATGCCATAACTCATGTGTTCATCTCCTTTAGTTTAGGTACAACATAGCATATGTCACTAAGTCTTTGTTGCTTAGGCATTTATGTTGGAGATGAACACATTTTCTAGCAACCTGTACCGATCCATCCGCGGTCCCGTCAACTTATGACGAGTTCGGCTGTTCCTTTAATTGTCCACTCAATAGGCTCAATGACGGTAAACACGCGAGGATAAACGACTTTGGCAATCATAACGACGCCTGGCCGCTTCAGTGTTACTTCGTAATTATAAAAGCTATTTATGTAGGTGAATGGAAACGAATGATCATCGTTAATGACCTCGAACACAAGAACCTCCACCTTCTCGCGCAAATAACTGCCTGGCAGCGGTTGTCCGCTCTCGTCCAGCTGAAGGTTGGCTTGCAAATATCGGGCAGCCTGCTCCGATGCAGCAGTTTCATTAATATGAAAACTGCCTTCGGAAAGTGCTGCCAGGTCCACTTGCTGAGCTGCGGCATGAGCGGCACGATTAACAGCATGCTTGCTTTGAAACAACGCCGAGATCGCCATTTCCTCATCTGTTTGAAGCGCATGCATGAACATCCAAATGACCATCATCAGCATGACAAGCACCAGCTTGTACATCGTTTGCTCACCCTCCTTCGAACCATTTCACGGGACATATTCGCTCATCTTCATTCCAGCTGCCTTTAACCGGGCATCGGCAGGAGGAGGCTCAAGCCCAATTAACTGATCGATCGCAAGTAAGCCATCAACCGGATAACTGACCGACAGAGACAGGCCAACTCCGCGAGGGAGCGGCATAGCCGGGCTTGTCGCACTGGCACCATTCGTGGCACTCACTTCGAATTCCACGAGTCCCGGCTGCAGCCCGAAGCTTGCAAGCCGCAGCTTGGACTGCTCCATCATTGCTGAATCGATATAACCATGGTCTCCGTTAGCTCCAACCTCCAGCAAATAATCTGTCTCCTGCTGGAGGACAGCTTGGCGAACGATTAATACATGCTTATAGATCGGCGAGAACATGAACCAGCACATCATAGCGGCAAACAAGATAAAAACAAGTATACTCTTCAAGGGCTCATCGCCTGAATGGAATCTCTCATATGCTGGCCGGACTGCTTAAGCTGGACCTTCGTCCCCTGCTCGCCGCCTGTCACATTCGTATAAATAACAACCACGACAATAATAAGAAGGAGCGACATTAATATGGCTCGTATGGGATTTCACCTCGATTTCTATCTTTAAGAACCGATGCCAAGCAGGAAGAGCTAAGGCGTGATCTGACTTATTTTCGTATTCGCTGAATCTCCCTGCGATTGAATTTGCGCTTTCGTACCCGTCGTATCTTTTGAAACGATGGCGTTAAACAGCAAAATAACCACAACCAGCATCATGACCGTAACTAATATATTTCGCATCCTCTCACCTCCTTCGTATGTCTCTGATGAACGAGACTCTTAATTCAACGAACTGAATAGCTTCTGCCCTTCTCTGACCCAAGGATAGATAAAAATTTGGAACGTATACAGAATCGGAATGCCCGCAAGGACGAACAGCACATAGGAGGTCGATTCCTTGCGGCTATCCTTCAAAAGCTCCAGCTTCTCTTTATAATCGTTAATCCTCTCACGCAGCAGCTCATAATAATGTTCGCTCTCATGCAGCCTTAACGAATCAATCGTTTCAACGAAACTAAGCCCTTCCTCCGTGCCAAGCCTAAGCTTGAAACGACGCAGCGCACCTTCAGCATCGTGATACCACTCACCAAGCAGCATCTGAAAATCACCGCGCATCGTTCGGGTAAATGGCAAGCATCGCATCAGCTTCGTATGAATATGGAGGGATGAGCCCGCCAAATACAACAGCTGATTACTGACGATGAAGATTTCCTTGGTCATTCGCTCCGCCCGGGTTCTTCGGAATGCTTCCAGCCAAGGCTGATCCCAAAGCAGTAATAACACCGCTGCGGCCAGCAGCAATGGAGGAAGATAACTCGGTAACAAAACAACCGGCAGCCGTGATAACCCATATATACCTGCCGCCCAAAGCGGGATCATAACAAGGAATAGCCGCCTGAAAAACACATAGACCGCAGCATCGCCAGCATAGCCGCAGCCTGCAAGCAATCGTTCCCGCTCCTTAAAGCTAGGATCGAGCCGGCTTAGCCGCAGCCATCTTAACCAGCTGTCTGGCACATGCTTATGCTGCCAGCGGAATGCAGCCAAATGTGCAAACCGCGGGCGGCGTACCATCAGAACACGCAGCAGCGAAATGATAAATAAAAACACCAGCACATATTGTCCAATTAGCGCTGACCACATGACAGCAGCTCCAACCGATTGCCCCATTCTCTCCCTCACCCTCACATTTTCTTGCGTGACAGCCAAAGCCCCATCACAAAGGAACAAAAAATCAAAACGACTGCATTAAGCAGCAAATCGCGGCCGCCTGGATCGATAATATAGTACAGGTAAGCATTTCGAGGGTTATAGTGAAAGTTAATGCCCATGAACAAAATGAGAAAGAAAACGGGCGAGAAATTTGCCAGTCTAATCTCCAGCAGTTTGTTTCGCTCCTGCTGATTCGCCCTGCGGGATTTGCGCATATCCGTTATTAAGTCCTTCAAATTAGCGGTGATCGGATGTCCTTCTGCCAAACCCGCTCGGATGATATTAACAAAGTAGTCCGCCCACACATGCCCGAGCGAAGCGGCGAATATCCGGAGGCTGGCCTCGTCGTCATCTCGAACGGAGACGTTGCGGTACAGCTGCTCAAACACAGCCTGCATAGGACCGAGCAGCCGCTTCTCCTCCACGGTCCGCTGAAGAGCCGTTCGAATCTGCCTGCCCCCGCTAACGAGGCAGCATTGGTAGAACAGCTCCACCGCCGGCAAAAAATCAATGCGAGTCTTCATTTGACCGTGGACAAGGATGACTCGAAGCACCGTATACGGCATTGCTCCGAGCACGCCGCCAAGCAGCAAAGTACCCTTCACACTTTGTATCAATAAGGCGCCCAATGATGTACCCGTCAGTAACAGCAGCAAGCTTGAAACTACAATGACGGCTGGTCGGAATGGCAGACGAAGGGCTTCCAGCAGTTCAGCTAAATGCTGATATAGACGGTCGAAGCGCATCAGGAACCTGGCGAACCGATGATGCATCCGGTCGTTTTGCCATGTGCTAAGCCGGCTTATAAACTGCTGCCTGACAAACCAAATCTGAAGGAGCTGCCTAAGCGCAATAAACATCGTTATAAATAAAGTGATACCCATCATCACAATCGCAAGCTTTAGCACGATACGCTATAACCTTCCTTCACTGAAGAATGACGCTTCAGCTGCCAATCGGCGGGCTTAATGCCTGCAAGCGCCAGCTTAGCTGCAGCAGCTGCAGATGGCTCACAAGGATAACGCCATTTCTCTGACATCTCATCGTAAACCGCCCAATCAAGCACCTTTACTTCACCGTCCGCCCAGCTAATCTCTGCCAGCCTGACAACACGTCTCCTGCCTGCGGCAAAACGCATTTCGATTCCGATCTGCGTTACTTGCTCGGCAATCCGCTTCGTCAGCCGAGCAGGGTTCATGCCTCTGCCATCAAGCATACACATGTCCGATATCGCTTCAGGGACATCCTCAAGCGTATTGGCATGAAGCGTCGTCATACTTCCAGAATGTCCGCGGGTACAGGCGCGAACGTAAATATTAGCATCCTCGTCCCGAATTTCGGCATGAATGATGCGCTGTGGCGATTGGCGCAGAGCCAGCTTGAACGCTTGCACGGATCGATGCAGAGCGTCTTCCTCATCCGTTTCATATTCAATAATGTTCTTCTCAGGAAAGTCCCGGCACAGCATAAGCTCATGACGCCCCTCAATCGTAATGATACGCTCCTCATCCGGCAGCTCTCCGATCAGTGCTTTGATCAAATGCGTCTTCCCCGAATTCGTCGGACCAATAACCACAATATTGAAGCGTGCCTGAAGCACGCCAATCAGCATTTCCCGCATGGGATCGCTTAGCGTGCCATACTCAGGCTCGCTTAAAGCATGGAGATGAAAACGCCTTACCGTGTAGAAACGCAGCGTTAACGTCGGTTGAGCTGTAAATCCAAAGCCGGTCATCGTTACACGTGTTCCATCCCGCAGCATAACCTCGGCCCATCTTTTGCGCGGATTGATTCGATCATTGTTATAGAGCACAAGGTTTTGCTGAATCCGTTCCACTTCCCGCAGCGTTTCGAATGAAAAGCAGGACGGGAGGCTGCAGCCGTCTCTCACCTCAAAGATTCTCGTTCCGACAACTTGTATTTCCTCAAGTCCCTCTCTATTCTGCAGGACAAGCTCCAGAACATTAAGTCCGATCACTTCGGCGAATAACGCTTCGGCAAGTGTGGAGTACGGATGCTTATAATCTGGAAGCTCATGGATGCGCTGGCGCAGCAGCCGATCTGCAATAACAGCCAATATTCGCTCCCGTTCCTCTGCATAACCGAGCACAGCCCGATTCAAACTCTCGTTATACTGCCGTTTCTCTTCTTCTGTACTGCCTCGCGGGAGCGCCAAGTAAGTACGGATATCCTCGGCTAGCCTGGCAAAGTCCCGCAGTACCTCTGCTTCACGCTCTCCATTAACTTGATGGCTCGGGATACCAATACCCATGTCCTCTGCCCATATCTGTGCCGAATAGGCTGCTGGCGAGAATCGTCCTTCTGTACGCATTAGGAACCCACTTCGCCGCGATGAGTGAGAAGCTTCTTATACCAAGGCTGGATCCTGATCTCGACTTTTCGCTGCAGTCTATGTTTCTGAATGAAATGCCTTGCAGGCACGATCATTAAAGACTTTCCTTGTTCGTCTTGCGCGAGCCATTCATCAAGCATCCCGCTATCGAGCTGGGAAAGCAGTCCTTCCGACAGCCGCAATTCTCCAATAAACGGTACACCTAATTCTTTGCAAATATCTTTCACATGAAAACCTCCGTTTCTCCATGGGGGATGTACAATGACGGATTCATAATCGCCGCTTGCAATGCCAAATACCGGTGAGAGCTGCTTGAGCCATCGCTGGGCATCTTCCTGAAAGTGAGACAACGCACTTGTCGTCACCACAATCCGGGAATCCGCTCTGCGCAGCGCGCACAAGGTCGCTGCATTATCCCAATAGGCACTGACATCTGTAATGACAACATCGAAGGCTTGCTGGGCGACATCTAGCAAGTGATTCATCTCGTCCACTGTAAAATACTCCGCTTGATCCCGCATCGTATTCCCGAACAGAATACGCAGGCTGCTCGTTCCTCTAGCCATATGCATGGAGCGTACTAGCTTGTCCGGGTGCAAAGAATCCGTCTTCAGCTCAGGCCTTAGTGAGTCGAGCGTTGCTGTTGGGGAATCTACGCCTACATAGCGGTGGATCTTGGAGCTCTTCAAGTTGAGGCATAAATAACCGACTGATTGCCCGCATTCCAGGGCGATCCGGCAGGCGGCGGCCAGTGCCGTTACCGTCGTCCCGATATTAGGTGTCGTTCCAACAAAAGCAATAATGGGCACCTGCTTACGAGTCATGGACTCACCTTCGTTTCGCCTGAAAGCTGCTGGATATCCAAGGATTGCGACGAGTATGCGATGACGATTCTGCTCTTGCCTGTCTTGCATAAGGAATCAAGCTTAAGCCACTGCGCTTCCGATAAATTCAAATTAATATAATCGATCATGCCATTGGCATCCCGCCTGGAGGCATACATTTTCTCCTTATCGCCGCTTGCCAGCGACATCAGGTTGGGGTTATCTGTGTCATCGATTTCAACATTGCCCGATGACTTTACCGAAGCTACCATGACCGCTTCCTCGAATAAACGTGTCGATTCCACTGCCTCTCCTGACAAGTACAGCATGACTTTATCTCCTGCCCGTATGCCATTGGAAACTGACAAGACATAATCACGCGGAATCTGAAAGGTCGACTGCGTACGGCTGGGCAGCAGCCTGAATTTATCCACCTTCCATTTCAACAACGGCTCACCGGAACCGAGCGGCACTACCGCTTCCATTCCGTCTGCCTCCTTGGCATCAATGAGCATATCCTGCACATAGGAGGCCTTCGAAATTTGTTTCAAACCCAGCATGTCACTCGTCAAGCGCTCTCCCGCCTGTACGAATTGTTTGGGCACGACGACTGTGACAGTCTCTTGGAATTTCACTTGCCGCAGCTGCAGTATATAAACGCCGTATACCAGCAACCCTGACAACAATGCGGCTGTCAAACTTATTAACAGATTCCGTTTTCTGTTCATCTCCCTGTCCTTTCCTAAGCGCCAGCAACAAAAAAAGAACGCAGCCGGGGCATATTGCCCAGCATGCGTTCTTCGCATAGCTTGTCGCTATTCATCTGCTTATATTATGATGACATCATATTATCAGAGATGTAAAAAACTGTCTATATAAAAATAGAATAATGTCAAACTTTATCCTTTTATGTCAGCATCAGACCCCGAATAAACAGAAAAAAGCAGGGCTCTCGTAGGAGTCCTGCTCATATTATTTCATCAAATTAAAAATCAATTAAGCCGACGCTGATTTGCAGCGCCTCATCCACCTTACGCATCGTTTCATCGTCAAGGTGAGTGATTTTATCGGTCAAGCGCTGTTTATCAATCGTCCGAATCTGCTCCAGGAGCAGCACCGAATCCCGATCAAACCCGTGCGACGCCGCATCGATTTCGACATGCGTCGGCAGTTTGGCCTTCTGAATTTGGGCTGTAATGGCCGCAACGATCACGGTAGGACTGAAGCGATTGCCAATATCATTTTGAATGACAAGAACAGGACGTACGCCCCCCTGCTCTGATCCTACAACAGGTGACAAGTCCGCAAAAAACACATCGCCGCGTTTAACGATCACAGCTTACACCCCGCTTACGAGTCGGCCGAGCGTATCGCCGGCATCTTCCTCCGCTTGAAAAGCTTCCGACGCCATCACTAAGTTGATTTTCGCCATCTCCAAATAACCGCGCTGCATAGATTCGCGAATTTGGCGCTTTTTGCGCTCGATTAAATACAATTTCATCGCTTGACGAATAAATTCGCTCCGGTTCGAGTTTTCTTTGGCAACGATCCCGTCGACTTCCTCCAGCAAATGATCAGGCAAGCTGATCATAATCCTTTTGGTGTTTTGCAAATTGGCCACCGAACCCGCACCCCCAAAACATTTCCAGCAAAAGCGCACTAACAGTATGTCATTATTTGGTCCGTAATATACACCATCATATCTATGCCTGCTGTATATCAAGTATGCTACATGAATTATATACTGCTTGCAACTCTGCACTAAAATCATGCACCTACTTTATTCGGGATAAATCGATAAAATCCTCTTTATCCTTGTAAATCCTAATAGTGGTCATTTAAGCGGATCAAGCGGATTATGGATCGTAACCACTTTACCGTCACGCATAAAAACGCGAGGTACCCGGTCCGCAATCATGCATGTAATTTCGTAATTAAGCGTCCCAAGCTTCACTGCTACTTCATCAGCCGTGATCGTCTCGCCGCCCTGAGAGCCAATGAGAACAACTTCCTCACCCGCCTCAATCTGATTCCCGCTATTGGCGATATCGCCAGACGCTGCAGCATCTAGAGCAATCATGCACTGATCCATGCAGATGGTCCCTAATACAGGAACGCGATGTCCGCGTACGAGCGCTTCGGCTTTACCGGTCAACATCCGACTATAGCCGTCTGCATAGCCAACCGGCAGTGTGCCAATGCGTTCTTCACCCTGCGTTACGTAGCGCGTTCCATAGCTGATTCCCCAGCCCTGCGAAGCCTGCTTCACCATAACGACTTGTGTTTTGAGCGAAAGCACGGGTTCCAGCTGTATTCGCTGCTTATTCACTTCAGCAGAAGGATAAAGGCCGTACATGCTGATACCAAGTCTCAGCATGCCTCCCGCCCATTCCGGAGTATCAATTCCCGCCGCGCTATTGGCTGCATGGATGATAGGTATAGAAATATCATTTTGCCCCAGCTGCTTCACTAATGCTGTGAATCGTTCGAATTGCAGTTTTGTATACTCTTTATCGGTTTCATCTGCTCGCGCATAATGCGTGAACAGCCCTTCAACCGCAATGTTCGGCTCGCTTACAGCACGTTCAATGAAACGCACCGCTTCCTCGATATGATCAGCCAGCAGACCAAGTCTGCCCATGCCGGTATCGATTTTGACATGCACCTGAAGCGGCTTATCGCCGCGAGGCAGCGCTGCGATAGCATTCAATATATGTTCGCTGAACAATGCAATAGTAATGCCCAATTCCCTGGCTGTCTCAAGTCCTTCAGGAGGTACATAGCCCAGCACCAGAATAGGCGTTTCGATACCTGCATGCCTTAGCTGCAAAGCTTCGTCCAGAAAAGCAACACCCAGATAATCGACTCCGCTTGATGCTGCTTCTCTGGCAACTTCGACGGCTCCATGACCATAAGCGTTAGCTTTCACGGAAGCCATCAACAGCATTCCCTCTGGCATAGCCGAGCGAAACGAAAGTAAATTGCGCCGAAGTGCATCGAGCGATATTTCTGCCCTTGTCGGACGATAGTACGCGTTCACGTTTCCCACCTTCTTTTCATTCCGAAGCGTAAACGCCCACCATATGGGGCGGGCGCTTATCTCTACAACCCATAACCTTTATGTTATACGTTTTGGCTTCGAGCTGTCAATGAAACGGAAGGGGTTTTCACTCCAAATCGGGCTGGAAAATGTTACGATTTTCGGTTATTTGGTCATCTCGCCCTGCACGGATTGCGCAACTCTCGTCATTTCCGACTCTGGAAGCGTGCCGCTCGTTAGACGATATTCAATGCCGTTGTACGTCCATATCAACGTCTTCTGTTCCTCTCCGCTGATGGAGCCGATAGTGAATCCAAGATCCACGATTATCCCCTTCATCTGTGAGGTAGCGACATCACTCGGCTGAGTTTCAATGAGTGAATATTCATAATCCCCTGCATAGCGGATCATATAGCCTGGATTGCCGCCAAATACGATTGGCTGCTGATCCTTCTCCGATACGCCTTCCGGGAAATAGGACGGCTCCATAACTGTGAAGGAAGCTGAATCTGCCGGCTGCGCTGATGGCTGTCCGTCAACGCCTCCCATCGTATTCTCGGAATTCTCATTGTTCGTATTATTATCACTGTTATTCGTATTGTTCGATCCCGACGTATTCTCCGCGTTATTATCCGCTTCGTTGGCATTCGATTGATTCGAATTATTCTCGTCATTGGATGTTGCTGCCTCATCATTCGATGAATTATTCGTATTGTCTGAGAGATTCGAATCATCATCCGGTGTTGCGATTGTCGGCTGATTGCTTGAATTGCTGCCCATATTCTGCTGCGTATCGAATACACCCTTATCCAGCTTCGAATCAAATTCGAAATTGTCGAATTTCACCTCGACCATAACAGCATTGTTCGCATCGCTTACTTCGACTTGGCGCGGCGCATAATCTGACTTGTTCAGCCAAATCTTTTGCCGGGCAAGTGAGCCATTCTGATAGTTCGCCATGACGTCGAATACATAAGCATCGTTATCGACGGCAAACTGACGCGAGCTGTCGAGCAGAATGCTTTGGATGAGCGTTTGATAGAGGTACACTTGACCTTGATTCGCCGGCCAATCGCTTTGGAAGCGGAAGACCTTGTTGAGGCGCGGGGTCAGCACGAACACGCCCTCATCATTGCGGAGCACAATTTGTGTAATATCTTTCTTCGCGTTCGTCAGCTCGATACGATAGTACTGAGGCTTCTGGTAGGAGACGTCAACTTGATACTCGACTGGCTGGGCTCCCGTGTGTAAAATCATTTTTCCTTTACCGTGATAGCTGCCCATGGTGCTTACCACTTTGTCCAAATCCTTTACAACCGATTCCGCGTCCTTAGTCCCGCAGCCTGCGAGCACCGCCGTGGTACAAAGCAACAGAACTAAGATAAAACTGATTCGACGACGCATCAGATCAACCCCTCATCACAATTTTTTTAAACGTATCCGGAGCTGTACTGCAGCCAGGTGCGGATATCTCGCACAAGCTCGTACGGGACGTGGCCGTTTACGCTTGACTTGTACCATGTTTATGAGGGGACTTGGACTTTTATGCAGACTAGCATGACAAGCTTTATACATAGTGAAGGATCATGCGAAGAGCGTGCTTTTACAAAACAATCTAACTTTAATCATATCTGCTTAACATAACTCTTCTACTCTAGTAAGAGATGCAGGGACGAGATCGTAGGCCATTATAATCGGGGAGAGATGAAGATGAAGTTAATTTCAAAAAAATGGGCTGCAGCAGCAGGGGTGTTAACTGTTATTGCTTTCAGCACTCAAATCGTACAAGCTGCTGACGTTGCGCTCAAAGCGATCGCGGTAAAAGCAAAGCTGTTCACTGGAAATACAGAAGTTACGCTGGAGAAGGATGCGGTTACGATCAACGGCAGCCTGTATGTGCCTGTGAGAGCAATGGGTGAGGCGCTAGGACAGAAAGTCACTTGGGATAACGCAAGCAAAACGCTTAAATTGCAGGAGTACCCTTTCGTTGCAGGCAAGTACACTTGGACAACCGCACCCAGCTTGGGTTCAGGCCTCAAAGAAGGCGGCTTCTCAGGGCTAACTCACCTTCAAGGCGATCCGGGCAACGTATTTTACACCCTTGCAGACCGCGGCCCGAACGGACAAATCACGATCGATAAATCAGTGAACCGCACATTCCCGGTACAGGATTATGTTCCGCGTTTCTACAAGATCCAGCTTGAGGGCGACCAAGTCAAAGTGCTTGAAACGAATAAACTGCTGCTTCCTGAAGGGAAAACAGGCATCGTATCCAAAACCCGGAATACAACTGGACTAAGCAACGTGAGTACAGATGAGAAATCCTATGATCCTACAGGTAAAATCCTGCTGCCGCTTGACCCGGATGGACTGGATCTTGAAGGCATTGCTTATAGCCCGACTGATGATACATTCTGGTTATCCGACGAGTATCGTCCTTCGCTCATCCATGTCAAGCATGATGGAACTATTATGAGCCGTTATGTTCCGATTGGCGATAAAGAAAAGCTGGCGGATGCACAAATTCCTGTTGTAGAAGCCATTCCGGCCATATATTCCAAACGTATCGCCAACCGCGGCTTCGAAGGCGTCACGATCAGCCCGGACGGTAAATTCCTCTATGCTTCCATCCAAAGCCCAATGGCCGTGCCAGATAAAGCGACTGGTGAAGCTTCCCGCAACCTGCGTATCCTGAAAATGGATCTTGCGACAAAACAGATCGTTGGCGAATATGTGTATGTGGCCGAAGATGCTAAAACATTCGTTAACGTTGCTCAGAAAGACGTTGTCATCTCTGATCTTCAAGCGCTGTCCACTGACATTCTGCTTGTTGACGAACGTGATAAAAATGAAGGCGCAGCGGCGCAAATTAAACGCGTATACAAAATCGACCTCTCCAAAGCGACTAATATCTTAAACAAATCCGATGTTAGCAGCAATGTTGAAGGAACTACCCAAGAGCAATGGAAAGATATGAAAGTCGTGACTGCACCAAAATCATTGGTTGTTGATTTGACGAAGCTGGACTACCCATTCGAGAAATTCGAAGGCTTGGCTGTCGTTGATAAGAACACGATTGCCATCACTAACGACAACGACTTCGGAGTTGGTGAATACGATGCAAGCGGCGTCCTCAAAGTGAATGATAAACAAACGCAGGTTTGGGTCATCGGCGTCAAAGATTTGTGGTAATGGCTTCAATAAGGAATCAGGCCTCTTCCAAAAGGTAAGCAATAACCGTCCGAAATCCGGACGGTTATTTGTGTTCTTATAAACAAATTGATTAAACATGCCATCCTCGTTTTACATAAGCTCAAATAAATCAGTCTTCCGTCATTTTTTATTCAGTCCGAAGAACGATGGATCGGCAAATGCAAACCATTATAATCGGTTAAGAAACCGGATGGAAGCCATGTCGGGTACTGGACGAATCTAAGCCTAAGCCGTTCATATTCCGTTCATAAAAAGGGATTATTGTATGTTTTAGAATAATCCTTGAACAGGAGAGATTTGTATGATGATTATGAGAAAAGAAAACAACAAGAAGCTTGTCTTAACCGGCTTAATGATTGGACTAATCTTCGCAGAGCTCGATGAAACGGTCGTTTCGACGGCAATGCCGACGATTATCCGTGAGCTGCATGGGCTGTCACTCTATGGCTGGGTTGCCGGCGTATATATGCTCGCAGTGACCATGTTCATGCCCATACTCGGCAAGCTTGCCGACCTGTATGGACGCAAGCGCGTCTATTTGAGCTGTATGGCCTTGTTTATTACAGGTTCAATCGTCAGCGGTCTTGCTTCATCCATGACTATGCTGCTCGTTGGCCGCGGGATACAAGGGATCGGAGCCGGGGGTCTTATGCCGCTTGCCCTCGTCATTATCGGAGACACGTATCCGCTGGAGCAGCGGGCAAAAATTCAGAGCTTATTCGGGCCGATGATGATTCTTCCGCAGCTGCTCGGACCGACAGTCGGCGGCTATCTCGTAGGCCATGTAAACTGGCACTGGGTATTTCTTATTAATATCCCGATCGGCCTTACAGCTGCTGTCTTCATGTACATTGGAATGCGCGAAACTAGAAGCGATGAGAAACGAACGATTGACTGGTCAGGTGCATTTACGCTTATTCTGGCCCTGCTCTCCTTATTGCTTGCCCCTGTTCTGATTGATAACAATGGATTATCATGGTCGTCTCCAATTATTATTGGGATGCTGATTCTCTCTGCGCTGTTCATTGCGTTGTTCATATGGATAGAGTCCAAGGTTAAGGAGCCGATTATCCCGCTTCACCTATTCCGTAACCGCAATGTTGTCGTCCTGTCTTTGCTTGTGCTCATCCTGATGCTCGGCATAATGGGGGGCATTGCAACGTTCCCATTCTTCGCTCAGAACGTGATGGGGCTCACACCGACAGCTGCGGGGTATCTAACACTTGCTTTCATGGCTGGAGCGATTCCATCGAGCATACTAAACGGGTTCCTCATCACCAAAGTGCCTTACCGCAGCCTTGTTCATTGCATGCTTCACTCTTCCAATTGCCGGCTTCATACTATTGTCGCAGATTGGAATCAGCACCACTGTTCTCTATATCATCGTAACCTTCTTTATACTCGGTCTTGGCATTGGCGTCTTGTTCGGCGGCGATAACCTGATCGTACAGGAATCCGTCGACAAGGAACACAGCGGGGTTGCACTCGGTACCGTTCAACTATTCCAGGCGCTTGGAGCTACAATTGGGCTCAGCGTCTTCGGGAGTCTTCTTGCCCGGCATATTAAGGAGGGCGTGGCCGGATTAGCTGATCAGCTTCCAGAAGGAAAAGCCGAGAACATCGCAACCGGCGGTATTCCCTCCGGCCTTGCACCCGATCTTCTTGTAAAAATCCAAACCGTATTCGCCGATGCCTTCCAGAACATCTTCATCATCTCTCTCGTCTTCGTTATTGCAGCTTTCTTCATCTGCTGGTTCTTGAAGAAGGAAGTGCTATCGAAGAAAGCAGAGACGCAGCAAGCAGCCGTATCTCTGCATGGATAGTTATTAGCTAAGGGGCTGCTCCAAAGTACAAATCTCAACTTTAGAGCAGCCCTTAACCTTAGTATTCTGCGCGGCGACGTGAGCAAGTCCGGTACGTAACCACCCCTTCTTAACTAGGATCCGGCGGCTGTCTCCAGTGAAACCATCTGGCATGACCGTCCGTTTCAGCGAGGGTCAGCTGGCGCGCTTCACCGTTGAGGTAATAGTCCAGATGAAGATCCGCATCGGATATATGATTGTATAGATGAAAGATGTTTCTAGACCGGCCGAGCCGCCGCACCTTTTCCAGAAGCTCAGCCTTCGTTTCGTTGGACATCTGATTCGCGACATGGGTATGAAATACACATAACGTCGTGTTCTCCGGGATTTGGGCGGTAATCTCAGCCAGCATCGCCACTCCATCGCCCTCTACCAATCGAACATCCCGTTTGTTGAAGCTGGCACTTGCTTGCTCGAAGAGCACTAATCTCTCCTTGTGCTCTGGCCAAATCAGCGCCTGAAGCCACAGCCGATCCTCGGTATCCGATAGATCGTTTTTATGCAGATCAATCCCTATCCTGGCAGCTACAGGCGGACTGTCCGGCAGTAAAAATGGTTCGGCATCTCCCTTAATCGTTGACCGAATCGCCACCTTCGATTCCTTATTTCCGTACAACTTATCGGTACCGTACGAATAACTATATTGATCCCATAACAGCTGCAGTCCCGCGCTAGTTCCGATCTCAACCAAAGCCAGAGGCTTCTTGGTCAGCTTATAAATATAGCAAAAGCTTGGATAAAGGTACGCGCAGCGCCTAACCTCATTGGTTTGAACACGCTTATCCTTTAGTAAAGCGATGATTTCTCCTCTATACCTTTGGCAGAAGGACTGGAAGCAGCTGAACGCTCTCCCTTCCGCTTTCCGCGGGTCATCTGCCACACTTCCGTAGAATGCTGCCAACTCATGCTCATATCCGCTAATCAGCAAGTAATGTACCGCCCCTAAGAGCAGATTTGGTACCGGCTGCCCCTGCCTCGCATGTGAGGCTAACTCGAGCAGCCAATCATCCCCGGCGATATGCAGTGCCAGATGCTCGTATAGCTCACTTGAGCCTCTGCACTCTCTTGCAGCAAAGCTTGCAAACAATCCGGAAAGCTGACCCTTGTTCATCCGTAAGCCTCCTCAGCTTGATTTCAACCCTCTTCATACAGTTTACGGCATTGTCTCGATAAACAATAAACCAACCTTTGTTTCATGCTGATAACTTTTTTTGATAGCTGAAAGCCCATTCTCACCTACGATATCCGCCGGTATAGCCTAAGGTTTACCTTCTTAATATGAACCTTTTTGCGCGGCTTTCCTGTATCGTGTTAATGTTGAAGCAGAATGTTTCAACACCACTTGAGCTTTCATAAAGCCTCCATGATTATTTTTGGACGATGTCGAAATCCAGACTACTCGTTCGTCATTCTATTGTGCGAGAGAATAGCGCACTCAAAAAACGGCTGAGAGGAGAAATAAACATGCACTACACACTTTTGTTTTATGAAACCCCGGAGGATTTCTCACATCGTTCCGATCCGTTACACCAGCAGGAATATTTGGCAAGCTGGTCCCACTATGTCAATGCACTGCGTGGTTCAGGAATTGTGGTGAGCAGCTCTGGACTATATCCCCCGGACACCGCTACTACCCTAAGACGGCAGGGAGGCGAAATGCTCGTGCAGGATGGGCCGATCACCGAGACGAAGGAACAACTCGGCGGTTTCTTTATCATCGACGTACCGGATCTTGACACTGCATTAGAGTGGGCGGCCCGATGTCCCATTGATGCGGTTGAAATCAGGCAAAATATACCGCCAATGAAGTGAGGATTGCCATGAACGCCCACCAAGCCGTTGAACAGTCGGCTCGCGATTCCTACGGCAAACTGGTCGCATACTTGGTTGTACGTTGGCGCGACTTGGCAGCAGCGGAGGACGCGCTTGCCGATGCCTTCCTCGCCGCATTAGAAACATGGCCTCACGCCGGAGTACCAGACAAGCCCGAAGCATGGCTGCTCACTACAGCAACCCGGCGGCTCATCGATGGTGCCAGACATGCCCGCGTACATGCCAATGCTGCGCCGACCCTGCTGGCAATGGCGGAAGAAGCACAAAGCTTGGCTTGTTCTACGCAAGCATTTCCTGATGAACGACTCCGGATGCTGTTTATTTGTGCTCATCCTGCAATTGATCCCATCGTACGCACGCCGCTTATGCTCCAGACTGTACTCGGAATAGACGCTGCTCGCATCGCGTCCGCATTCGTCGTAAAGCCATCCACGATGGGACAGCGGCTCTCCCGCGCGAAAGCGAAAATACGCAGTGGGCACATCAAGTTTGAATTTCCTGATGGCAGCCAATTGCCACAGCGCCTCGATGCCGTGCTCGAAGCCATCTATGCCGCCTATGGCAGCGGCTGGGATGACGTGAGCGGAGTAGACCCGCGTCGCAAAGGATTGGCAGAAGAAGCGATCTACATGGGAAGACTTCTATTGCAGTTCATGCCTGCAGAACCGGAAGTGCAAGGACTGCTGGCGCTGATGCTGCATTGCGAGGCGCGCCATCGTGCGCGCCGTAATGCAGCAGGAAACTACCTCCAGAGCAGGATATGTCGCTTTGGTCGAGAGCAATGATCGAGGAGGCGGAGCGTTGTCTGAGCAATGCCGCGCAAGCAGGACTCATTGGCCGCTTCCAGCTTGAAGCGGCGATTCAATCCGTGCATGCCCAGCGTGCATGGACCGGCCGCACCGAATGGGAAGAGATTGCCCTGTTATATGAGGGGCTCGTGCATCTTGCGCCTACTATTGGCGCGTTAGTCGGCCGAGCCGCCACCGTTGCCGAGGCGCGCGGAGCCGATAAAGGATTGGCGCTGCTTGAGGCCATCCCGGCCGAAACGATTAAGAGCTATCAACCCTATTGGGCTCTTATCGCCCATTTGTTCAAGCGAATGCATAGATATGAGGAAGCCGATGCTGCTTATAGCCGTGCCATCGGCTTGTGTACGGATCCGTCCATACGTGAGTTTCTGAAGCAGCAGGCCAGCCAATTCCCCAACAAAAACACTACTCCCAGTGATGATAACAGTTAGGCGTATATGTTTAAAATTTTCACTGACTAGGTTTGTCAGCTATAAAGATGTACAATGCAGAGAAAAACATGAGGGAATGATACGATGAGCAAGCATGGATTTTACGCAAAATTCACCACTCATACAGGTCAACGTGACGCGTTAGCGCAAATCCTATTGGAAGCCGCTGGGCAGATGCAGGAGGTTGAAGGCTGCGAGCTGTATACCGTCAGCATTGTAGAGAACGAGCCTGAGACGGTCTGGGTGACTGAGATATGGCGTGATGCTGCTGCACATCAGGCATCTTTTACACTTGAAGGAACGAAGACGCTTATTGAACGAGGCCGGCCTCTTATAGCCGGTATGGAGAGCATCAAGCTGCTGACCTTAGGCGGCAAAGGCCTTCAATAATTGCTCCTGCTGGAAGCTTGGCTAATCGCCAGGCTTTTTTTGTACAAATAATAATTTTGGATTTGACCGCCTCTATACTATACTAATAGGAAGTATAGCCCTTCCTACTTTACACAAATTTGGAGGATGACGTCATGAAATATGAGATTTTATACTCAGGGGCCTTTGCCATGCTCAAAGTGAATTTGGGGTCTGGAGAAAGCGTAAAAGCTGAGATGGGCGCAATGGTTTCTATGACGCCGAATATCAATCTTCGGGGAACGGTAGATGGAGGCATTCTTCGCGGCCTTGGCCGGATGCTCAGCGGGGAGAAATTTTTCTTCCAGGAATTGACCGCGGCGGGCGGGCAAGGCGAGGTTCTTCTCTCTCCGGGTTCCATTGGAGATATAGAAGCCATTGAACTCGATGGATCGTACAAGCTTTACGTGCAAAAGGACGGTTTTCTTGCTGGGACACAGGGAATCGAAGTCAATACGAAGATGCAAAATCTAGCGCGGGGCTTTTTATCGGGCGAAGGCTTCTTCATTGTCGAGATCAGCGGCAGAGGTACGGTGTTCCTCTCCTCCTTCGGCGCCATTCATGCGATTAATCTTGCTCCTGGCGAGGAAATGATTATCGATAATGGACATTTGGTCGCATGGCCGGACTATATGAATTATAAGATTGAAAAAGCCGCCTCAGGCTGGATATCCTCCTTAACGAGCGGCGAGGCAATCGTGTGCAGGTTCCGCGGTGAAGGGGTCGTGCTCGTGCAGAGCCGCAATCCGGCAGGCTTCGGCAGCTGGATCAAATCCTTCGTACCAACCAGAAGCTAAACCTTCAGCCGCAGTAGAATCGAGTAGGAAGAGGCAGCTAGCACCTTCCTCCCACGCCATCGATTAGTTCGATTATGAGCCGCTAAGCTGAATCCATTCATTCGGTTAGAAAAAGGAGTCCGCACGGCCAATGTCATTAAGTTAAGCGCCTTAACTTAATGACATTGTGAATAATCAAGGTTTTTCTCGGCGGTCGGAGGGATTTGAACCCTTACGCCTTGTGAGTGCGGCCCCCTCAAGATGGTATCTGACCCCCTTAATGTCTTCTCACAGTTTCCCTGAAATTGAACGAACTTGTGACCGGGCAGCCATTATCAAAGAAGTCGAAAGGAATTTTCCGACAAAGGAAAGTGTCAGTTGCTTGCAAAACGCCGGGATCCTCTTTAATAGATAAATAGGCGATAGGAAGGAATACCCAGTCATCAAGGGCAAGCTAGGCTTGCTTCATGCACTGTTGCCAGCGGAAGTCTGAGATACCACACTTACAGACTAAATTGATCGAGGATGAAGGGAGCAGACTTTCTTGTAACGGCTATCACAGACGCTATTTGCATGAAAATGGGCCTTTGAAAATTCTAACGGAACTGCGAGACCTTATTATGCTTAAATTGGGTAAGTATCCCGACAAAAAGTAAGAATAAGGTCCACCACAGCCGTTAAATTTCTGAACATGTCTTTATTCGCCAAATAAGCGCTCTGGCAGCCGTTAAGACTCACTTATAGATGTAACAAAGATAGTGGGGCTGAGCATTTTTGCTTAGCCCCACTATCTTTGCGCCAAAGAATCTTACTTTGATAAGGATCTTGTAGTTTGCACAGCCATAGGAAACCACCCTAGTGCGGTGCCGGATGCGCCTTCGTTGGAAGCGGATTGCTATCATAAGTGTATGCCACGTGACCTGGATAACCGTTGGTAAAGCTTCGAGATATTGCTAAATTACGCAAGATCACGTTCCACGCTTTGCGTCATACCCACGCATCACTCCTCCAAAAGATTGGCGCACATCCTGAGCCCGTTAGGAGCCCATTAGTAGAGAGATAAAAAAGAAAAAAACCTTGAATAATCACCCCGGGCTTCTATGTGAAGTTCATCAACATCGATGGACAGAATTTGGTGAACCTTTAGCTCCGGCAAGGTAAGCATTTCATTGATATACTAAGTCTTGTTCAGAAAACAAATGCTGCATCTGTCTATTCCTTTTGTTGTTTGGTAGGACTTACAACAATACAGGATTAGGAAGCTGTTTCTCCTGAATTGTCCGTACGGCTCCTTTTTTTGTTGGTTATGGCTCGGAAACAAGGGACGCCTGGGTGTAACAAGGACAGAAACCATCGCTTCAGGGGAGCGATGGTTTTTTGCTTCACGGGCTTCCATGCTGCTTGTCATTGGAGCCAGCTATGGTTTAACAACGACCTTGATACAATTCTCCTCTTTATCGTTAAATATTCGGTATCCGTTCTCCGTATCTGCAAGCGGAATTCGATGTATGATAATATCAGTCGGGTCTATCTCGCCCTGCTTAATTTGGCGGTATAATTCCGGCATATAATGAACAACCGGAGCCTGCCCTATTTTTAACGTGATATTACGATTGAACAAATCCCGAATGGAAATAAGTTATAATTGAGTCCATAGACGCCGGTTATTTGAATCGTTCCGCATTTTCGCACCATTTGGGCGGCCATCCGGAAAGCTCCGAGCCCTCCGCCATGAAGCTTTAGCAGTGTTTCGGCTTTCTCGAATAACGTTTTCTCCGCGTCAAGTCCCACGAAATCGATAACGATATCAGCACCGCCGCCAGTTAGCTCCTTCAGATGCTTGGCCAATTCATCCTGCTCTTTAAAGTTAAAGGTTTCTACCTTATTCGTAACCCGTGCATGCTCCAGACGATATTTAACATGATCGACGGCAATGACTCGTTTGGCACCCTTTTGCCAAGCAAATTTCTGTGCCAACAGGCCGACAGGCCCGCAGCCGAGAATAATAACTGTGTCACCAGGCTTAACGCCAGCGTTATCCACACTCCAATAAGCAGTAGGCAAAATATCGGATAGAAATAACAATTTCTCATCCTCCATCTCGGCATCCTCCGGAACTTTGAATGGGAGGAAGTTACCAAATGGCACCCGAAGCAGTTCAGCCTGTCCGCCGGCATAACCCCCGTAGGTTTCCGAATAGCCAAAATACCCTCCCGTATCTCCATGGAGAAATATCATTGGAATGATCGCAGAGGACTCTCGAGCTGATTTACAAAAACAGAAGCGTCCGCATGCGACATTGAATGGTATGATAACACGATAACCTTTCTTCACGCGCGTTACCTCAGTGCCTACCTCTTCTACCACGCCCATTGGTTCATGGCCGATAATAAAATTATTAGGCATATTAGGAATTTCCCCGTTATAAATATGAAGGTCAGAGCCGCAGATTGCGGTCGTCGTAATCCGGACAATTACATCATCCGGTTTCTGAATATGAGCATCCTCAACGTCTTTAACTTTAACGTTCTTCATCCCTTGATAGGTTACCGCCTTCATTGCCCCACTCCTTTTTCTTCCTAGTTTGTCATCTTTGCCGGTTTTCATCCTCTATATTGTGATACGCTATTTCTAGTACATACGAGAGTTCAGGAGAGATGATTATTAGATGAAGCACAATCGTTCGAAGCGGATATTATTCACTGGCGGAGGGTCGGCCGGTCATGTTACTGTGAACGCGGCATTGATCCCTTCCTTCCTTGATGAAGGCTGGAACGTGTCCTATATCGGGTCGGTAAAGGGCATTGAATCGCAGCTGGTCGGGAGAATGGATGGCGTGGCCTATTACGGCATTTCAACCGGAAAGCTTAGACGTTACGCGGATTTACAAAATGTTAAAGATCCTTTCCGCGTCATGAAGGGTGTCTACCAGGCTTACCGGCTTATCCGCAAGCTGAAGCCCGACGTGCTGTTCTCCAAAGGCGGCTTCGTTTCCGTTCCCGTCGTGCTTGGCGCCTGGCTTAATCGCGTCCCCATCCTGATCCATGAATCGGATTTGACCCCTGGCTTGGCTAATCGAATTGCCATTCCGTTCGCTCAAGCGGTATGCGTGACCTTCGAGCAGACTGCCCAAACGCTAAAAGGCGGCAAGGGCGTTCATATTGGGCCGATCATCAGGCAGGAGCTGAGCCTCGGACGAGCTTCACGCGGTCTCAACTGGTGTAAGTTTACTCCCGGCAAGCCGGTGCTCCTCATTATGGGCGGAAGTTTAGGCGCTCAAAAAATCAACAGGATGGTGCGCCGGCATGCACGTGCGCTGACAGAAACGTACCAAATCATCCACATTTGCGGCAAAGGTCAGCTGGATAGCTCACTGCATATCCAAGGCTACCTGCAATTCGAATACATACATGATGAGCTGGCGGATGTGCTTGCCTGCACGGACCTCGTCATCTCGAGGGCTGGCTCCAACTCCATCTTTGAGTTTCTTGCGCTTCGCAAGCCTATGCTGCTAATCCCGCTGTCCAAGGAATCCAGCCGCGGTGATCAGATCTTGAACGCGGAGCTTTTCGAGCAGGCTGGATATGCTAAGGTCTTACTTGAAGAGGAGATGAACGATGACAGTTTCCTGCAGTCATTGCAGTCTGTTTTCACCAATAAAGATCAGATTATCGAGAAGATGAAGCGTAATGAAAGCGGCGATGCCCTGCGCAAATTGACGGCTCTTATTCAGGAAACAGCCAAATAAGGATGCAGCCCATTACAATGCGTGATATCCACGGTAAAAAATCCGCCCCCTTCATCAATGAAGGGGGCGGATTTGGTGATGCACTATATTGCGAAAGCTTAGCTGCTTTCGTCTGACTCCACGTAACGCTGGAGCGCATTCAGTTTATTTTTCCAGAACCTGGAGTAGTAATCCAGCCAGCGCTGCAGATCCTGAAGCGGCTCCGGCTCTAATCGGTAACGCGTCTCGCGGCCAACCTTCCGTTCTGTGACAAGCCCTGCATTTGCCAATATACGCAGATGCTTGGAAACAGCCGTTCGGCTTATCGGAAAATGCCCGCTAATCGCCGTAACCGGCATTTCACAATCGACAAGCAGCTCCAGTACTTGACGCCGCGTCGGATCAGCGATCGCTTGAAAAACATCTTGCTTGGCTAATGGAGCCGACATTTAAACCTCAACATAAGTACGCAGAGCTTGGATAATTCCACTCCAGCCTTGATCCATGATGCCGCGAACAATCGTATGCGGTTGGCCGAACTCCGTAACGGTGTTGGCATTCCAACCCGAGTGGATGATAGTGAACTCTGTCTTGCCCTCCAGATCAACAAGCTCGCAAGTAATCTTCCAATCCTTACCCCATTCGAACGCCATGCGGTTTGGAGATTTGACCTCCACAACCTTACAAGGCGACATTCCGAACGGTCCGGCGTTGATTTCAAATTGATGACCCTCGATTGGCTGAAAATCATTGGGCATGAACCATGCTGCGATACCTTCTGATGTGGAAACCGCGTCCCATACTTTACCGATTGGGGCATTTAATACTAACGTATGCCGAATATCCGGCAGCAAATCCTGTGTTTGATCTTCCATTTTCAAATTCCTCCTATAAGTTGATGTCCATTGATTGTTCTCTTATTTGACTGGCTTCACTTTTACTTTATCCTGATGGCGAAAACGGAGCGCCGACCATGTGTCATCAATGGAGACGTTGCTGACTGGTCTGTAGGCTGATTTATTTTGCACTATTTCCCACAAAATATCTCGGTTGATGTCTGTTTTCACCTTCGAGCTTTGCTTCGGAAAGGTAATCCAAAATAATGCATCTTCCTTCAATGCAGGCAGAGTTTTGAGATACCACTCCTCAACCTCCGCTGCGTTATTGACGAACAGCTGTACAAAATCGTATTTATCTGCCGCCTCACTATCGGTTTCTATACCCAGCTGGTATCCCTCAGGAGCATTCAAGACGAGAGCTCGTCCAGCTTTATAGCGTAATTTCTTCAGCAGTTCTTCCACTTCCGTATTCACTCCCTCTTCCGATATGAAACCTTTTGGTTCCCTATTATTATATGACACCTTAAGGTTTCGCGTCAATCTATTATGACAAAAGACGAATGAAAGAGCCAACCATTCATAGAGTAGACCATAGATCCATGAAGGATATGAAGGAGTGAGTGCCGGTGGCAGGTTGGGATCGTTTGTCCGGTTTAGTGAAGCTCGAGGTGAAGCAGCGCCGGGAAGAAGGCTGTGATGTAACTGGATTTGAGGAAAAGGTTCACCAGGCAGAGGAAGATGAAAGCCTGCTGATGCAGGTCTATGAGGAATTAATGGCGCTTCCGATCCGAGCGGATTTCCCCTATACGGAGCCATCCGACCTTGAGGGCATACGCGCCGAGCGTTCCGAGCCCCTGCATGCAGCAGCTGCCCATCTATCCGATGAAGAATGGAGCAATAAATTTAACGGCGCTTGGCTGGGTCGGGCTGCCGGCTGTGCGCTTGGCAAACCGCTTGAAGCATGGGCATTCATGTACGGCGCTTACGGCCGCCCAGGCTGGCATAACGTGAAGCTGTGGTTTGAAGGCGCTGATGCGTGGCCGATTAGCCATTATACGCCGATTGCCTCTAGAGCAAGTGAAACGCATAAGCTTGAGCTGAGCAATTGGTGCAGGGCAAGCACCCGCGAACATATCGCTTATATGGAGACCGACGATGATATTCGCTATACCGTCCTTGGTCTGAGAATGTTAGAGGAACGCGGCGCTTCCTTTGACTCTTGGCATGTCGGCAAGCTTTGGCATGAGAAGCTGTCCTACCGCCAGGTCTGTACCGCCGAGACGCAGGCTTATTTGAACTTTGCTCAGGTTACGGCTCATAATCAAGGGGTGATCCCTGCTGATTGGAGCTCTCGCAAGGAATGGGTGCGGACCTATCTTAACCCTTACCGGGAATGGATCGGTGCCCAAATTCGCGTAGATGGCTATGCTTACGGAGCAGCGGGTAATCCCGAGCTTGCAGCTGAGTTTGCCTGGAGGGATGCTTCATTTTCTCATGTGAAAAACGGGATTTATGGCGCTATGTTCTGCTCGGCCATGATTGCTGCTGCTTTTGTCGAGAACGACCCAAGGCGTATCGTCGCTATTGGGCTGAGCATGATCCCAAGAAATAGCCGCCTAGCCGAGGATATCCGTCTTGCCATCGAAATTGCGGATTCTACCAATGATCAGGTAGAGCTGGTCAGTCGAATTTGGGATGCTTTCAAGCATTATGACCCTATACATACGAACAACAATGCCGCCCTTTGCGCAGCCGCACTCATCCACTCCGGCGGCGACTTTGAGAAGGGAATCACGACAGCCGTGCTTGGAGGATGGGATACGGATTGCAACGGCGCAACCGTTGGATCCATACTCGGCGCCTCGCTTGGCGCTTCCGCCCTGCCGGAATCGTGGACCAAGCCTTTGAATGACAAGCTCTATGCAGAGGTGAGCGGCTTTCATCCTATTGCCATCTCGGAATGCGCGCGCCGCAGCTATAAGGTGTTTCGCAAGCTGCAGCAGACAGCCGCACGATAATATGATGAAGCAGAGGCTGTAAGAAGAAATGGCTCACACTATCCTTTGGCTGGGAAGCTAAGTTTCTTCCCGTAGATAGATCTGAAAAGGTTGGAAGCGAAACTTATATGTGCTGATAGTTTAAAAAAGCAGCAGCGTTTCCCTTCGCGGGAGACGCTGCTGCTTTCTGCTTCTCAGAAGTACTATCCGTATTCATCTCTGCTCCTCAAGCATCTCGCTTACGAAATCGATTTCTGCCTTTCTTTACTGCGCTGCTTCGTTTCGCATAGTGCTCGAATCTCTGCATGCAGCTGCTTCGCAGTCTTGCCTTCGGTCTTAATCCCCAGATCGCTGGCGATCTTCTGCAAGCGAGTAAGACGCTTGCCAGTCTGCTCTTGCTTGAATTGCTCCCATTTCTCTTTATTCGCCGCACGGGCTGCTTTGACTTCCTTATGCAGCTCGGCGGTCGACTTGCCTTCGGTCGAAATATTAAAATACTCGGCCGCTTCCTTTAAAACCTCCTGCCGGTATGCTTGATGCTCCTCACGGTTCATTCCAAAGCGGCCATGCTCCTGCTTTGCCTCCGGCTGAAGCTGCTGCGCGGAAGGCGTAGATTCACGCTGCTGTGCATGAACAGAACTTGTCGAAAGCAGCAGAAGCGCACATGCTGCCCATGCAGCGACAAGCTTCCTATCAAATCGAAGTCTATGGATCATCTCTGTCAGCTCCCTCCAATTACTACTGCTTGCTCTTGGATAGATTGTCCGTCAGATGGCGATTTTATACCAAAAACATCCAAATGTTCTTTTACAGGAGAGCTTCTTCATTTAATTGTAGGAGCTCATGCAGCAAGTCTTCCTTCGGAAAATGCTCACCGATGAAAACCGCCACGTCATTCACCTTCCCTTGCGGCGCAATGCGGATAAATTCAACCTCGCCGTATGCGTATTGAAACAGAAAGCGGCTGTTCGTATCGGTAAACGTGACGATCCCTTTTGCCCGGTATACCGCCTTCGGTAATCTTTGAATAAGCGCTTCGAAGGCATGGCTATCAATCGCTGCCGGAAAATAATGCGTTAGCGTCATAACATGCTCATGCGATACGTATGACTTGCCCTCCTCATGATCATGGCTGCAGTTCGCTCCGCAGACGTGGTTGTCATGAACATGACTTTGCCCGTGAGTATGTTCATGGCTGTGATCATGTTCATGGCTATGATCATTTTCATGATTCGTGTTCGTGATTGTGATCATGTTCATGGCGATCAGCATGAGCGATTACACGCTTTGGTTCCACGTTGCGATCAAGATCGAATACACTTAAGTCCGTCACACATTTAATCGTAACCGTTAGCGGTGCGAATGCATTGAGCTCCCTGACAAGCTGCTGGACAGTAACCAGATCCTCGGGATTCAGCTTATCCGCCTTATTGACGATAAGTTCAGTCGCACAGCGGATTTGATCCTGCATCAGCTTGTACGTGCGGCCGCCCTTCTTGCTGCGCCCCAGCAGCTCGGGACCGTCGACCACGGTCGCAATGACACGTAAATCCACCCGAGCCAGAAGCGCAGTCTCCGTTATCGCATCCATGATTTCCATCGGATTAGCCGCACCTGTCGACTCGATCAGCACGACATCCGGATTATGCTCATCGATGAGCTGCTTCAGCTCCATGCTTAAATCGCCGCGTATCGTGCAGCATATACAGCCGCTCAGCATCTCCGCCATCGGCACGTCGTCATCGACGAATTGACCGTCTAAATTCACATCGCCCAGTTCATTCATAACGACGGCCGTTTTCACGTTCAACGCTTTATAGTAATCAATGAGATGATTTAATAAGGTGGTCTTCCCGCTTCCAAGGAATCCTGATAAAAGATGCACCGGAATCGTACGTTCCTCATTTATTTCACTCGTTTGCAGCAAATCAGCCTGTGTCATGTTTATCCATCGTCCCCTTAAGCCATTTATTCTACCGCCTATTATATCGTAATAATTACATGTTTAACAGAGCACCGCAGTCTATCGACTTCAACGGATTTTGTTCAACAAAGCTAATTAGTATTCATGTTTCAGGGCTCGCTCTCATACTTTGTTCTTTAGAGGAGCGTGGGTAAACAATGGAACAATCCGTAATTCCCGTAGTCGTGTTAAGCGGTTTCCTAGGCAGCGGCAAGACCACCCTGCTGCTGCGGCTTCTAAAGCACGCAAATGACAGCGGACTACGCGCATCGGTACTTATGAATGAGGTTGGAAAAGTGGATGTAGACGGTGTACTTGTTAGCAGCAGCACGGCAAACCAAATCATGGAGAGCATCACCGAGGGCTGCTTGTGCTGCACCAAGAAAAGCGAACTTGCCGGATGCCTTGAGCGGCTCGCTTTGCAAAGACCCGATGTAATCGTCATTGAACTAACCGGCGTCGCCAATCCGGAAGAGATTGCCGAGGCCATGACCGAGCCCTCGATTATTGGCAAAGTCACGCTGCACCGGATCATTACCGTGCTCGATGCAGAGCATGCGCTCGATTATAATAGCATCTTCTCATCTGACCGGGAGCTTGTCCGGACGCTCCGCAAACAAATTGAAGTGGCCGATTCCGTCATCGCGAATAAGGCGGA
Source organism: uncultured Paenibacillaceae bacterium (assembly GCA_963793665.1). Classification (GTDB taxonomy): domain Bacteria; phylum Bacillota; class Bacilli; order Paenibacillales; family Paenibacillaceae; genus Paenibacillus_Z. The sequence goes on from CAWCBD010000013.1 coordinate 1,157,060, forward strand.
TCTCATTTCGGACCGGACCAAAGCGAAGGTTGAGCAGATGGTGAGAGAACGGAACCCAGACTGCGTGCTGGTTCCTGCTATACGCTGTGACGTGAATCCGGAGCTTGCTTTTGCAGGCATTAACCGGCTGCATGCAAAGCAGCTTGCATTCAGCCGGATAGGGACTTCTCCTTCTGCTCCCCATCAATTGAAGCTTTCGGTCAAAGCAGCCGGGAGGCCTCAGCAGGAAGCAATAAAGGTGGACAGTAAGCACGCCGCAGGCTCCGGCGAAGATCAGCCATTCCTCAAACCAGCCCAGCTCCAGCGATTCCTTCTCCCGCGTGCGGACGGTTGCCATTTATCCCGACCCTTCACGCCCATTGCCGCGCCGTCAATTGGAAGACTTCATAACAGGTCGCGGCAATCAATGTCTAAGAGCCAAGGGTTATATGCCAGTAGGTTCAAACAATAAGCTCATGCTGTTCCAGCTGGCTGGCAAGCGAGTCGAATGGTCGCCCAGCAGCTATGAAGGAAGACCCTATTTCGTTATGATCGGCATTGACCTGAACGCGGCTCAGATCGAGCAGGAATGGCAGAAGCTAGCGAAGATTTAATTTGCCTACCCTTATCTTATATTTGGTACACAGGAGTATCAGCCATTCTACTCCCTCTTCTCGCTTAACCAGGTTATTTATAGTAAAATGATGTCTCAGCTACACAAAATGATTATGAGGTGTTTGAATGTCCATTAGTTTTACTAAAGCGATTGTTACTAGGCTGCAGAAAGAAATTGCCGACATAGAAAGCAAAAGTGTGAACGAGAAGAACAAAAAAGAAAAAGCCCAATCCAAAATAAATCAATTGCAAAGAGATATGAAGTTAAGCCAATCCCACAGCGATTTAAGCAGCAAAATGACGCGAATAAATAAGTTAAACGAAGAGATCAAAACCAGTAATCGTACACAAGCGGAGCTGTCCAAGCAGTTAGTGACGAAGAAAGCTTCACTCAAACAACATCTGGCCAAAGATCCCAGACAAGAGGAAGCGAATAACTAACTCCCGCAGTATGATTCAACACGGCTGCGGCCAAATAAACGGAAACGGCTGTTCCAAAAGTAGATCCTTTTGGGACAGCCGTTTGTTTGAATATATAAAGGCATAGCGCTAGACGAAATAGAACTGTATATTCCTTACAAGTTGAACTTTTCATACTTTCATCAGTGAACTTATTGAAATTTCACATATTCGATCACCTTATTCCTTTTACCAATACAAAAAAAGATGTTTCCCCATTTATTTACTGTAACGCATAGCGATTCTAACATTTATCATAAAAACAATGTGGCTGTAATAAGATATAAAACGACGTTAAATACACTTGAGCGAGGGTGTGATTAGGGTTGTCAACCTTATTGAAAGTCATTGGCTTTATCGCGATTCTAGGCGGAGCAATTGGCGGCGTAATTGCAGGGTTGCAGGAAGATCCATTTCACTGGATGGCAGCAGTCTATTGGTGGGTTGGCGGATTGATTGCAGGTATTGTCTTCATTGCTTTAGGAAAATTAGTGGCTAGGAAGCGTGAAGCAGAGCCCGATGTCACACCAGAATCGAATACAACAAGCACAGGTATTGGGAATTCTAAAATGAGCTTGGATTCCAAGGAACTGCAAGGATACAAAATGAAATCATTGGATTAGCGCCATGATCCTCCTGCTGGCAAAGGCTGGCGGGAGGATTATTTTATTTTCCATATTCCCTATATCGCGTGGGTGACTATCGGACTGACAATACAATCCTGATTAGAAATAATGCTTTAGCGGTTAAGTAAGAATAAGGCGTGCTTAAATAAGATAATTTGAGCCATGTAATCGATTAGATTGGAGATGAGGAACAATGAGTGCAGGGAAAGCAGTTCGGTTATTCATCGTCGGTCTCATTCTTGCCGTTATAGCCATAGGTCTCTTGCCATTCTTACTCGTATACAGCTGGAGCGATCTGTACGGCATTTCCGATTTACCCCCTTCGTCTTTCCCTATTTCTTTATTCAATAAGTTTTTGAAATAAGGACTATCCTCTAGATTTTCAATATTCATTTTAGCTAGGCTTCCTCTAAAGGAAGCCTTTTCACTATCTGTTTCATTATTTTACCTTCAAACAAAAGGTGAAGGAAACCTTTGATGCTGCAAGGCTCAATGAGCCGCCATCAAAACGCATAAAAAAGAGGCTTCGCAAAAGTTCGGAGACTCATGCAAAACCTCGTTTCGTGATTTATAGTTTGCTTGATTTAAGTTAGGCATTCATTCAGAGGTAGAATCGCAGAGTTCACCTTTATCAACCTCCAACCGCGTGTTGGGGGTTATTTTATGCATAATCCTGAACTAAGTGATTCCTCTTATGGAATAAAGTGAATCAAATCGATTAGTAGACTCTTTCAATAGTTTGAAACGAATCCACCTTTTGGATATTGTTTGCTAATACTATTGCATCACTTATACATACCATGTAGTGAATCAATGAGATATTTTCTATTATTATTACGATGAGGATATGTGCTACGATAAAAATGCAGTCGAAAAACACCCTCGTATGAAATAAAATGAAAGCTAGACGAGGGGACGAGAGACAATGAATCGATACGACAAAGCATTCAAAGAAGAAGCAGTAAGATTGAGCGATGAGATTGGACCAAAGAAAGCTGCCGAGCAATTAGGCGTAGCCTACTATACTTTGCAGGGATTGGAGAAAACAAAGAACCTTGCACGGCGACGGAGCTTATATCGGGAGCGGACGCGCTTATGCATCTGCGGATAAGACTGCACGTGAAATCGAATTAGAAAGAGAAATAAGCGAGTTGCGCCGCGCGAATGAAATTCTCAAGGACGCACTCGGTTTTTTCGCAAAAGACCGGAAGCGGTAAAGGCATGCCAGCTCTATGCTTACATCCGTGAACGACGGGATCGATGGACCGTCAAGGAGATGTGCGAAGTACTTGCTGTCAGTGAATCGGGCTATTACCGTAGCTTGAAGCCCACACCCAAAAAGGAGCGGCAGCAACGCCTTCTGGTCAAAATCAAAGAAATCATTGAAGAACATGAAGACAACAGTAATTACGGTGTCCAGCGTATTCTGCTGGCGCTGTCACAAAGAGGATATCAAGACCAGCTACAGCACCGTCTATCGAATGATGAAGAAGCACGGCCTGCTGAAGAAAGTGAGGCGTCACCCAAACGGCATTACACGCGAGGACGCCACAGCTCAAGCGTGACGAAAATGTGACCAAAGAGACTATCAGAGAGGCCTTAGCACCCAACCAAAAGTGGCTATCGGATATCACCGAAGTCCCTTGTTCAGACGGCAAGCTATATTTGTCTGCGGTACTGGATTGTTTCAACGGAGAGATCGTGGGCCTCGCCATGGATGACAACATGCGCAAGGAACTCTGCATCCAAGCCTTTGAGAACGCCTGTAATGCAAGAAATGCTCGCGGAATGATTTATCACAGCGATCGAGGCAGCCAATTCACGAGCCATGCTTTCAGGGAGAGACTGGCTAAACGTGATGCCATACAGAGCATGAGCGGCACAGGGCGTTGCTATGACAACGCAAGGATGGAAAGCTTTTTTGCTACGCTAAAGAAAGAGAAGCTGTACAAGATCAACACGGAGCACTATCCGATGGCCTACTATTAAATCGATCATCTTCAGATACATCATGGTCTACTACAACAGACGGCGGATCTACACCTCTAATCCAGGGGGCTGGCCGCCAGCTATTTATCGCGAAAGAATGCTGTCAATAGCACTTATATAAGGGTTTTGGGGTCTGTTTTACATCATGCCGCCCATTCCGCCCATACCACCCATGCCGCCCATATCAGGCATGCCTGGTTTGTCTTTTTCTGGCTTGTCAGCGATAACTGCTTCAGTTGTCAAGAACATAGCTGCAACGGAAGCTGCGTTTTGCAGAGCGGAACGAGTTACTTTAGCAGGGTCAACGATACCAGCTTCGAACATGTTAACCCATTCGCCAGTTGCTGCGTTGTAGCCAATGCCTACTTCTTCTTTTTTCAGACGCTCAACGATAACGGAGCCTTCTTGACCTGCGTTAGCTGCGATTGTGCGAACTGGCTCTTCCAGGGCGCGAAGGACGATGTTAACGCCTGTTTGCTCGTCGCCCAGCTGCTTTAACAGCTGCAACTGCGTTGTATACGTTAACGAGTGCAGTACCACCACCGGAAACGATACCTTCTTCAACCGCTGCGCGAGTTGCGTTCAGAGCATCTTCGATGCGAAGCTTGCGCTCTTTCAATTCTGTTTCAGTAGCTGCGCCAACTTTGATAACAGCTACGCCGCCAGACAAGTTTAGCCAGACGCTCTTGCAGTTTCTCTTTATCGAAGTCGGAAGTTGTTTCTTCCAGTTGTGCGCGGATTTGGTTAACGCGAGCATCGATATCTTTCTTGTCGCCAGCACCATCAACGATGATTGTGTTTTCTTTGGTAACGCGGATTTGACGAGCGGTACCCAGTTGATCAGGACGTTGTGGATTTCAGATCAAGACCAAGCTCTTCTGTGATCACTTGGCCGCCTGTAAGAGCAGCGATATCTTGCAAGCATCGCTTTACGACGGTCGCCGAAGCCAGGAGCTTTAACAGCTACGCAAGTGAATGTGCCGCGAAGTTTGTTAACAACAAGCGTAGCTAGTGCTTCGCCTTCAACATCTTCAGCAATGATCAGCAATTGCTTGCCGGATTGAACGACTTTCTCAAGAACAGGCAGGATTTCTTGAATGTTGGAGATTTTTTTGTCAGTGATCAGGATGTATGGGTTGTCCAGAACAGCTTCCATTTTATCTGTATCGGTGATCATGTAAGGGGAAATGTAGCCGCGGTCGAATTGCATACCTTCAACAACTTCAAGCTCCGTTACGAAGCCTTTGGATTCTTCAACTGTGATAACGCCGTCTTTGCCGACTTTTTCCATAGCTTCAGCGATCAATTGGCCTACTTCTTCGTCAGCAGCAGGAGATTGCAGCAACTTGTGCGATGGATTGTTTGCCTTCGATTGGCTTTGCAATTGCTTTGCAGTTCTTCAACAGCCGCTTTAACCGCTTTCTCGATACCTTTGCGGATAACCATCGGGTTAGCGCCTGCAGTTACGTTTTTCAGGCCTTCGCGAATCATCGCTTGTGCAAGAACAGTTGCAGTTGTCGTACCGTCACCGGCAACATCATTTGTTTTGGTAGCAACTTCTTTAACAAGCTGTGCGCCCATGTTCTCGAATGCATCTTCCAGCTCGATTTCTTTAGCGATGGTAACACCATCATTCGTGATCAACGGGCTGCCGAATTTTTTCTCAAGTACCACGTTACGGCCTTTAGGTCCAAGTGTTACTTTAACTGCATTAGCCAAGAGCATCCACACCGCGCAGCATCGCGCGGCGAGCGTCTTCACTAAATTTAATTTCTTTAGCCATTGTCAATGAAACCTCCTGATAATTATAGTAGATCGTACGTTAAGTATCGTTAGTGCCATGTATGATCGAGTCTATATGCTGTCTGACTTAGCCTAAAATTGCGTGGATGTCGCTTTCTTTCAAAATCAAATTCTTTGCCTTCGTATTTCACTTCAGTGCCAGCATATTTGGAGAAAAAACGCGGTCGCCTTCCTTAACTTCAAGCGCAACACGAACGCCATCTTTCAACGCGCCGCTGCCAACTGCGACAACTTTGCCTTCTTGCGGCTTTTCTTTCGCGTGTATCTGGCAGCACGATGCCGCTTGCAGTCGTTTCTTCTTTCGCATTGGCTTCAATCAATACGCGATCACCTAAAGGTCTGATCATGGAAAAATAGCCTCCTTCTAATATTATGTTGCTTGATTTAGTCTTGTTAGCACTCGCAACTGTTAAGTGCTAACAACCATTTTTAATAATACCGATTTTGAATCCAAATTTCAAGTGCTTCCCGTCAATTTGCAAGATTTTAATAGTAAAAATTAGCATCTGCCTTAGCAAACGCTGGATCGGAGCAACGAAAAAAGCCGGCCATTAGCCGACTTTACTTAGTTTTCATATTCTTCTTCCCAAGCCTTATCCGCTTCCTGCTGCTTTCGATAAACGACACTGGACAGAATAACACTAACTTCATATAACAAAATCAATGGAATCGCGACCAATGAATCCGAGATGAAATCCGGAGGTGTCACGACAACCCCGATAAAAATGAGAATGAAATACGACAGACGTCTCATCTTGCGAAGGCGCTGCGGCGTCAAAATACGCAGCTTGGTCAAAAACATAATAACAATCGGAAGCTCGAACAACAATGAGATCGGAATCAGAATGTTGAACATAAACGAGAAATACTGCAAGATCCCGTAGGTTTCTTCTAATTTCAGATGTCTGGCAACCTTGGTCGTAAAATTAAACGCCATCGGAAATACGACAAAATACGAGAAAGCCAGTCCAATCAAAAACATGATGAGGACAAACGGGACATAAAGCAGGGTAGCCCGCTGCTCTTTCACTCGAAGAGCCGGCTTTACAAAGCTCCATAGCTGTAGCGCTGCAAAAGGCAGTACCAGCACAAGCGCGATGACGAGCGCGAATTTCATATACATGCCAATGCCGTCCCACAGGGAGAAGGCATGCAGCGACATCCCCTTCACGGGCTCCTGGCTCATCAAATAGTTATAAGCAGGATCAGCCAGCAATAGTCCGATGATCATGCCAATCACAAGAACGATAAGGACATAAATCAATCTGCGGCGAAATTCGCCAAGATGTTCAAATAACGACATTAGCTGCTGATCATCATGAGAAGACCCAGGCGTCTTAGATTCAGTCACCGACTACTCGCCTCTCTTTCTAAATTAAGGTACTCAAAGTGATATGTACCTGGAACTTTCATCTGCGCTCATAAAAAAAGCGGGCCCCGTTTAGTCCGGGAGCCGCTTGTTGTCCGCCTCTGCGTCGGTTTTACGGTTTACTTCAATCCGACTTGCATCCTTGCGGTCATCATTGTTATCATCCAGCATATCTCTTGCGCCTGCTTTAAATTCCTTCAGCGTACGTCCAAATGCGCGGCCAAGCTCAGGTAATTTGTTCGGTCCGAACAGCAGCAGGGCAATAAGTGCGAGAAGGATAAAGCCTGTAACACCAATACCGTTAAACATGGTCATACCTCCTAAAAATTTTTTCAATACTTTTCTTAAACCTTCTAACAGCCGTGTAAACCTCCGTAGCCCATCTGTACAATATCTTCTCTCGTTATAACATCTCCTGCAAGAATACGCGGCAGCAATACATCGAACGAGGTATAAGGATCATGCATGACACAGCCGGGCAATCCCATAATCGGTACGCCTTCTAAATAACCAATAAGCAGCATGGAGCCTGGAAGCATTGGCGTTCCGTAGCTCACGATATTCGCACCCGCTTCTTTAATAGCGGCCGGAGTGCGGTCATCAGGATCGACGGACATTCCGCCAGTTACAACTATCATATCATACCGCTGTTCCAGCAAATAGTGTATTTCCTTGACAATTGTATGTCGATCATCCGGTGAGAACCGCTGCTCCACAACTTCTGAGCCTAGAGCCTCTACAATTCGTCTCACGGCAGGTCCGAATTTATCTTCAATTCGCCCTGAGAATACTTCCCCGCCTGTTGTTAGAAGTCCGATACGGAATGAACGAAGCGGCCGTACTCCGACCGGTGACCGTCCATCATGCAGCAGCCGATAATCGCTGACCAGCTTCTCTACGCTGCTGACCTTCTCCTCGGGCACAAACAGCGGTACGACCCGCGTTGCCGCGAGCTGACCGCCTGGCTTAACGACCGAGTGGGTACGAAGCGTAGCAAGTGCGATTTCACCTAAATTGTTAATGGCATGAACAAGTGAAGCATCAATGACCGCTAGCCCAGGAACATCAAGGTCGGATTGAATCGCAACCTTGCCTTCATGAGGGTCATTTATTCTCGTTCCTTCACTTAGAAGCGCAGCTGCCATCCGCAGAGCGGCTTCATCCTCATGGAGCTCACCAGCACCCAGCTCCATTATATAGATATGCTCTTTACCGATATCAAGCAGTCTCGGTATGTCGGCTTCTGTGATGATATGGCCTTTTTTAAATAAACGGCCTTTGAACTGCCCAGGTATAATTTGCGTCAAATCATGCGCCAGCCTTAAGCCAATGGCTTCCCGGACGGGTACTTCCTTCAATACGGTTCCTGTTGTTGGATGGGTCATTCGTTGTGATCCCCCATTCGCCCAGACAGAATACTAAGCGCATGCGGAAGCTGATCCATAATGGCCATTAAATTCTCATGCACACCCTTTGGGCTTCCCGGTAAATTAATAATTAGCGAGCGGCCCCGAATGCCGCATACTCCGCGAGAGAGCATGGCGCTCCTCGTTCGTTGAATAGCACCAATCCGCATTGCTTCAGCAAGGCCGGGAACGATACGGTCAATAATCTTGATTGTTGCTTCAGGTGTCACATCCCGGGGGGCAAGGCCCGTACCACCCGTTGTAATAACAAGGTCCGCTTGAAAATAATCCGTCATCTCGATGAGGGCAGCCATGATTTCATCCATTTCATCAGGAACGATGCGATAATCGACGATTTCTCCGCTTAATTCCTCTTCGACCAGCTCCCTGATGACCTGTGCACTTGTATCTTCCCGTTCGCCGCGCGAGCCTTTATCGCTTGCCGTTAACAATGCCACTTTCCACCGCATGAACCTCTCCCCCAATCAGAAGAACGAATATGTCGTTACTTTTGAACGTAATCCCCGCTTTTGCCGCCGCTTTTGGACACTAGACTCGTAGGTCCGATGACCATATCCTTTTGCAGCGCTTTACACATGTCGTACACGGTTAATGCAGCTGCGGAAACCGCGGTCAGCGCCTCCATTTCGACGCCAGTCTTGCCGGTTGTTTTCACCGTTCCTTCTATATATAAAGCATCTGCCCCATTATCGGCAAATGTAATATTTACACCTGTAAGCGGCAGCGGATGACACATTGGAATCCAGTCCGATGTCTTCTTCGCAGCCATAATTCCCGCAATCTGTGCAACAGCAAGCACATCGCCCTTGCCTATCGTACCCGCTTTTATTCGCGATAACGTCTCGCTGGCCATCGTTACGGTTGTCCGGGCAACTGCAATTCGGGTCGTGATCTCTTTGTCCGAGACATCCACCATACGAGCACGGCCCTGTTCGTTAAAATGGGTCAGATCCATGTTTATCTCCTTTCGGCAGATGGGAAGTTGATATAGATGTCCATTGAAAGCCCTGCTCTGTGATGACAGCCCCTACCCGGGCATCATGCTGATCCATCGGCACGTCAGGGGTCAGCTGCGACTCGTATCCAGCGCCGATCCAAAGTGGAACTTGCTTATCTTCGTAAGCAGCCAGCTGGTGCAGACGCTCGTTAAACCGATCGTAATAGCCGCCCCCGTAACCTAATCTGCCACCTTGTAAATCAAACGCCAGACCAGGCACGATAACGACATCCGGTATGAAGGAGGCATCGCATCGCTTAGCCTTGTTTGGATCCGGCTCCAATATTCCGTAGGCACCTGGGACGAGCTCATCCCAGCCCTTGATGATGTAAAGCTCCATCGAGCGAACTGCCCGTATGCAGCGGGGAACGATAATCGTTAGATTCGAACGCCAGCTCCATTCAATGAGCGGTTTCGTATCCAGCTCCGAACGAAAGGGTACGTAGACCATGAGATTATCGAAGTTTCCAGGCTGCTGTTCAAGCCAGTCTATAATCGCTTGGCAGGCTGATGCAGACCAGCTTGACCGCAAATGCTCTTGCAATTGATCACGATGGGTAATTGCGGCTGCCCTTGCTTCCTTCTTCTGCTCAAAAATCGCCTTTGTATCCTCGTTCTGCTCCATCATTACCGTCCTAGCCTCTTCTAAACATAGTTGTATCATAGTTTACCACTGTTGACCATATTTCGCCAATCCAGAACGAACGGCTTAATCAGTCGCGTTTCCGCACAAATTCATGTAAAATACAAGAAGAAACGGCTCACGCCGTCCTTTGGCGGAGAACATTAAGTTCTTGTCAAAGCAAGTTTCAAATCAGAAAAGTGTGGTAGCGAAACTTCACTTTCTAATATTTTGAAAAAACGGCTTGCAGCCAACCTTAACAGCTTGGCTAATTTTGCTGATTAAGCTTTATTATTTGGAGGTTCGTTCGATTATGCTTCTTCAAGTATCCGATATATCCAAAAGCTATGGAACAAGCAGTGTGCTCTCATCCATAACGTTTCAAGTACAGCCCCGCGAGCGAGTCGGGCTCGTCGGTGTCAACGGCGCTGGCAAATCAACCCTGCTTCGAATTATTGCAGGAGAGATGTCCGCGGACTCTGGTACGATCTACAAAGCCAAGGAGACGACAATCGGCTACTTGGCGCAATCCAGCGGCCTGCAATCCGAGCATACAATTGAAGCGGAGATGCGCGCCGTATTCGCTCATCTAACCGAAGCCGAGCAGGAGCTTCGATCCCTCGAGCAGCAAATAGCGGATCCGGCCTCTGCATGCCGATACGAAGCTGTATGAAGCGACCTTGGAGCGTTATGCCCGTTTATCGGACTGGTTTCGGGAAAAAGGCGGCTTTGAGATGGAAACGCGTATCCGCAGCATTTTACACGGAATGGGCTTTAGTCAATTTCCGCCGGAGACGATCATTTCTACCTTAAGCGGCGGTCAGAAGACTCGCCTTGCACTTGCTCGGATATTGCTCCAATCCCCAGATTTGCTCATGCTTGATGAGCCTACAAACTATCTTGATATTGAGACATTGACCTGGCTGGAGGATTATTTGCGCGGCTATGAGGGCGGCATTCTTGTCGTTTCCCATGACCGTTACTTTCTTGATGCGGTAGTTCAGACCATTGTTGAGATCGAACGTCACACAGCAAAACGCTATACCGGTAATTATAGCCGCTACATCGATATCAAAGCTGCCGAATATGAAGCTCAAATGAAGCAATTCGACAAACAGCAGGATGAAATTGCGAAGCTGGAGGATTTCGTACAGCGTAATCTTGTCCGCGCTTCGACAACCAAACGTGCACAGAGCAGACGCAAAACGCTGGAGAAGATGGAGCGTCTGGATAAACCGCTGGGTGATTTGAAGAAAGCTCACTTTTCTTTTGAAATCGATCGCCAAAGCGGCAATGACGTTCTTGATATTCATGATTTGTCGATTCAATTTGCACAGAAGAGCGAGCCCTTATTCCGCAATGTGACATTCCGCCTTGAACGCGGAGAGAATGTTGCGCTGATTGGTCCAAACGGGATCGGCAAATCGACGCTTCTAAAAGCGATTGTCAGCGACAAGCCAGATGCTGCACACGGAACCATCAAATGGGGAACGAATGTGAAGATCGGTTACTACGATCAGGAGCACACAGGATTAAACCATTCAAACACCGTACTGGAAGAGCTTTGGAGTACGTATCCAGGCATTGAAGAAGCTCGAATCCGCACCGTTCTCGGGAATTTCCTATTCAGCGGTGATGACGTTAAGAAACGTATCAGCTCGCTAAGCGGCGGCGAACGTGCCAGAGTCTCGCTCTCAAAGCTGATGCTTGCCCGCGCAAACATGCTTATTCTTGATGAGCCTACCAACCATTTGGATCTCTATAGCAAGGAAGTTCTTGAATCTGCATTGCTCGATTACGACGGCACGCTGCTGTTTATTTCGCATGACCGTTACTTCCTTAATAAGATGGCTGAGCGAATTGTCGAACTCCATCCGCAAGGAACCGATCATTTCCTGGGAAATTATGACGAAATGATCCAGAAAAAACATGAAAACGAAGAACTGCAGTTGGAAACGCTGTCATTTATACAAGGAAAACAGGGAAAGCATTCTGCTGTACCGGAAACACCTCCCCAATCTTCTTATGAAGCTGACAAACAGGCCAAGCGCGAGGAGCGTAATCGACAGCGCAAGCAGGAACAGTTCGAGCAGGATATCGCGCGTCTTGAAGGTGAAATCGAGCAATTGGAAGGGCAGCTCACTGATCCCGATATCTACAATGATTACGTCCGAGTACAGTCGATTCAATCCGACATTGACTCGAAAAAAGCGCAGCTGCAGACCATTTATGAAGCATGGGAAGAGCTGTTAGCTTAGCTTCCTGCATGCTTAATCTCATCCATCACTTTATGTCGTTTCACAAGATACAGCAAAAGTAGTGAGCCTAACCCGAATCCGGACAGCACCAGTGCAGTCCGGATTATTTGTTGTGTTCCGCCGATGGAAATCAATTGCTTCAGCCCTTCGACGGCGAAACAGAGGTATTAGTTGTCAGGTTAGAAGTCGCTTGCTGTAGAGATGCCGACAGCGATTCTATTGACTGACGCATGACAGATAGCGCCTCCTCTGCCTCAACCCCTGCTCCATTCGCCTCTTCGAAGCGTTGAACCGATCTCTTGAATCGCTCATCGGAGGATAAATCGGCAAACTGCTGACCAAGCTCAAGCAAATTCGCCTGACCCTCGTCTATATTACTTTTTATGGCATTAAGTTTGTTTTGAACCGGGTCTGCAGCATCACTTATCTGCTTTAATGCGGCTGCTGAATCGTAAGCGGCTTATAGCGAGCTGTTCATTTGCTGTACATTGCTGTTGACTTGGCCCATTGTCAACAATAATCCAATTTAAATGGCCTCCGGCTGTTTATCCACATCGCTAAGCGGAGTGCCGATGGACGTTCGTCTGTTCATCCAATCATTCATCTTTTTGTTGAACTGCTCCGAAATCGCACCTAGACGAGCAAGTCCATTCTCCAGTTCATTGGCTCCTGCTGTTAAAGGCGTAATCCCTGCTTCTAGCTTCTTCATTCCGTCCCCGGATTGGCGGAGTCCATCCGACAATTGACCAGTGCCAACGCTTGCCTGCTTCGTTGCGGCTGCCAATTTACCCGCACCGTCTGCCGCTTCCTTCAAACCATTAGCACCGTTAAGAATCTGATCGAAGATCAGCTTCAAATAATTGCCTGTCAGCTGCTGACGAAGCTGCTCCTCTACAGGATCTGCTACCGCCCGAACCATTTTCGCGCTGAGCATGTTGGTACCTTCATTAATTTCATAAAAGATGCTTTAGGCATCGGTTCCGACACTATATGCCTGCTCCGTGAAATGTTCAGGGATAACCATCGCCATCACATAAGTATTATTGTCCACACCTTGATGAGTTTTGGCAGCCGTTGTCGTTATCCACATGGTCTTCTGTAGTAAGCTTAGTAACAAGCTCTGCTCCAGGTTCGCTTGTTCCCCGTTTCGGTACTCTCCATTATCTTCATTAACGATTGCAAGAGGCAGTTTATTAGCTCGTTCAGCCGGGTTCCATTATGCCCGCAAGTAATGAAGCTATAAAGGAGCGAAAGCACCATCAAACCCAGTACCGATTTGAGCATCACATGCGATGACCACATCTGCTGGATTCGAGCGCTAGCTTTAACCCGCTCACTCGTTCATTCAAGATGACAGTCTCCTTCTTTTAATCTGACCTATATTCTCTGGAAGAAGTTTTCTAATCATATTCATAATCACTGTCAGACTGTATGAAAATAACAATGGAGTGACGCATAGAAGATAGCCGTTCGCAAATTCTATCCCCTCTTTCCACAGCTTTATCCACAACCTCTACTGAATTGTGTGGCAATTCACACACTACTGACTACTTTAAACGCTAATAAATTAACGATTTATTAATACTTTGCTAACATGTGGACAGTTAGCTTGTTCGTTTACTCCCATTATCCACATTATCCACAAGCAGGTTGTGAAAAACTTATCCCATTTTTGTTCACATTGTAAATGCCCGAAATATGCGGGTTTGCGTAATCTGTACACATAATACATAAACATTGTGGGCAACTCTGTGGATAACTTTTTGAAAATCCAGTCTATATAAAAAAAGCAGGGATTATCCCTGCTTTTAGCCTGATAAACGATTATTCTGGCAGACTAGAATTCAAGAAGAAACGGCTCACGCCGACCTTTGGCTGGGAAGCCAAGTTTCTTCCTTTAGAAATATCAGAAACGGTTGGAAGCGAAAATTATACTTTCTAGCGATTTAAAAAAGAACGGAGCACAGAGCAGCATTTATTCACTTCTGCTTCGCCGCCTCGCTAGCATCCGGCCAGCTAACGATTTTCATCGGACCCCAAAATGATTCCGGAGTATTCGGATATCTGGGGATAACATGAATATGAACATGCGGCACGACATCGCCTTGAACAAAAGCATACATATGCTCCGCATGCTGCGTCTCCCTCAAAGCTATACTCACCCGATTCAGGGTTTCGCCGATTGCCCTTGATTCTTCGAGCGTCATATCCCCAAGACCCGGTACATGCCGTTTCAAATCAATGACCAAATATCCCAGATACACCGTCTTCTCGCTCGAACCGATATGCCCCACGTAGACAAGCTCATCTTCGTAGATTGTATCGCCATGAAACTGCTGAGCGTTCCTATGCTTGCTGCATATAAAACAATCTTGAACCATTTCTCCGTGAACCATACGCAGCTCTCCATTCAATCGCACGCCATACCTTAGATGGCCTCATGCTTCTTATCTGAAGATTGGTCACTCAGCAGCTGTTGGTTGCATGCGCCCACATAGGCCTGCGCAGCTGCCAGAATGATATCATTATGAATAGCGGTGCCGCGATACCGTTGATTGTTATGCACAATGCTGACAATGGCTTCGCCGTGCGCGTCCTCGCCTGTAGATAAGGAATGAAGCTCCAGATCCTCGAACTCTCCGGCAGCTGGGATCGCCTGTTGAATACAGTGAATAACAGCCTCAAGCGGTCCTGTACCCATACCTGTAAAGGTGCTCTCTTCCTGCGAATCACGTTCGCGAATCGTTACAGATGCGATTCGTGATTTGTTCGTGCCTGCCAGCACCTGCAGATCAACGAGTATATACGGATCATGCTGAGTGTCGGTCGATTCGCTCGCTAAACGAATAAGCTCATGATCAGGAACCAGCTTCAGCTCATCGGCTTTGGCGATAAAGCGGTTATACACATCAACCAGCTGCTCATCGTTCAGCGTTATGCCAAATTCATTCAGCCGGTGCTTAATTGCATGACGTCCGGAATGTTTGCCAAGCACAATCATGCTCCGTGGAATTCCCATCGCTTCGGGATCCATGATTTCATAGGTGTTACGGTTCTTCAGCAGGCCATCCTGATGGATGCCTGACTCATGCTGGAACGCATTGCGACCGATGATCGGCTTATTGAAAGCAATCGGGAAATTCATCGCTCTGCTAACCATTCTGGCTGTTTCATAAATCTCGCTCGTAACGATTCCCGTCTCCGCGCCGATCGCGGATTTGCGCGTTTCAATCGCCATTACAAGCTCTTCCAACGAACAGTTACCGGCACGTTCACCGATTCCGTTCACGGTTACTTCAATTTGAGTCGCACCGCCGCGGATGGCAGCCAAGCTGTTAGCTACCGCCAGCCCAAGATCATTATGGCAGTGAGCGCTATAGATTACTTTGTCTCCGCCGCGTGCTTGCTGACGGACAGAACGGAACATTTCCTCATATTCTTCAGGCATCGCGTAGCCCAGCGTATCGGGCAGATTAATGATCGTTGCGCCTTCAGCAATTACCGCTTCTACCATCTCGATAACAAATTCACGGCCGGAACGGCTGGCATCCATGGGCGAAAATTCAATCTCATCTACGAACTGCTTGCCGTAAGCAACCATTTCACGTGCGATCTGAAGGACCTGCTCCCGTGACTTCTTCAGCTGGAAGTCCAGGTGAATGTCCGAGGAGGATATGAATAGATGCAGCCGTCGTCTTGCCGCATCCGCCGTTGCACGAACAGCCGCATCAATGTCGATCTTCATCGCTCTGGCAAAGCCAACAATCTCGACATTGTGAAGCTCGCGGGAAATTTGCTGTACAGCCGCAAAGTCACCAGGGCTTGAGATCGGAAAGCCGGGCTCGATAATATCGACGCCAAGCTTAGCCAGCTGGCGGGCAATGATGATTTTCTGCTCCGGCGCCAAAGTCGCCCCAGGCGATTGTTCGCCGTCGCGCAGCGTCGTGTCGAAGATGCGAATTCGTTTCATTGCGTCAGATACCGGGTTCACGTTAAATGGATTAATGGTCATAAGGGTTAACCTCCTGAAATAGTTAGTTTGGATGGTTCGCTAAACGTTAGGGATTCGATTGAAATTCCTGATTGGAATTCCGGCAAATAGACAAGAAAAAGCCCGCCGTCTCTTATGATTCAAGAGACGACAGGCTTTTTGGGCTTGCCGCGGTACCACTCTAGTTGCCCTGAACCGTCGATGGTTCAAAGCCCGCTTATGCAGTCTGACCATTCTATCGTACTGCTGCACGATAAAGTAGTTGTCAGGCTGCACCCGATGACGGGGGTTAACCGTACCGGAGTACCATTCCAGCTGAGCGTCTTGCCAATAGGCAAAGCACCCCGCAGGAATTTCCCCCGTTCCGCTTCCAGGCGAGTTCGGACATCCATCGACTGCGTCGCACCTACCCGCAGCTCTCTGCCGTTAACCACTTGAATCGCAAGTGGTTAACGAATGTTCCCGGATTGTTATCCTAATGCTCCTGTTCATAGCGTTTGATCTATGTGGGTTAAACAAACAAATTGACTGGTGACGTCCTGCTTTGGATTGTTACTGCCACTTTATTCCTACCTGCGGAGAAACAAAAAAAGCCTGCCGTCTCTAATTCAAGAGACGACAGACTGCTTAGTCCGCGCGGTACCACCCTTGTTGACGTCCAGCAATGAACGCCCACCTTAACGCGTGCCAACGACTCTAGAAATCGAAGGTACGCACCTGATTACGGGGGCTAGCCGTTATAACGTACCGCAATCGTGATGACAGCCTTGGCCTTCGGCCGAACCATCGATTGTTTCCGCTGTACCGCTCCCAGGCGAGTTTCAGGCTGCCATCGACTGCGTTGCACCAACCCGCAGCTCTCTAATCCCGGCATTGCCTTACTACTCCTGTTCGTCGCGTTTAGGAGGTATATCTGCAAGCTAATTTATCTTAGCTGCAGCAACAATTGTGAAGTGTTGTTGCTTATTATATGCTCCATTAAATCGTCTGTCAATTCGGAATTTAGATCTAGCTCCGTACCGACCATTCTTCCAGCGATAGCCCAGGTTCGGCTTTCATATCCAGCGGGGTGAACTCGCCTCGCTTATACTTCAAATGTGCGGCAGCACCAATCATCGCCCCATTATCCGTACATAGCACGAGCGGCGGGATAAGCAGCGGCACGCCTTCTGCCTCGCAGCGGGCGGTCAAAGCCGCCCGCAGCCCGCCGTTAGCGGCAACGCCGCCGCACAGCAGCAGCTGTTTGGCGCCCTCGGCGCGAACGGCACGCAGCGCTTTAGTCACCAGCACATCGATGACCGATGCTTGGAATCCGCGCGCAAGAGCAGCTTGCCTTGGCGTTTCACCTTTCATTTTCGCGGAATTTATGGCTGCAAGAACAGCCGATTTCAACCCGCTAAAGCTGAAATCGTAGGAATTCGGCTCCAGCCAAGCGCGCGGCAATTCGATCTCTTCCTCAGAGCTCTGCGCCAGCTTGTCAATATGCGGGCCGCCAGGATAGGGAAAATGCAGCGTACGCGCCACTTTGTCGTAGGCTTCACCAACCGCGTCATCACGCGTGCGGCCAATAATACGGAACTTGCCCTCACTCTCCAGAACGACAAGCTCGGTATGTCCGCCTGAGGCCACTAGCGCGATACAAGGATACTCCAGCTCATGGACAAGCTGATTGGCATAAATATGTCCGGCGATATGATGCGTGCCAATGAGAGGGAGATCAAGCGCCATCGCTAAGCTTTTGGCAGCAACGATCCCAACCAGAAGCGATCCGACCAGGCCTGGACCCTGCGTTACCGCAATGGCAGACAGGTCACGGAAGGTGATTCCTGCTTCCTTAATTGCTTGCTCCATAATGAGCGTAATCGATTCCACATGCTGGCGCGAAGCGATCTCAGGAACGACGCCCCCGTATCTCTCATGCGTTGCTATCTGGCTTGAAATGACGTTCGTTAATATATGTTTACCGCCGCGAATGACCGCGACAGCCGTTTCGTCACAGCTTGTTTCTACCGCTAATATAAGTTCATTGGTTGTCATGCTTGTACTCCACTCCACCTGGTAAGGAAAGCTCGGCCCACATAATAAGGGCATCCTCTAAATTATCCGAATAATAAGCCGGCCGAATGCCAGATGGCTCAAATCCAAGCTTGCGATATAGCCCCTGCGCGATCTCATTGCTTACGCGTACCTCTAATGTCATGCGTGTTGAACCGCAATAAATCGCCAGCTTCTGAAGCTCAATAAGAAGTCGTTTACCCAGCCCTTGACCGCGAAATCCGGAGCGAATCGCAATATTCGTCACATGTGCTTCATCCATAATCGTCCACATGCCGCCATAGCCAATCACGCTGCCATCGTACTCGAGCACCATATAACGGGCAAAATGATTATTCGTCAGCTCATTAATAAACGCTTCCTCGGTCCAAGGACAAGAAAAGGCTTCATGCTCGATAGCGACGATATCCGGCACGTCTGCAAGCGTCATGGAACGAAATATATGCTTTTCATCGTTATTTGCTGTCATCATTGCCCGCTCCTTCCTTGTTCCCTTCAAGCTCCTTGAGCGTCTTTGCCCGTAAATTCACTTCCGCTTCGGTTAGCTGCGTATAGTTCGGGATAAACGTATGTATGTCATCCCTTTCACCAGCTGAAAGCCGTTTCATCCCAAGCGTGGCGACAGAACGACCCTCCATGATAAAAGGCAGCTTGCGTACCTTAATGATAGAAAAAGTCGAGGCATCCTTGTCAGGGGCCAGCTTCGCTGCTAATCGATCCGCCTCTGCTTCATGCAGCGTGAGATCGCCAACGATCCAGATCGCTATAGGCATTTCTTCCGGTTCCAGCTGCTGGATTTGCGATGCAAGCTCGTCCACCCAATCATGCATGAGACGTATGCCATCCTTGGCTAATCGCCCCCAAGTGCCGGCGCTCGATGATGCTGCAAACGACGACGTATAAACCTGACCTCGCCTTGCGTCCATGATTGGGATAAACCATTGCGTACCTGATGCCAGAGGGCTGGAAGGCTGCTCGAGCTGCGCGGATTCTTGCATTTCTTTTTGCCATGCTCCAAAAGCTAGCGACTCTAGGCTGGAAACACCGACAAGCGGTCTATTCCATGCCCAAGCAAGCGTCTTGCCGACCGAGACGGCTATCCGCATGCCGGTATAGGAGCCCGGCCCCATGCCTATTGCAATACCGTCCAGCTGATGAGCGGATATACCGTTATCTTCAAGCAGCGATTTGACAATCGAAACGGTATGAACCGAATGATTGCGTTCGGCTAGCGACTGCACCTCGCTGATCGTTTCTCCCCCGCGCACAAGCGCCGCCGCCAGCGAAGCCGTCGATGTATCAAGGGCCAGAACGAGCAGTCCCGATTCCGGGCTGCCTAGGCTGTGCGTTAATTGTACTGTCATTCGTTACCCTGCTCCCATCGCCTGTAGTTGTCGGCACCATGCCGCATAACGCTCTCCGATTCCGCTTACGGAAATCCGGCGAGCTTCGCCGCCCAGATGCTCGATGTACAGCTGGAGCCGCTCCGGCGGAAGCAAGGCTTCAATGAGACTGGCCCATTCCACGATCGTCACGCCGTCCCCGTAAAAATAATCATCCAGTCCGAGCTCGTCCGCCTCCTGCTCCGACAGACGGTATACATCCATATGATAAAGCGGCAAATGCTCGCCGTTATATTCTTTAATAATCGTAAAGGTTGGGCTGTTCACAATTCCTCTTACGCCAATGCCTTTGGCAAATGCTTGCGAGAACCTCGTCTTCCCTGCGCCAAGATCACCATCCAAGGCGAGCACGGTTCCAGGGGTCGCCCAGTCCGCCAGCAGCTCCGCCAGACGCACAGTATCCTGCTCTTGCACGACTGTCCAAACGGTTTGCCTTGTTTCACTCATAGCTTTCACCACTTCTCATTTGCGTTATTGTGCAAAATGGTTGTAACCGCGCTTAGCGATCGGCTCCCGGGGAGCCACGGCTGCGAATTGATGGCCGCTGCTGCGCTTGATATCGCGGATCAGTTCTACGCCAGCGGAGCCGGCCGAGACCTCGCCGATGAGGAACATCGGCAATCCTGCTGCGGCCAGCTCCGCTTTGGCTGTGTGTGCATCGCTCGGCGAGATCGTGCCGAGCAGCACATAATCTTCTCCGCCGTAGAGTATCCACTCGAGCGGGTCGATCTGGACGCGATGGGCATATGCGGCCATGCTGCCGCTTATCGGCAGCTGTGATTCGCGAAGCGAAAGGGAGATGCCGGATGCTTCGGCAATCTCCCATGCTTCGCTGGCGAGGCCGTCGCTGACGTCATTCAGCGACGTGACCGTGCCGCGCGCGGCGAGCATCCGCGCCGCGCGCACGGATGGCGCCGGGCGGCGGTGCGCCTGCACCAGCGCCGCCGTGCCGGCGGCTTCCGCCGCGGCTAGCGGCACGCACGGCGGCGAGCCTGCGGCGCCGCCAGCCGGCTGCGCCGGGGCTGCCGCCGCCTGCCCGCTTGCCGCGGCGGCGAGCAGCCAATGCAGACCGGCCGCGGCCATGCCGACCGGGCCGGTCACAAAAACAACGTCGCCGGGCTGCGCACCTGCCCGGCGAATCGCCTTGCCGGCCTCGACGGTGCCCATCGCCGTCACGGCCACCACCAAGTGCAGCGGCGACGAAGTCGTGTCGCCGCCAATGACCGCAACGCCGTAATGCTCGGCGCATGCGTACAACCCATCATAGAGCCGGCGAATTCTGGCCGGCTCCCAGGCCCGCGGCACGCTCACAGAGACGAGCGCATGCCGGGGCACACCACCCATCGCCGCGATATCACTCACATTCGCGGCAAGCGATTTCCAGCCGACATCGGCTTCCGCCATCGTCGCTGCATTAAAGTGGACGGTCTCCACCATCGTGTCGACCGCCAGCAGCCACTGCATCGCGCCGCTTTCATCCTGCGGCGCCTCTACCACAGCAGCGTCGTCGCCAATACCAACGACGACCCCTTGCTCCCGCTGCCGCTCGGCGCTTTGCCGGCTGTCCGTCCAAAGGCGGATGCTCTCGAATTCGTCCAGATCAACCGTCTCCCCCAGGTGCAATCTATTCTCTGCTTTTATGCCTGCAAACCAATCATTCAGTCTGAATGAATGCTGCATACCCTACCGGGTCTGCAAACCAATCATTCGTGAATGAATGCTGCATACCCTACCGGGTCTGCAAACCAATCATTCGTGAATAAATGCTGCATACCCTGCCGGGCCCGCAAACCAATCATTCATTATTTTCATTATATCGGTCACTCTTCCAGCTCGCAACAAAAGCGGGCAAGAGGCACGTTAAGGTGCAATCTTGCCCGAATGGCTTACGCTTCTATAATGGTTAATCTGTGAACGGCTCTCACTCTATTAATGGTTTAATCTGTGAATGGCTGATGCTTCTATTCATGGTGCATAAGCCGTGCTAGTGAATATCGCGTTTCTTGAAGCGGCCGCCTTTGACATCATGGATGTTGCCGACAGCTAGAAACGCCGAGGGATCATGCTCTTGTACGATCGACTTCATTTTGGCTTCTTCCAAACGTGTAATGACGCAAAATATGACACGTTTAGTTCCGCCTGTAAAGCCGCCTTCCCCGTGCAAATACGTTACGCCTCGGCCAAGCCGGCTCATAATTGCTTCGCCGACTTCTTTCGCATCTTCGCTAATAATCCAAACTGCTTTCGACTCGTCGAATCCTTCAAGCGTCATATCTATTACTTTATACGCAATGTAATAAGCAATCAGCGAGTACATCGCACTGTCCCACGAGAAGACAAAGCCCGCGCTGCCCAGAATGAAGAGATTGAAGAACATGACCACTTCACCGACAGAGAACGGCAGCTTCTTGTTAAACAAAATAGCTATAATCTCAGTGCCGTCCAGCGATCCTCCAAACCGGATAACAAGTCCGACACCAATGCCAAGAATAACGCCGCCGATGACCGGCGCCAAGAAGTTACTGCTAGTTAATGCTTGAACCGGATGTAAAAGCTGCGTTCCGATTGACATCACGGTAACGCCATACAACGTCGAGAGTGCAAACGTCTTGCCAATCTGTTTATAACCTACAATTAGGAATGGAATATTAAGCAAGAAAAGAAACAAACCTAGCGGCAAGCCTGTCAAATGCGCAATAATAATCGAAATACCAACGACTCCGCCATCAATAATGTTGTTCGGAACCAGAAAAATTTCAAGAGCTACCGATACGAGCGCCGCACCGATCGTAATAAAGACGATCCGCAGCAGCAGCTCAAGCTTTGTTAACTTATAGTGCTGTTTCGCCATCTCATACCCCCTGAAAGCTCAGTCTGAATTCTCGCTTCTATACCCATTATACCTGATTTTTGGTCAAAATTAAATGATAATGGCTTATTATCTTAGTTTTTTTATTACTACATATGAATATCGTCCTTTTTCGACTATAAATTTTAGTATGATGAAGCAACTTTATTATTGTTAGTACCGTGGTTTATTTTCCTTTCCTGAACTAAAAGCAACCGGGCGGACTTTCACCGCCTAGTTAATCGCCATGCGTGGCGCACATAAAATAGCCCAAGCATCCGCGCTTGGGCTACAAATCAATCCTATAAATTTCGATTTTCATTTTACAGCTCCTTCTCAGAACATTGGGAATACAAATCTAACTAAGAAATAGAGGGCTCCAAAGAACAAGATGATATAAGCTGCATACTTAATAAACGTAGCCATTACATGACTGGAATCCATCTTTTTCTCCACATGGCGCTCTTCAATATCCACATGACGTTCGGCCATTTTTATCAGCTCCTTGTTGTTAATCCCTTGATTCCTATATACCCGCCTCCTCCTTCTGTTTAAACAAAAAGCCCTCGCCCATCCGTTTAGGATAAGCCGAGAGCTTCTTGCAGCCCATCCGAAATTATTCCACTTCCTGCAGCTGATCTATAGCAACAGTAGCCGTTCTTTGGGGGTCTGACCCAATCTGTACAGTTGCCATACCACTGGCTTCATCCACTTCTTCAATCCAAACGGATTCTCCTCCCAAATTTACGGCGAAGGTGTCCTTTGACTGAAAAATCTCTTTGACGCGTTCGGTTTTCATTTGATCACCTTTCCTTTCACTTACCCTAGTATCGTTAATCTTTTATTTCCTGTTCCATTGTATCCGTTGTTGATTCCTCTATTAGACCGTTATCCTCTGTCACTTGCCCGCCGCCTAGCCCTTCATTAACCATCCGGTCAATATCCAGGAAATAATCATCGCGGCCTTCATGTTTTAGATCGTTGTTTGTCCCGATCGGGGAATTACCTGCCTCACTCACTGCAAATTCCTCCTAAACGTTTTTGCGATGCCCCGCCTAAGAAACATCCTGCAGGCAAAAAATTCGCACCGGCAGCATTCGTCTTGAGATGCCCTGCTTACGAAAATATGCCCGATTCGGTTGTTTTTCATGCATTCTGGCAACACTGTTATCATAGCCTGTTAACACGATACATTTCGAAATAAGGATAGGGGGAATTATAATGCATACCGTTTGGAAGGGAGCCATCAGTTTTGGTCTGGTGCATGTTCCTGTTAAAATGTTCTCGGCCACCGAGGACAAGGATATTTCGATGAAGCTTATCCACCGTGACTGCGGAAGCAATATTTCATACATTCGAAAGTGTCCGACATGCGAAGTTGATGTAGATTGGGATGCCATTGTCAAAGGCTATGAATACGACAAAGGCCATTACGTGCTATTCGAAAAGGATGAGCTTGAGCAGCTCACAGGCGAGGTTACAAAAACGATCAAAATTTTGGATTTTGTCGCCTTAGAGGAAATCGATCCAATTTACTTTCAGAAAACGTATTACTTATCTCCTGACCAGGCAGGCGGAAATGCCTATAATTTACTGCTTGAGGCCATGAGACAATCCGGGCGAATCGGTATTGCTAAAGTATCTATAAGGTCCAAAAGTTCGCTCGCAGCGATTCGTATTATCGGGGATTGCCTAGCTATGGAAACCATTTTCTTCCCGGATGAAATTCGATCGGTTGATCAAGTGCCAGGCCTCCCGGACCATGTTAATGTCAACGAGAAAGAGCTCATGATGGCACGAATGCTCATCGAGCAGCTATCGACTCCATTCGAGCCTGAGAAATACACCGATGATTACCGCATTCGTCTTATGGATTTGATCCAGCATAAAATCGCAGGTGAAGAGGTTCGGGTAGCACCAGAGCAGCAGCGAACCAATGTGCTTGACCTGATGGCAGCGCTGCAGGCAAGCCTTGAAGCCGTGAAGCTTCCTCCAGATGCGAAGGGCAGCTTGGATACAGGTGCCGCAGCAGCTCATACATCTACCGCAGCAGATGGAGCAGCAGATGACGGCAATCGGACTGAAGCGACAGATGCTGCCGCCTCTAAAGTTCCACGGCCGCGCAAACGAAAGGGCAGTTCCGGTTCAGCGAAGGAGACCGTATCTTAGGATGAAACAGCCACTCAGCACTCGAAAATCCAGAATTATAAAGGCATCAGGCGGCGAGGGCAAAACCCTCGCCTTTAATGCGTTACAAGATGCCGGTATAGAGGCGGCAGCTGAATTAGCTCAACCAGGTGCGATCAGCTTGCAGATCCAAACAGAGCGACCTGATCCCAGCAAACAATCACCTAACTCCCCTACTTACCTCCAGCTCCCTGAAGATCCAATGGCACCGCTATCCGATGATGTACTCCCTATTGGCGAGGATTGGTGTTATCAGCTGAAATGGGATGGCGTCCGTATTTTAGCTCGCATAACAGAGCATAAACAGGTTGAACTATACTCCAGGCGGTTATATTTGAAGAACAGCATCTATGCTGATATTGCTGACCTATTAGAAGCCCATGCAGAGACACTTGGCCCTTGTTTGCTTGATGGAGAAATCGTCTGGTGGGATGGTGTTCGACCTAGCTTTCAGCAGGTCTTAAAGAGAGAACGCTCTAAGGGATTATCGCGGCCAGCAGTCGCATCTGAGTCTCTAAGGGAGCCCAGCGGAGGGCTTGTTTATGTTTTATTCGACCTGTTGGCTGATCATACCGGAGATATACGTCATCTGCCATTCGAGGAGCGGCATCGCCGCCTTGCAGCGCTTTGTCCAGCGAGTAATACTCGTTTATTCGTGACGGATCTATTTCGGGATGGCCAAGCATTATGGGAATGGGTCCAGAGTAACCATTGGGAGGGCGTCGTCAGCAAGAAGCTGTCCAGTCCTTACCATGAAGGCAAGAAGCACCGGGATTGGCTCAAGAAGAAGACAAGCTTGCTGCTCGATGTCGACATTGTAGGGCTGAAATGGCGAAATGGTATTATTGCCAGCCTGATCATGGAGTATGATGGCGACTACCTCGGAAGTGTATCGCTTGGTCTTAACGACGCGCTTCGCCGTGTTCTGGCGACAACATTTGTTACCGAGCAGACACGAAATGCGGTCGTTCCCTGCCCTTTCAATGCGATGCCGGAGGATCTGAAGCGCGAGCAGGTGCAGTGGCTGCCCATTTCGTTCAAATGCCGCGTGACGGGACTTGAACGTACGTCTGCCGGGCAGCTTCGTCATCCAAAGCTGGTCACTTTCCTTCCGAAGGATTCACTAACATGAGCCGCTCCGTGAAAGGAACCGTGATGATCGAAGGCCAAGAATTGACAGTAAGCAACCCTAATAAGCTGCTATGGCCGGAAATGGGTATCACAAAGGCTATTTTCTTGCAAAGGCTAGCATCGCTGTCTCCTTTGCTGCTGAAATATTGCCATGATCGTTATTTGACTACAATCCGCTACCCGGATGGAGTGCAGGGCAAATCCTTTTATCAGAAAAACTGCCCCTCGCCGACACCAGCATTCGTTACGACCGACGATCACGGAGGGGTCCGTTATGTGAAACTCCAATCACTGCCCGTTCTTCTTTGGCTCGGAAATTTGGCTTGTTTGGAATATCATGCTTCCTTTGACCGGATCAGCAATCCCGAGCATCCAACCGAGTGGGTGCTTGATTTGGACCCCACCTTACAGGAGGAGCCGCGAATTATGGAGGCAGCCGCATTGGTGGGTGATTTGCTTGATTCTCTGGGCATCCATTCCATTCCCAAGACATCCGGTGCCACAGGCGTTCAAATTATTATACCGGTTATACAAGAGCTCACCTTCGACGAGCTTCGGCGCATTGGGGAATTCGTCGGTAACTACTTGACTAACAAGCACCCGAATTTGTTTACTATTGAGCGGTTAAAGAAAGATCGCGGGGATCTCATCTATATCGACTACCTGCAGCATTATCAGGGGAAAACGATTATTGCCCCTTATTCTCCGCGTGCTCGAATTGGAGCTACTGTTTCTACGCCGCTCTACTGGGATGAGGTTCGCAGGAATGCAGCCATATCCGATTATAATCTGCTGACTATCGACGCTCGGCTCGCGCATGAGGGCGATTTGCTTGATCGCATAGCTCCTCAATCGCTCCGGCATATACTCGCCTTTATTGGAAAGCAGCGTAAATGATAGGTGATACTTATTCAAGCGGTTACAGGTCTATTAATTTCGGGCCCTGGCTAGAGGGGATCCTCAAAGGGTGAAATGCCGCGTATGGAATGAGCAGCAGCCCAGTGGAGCAACGGTAATGGTACAAGCTCAAAAAAATTAACTGCAAAGGGAAACTCAAGCAGTGACTGAGGCGATAAAACAACGCCCGCAGCAGATCAAGGGCAGCAAGGACAAAGGCAGCAGATGCCAAACGGACAAGGGTTTCCAGGCGGAGGTGAACAAGGAGAAGGCGGAATTGTAGGCTTTGCGAAGAAGCTGCATGAAGGTATGATTTATGGGAACAGCTACAAGATAATCGTAGATTTAACGGCAATAAGCTTGATATTTATGACGATAACAGGCATATATTTATCTATCCGTGTACTTAAAGGTCAAAGCAAACAGCGCCGCAGAGCGAAGGATACAACCGTGATCAATACCTAATTAAGGCACATAGCACAAGGATTGTCGCAGAAGGTCTTCGGGCAACCTTAGGGCCACACAAAGAAGAGGCTGCATTCCATAATAATTGTCGAAATTTTTTATATCATTGAAAGACATGATGCATATTCTTATGTTAAAGTAGATGATAATATATATCACTTTATTATATAAATCTATATATACTATACTTAAAGTAACTAATATGAAGAAGGAGTATTGATGTCTCGAACAATTATGTACCCAAGGAACCGCTGTATTGATTGCAATATTGAGCGAACACTGGATGTTATCGGAGGAAAATGGTCATTTCTCGTCCTCCGCGAGCTATTCGGCGGCACCCGGCGATTCGGCGAGCTGCAGCGGCTGATTCCAGCCGTAAGTCCTCGGGCATTAACAAGTACCGTCGCCACCTGGAACAGCAGGGTGTACTGGAGCGGCATGTATTCCCCACGGTCCCTAGTAACGGTTGAATATACATTGACTCCAAAGGGCGAGATCTGCATCAAATGTTTAAAGAAATGAAGCTCTGGGCAGCGAAATGGACATAATTCAGCTCTTACAATAAAAACCATCTCCATCGGCTGTTCGCCAATAGGGATGGTTTTGTGTTTCACCGGCTTATAAGCCGATAATCTGTTTGATTTGCAAGCTTCTTTGACAGGATAAATCAATGAATTCCTCATCCACTTTGATAAGCGGTGCTTCATCCTCATGAGGATTAATGAAGACGATCTCCCCAATACGGTCATCGGTTAATATGACTTTCTGGCCAACCATCTTCGTTATTATGTTATCGAGGAAGACCGAAACAATCGTCGGATCAAGCTTACCGAAGAATCCCTCTTTCATTTGACGGACAACCTCGTAAAATGGCAGCGCATTATGATAGGGGCGTTTGGAAGACATGGCATGGAAAATATCCGCCACTGCAACAATTTTACTAAACAAATCGATCTTATCGGATGTAAGTCCCAGCGGATAGCCGCTGCCGTCCTCACGCTCATGATGCTGCAAAGCAACCAAAGCGGTCCTATAGCTGACACCCTGCGTTTTCTTCAAGATTTCATAGCCATAGATCGCGTGCTTCTTAACGACATCAAACTCCTCTTCTGTCAGTTTGCCAGGCTTGTTCAGCAAATCCTGAGGAATTCGAAGATTCCCGATATCATGAAGGGTTCCCGCTAAAGTAAGAGCTGTTAATTCTTCCTCGTTTAATTCAAGCCACTTTCCGATAAGCGTCGAAATAACCCCTACGCCTATATTATGCTTGTAGGCGTAATCACCCTGTGCTTTCACCGCTTCAAACAGCTCGAATATATTCGGATGATTGACCACTTCCTGCACGGCCGGGATAACCTGTTCCTGCAATTCATTCACAGGGACGATACCGGTTTCATGAAAGGAATTGTAAAGCATCTTAACCTTTGCCACAACATCCTCTACGGCTGCATGCGGGGTGATCTCTTTCTCTTTCTTTTCTTTCAACTCTACGATTTCGAGAAATACAGAGAGATCATCAATTTTATGATTTTCGAGCAGGACTAAATGCTCTTCCTGCAGGACTGTTCGGGAAGGCAAAACCGTGACACCAAATGCATTCACGACGTCATTTTTCAACATCTTGCCAAGAAATTTTCTCATAGCGCCTCCGCCGAATCATAATTATCTATCAAATGGTTATTCACTCTTATGTATATTTTACCACGCTTACTAGACAATTGTCCCATGGAATTCCGTATATTTGGTTCAAATTCTCTACTTTAATCCATTTTTCTACAACAAATCTAGGACATTTTCCATTCGCAGCTCATTAGAGCGCGAGTCCAGCGTTCGATGACATACGTTTTTCTGGATTTCGGCATAGGTGATTTACGTGGACGGCTAGCTGCGGGGGGTGCAAATGATGCCGTTTCATAGTCGCTGCCGCATTTGCGGAGCGTTAATTTTGAACGGTGCAGGACCATTTTGACGGCTGAAACGGTGCACTGAAATTCATCTGCAATATCTTTATACGAGTAGTGAAACACCTCAGACAGAAGGAGCATTTCCCCCTCACGCTCGGAGAGATGCTCCGCCACCCATTCCAGCAAACCGCGAACGGATGCATAATTTTGTTCATAGGACGGCTGATGAAGAGCTTCATCGATAGGTACTAATACGCCTTTTCGTCGACGATGAGCATCAATATGCAAATTTCGGGCAATTTTATACAACAACGAGCGAGTATGTCGAAGCCCTCCCGTATTCCGATAATGGTTGAAGGCGTTGAGCAGAGCATCCTGGAGCAAGTCCTCCGATTCCCATTTCGATGCGGTCAAATAAAAACAGTAGGCCCGCATATGGTTAAGATGCGGAGCGATGACATCCTCAAATTCAGCCCACGGGCTCATGCTTCGTTCCTCCTCGCTGCCAGTTGTCGATTCCTGTTTGTTCTCGTTGCTATTAGTTTAACAGCCCATTGTGAACATGATATGAAATAAAAATTCACAAAGATGAAACGGCTAGCGCCGTCCTTTGGCCGCGGAGCGCGGTTCATTCCGGAGAAATATAAGCAAAGTATAGTAAAAATCTATACTTTCTTATATTTACAAAAAAGCCTCCAGGCCCAATTGAAACGGACATGGAGGCTAAATAAGCAGAAGCTATTATGTTTACATCTCTGTACGCAAAAGATCCTCTTATAGCAATTCGGTGTTCATATCAGTGACGCCTGGGTCGAGCAGCCATTTGCCATTCACTTTAGTCAGGTTCTTATTCTAGTCATAATACCCAAAGGATTCAATCGGATAAATGTTACATTTTCTCTTACCTGCGCGCCCGGCGGTGAAAACAAACGAATACATATGGCAACCCAGCAAGCACTCACCCAGTAACCGCCCAAAACATCCGAAGGATAATGAACACCTAGATAGATACGGCTCAGACCGATGCACAGAATCATGGAAAGACCAAAGACAATGAGAGCGATTCTGCCACGCCGCTTAGGGATATGACGCCATAAAATGAAAGTCAGGATTGCATATAACGTGAAGGCCGCCATGGAATGGCCGCTCGGAAAGCTGAAGCCCTGTTCCTGCACGATACGATGAATGTCTGGGCGAGCCCGGTGATACAACCGTTTCAGCAGCTCGTTGAGCAGTGTTGAACCCAGCATGCCCCCGATTAGAAGGATAAGCTCTTTGCGGTGTTTGAGTACGACAAACAAGACAATCGCCACCACAATAATAAGCGGGATCGTTACGGACGAGGATCCTATTCTCGAGATCCATTCTGTGATTTTCGTTAATACAGGACTTTCCCAGCCTTGAATGGCTTGAATAATGGACTCATCAAAATGTTTAAGCTGATTCCGGCTGATCAAGATCGATAATCCCTGAAAACCGGCTATAGCAAGCAGTAATATAACTAACCACATCAACGATTAACCTCCATAAGCAATGAAATATCATCCTATTATACCCGTTCGCTAATCGTTTCGGTGACCCGAATAACAAACTTACCTAAAACGAAAGACGGTGTAAAATTGACGAACGTATTTATAGTTGATGTCATGAAAACATTTATTGACGATGAACCCAAGCCACCTCTACATATATCCCACCCTATTATGTTCCAAACGGATTGCCGAAACAATAATTCAATACTTAAGTATGCTGGGCTACTGCTTTAATTAGATTAAGCTGAAGACCGCTTTCTATTTGGGGTATTTTTGGATGCGGTTTTACTCGCAACATATTTGTTTCCATACAAAAAAGCATCATCGAAGTGATGATGCTTCAGAGTTGGCAAAGTCCGTCAAACGGGAATTTGCCGAAAAGAAAGTGCTATTAGGCGGCCTGCCAATTGCTGTTCAGCCATTTGTACCAGTGTACGAGTGATGTTACCGCCAATCGTACCTGCTTCACGAGTAAGCAGTTGTCCATTATAACCATTTGGTTGAAGTTGGATTCCGAATTGTTGCGCAACTTCATATTTCATTTGATCCAGTGCTGCATTAGCTTGAGGAACGACTAGTTGATTATTCGTGAACGGCTCATATAAGACACCTCCTTTCTATGTGAGGTTAGTATGTGTTACTAGAATGCCGTTATATACCTTGTATGGGCAATGTAATTATTTCCAATTGTTGAATTTGTAATCATGACAGAGATTGTCAGTCATAGGAGTGTAAACTGCATATAGATCAACCAATCGTGGAGGGAGAGGTCGGAGAATGCAGCCATTGAAAGGAAAAATAGCTGTCGTCGCTGGTGCGACGCGAGGTGCGGGACGCGGTATTGCCGTGAAGCTTGGTGAGGCTGGAGCAACCGTATATGTGACAGGACGCAGCGTAAGGGGCAGCTTGTCTGATATGGGAAGAGCAGAAACGATTGAAGAGACGGCAGCGCTGTTACTGCCGCTGGCGGAGTCGGCATTGCCGTTCGGACTGATTACTCCATGGAGTTGGATGTTCGTGCATTGTTCAATCAAATCGTACAGGAGCAGGGGAGCCGTCTCGATATTCTAGTGAACGATGTTTGGGGCGGCGATCCGCTGACTATGTGGGATCAGCCGTTCTGGGAGCATTCACTCCATGATGGGTTATTAATTCAGAAACGCGGCGTTCATACCCATATGATGGCCAGTTATTATGCAGCACCGCTCATGGTTGATAATGGATCAGGATTAATTATTGAAATAACCGATGGCTTCGATTATCGATACAGAGGTAATTTATATTACAGCTTAGCTAAGATCTCTGTTATTCATCTTGCACAAGCGATGGCAGCGGATCTTCGTCCGCATCATGTAGCCGCTGTAGCTTTGAGTCCAGGATTTCTGCGTTCCGAGGCCATGCTGGATCATTTCGGCGTTACGGAAGCGAATTGGCGGGACGCCGCTGAGAAGGACCCGCATTTTCTCATGTCGGAGACGCCGGCTTACATCGGCAGGGCAGCTGCAGCTTTAGCCGCAGATCCGAACGTATTTGAGAAAAGCGGGAGCATGTTGACCACCTGGGGGTTATCCGACGAGTATAAGTTTACAGATGCAGACGGAAGCCGGCCGCATTGGGGAAAGATATGCGGCCGCGCAAGGATTTTACGAATAAAAGCATGCTTATAGCACCGAAGGCTTCCCGGCGTGTGTCATTCCGCCAACTGCAGCTCCATCCAGATTGCTGATTTGTCGTCTGATGTCTTCATCCGCGGGTATTGAATACAATCGGGGTCCGATTCTTCCAGAGCGGTTAGCCACTCGATGAAAGGCAGCAAGCCCTTTTCTTGAACAAGGGCAGCTACTTCAATGGCCCCCTCTTTATCCGATATGCCCGCTGGCTTAGGTACGTACAAGCCGTCCGAGAACAGCAGCAGAGCCCTTACATTCGTCCGGCTGATCCGCCCATATTCAGCAAAGTCAGCGAAATCCGGATCTCCATTTAATACCGAGTAACCGCCAGGGACATTAGCGAAGATTCGGCCACTGCTAATTTGAGACTTCACATACTCCCATAACTCTGCCCTGGAAGTTAACCCTGCGGCGATCCCTTGCACCCAAACGGCTTTGCCTCTATCGTCCACATGTGCCAGCTGATCCTTCGTGACGATCCGGATTGTGCCGTCTGTATAATAGACAGCTAGCATACAGTCCCCTGTTTGTGCAAACTCAATCCATCTCGGTTTTATCCGAACAACAACTCCGCACGCACTCCAAAGCTCTTCCATTTGCTTCAGATTGATTTCTGATTCTGCCATCCGAGCACGAAGCAGATGATTAATCTCTCCCAGCGCATCCAGCAAAGAGTGGGCACCCTCTGGAATATCTTGCTCTGTAAGTGAATTAAAATAACTAGCTGCAAGCTGAGCAGCAAGATATCCGCCCGTTTCACTTCCCTGACCCTTGAAAGGGACGAGCGAAGTAGCCCCGTCAATAACACCATAAAGCTGCGCGGATTCATTGATGATCAGAGCATCCTCGTTCAATGAGCTGCTTCCTCGAATTGAAGCTGTCGTGATTGTCATCGGTATCACTTCCTACTCACCCAGCCCTTCCTGAACCATCTTAATGAAATAATCAGCATGCTTAGGCGCACAAGCGATTAAATAAGGCTCTTCTATCCTTTCATGAAAGGGTTTGCCGCTAAAATCAACAACTATACCGCCGGCTTCCTGAACCATAAGCAGTCCGGAATACAAATCATCACCCTCAGAGTTGTAAAGGATGATGCCGTCCAGATCTCCTCTAGCAAGCATATTCCACTGCAAGGTCGGCGCCCATAATCGCATCATTCGCTTCGTATTCACATCTATGTAATGCCGCAGCTTAACAGCTCTCTCCTCATTTTGCACCTTATGCCCTTGAATCCAACCCACCGCAGCCCGCTTAAAATCTCTCGCCCGATTCATCGTTATTGGCTGTGCATTGCAGAAGGCACCTTCATTCCGGCTGGACACATATAAACGATCTGTGATCGGCTCATAAATGACGGCCAAAACAGGCTTTTGTTGATAGAGCAGCGTTATCGAAATCGAGAATAAAGGCATGCCCACAGCAAAGTTATTCGTACCGTCAAGCGGATCAATCATCCACATCCAATCGCTCTGGACGTAATTGTCCCCGATCTCTTCAGAACGTATTCGGTGTGACGGGAAAACACACTGGATTTTCTTTAAAATGATTGCTTCTGCAAGATGGTCCACTTCCGTAACGATGTCGCCATGCGCATCCTTCTCTTCAAACTGATAAAGGGTATCGAATCTGCTCCGGGCCAGCCTTCCTGCTTCTAATGCAGCAGCTATGGCAATTTCTTTAGCGATCGCTGTGGTTTGAATGTCCATGTGAACCTCCGTTCATGACTCGAATCGTATTAGAGTTATAGTTAGCAGGGTAAGGCCGCTGAGCCGCCTCACCCTATTATTTTATCGCAGAATCTTATGCAGGAAAACATTCCTTCCGATTTCGGAACCACCTCGTTTAATCGCCGATCATCAGGGGCACAACAATCTTTGGAAACACGGATAAAGTTCATTAAAGAATGAATAATAAAATAAACAACAAACTGTACCCAAATAGGCACTCCGCAGCTATAGTGAAAGCCCGCAAAGCACTTGAAGGGGTCAAAACGGCGCTTCGGGCCAAAATCGACAATATTCTGAATTGAATGTATAATATGCTCAGTAAATAAGAGATGGTGGTGAACAATATTTTTTACCTGCTTGCGTTTGTCGTTTCATTTGTTATCGTCTATTTATTAATACCTCCCTTCGGAAAATTGGCATTTCGACTTGATTTTGTGGACAAGCCTCAGAAGAACACGGAACGAAAAATTCATCGAGAGCCGATTCCTCTCACTGCAAGCTACGTGATCTTCATCGGATTCTTCGTTACATATTTGCTCGTTACAAGAGAATTTACGCTGCAAACCGCGGCTATATTTGTTGGAGGCGTCTTATTGTTAATAATCGGTACCGTGGATGATTGGTATAAGACGAAAGGAAAAGACTTTCCTGCGCTCCCCAAATTTATCGTGCAGGTGTCTGCAGCGGTACTGGTCTATGCATCTGGTATTGCTTTTACGGGCTTCTACAATCCATTGTCTGGTGATTATGTCGTACTTCCAATCGTGCTTCAGTTCCTGCTTACGATTCTGTGGATATTCGGCGTTACTACGGTCATTAATTTCTCCGACGGCATGGATGGCTTAGCCGGCGGGCTCTCTGCCATATCTGCTGTCACTTTATTCATTGTCGCAATAACGAAAGGACAATCGACTTCCGCCATGATGGCCATTATTGTTGTCGGTGTTACGGTTGCTTATCTCAGATACAACAAACATCCGGCACGAATCTTCATGGGGGATGCAGGAGCAACATTTATCGGATTCATCCTAGCTGTAATTGCCCTTGACGGTGCATTCAAGCAAGCTACCGTTTTGTCGCTCTTCATACCGATACTGGCGCTTGGTGTTCCAATCTTCGATAACCTGTTCGTCGTAGTTAAACGTTTCATTCAAGGCAAATCCATCTATCAGGCGGATGCCAGTCAAGCGCACTACCGCTTGCTGCGTGCAGGCCTCAACCATAAGCAAGTAGTCATGTTTCTTTGTTTAATCAGCACATGCCTCTGTCTCTCCTCCATCATTCTGCTGTTGGTTCAAACCTAAAGAAGGCTCGTTCCCATAATGGGGACGAGCCTTATTTGTAACCTTAAATCTTCGCCGCTAATCTCTCATTCGCATATACAGCCGCCCCTATCGTGCCAGCACTTCCGCCTAGCTGTGCTTGCGAATGGTGCATACTTCTCTGGATAGCTTCAGGGCATGCTTTGCGACCGTTTCTCGCGCGGTACTTAACAGCCGGTCGCCGCAGCCGCCATTCCCCCGCCTACGATGATAACTTCCGGATTGAACAGATTAATGACGTTAGCTAATCCAAACCCTAGAATTCTCCCCGTCTCATGCATGACTTCGATAGAAACCTGATCACCCGCATCATATGCTTCTGATATCATCTTGGCCGTGATCCCACCCGGATCATGTCCAGACCATTCCTGAACGATACTCATTTGGCCTAATTGGAGTCTCTCCTTCATCGTATTCACCATGCCGATAGCAGATACATACCTTCCAAGACATCCCGAGCTTCCGCATCTACAGGGCCTTCCTTCCCTATACATGTTCATATGACCAATCTCTCCCGCACTTGAGGTTGTTCCATATATA
This sequence comes from uncultured Paenibacillaceae bacterium, assembly GCA_963793665.1. GTDB lineage: Bacteria > Bacillota > Bacilli > Paenibacillales > Paenibacillaceae > Paenibacillus_Z. Next base: position 1,192,879 of record CAWCBD010000013.1, read on the forward strand.
ACCTTGCCATCGTTAATAATTCCCGATCCAAGTCCAGTCCCAAGCGTTAACAATACTACATTACGATAGCCGGCTCCTGAGCCAAAACGCCATTCTCCATAGAGATTGACGCGAACATCATTATCGATAAAAACAGGAAAATCAAACACCGCTTTCATTCGATCAACGACGTAAATATTCTCCCAATTCGGAAAGTTAGGGGAGAAAATCGATAGCCCCTCCTGCGGGTCAAGCAGCCCAGGAATTCCCATCCCCATACAGCGAATATCGGACACCTGGATATTGGCGAAATGAAGCATTTCCATAATGATGTCAATAATTCGCTGTAGGACATAGTCTGGTCCTTTGGCTGCTTCGGTTGATGCGCTTCTTTCGATAAGCGTCTTATAATCTTGATCAAAGATTGCCGCTTTAATATTCGTACCGCCAAGATCAATTCCAATGGTATAGGGCTGCAAATATATACACTCCTGTTCTATGTGCCGATGCACGAGGTAAGCGATGCTTTTATTTGTCATTGTAGCAGTAACTGCAAGTTATTGCAGCGTAGGTTTTCCGCATTCGAGCGACTTTGGTACGAAGTACCACGGGAGCACGAATCGGAAAACCGGAGCATCAATCTAAGCGTTAAACCTGGTTACGCTCACCCAGTTTCTTTTTCTCCTTCATCAGTTCCTTAAACTCCAAATCGAGCGCTTCGTACTGTGAATCACCTGGTATATAGCGGCTTAATTCGCCAATCAGGAAGGCAAGGCGGTTCTCGATGATCATTTTCTGCTCTTGCACCTGACCCTTGTCGTTCCTCGGCGCACTCTTCTCTAGTTCCAGCTTCTCCATATAGGCTTTGAAGCCGCTCTCGACTTTTCGAATCTTTCCCTCAGCAAAGACAAGTAATTGATCACAGGTCTTCTCAAGGAAATATCTGTCGTGCGAGACAACGAGCAGCGTACCCGCGTATGAAGCCAACGTTTCCTCCAGCTGCTCCCTGCTCGTCAAATCCAGATGATTGGTCGGCTCGTCAAGGATGAGAAGATCCTGATCCTGCATGATAAGCCCAGCCAGCTTAATCCGCGTCCGTTCGCCCAAACTCAATTGCTTGATCGGTTTCTTCAGCATCGCCTCTTCGAAACCCATATTCGCAAGCAGCGTGCGGGCTTTGCCAGCATCGGAACGAATGTCATGAGTTCCCTCAATCAGCTCCAATACCGTTAACTCTGGATTGAGATCCATAACATCCTGGGTTAGATAAGCGATTCGAGCAGTGGGACTGACCCATAATTGTCCCGTATCAGCGGTCTCGCCATTCATAGATCATTCGAATGAGGGTCGTTTTGCCGCACCCATTGGGTCCGAGCAGACCGATTTTCTCCCCGCGCAGGATGTAGAAGGAGCTGTCACGAAACAAAATTCGTTCGCCGAATGCCTTCGTAATCTGCGCAGCTTCGACGATTCGTCTGCCGCGTTTGTTTGGGCTATTCCAATCGAACTGCACCTTCGCTTCTTCTTTGGGCTTCTTTACCCCTTCGATTTCGATTTTCTCCAATCGTTTGATCCGGGACTTCACCTGTTGATCCATCTTCTTGGCTTTACTTCTGTAAAATTCTTTGACCCCAGTACGCATTTCCGCCATTTTGCCAACTTTGCCAGCCTCGCGATGCGCCTTGGACGACCAGTTTTTCAGACGGTCGATTTCACTCTCAATCTTTTGCTCGTATTTCTTTTGCTCCTCATATTGGTGCAGCTGACTTTGGAACCTTCGGGATTTCTCCTCCCGATACCAGGTATAGTTGCCTGGATAATGATTGGAGATACCGTCCTCAAGCTCTGCAATCCGGTCCACGGTGTGATCAAGAAAATACCGGTCATGGGAGATAATGAGCATTGCGGCATCATACGTCTTCAGTTCATTGATGAGCCATTCTACGCCTTGAAAATCAAGATGATTGGTCGGTTCATCCAGGATTAGAATATCCGGCTTGGAAGCGCAAATATGGGCGATGGCCAGCTTAGTTCTCTCCCCGCCGCTCAAACCACTCATACGCTGGGCATCCCACTCCTGTACTTTTTTCAATCCGAGATGGCTGGAAAGCTCCAGAAAACGATCTCCATCCCTTGTCGGGTCTTCCTTATCCACCATACTGTCAAATGTACTCTGGGTATAGGAGGTAGATTGCAGCAAATAGCCAATCTTCAGCTGCTGGCTGTGACGAAGGATCGTGCCTCCGTCTGGTTGAAGGCTTCCAAAAATGATATTGGCTAACGTCGTTTTGCCGCTTCCGTTCATCCCGACTAACCCGATTCGTTCCTGATCCGCGATATCCAAATGAATCTGCTGAAGAACCGATAGATCGCCAAAGCTTTTTTGAATGCCTCGACAGCTTATTAATGTCATAAAAATCACCACTTTGCATTTAGTGTATAACGTGCAAGAAGGGGCGCTGACATTCGAGGACACAAGAAGAAATGGTAAAAAAGCTGACACCATCCCTTAGCGGCGGATCAAGTGAGATACAAAAAAACCGCAGGCTTCACCTGCGGCAGTGGATATGCGGAAATAGGAAATGAACCAATTGCCTCTACAAATGCCACAATGGCAAATGAAGGCCGTGGTCAGTCGTCGTTCGCTGGCAGGACAAGCCGCCAGCGAACAATGAAAGGAGTCTCCCCTTTTAGACACAGTTTCCCTATTCCCGCTCCGCTCACAGGCAGAGCTTACTCGTCGTCCTATCGAATTTACGATGATCGACTTCCGGAATTAGGTCCACATGATGTCTAAATTGGATACCTCCTAGAAATTCACAATTGCCCTTATTATAGCATGAAAAATGACAATGACCACTAGTTGTTTATACACCTGGAAGCGGCTTGCGGCCATTAAACCCATCATGCCAGCCATGGTAATGAGTAATCCGCTCTTCGCCTTCCTTCCAGCAGATCAGTACCTCCTTGCCATCGATTACCGCCGGAAAATCAATTAATCCAGGACTGATCATCTTGAGCAGGACACCTTTTCGCGTGAAGTTCTCAATTAAGAGATCCGCTTCAACCTTCATGAATTCAATCCGGCCCTCCGCCTCGAAGAAAGGATCATGAGCGCCCGTTGTGCGAATCGCGGCCAGTTCATATTTCTCCTTCGACTTCTGCAATTCTATATACTGATCTTCCATCGCCCCAGCTAAGTCACGCAAAGTCTGCAAATCTTCCTTCAGCTGCGGCAGCAGTTCATTGGCTTCGTTAACCGTAAATAATTTATTGTCCACGTTTCACTCACTCCTTACTTCAAAGTTTACTAAAGAGCGGCCTAAATTTCCAATCGAACTAACCAATCCAAATCCGGCAGCTGTTCAGCATGAATCGCTTCTTCCAAACGAACGGATTTCACGCCCGTGAAATTCATAAATTGCCGGAAACCTTCACTTAACAGCTCATCCATCTGCGCTGTCCCCGTCATGCCTGGCTCCCACCACCAGTTTTTGATGATAAGCTCCTGCTTCTTCTTGTCCAGTCCTGGCTCAAATCTGGCGACAAACCGGTTCCCGCACATGACAGGGAGCACATAATAACCGAATTGGCGTTCTGATAACGGTTTATAGACTTCCCACCGGTAGTCAAAATCAAAAACTTCTTTAATCAGCCGGCGATCCCAAATCAGATTATCTAAAGGAGCTAGTACGAAGGCTCTTGGCGGAAAGCTATAATCCTCATGCATGACTTCCTTGAGAAGAGGGAGGTCTTCCGCTCTCATATAAAGCTGCTTCTGGATGCCTTCCACTTGGATTGGCAGCACCATTCCCTTGTCCTGCAGCTCATAAATAGCATGGGTCCGCTCCTTACTCTTCATGCCGGAGATCCCGAGCCATGCATCGCCTGAACTATTCCACACAAAGCCAATTGCCCCCATGCGCCGCAGAACATACCACTCCCAGTAAGCTTCCTCTGTCTCATTCGGGTCCCTTGCCTGCAATAATTCCGCTGGCAAATGACGGCTCGCCAGATCATATACCTTACGAGTCCGATCCTTATGATGCACGATCAAATCACCTGTGAAGTACATGCTCTCGAGCACTGCCCGTGATAACCGGGTAGGCGCCCATGCCCAGTCGACAACCTCATTATATTCAAGACCGCTCGATGATAGAGGCCCCTCTGCCATCAACTTCTCCATCACCTGCGGCACGATTTCATTCACATGCGGCATCGCTGCAAGCCTCAATGCGGCGGCCTCTCGTAAACGGGAAAAGTAAGGCCAGTCCTCTCGCCGATAGATCGACATATTCTTATCCCAGCCATCGACCAGCATCCGGTCCTCATAGAGCAGCTCTTGCAGCATCCGAGAGTGGAAGCCCGGAATTCGCGACTGTAAAACCAACTCCTGATTATATCCGACAACATTCAACGGATCGAACTGCAAACAGCCCACACGCTCAACATACGCCAGTATGCCTGCTTTTCCCTCAAATCTATTCGCAGTTATAAGTCCATGATGGGCTAATAGGAAATTCCTTGCTTGCTCATTGGTTACGGATTGTACAGCCGTCAATTCGCAGCTCTCCATTCTTGGAAACGACTTGGATGAGCTTATTATAATAAAAAAGCATCGAATAAGAAATAAACGAGAGATCAGCCAATACTGAACCGGTGTTTTGATTTCAGCTTTCAGCATGTAGTCGATCGCATCTGCCTTTTCCGAGTGATCCTGCTTAGGTATACATACAAGCGCTCCATAATGGGTAACGCATAAGATGCAGTTAGATAATCAGCGGCTGGAGGTGATGGAGACATGGAAAAATGCCGGAGTAAACCGTGTCGGAGGAGAACACCAAAGTATAAAAAAAGAATCCGTCGCAGGCGGAAGAAGAACGTTTCAGTTGTTGTTGCGGTACGGTACATCGGAAAGAGAATTTGCGGCATAGCAATCTCTGACACACTCTGCAAGCTTCCTCCTCAGAACACCTCCAAGCTTAACGTATATTCGTACGCAGTAGTCAATCGGGGCAAGGAACCGGTTCGAGCACGGGTTGAAGTAAGTCCGAATAGGGACGATTTTGCCTTTGACCGTGAAGCGACGGTGCAATCCGGGCAAACCGTCGTCATCGTGCCGACCCGTTTTTTGAAATACACACGCATCACTCTTCAAACCGTTGATGGTGCCGCTTCAGAAGCGGAATGCGACGTTTACTTTCAAGCTCAAACGTTGATCGGTTTCAAGCCGACAGGATGAGGCCTGGTGCTTCATCCTTTTAATTTGACTGTTTAACGAAAAGTTTTCTCTGCCAAGACAGTTGTACAAGCATTAACCTTCTATTTCTCATAAACTAGCATTGACTAATGACTTAGGAGGGATAAGAGAAAGGGCTGATAGAGTATTAGGCCATCCGTAATACGATTCAAAATCTAAATCCTGAAAATGAAGGATGTGAGTTTAATTGTCAAATGAAAAAGATCTGCACAATCTGGAACACAACGGTGACAAACTCGGCTTATATTTCTTCGCCACCAGCGGGCCATTGTCGTTGTCCGCAAACAGTTTTATGGGTATCGAGCTGCACAATCCGGCCGATTCGGACAAACAGGTTCACATCGCTCAAATTATCGATGGAGCCACTACAAACACATTGTTTACTTTGATCCGGAATGGAACATTTCAGGGCGGAACATTAATTCCCTCCTATAATGCCAACTTCGGTTCATCCCATACTTCGGGGGTAACGGTAAAAATGATCTCCCAATCTTCCGACCCATTTACCGAAGCCCTCCCATTCTCAACCGTTATCCAGCCCAGCAGTTCGATCATGATTGATTTTAACGGAAGGATCATCTTACCCCCTAACTCCAGTCTGGGTATCCGTGTCGCTAGCAATTCACCCCAGCCTAATCTTGTCAGGATTCACAATTTGTTGGTGGGAACACAAGGCTTCAAAATAACCAAGATCAGAGGTGGTAGTATATGGCATCTAGTGTAAAGGTTGATGTACTAGAAGATGTACAAACCTTGATTCTTACTGGAACCGGAGAAAGAGTTCTCCTGCAAACCGGACAAATTTATATCGGCGGTTCGAATGTGACTGTAGATAACGGGATTTTCTTAACGGGTTATCACAGCGATTATTTCGATTTAGGCATTGTTGCTCTCGGCGAAGAAATCTATGCGATAGCGCCCTATTTTGACAATTTGGTTATGGTCCTTTTCATTAGCGCAACGTGATGAGCGACGAAAACGAATATTTATTTTGCCGGAACAGCCATGCGTTAACATGGCTGTTCTTTTTTTTGGGATAAAAGAACCATGAATAGTCCGGTATCCGCATATGCATGGTTATATCGACTATTGAATTCCAGTGACCTTGGAGGTTATGCGAGATGCCGAATTTTGCGGTTTTTAATACTGATCCCCACGATCAGAGCGTACTGATTTTTGGGGCGGACCGAAATGCCGCATTGCATCCCGTCTCAACTGACGAATCGGGCAATATAACCACAATCATGCTTAGCGGTACGTTAACTAATATTTTAGGTGCCGTCGTCAGTTCCGGTACGATTACTACAATAGAAAACGTAATGGGCGTTACCGTTACGGCAGGCCAAATCGATGCGAGGATCGTCTCCGGTCAAGTCAGCGCCGAGATTACGGGCGGAACGATCGATGTCATCAAAAATGTGTTTGCAGCCACTATCGTTGCAGGCGTGCTGTCAAATTTGCTGAACGGTACGATTTCGAATTTATTGGCGGCAACGATAGTCGGCGGAACGCTGAATGTTGTGGAAGAAGTACGGGCAGCCACTATTATCGGCGGGACGCTTGACGCCGTAACCGTCATCGGCGGCACGGTCAACACGATTCAAGAAGTCCTTGCCGCTACCATCGTCGGCGGTACGATGAACGTCAATGTAATCAGCGGTACAGTGGCGACTGAGATTACTGCTCTCACTGTCACGGGCGGCACCTTGAACGTGGTCGAACAAGTGTTGGCAGCCACTATTGTCGGCGGGACGATGAACGCCGTTCAAGAAGTCCTTGCCGCTACTATCGTCGGCGGGACGATGAACGTCAATGTAATCAGCGGTACAGTGGCGACTGAGATTACTGCTCTCACTGTCACGGGCGGCACCTTGAACGTGGTTGAGCAAGTGTTGGCGGCCACTATTGTCGGCGGGACGATGAACGCCGTTCAAGAAGTCCTTGCCGCTACCATCGTCGGCGGGACGATGAACGTCAATGTAATCAGCGGTACTGTGGCGACTGAGATTACTGCACTCACTGTCACGGGCGGCACCTTGAACGTGGTTGAACAAGTGTTGGCGGCCACTATTGTCGGCGGGACGCTTAGACGCACGGATTCAAGAAGTCCTTGCCGCTACCATCGTCGGCGGTACGATGAACGTGAATATAATCAGCGGTACAGTGGCGACTGAGATTACTGCACTCACTGTCACGGGCGGCACCTTGAACGTGGTCGAACAAGTGTTGGCGGCCACTATTGTCGGTGGGACGCTTAACGCCGTTACCGTCATCGGCGGCACGATCAACACGATTCAAGAAGTCCTTGCTGCTACCATCGTCGGCGGTACGATGAACGTCAATGTAATCAGCGGTACAGTGGCGACTGAGATTACTGCTCTCACTGTCACGGGCGGCACCTTGAACGTGGTCGAACAAGTGTTGGCGGCCACTATTGTCGGCGGGACGCTTAACGCCGTTACTGTCATCGGCGGCACGATTAACACGATTCAAGAAGTCCTTGCTGCTACTATCGTTGGTGGAACACTTAATGCTGTCACCGTTATCGGCGGCACCATCAATACTATCGAAGAGGTCCTCGCTGCTACCATCGTCGGCGGTACCATCAATACCGTTGAAGAGGTGCTCGCCGCCACTATCGTTGGCGGTACGATGAACGTAAACATCATCGGCGGTACAGTGCGCGACTGAGATTAGCGCTACTCACTGTCACGGGCGGCACCTTGAACGTGGTCGAACAAGTGTTGGCAGCCACTATTGTTGGTGGAACACTTAATGCTGTTACCGTTATCGGTGGCACCATCAATACTGTTCAGCAAGTCCTTGCTGCCACTATTGTTGGCGGAACACTTAATGCTGTCACCGTTATCGGTGGCACCATCAATACTATTCGAAGAGGTCCTTGCTGCTACCATCGTCGGCGGTACCATCAATACCATCGAAGAGGTGCTCGCCGCCACTATCGTTGGCGGAACACTTAACGCTGTTACCGTTATCGGTGGCACCATCAATACTGTTCAGCAAGTCCTTGCCGCCACTATTGTCGGCGGAACACTTAATGCTGTTACCGTAATCGGCGGTACCATCAATACTATCGAAGAGGTCCTTGCTGCTACCATCGTCGGCGGTACCATCAATACCATCGAAGAGGTGCTCGCCGCCACTATCGTTGGCGGAACACTTAACGCTGTTACTGTCATCGGCGGCACCATCAACACATCGAAGAGGTCCTTGCTGCTACCATCGTCGGCGGTACCATCAATACCATCGAAGAGGTGCTCGCCGCCACTATCGTTGGCGGAACACTTAACGCTGTCACTGTCATTGGCGGCACCATCAACACTATCGAAGAGGTCCTTGCTGCTACCATCGTCGGCGGTACCATCAATACTATCGAAGAGGTGCTCGCCGCCACTATCGTTGGCGGTACACTTAACGCCGTTACTGTCATTGGTGGCACGATTAACACCGTTCAGCAAGTCCTTGCCGCCACTATTGTCGGCGGAACACTTAATGCTGTCACCGTTATCGGCGGCACCATCAATACTATCGAAGAGGTCCTCGCTGCTACCATCGTCGGCGGTACCATCAATACCTTCGAAGAAGTCCTTGCTGCCACTATCGTTGGCGGTACCATGAACGTAAACATCATCGGCGGTACAGTCGCGACTGAGATTAGCGCACTCACTGTCACGGGCGGCACCTTGAACGTGGTCGAACAAGTGTTGGCAGCCACTATTGTCGGTGGAACACTTAATGCTGTTACCGTTATCGGTGGCACCATCAATACTGTTCAGCAAGTCCTTGCCGCCACTATTGTTGGCGGAACACTTAATGCTGTCACCGTTATCGGCGGCACCATCAATACTATTGAAGAGGTCCTCGCTGCTACCATCGTCGGCGGTACCATCAATACCATCGAAGAGGTGCTCGCCGCCACTATCGTTGGCGGAACACTTAACGCTGTTACTGTCATTGGCGGCACCATCAACACAGTCGAAGAGGTCCTCGCTGCTACTATCGTCGGCGGTACCATCAATACCATCGAAGAGGTGCTTGCCGCCACTATCGTTGGCGGAACACTTAATGCTGTTACCGTTATCGGTGGCACCATCAATACTGTTCAGCAAGTCCTTGCCGCCACTATTGTCGGCGGCACACTTAATGCTGTTACCGTTATTGGCGGCACCATCAATACTATTGAAGAGGTCCTCGCTGCTACTATCGTCGGCGGTACCATCAATACCATCGAAGAGGTGCTCGCCGCCACTATCGTTGGCGGAACACTTAACGCTGTTACTGTCATTGGTGGCACGATTAACACCGTTCAGCAAGTCCTTGCTGCCACTATTGTCGGCGGAACACTTAATGCTGTCACCGTTATCGGCGGCACCATCAATACTATCGAAGAGGTCCTCGCTGCTACCATCGTCGGCGGTACCATCAATACCATTCAAGAAGTCCTTGCCGCCACTATCGTTGGCGGTACCATGAACGTAAACATCATCGGCGGTACAGTCGCGACTGAGATTAGCGCACTCACTGTCACGGGCGGCACCTTGAACGTGGTCGAACAAGTGTTGGCAGCCACTATTGTCGGTGGAACACTTAATGCTGTTACCGTTATCGGTGGCACCATCAATACTGTTCAGCAAGTCCTTGCCGCCACTATTGTCTGGCGGAACACTTAATGCTGTCACCGTTATCGGTGGCACCATCAATACTATTGAAGAGGTCCTCGCTGCTACCATCGTCGGCGGTACCATCAATACCATCGAAGAAGTGCTCGCCGCCACTATCGTTGGCGGTACACTTAATGCTGTTACTGTCATCGGTGGCACGATTAACACCGTTCAGCAAGTCCTTGCTGCCACTATTGTCGGCGGAACACTTAATGCTGTCACCGTTATCGGCGGCACCATCAATACTATCGAAGAGGTCCTCGCTGCTACCATCGTCGGCGGTACCATCAATACCATCGAAGAAGTGCTTGCTGCCACTATCGTTGGCGGAACACTTAACGCTGTCACTGTCATCGGTGGCACCATCAATACCGTTCAACAAGTCCTTGCTGCTACCATCGTCGGCGGTACCATCAATACCATCCAAGAGGTGCTTGCCGCCACTATCGTTGGCGGAACACTTAACGCTGTTACTGTCATCGGTGGCACCATCAATACTGTTCAACAAGTCCTTGCTGCTACCATCGTCGGCGGTACCATTAATACCATCGAAGAGGTGCTTGCCGCCACTATCGTTGGCGGAACACTTAACGCTGTCACTGTCATCGGCGGCACCATCAATACTGTTCAACAGGTCCTTGCTGCTACCATCGTCGGCGGTACCATCAATACCGTCCAAGAGGTCCTTGCTGCCACTATCGTTGGCGGAACACTTAACGCTGTCACATTATCGGTGGCACCATCAATACTATTGAAGAGGTCCTCGCTGCTACCATCGTCGGCGGTACCATCAATACCATCGAAGAAGTGCTCGCCGCCACTATTGTTGGCGGAACACTTAATGCTGTTACCGTTATCGGTGGCACCATCAATACTGTTCAGCAAGTCCTTGCCGCCACTATTGTCGGCGGAACACTTAATGCTGTTACCGTTATCGGCGGCACCATCAATACTATTGAAGAGGTCCTTGCTGCTACCATCGTCGGCGGTACCATCAATACCATCGAAGAGGTGCTCGCCGCCACTATCGTTGGCGGAACACTTAACGCTGTCACTGTCATTGGTGGCACCATCAATATCTTGGCGGTACCTGCTGTTACCGTCATCGGTGGCACCATCAATACGTCAGAAGTCCTTGCTGCCACCATCGTCGGCGGTACCATTAATACCATCGAAGAGGTGCTGGCCGCCACTATCGTTGGCGGAACACTTAACGCTGTCACCGTCATCGGCGGCACCATCAACACTATCGAAGAGGTCCTTGCTGCTACCATCGTCGGCGGTACCATCAATACCATCGAAGAGGTGCTCGCCGCCACTATCGTTGGCGGTACACTTAACGCCGTTACCGTCATCGGTGGCACGATTAACACTGTTCAGCAAGTCCTTGCTGCCACTATTGTCGGCGGAACACTTAATGCTGTCACCGTTATCGGCGGCACCATCAATACTATCGAAGAGGTCCTCGCTGCTACCATCGTCGGCGGTACCATCAATACCATCGAAGAGGTCCTCGCTGCCACTATCGTTGGCGGTACCATGAACGTAAACATCATCGGCGGTACAGTCGCGACTGAGATTAGCGCACTCACTGTCACGGGCGGCACCTTGAACGTGGTCGAACAAGTGTTGGCAGCCACTATTGTCGGTGGAACACTTAATGCTGTTACCGTTATCGGTGGCACCATCAATACTGTTCAGCAAGTCCTTGCTGCCACTATTGTTGGCGGAACACTTAATGCTGTCACCGTTATCGGTGGCACCATCAATACTATTGAAGAGGTCCTCGCTGCTACCATCGTCGGCGGTACCATCAATACCATCGAAGAAGTGCTCGCCGCCACTATCGTTGGCGGTACACTTAACGCTGTTACCGTCATCGGTGGCACCATCAATACTGTTCAGCAAGTCCTTGCCGCCACTATTGTCGGCGGAACACTTAATGCTGTCACCGTCATCGGCGGCACCATCAACACAGTCGAAGAGGTCCTCGCTGCTACCATCGTCGGCGGTACCATCAATACCATCGAAGAGGTGCTCGCTGCCACTATCGTTGGCGGTACCATGAACGTAAACATCATCGGCGGTACAGTCGCGACTGAGATTAGCGCACTCACTGTCACGGGCGGCACCTTGAACGTGGTCGAACAAGTGTTGGCAGCCACTATTGTCGGTGGAACACTTAATGCTGTTACTGTCATCGGTGGCACCATCAATACTGTTCAGCAAGTCCTTGCCGCCACTATTGTCGGCGGAACACTTAATGCTGTCACCGTTATCGGTGGCACCATCAATACTATCGAAGAGGTCCTCGCTGCTACCATCGTCGGCGGTACCATCAATACCATTGAAGAAGTGCTCGCCGCCACTATCGTTGGCGGAACACTTAACGCTGTTACCGTCATCGGTGGCACGATCAACACCGTTCAGCAAGTCCTTGCTGCCACTATTGTTGGCGGAACACTTAATGCTGTCACCGTTATCGGTGGCACCATTAATACTATTGAAGAGGTCCTCGCTGCTACCATCGTCGGCGGTACCATCAATACCGTTCAAGCAAGTCGCTTGCCGCCACTATCGTCGGCGGACACACTTAATGCTGTCACCGTCATCGGTGGCACCATCAACACTGTTCAGCAAGTCCTTGCCGCCACTATTGTTGGCGGAACTCTTAATGCTGCCACCGTCATCGGTGGCACCATTAATACTATTGAAGAGGTCCTCGCTGCTACCATCGTCGGCGGTACCATCAATACCGTTCGAAGAAGTGCTCGCCGCCACCATCGTCGGCGGAACACTTAACGCTGTCACTGTCATCGGTGGCACCATCAATACCGTTCAACAAGTCCTTGCTGCCACCATCGTCGGCGGCACGCTCAACGCTGTCACCGTCATCGGCGGTACGCTCAATGCTGTCACTGTCATCGGTGGCACCATCAACACCGTACAGCAAGTCCTTGCCGCCACCATCGTCGGCGGCACGCTTAACGCTGTCACTGTCATCGGCGGCACCATCAACACCGTTCAACAAGTCCTTGCCGCCACCATCGTCGGCGGAACACTTAACGCTGTCACTGTCATCGGCGGCACCATCAACACCGTTCAACAAGTTCTTGCCGCCACCATCGTTGGCGGCACGCTCAACGCTGTCACCGTCATCGGCGGTACGCTCAATGCTGTCACTGTCATCGGTGGCACCATTAATACCGTACAGCAAGTCCTTGCCGCCACCATCGTCGGCGGAACACTTAACGCTGTCACCGTCATCGGCGGCACCATCAACACCGTCCAACAAGTCCTTGCCGCCACCATCGTCGGCGGAACACTTAACGCTGTCACCGTCATCGGTGGCACCATCAACACCGTCCAGCAAGTTCTCGCCGCCACCATCGTCGGCGGCACGCTTAACGCTGTCACCGTCATCGGCGGCACCATCAACACCGTTCAACAAGTTCTCGCCGCCACCATCATCGGCGGCACACTCAATGCCGTCACCGTCATCGGCGGCACCATCAACACTGTCCAGCAAGTCCTTGCTGGCACCATCGTCGGCGGAACACTTAACGCCGTCACCGTCATTGGCGGCACGCTCAACGCTGTCACCGTCATCGGCGGCACCATCAACACTGTCCAACAAGTTCTCGCCGCCACTATCGTCGGCGGAACACTTAACGCTGTCACCGTCATCGGCGGCACCATCAACACGGTCCAGCAAGTCCTCGCCGCCACCATCGTCGGCGGCACGCTCAACGCCGTCACCGTCATCGGCGGCACCATCAACACCGTCCAGCAAGTTCTCGCCGCCACCATCGTCGGCGGCACGCTCAACGCTGTCACCGTCATCGGCGGCACCATCAACACCGTCCAGCAAGTTCTCGCCGCCACCATCGTCGGCGGCACGCTTAACGCTGTCACCGTCATCGGCGGCACCATCAACACCGTCCAGCAAGTTCTCGCCGCCACCATCGTCGGCGGCACAATTAATGCAGTTACCATCATCGGCGGTACCGTGAGCACGGTCTCACAAGTCCTTGCGGCCACCATCGTCGGAGGCACATTAACGGCCATTTCGCAGAACAATTTTATCGAGCAATCATTCCTGAACGTGGGAGCAGGTACCGTTCTAACACTTACGCCGTTATCGGCCATCACCACTTCTATTCTCGAAACCTACTCCTTCTTTATTTATAATCAAAGCCCTTCCGGCGCCGTAGTCGATGCTTTCGTTGAAGTAAGCGCCGACGGTACACACTGGTTCCGGGATGTGGAGGGAGTGAATATTACAAGCGGCACCGTAAACGTGCTCGTCCCTCAACGGTTCATGAAATACACCCGGCTCAGCTATCGATCTGCCACAACGCTCGTCGCTTCAACAATTGACGTCATATTCAATGCCCAAGGCTCATAAATTAATTACATTTTACGGGCATTTCTTTAGTTTTAAAGAAAGGAGGACAAACGATGACCGAACCGTTGTTATGCGTTCAGTTGATTGTTCGTAATGAAGAAACGCTTCTGCCCTTCTGCCTCGACAGCGTAAAAGCGATCGCCGACGAAATCGTCATCGTGGATACGGGATCGACAGACCGCACCATCGAAATCGCAATTTCCTACGGTGCCAAGGTTATCTCTGCTGCTTGGCAGGATGATTTTTCCTTTGCACGGAACGCTGGGGCTCACCCATACGCAAGCTCGTTGGATCTTCTATATCGATGCGGATGAAGTCCTTTCGGCAGGAGCTGAAAATTTGCGAATGCGGCTCGCCGCGACAGATGCTGAAGCTCTATGGGTTACTATTGACAACGTCTTGGGGCGTCTCCCCGAGGAGCGTCTGCAGCATCAGATGGTTCGGTTGTTTCGCAATCATCCATCCTATCGCTTCCGCCAGCGCATTCACGAGCAGATCATCCCTTCCATTCTGGAACACAGCACTTCAGACCGAATTGAGCTGTCCGAGTTGAAGTTGACCCACCTGGGCTATTTTGCCGAAATCAAAAATCAGTTGGAAAAAAGGGAGCGGAACGAGCGGATTCTAACATCCATACTTGCCGAATCACCTCAAGACCCTTTTATGCTCTACAACCTCGGCATCGTGAAGGAACAGCGCGGCGATCTGCACGATTCGCTCAAGGATCTGCTGAACGCAAAAACTCTTGCCCCGGCCGCAGCCGCCTACCGTCCCGGCCTTATTCGGGATATCGCCAAACTGCTCTTGACGCTCGAGAGACCCGACGAAGCCGCCCGGCTGCTGAACGAAGAATGCGGATATTATCCAGATTATCCCGATCTTCATTTCCTGCTCGGTCGTTCCTATCGTCTGCAAGGGTTGTTTCCCGAAGCTGGCCAAAGCTTTCAAAAAGCGGTCGGCTGTCCGTCTTCTTCAGCCCTGTATCCCGTTGAAACCGGAACCGCTTCTTTCCGCGCTTATACGGAGCTCGGAGAAGTGCTGGGCAAGCTCGGGCAATGGGAATCGGCCAAGAAATGCTTTGAGCAAGCGCTGGAGATCCATGCCGGATTACATGCCGGCTGTTCTCGGGTGGTCTGCCGCCCTGGACATCTTGAACGTCCCGGCCGGCATTATTGCCGAACGTTTGCTGCAGCTTCTCGCGAGGCTGCCGGATCGAGCCGAAAAATTCGCTGAAGTCATGTATTATTTGGGCCATTACGATGAACTGACCGCCCAGCGGAACGAAGAATCTTTCTCCTCCAGCCCGGAATTTCAATATGCTGCTGCGCTGGCTCATCTCCACCTTAACCAGTACGATCAGTCCATCTCTATCCTGCAGCAGCTTTCGCACGCGGAACTGCCTGGACGACGGACTGACATCACACAAACGCTGGCCATTGCGACATGGAGCCGGGGTTCGGCGCTTATTTATGAATTTTATTGGGAGCTTGATGCAGAAACCAGACGTCTCTATCAAACGTTAGAACGTCGGTTATGGCAGCCTCCGAATGAATCGCAGGATGAGCCATTATTGCAATTGACCTTGGAAGTGATAAACAAATCCATTCAATCCGGTCTGCTGGATATAGCGGCCCGGTTCGCACACTCGGATCGTTCGCTGCTTCTGCATGCAGCAAAATGTCTCTATCGCAGCGGTTACGTAAAGCCTGCGGGGGATCTTTTCCTCCTCCTGCTCGAGGAGGATCGGCTGGATGGCGAGGCGACCGCCAGTCTGGCGGAAATTTTGTATGACCGGGGACACTACGGTGAGGCGGCCGCCCTATTCGAGCAGGCGGTTCCCGAACGCGGGGATTCCGCAAGGGTCGGAGCGGCACTGAGTTATCTGCAGACCGCTCGAAGCGTCCTTCAGACAGCTTTGAAACTGAGCCCAGATTCTACCCTGCTTCGCGCAGATTCGCAGAAAACGACTGCAAGCATCGATCTGCTTGGCAAAATCGATTGGCGCACGGAATGGACGCCGGCTCAAAGGAGGAACGCAGATGTCGTCACCCCTGATTTCCTTATGCATGATCGTGAAGGATGAAGCCGATGTCATTACACGGTGCTTGGAAAGCGCGGGTAAGGCGGTTGATGAAATTATAGTAGTCGATACCGGCTCCACTGACGGGACTGCGGACATCGCCCGCAGCCTGGGAGCTACCGTAATTGACAGCGAATGGCGCAGCGATTTCGCATTTGCTCGTAACGTTGGTTTACAGCATGCTTCTGGAAAATGGATTTTAGTGCTTGATGCGGACGAGGAGCTGGATGAGGCTGCCGGAGCAAAGCTGCTTCAATACGCCGGCCAAGACAGCATGGCTGGCTTCTTCGTACATATTTACAATTACCCGGGTGAACGAAGTGGACCTGCCGTCATCAACCCGACCATCCGGATGTTTCGCAACCATCCGCGCCATCGTTTTGAAGGCCGCATCCACGAACAGATCACGCCCAGCATTCAGTCGCGCAATCCGAATGCCTCCTTTATGATGACGGATGTGCGGATTAACCATTACGGATACCAAGAGGAAGTGATCCAGCGAAAAAACAAGACCGAACGCAATCTGCTTCTGCTGCAGGAAACGTTAAAAGAGAAGCCGGACGATCCGTTTCATCTTTATAACATTTCCGTGGAGTGGATGCGGCTCGGCATGGTGCTTGAAGCTCAAGAGGGCTTCCGAAAATCCCGAATGATGACGGATCCGAAAACGAGCTATGCCCATCTGCTCTACAAATGCGAAGCCAAATGCCATATGGCTCTGGGACAATACGAGCAAGGGGCGGCCGTTTGCACGGAAGGGATTGCGAAATACCCTGGTTACGCCGACCTTTACCACTATTTGGGTATCTTCCACATGAACAGGGCTGACTTTCATCAGGCCAAAGAAGCATTCGCCAATGCGGTGAAGACCGGTCCGCCCTCGTCCGGTTTTCATACAGAGGAAGGGATGGGCACATACCTCTCCTCATACCAGCTTGGTCTGCTGCATGAAGCATCCCTGGATGTTGAAAAAGCGGCCGAATGTTACTTGCATGCCGTTAAGTGCTGCCCTGCCTTCGAGCCCCCTCTATTCCGGTTATTTCATCTCCTTCGTATTTCCGGCCGGGAAGCGGATATCGTCCCTTTCGTACTTGAGCGGCTGCCAATCGATAAGGCCGAACAAATGATAAAGATCATGACGATTATGGCTGGAACCGGCTGTAGTCAAGCGGCTCTTCTCATAATCGAGCACTTTCGTCATCTGCTTCCGTATGAGGACGCTGCCGTCCATACAGCAGCCCACGCTCTGCTCGCAGGCGACCTCGATAAGGCCCGAATGCAGCTTGAACAGCCGCTGTTGGCGAATTTGCCCCATGCGGACCTGCTTCGAATAAAAGTACTTTTCTGCAGCATCGCAGGCAGGCTTGAGGAGGCGAGATGTCATTGGCAGCAGCTTACGGAATTGCAGCCGGAACAGCAACCCGGTATAATCGCTTGCTTGATTGGCGAACAGTCTGTAGATGATCTCATTCTTGATCAAGGCGGGCTGGTCGATATGATAATGGCGATCAAGACGGCTTACTCAAACCGCCGCCATGCAGCCGTGAACCGGATCACCGACATCTGGAGCGATGCTTTAGCCGTTCAGAATAGGCCGAATCCGGCCGTCGCCGCAGCTGCTTTGGTCCGGACTCTAGCTGTTTTTGCCGATCGGCATTTGGAACGATTGTCGGAAACATCACGACTAAGAGAATTGACAAACGCATGCCGGCTTGTCCTCCCCTTCGAGGACGGTTCCTTGCGTTGAAAGAGGCAATATGAAGTGTGATATAACACTGTGCATGATCGTCAAGGATGAAGCGGAGCGGCTGGACGCCTGTCTGGCTTCGGTTTATGAATATGTTGAAGAAATTATTGTGGTCGATACGGGTTCCACGGACAGCACCATGGAGATTGCCGGGAGATACGGAGCCAGAGTCGTTCAAGCGCCGTGGGAAAATGATTTCGCCAAAGCGCGTAATACTGGTCTTGAGTTGGCGACGAAACGATGGATCCTCATTCTGGATGCCGACGAAAAGCTTGCACCCCCTCCCCCCGGCTGCCTTTCCTATCTAACCGAGCAGGAGGACGTGCACGGCTACTATGTGCAAATAGTAAGTTTTATTGGTGATTCGGCAGACGGTGAATCTATGGCCGATGAAGCTTGCCGGCTGTTCCGAAGCGACCCCCGCATACGCTTCAGCCGTCCGATTCACGAACAGGTCGTCCCTTCCCTGCTGGCGCTGCCTGACGCATGTCTGCTCCGGTCGGAGCTGACCGTGCTTCATGAAGGGTATTTGAATGCAGTAATCGCCGAAAAAAACAAGAATGAGCGCAACACGGCCATTTTACAAAACGCGCTTCGCAGTAATCCAGATGATGCGGAATACCGTTACGCTTACGGAACGGAACTGTATCAGCAGCAAAAATATGACGAAGCGCTGCAGTTCTTTCTTCCGCTCCTTGGCGCACACGGCGAGTGCCCAGGCTTCAAGCCCGGCTCCTCGCAAAGCGCCGATCTGATACAGAAAGCGGCTTACGCTTTGAACGCAACAGGGCAAGCGGAAGAAGCCATTGTGCTCCTGCGGCAAGCAATAGATCGGCATAGCGGTCATTGCGAGATGCTTGAGCTGCTCGCCGGGCTGTTAGTGGAGAACCGCCGACCTGCTGAAGCGGTGCCGCTGCTGGAAATGGCAATTGAGGCCGGGAACGGCGCAGTCAACTATTCGACTCTGTCCGGCTCGGGATCGTATCGGAGTCAGCATATGGCTGGCTTGGCGTTCGAAGGACTGTGGATGTTCGGGGAAGCCGCCGCCCGATATTCGGCCGCCTTGTCGATGCGGCCGAGCTTATGCGCCGTCCTGGTCGCGGCTTCCGCTGCTTGCGCTGATAGCCGGTCATGAGGAACAGCTTGCGGACCTGCTCGCCGTTATTCGAAGCAGCGTTCCACAACATATATGGATAAGCATCCTACATGAAACGCTATATGTTCGCAAAGACGATTTTGCCGAAAAAATATGGGAAATCGCCCCGAATCCCGTCTGGAAACGTTATTACCAGCTGTGGAAAGGGATTGTATTGGCCCGTGAAGAACCGGATGCCGCCTACCGTCTAATCGATGGTTTAGATGACTGCCCCGAAGCGCAATGGTATTTATGGGCCA
>CAWCBD010000014.1:0-21402 GCA_963793665.1 uncultured Paenibacillaceae bacterium
GGTTCTAACATATAGATAAAGGAGGGTTACAGGATGGCAATTGAAGCAGGAAGAGAAGGTATTTGGATACGAAGGAAGAGGGGCTTGCCCGCAAGTCGATCACCAGGATGAAGCCGTTGATATCGTGATGAATCGAAGGCAGTTGATAAGTCGGTAAATGAGGAAGCAGGGAAGGAATAATCGGATGTTTGTAAGGCGATGAGAGGGGCGAGGCGATGAGCGCAGTTAAACCTACATTCTCGAAGGAAGAGCTGCTTGAGAAGGATCGCAATTTCGTATGGCATCATATTTCGCCGCATAACGATGAACCGCTTATCATGGTATCCGGTGAAGGCTGCTGGCTTGACGGATATAGATGGTAAGCGATATTTTGACGGGATGTCAGGCTTGTGGTGCGTGAACGTCGGGCATGGGCGTGAAGAGATTGCCTCTGCCGCTTATGAGCAGATGAAGACGATTGCTTATTACCCGTTAATTCAGGCTCATATTCCGGCCATTCAATTGGCGGAGAAATTAACAGCTGGCTCGAGGGCGATTATCGCGTATTCTTCTCAAACTCCGGCTCGGATGCTAATGAGGTCGCGTTCAAAATCGCCCGGCAATATTATCATCAGAAGGGTGAAGGAACTCGCCATAAGTTTATTTCCAGGCATAGAGCTTATCATGGAAATTCGATGGGAGCGCTCAGTGCAACGGGACAGTCACAGAGGAAGCTGAAATACGAACCGCTCGTAAACGGATTTGAGCATGTGCCGCCACCTTATTGCTATCGTTGTCCATTCGGCAAATCCTACAGCAGCTGCAATATCGAATGCGCGCAAATCTATGACAGCATGATTAATTGGGAAGGCGCAGAGACGGTAGCTGGCGTCATTCTTGAACCGGTCATAACTGGAGGCGGAATGATCGTGCCGCCGCCTGAGTATTTGCAGCTTGTCCGTGACATCTGTGACAAGCACGGTGTTCTGCTTATCGTGGATGAAGTGATATGCGGCTTCGGCAGATCCGGTGAGAAGTTTGGTCATCAGAATTACGGGGTGAAGCCTGATATCGTGACGATGGCCAAAGGATTGACCAGCGCCTACTCGCCGCTATCAGCAACGGCTGTTCGGGCCGAGCTTTATGAGAGCTTCAAAGGGAAGGATGGCAGCAGCCATTTTCGGCATGTGAATACTTTTGGTGGGAACCCGGTTTCTTGCGCAGTCGCGCTTGCTAATCTTGAAATTCTGGAGCGGGAGAGTCTCGTGGAACGCTCTGCTTATTTGGGGCAGCAGCTCAGCTATCGATTAAATCCGCTGCTGGATCATCCCTTTGTCGGCGATATCCGATTCTTTGGGTCTGCTTGCGGTATTGAGATGGTTGAGGATCAAATTACGAAAGAGCCCGCTTCCGCAGATAAAGTGCTGCAGGTTATCCAAGCTTGTAAACAGCAGGGCCTATTGATTAGCAAAAATGGGGATACGGTTGCCGGATTTGTTAATATCCTGACACTCTGTCCGCCTCTTATTGCTTCAGATGAGGAAATCGATTTTATAGCAAATACGCTTATAGCAGCGTTTGATAGCTTGCTGGAAAGAAAGGAAGTGCAGGCTGATGACAGTAATCCAATCGCTGACGATCAACAGTCACAGGCTTCACCAGCGAATTGATGCTCTCTCGCAGATAGGCAAGCTGGGCGAAACAGGCGTATGCCGGCTAGCGCTGACGCCTGAGGATTTGCAAGGCGTCCTGCTTGTGAAGAGCTGGATGGAGGAGGCAGGACTGCAGACGAGAATCGATGCCTTCGGAAATTTAATCGGGCGGTTAGAGGGCCGGGATGATCAATTGCCGCTTCTTATGATAGGCTCGCATATTGATTCGCAGCCTTATGGCGGCAGGTTCGATGGCGTGATCGGTGTGTTGGGAGCGCTTGAAGCTGTGCAGACTTTAACCGAGCAGGGAATTATGCCTGAGATGGCCATTGAAATCGCTGCTTTCTGCGATGAAGAAGGCTGCCGGTTTAATAAAGGGTTATTCGGCGTTCGGGGGTTAACGGGACGATTAGAGGAAGGCGAGCTTGAACGGGTAGACGTGAGGGGGGTAACCCGCGGGCAAGCGTTAATTGAATTTGGAGGCGATCCGGAGCAATTTGCGGCCTCTCAGTATGCGGAAGGCCGGATTGGGGCTTTTCTAGAGCTGCATATTGAACAAGGCCCGATATTGGATACCTTGGAAACGCCGGTCGGTATAGTAACAGGGATATCTGGTCCGCTTTGGTTGACAGTGGAGATGACGGGTTTCGCGGGTCATGCAGGTTCCGTGCCGATGTCCATGAGAAGGGATGCTCTCGTCGGAAGCGCTAAAGTGATAACGGCGCTTCATGAATTGGCCAGTCAAGAGCCGGGGGCTCCGACGGTAGGAACGGTAGGCTCGCTGACGGTATTTCCGAACTCTCGCAATATTATACCGGAGAAGGTTACGTTTACCGTTGATTTACGAGACATTGACATGGAGCGCCGCGGTCGGCGTGAGAGGCAGCTGCTGGCCATTATAGATAGCATTGCACAGGAGCACGGACTTACCTATACGCTTCGAGAGGATACGAATAGTGAAGCGCGGTTCTGCGCGGATTGGATCAAGGATGTAATGAAGGAACAGGCGGGAGAGATGGGGCTTGCTCCTCCGGAGCTGATGAGCGGGCCTTTTCACGACTCGTTGACGATGTCATATTTCTGTGATTATGGCATGATCTTCGTTCGGTGTAAGGATGGAATCAGCCATAATCCGCTTGAATATGCAAGTCCCGAGGATATCTCCGCAGGGACGGAGCTGTTGTACCGGACTGCCGTTCAAATAACCTCGGCAGGGGCAGGGAGAGTTTAAATTTGCAATTGGTTACGATTGGACTTATATCAAGCGTCGAATGATGTTCACGGTCCCAGTGGCTCGAGTGTTGTGATCGGCAGTCGCGATCAGGACGAAGTGGTTATCGGAGTGATGGACAAGAAGTTGATTCGCGAGGTTCGGGGCGTATGGCAGTTCTACTGGGATCGCCGACCGGAAACTTAGGAGAATATTACGAGCTTGTAAGATGCGAGGAGGTGCGTGGTCATGTCCATTTCTGCCGAGCAGCTGAGACGGAATTTCGCTGAAGTGAAGTCAGGCATGAAGCCGATGGAGGCTGTTCAAGAATCGAATCGGTGTCTGTATTGCTATGATGCGCCTTGTATACAGGCTTGCCCGACAGGGATCAATATTCCTTCCTTCATTAAGAAAATTGCGACTGGAAATTTGAAGGGATCTGCCAAAACCATAATGGAAGCCAATCCGATGGGTGCCAGCTGCGCGCGGGTATGTCCGACCGAGGAACTATGCGAGGGGGCTTGCGTGCTTAATCATTCATCGAAGCCGATTATGATTGGGGATTTGCAGCGCTATGCCACCGATTGGGCGATTAAGAACGACCAGCTGTTATTCTCGGCGGGAGTCAGCAACGGCAAATCGGCTGCTGTCATAGGCGGTGGCCCGGCGGGCTTGTCTGCAGCTCGCGAGCTGGCGAGATTCGGTTTTCGCGTGACTGTATTTGAAGCGAAGGAGCAGGCGGGCGGGTTAAATACGTACGGAATTGTCTCCTTTCGTTTACCGCAAGCTATTGCACTATGGGAGGTAGAACAGATTCGGCAGCTTGGCGTTGATATTCGGACGAACATTCGTGTCGGCTTAGATATAATGCCGGAGCAATTGCTGAAGGATTATGATGCGGTGGTACTGGCGGTCGGAATGTCAAAAGTACCGATGCTCGGCATCGAGGGGGAGCAACTGGCGGGTGTGCTGGATGCAATCGATTTCGTTGAATCTACGAAAACAGACATTTCCATGGATTTGGTCGGTAAACGTGTAGCCGTTATCGGGGCGGGCAACACAGCAATTGATGCTGCGACATGCTCGGTTCGAATGGGCGCAGAACAGGTGCAGATCCTATATCGGCGTTCCGAGAAGGAAATGACTGCTTATGATTTTGAGTATGAGTTTGCCAAGCAGGACGGCGTTGTCTTCCAATGGTTCACCGCTCCCAAACGGGTGATCGGGGATGAGCAGGGCCGGGTCGTTGGTCTGGAATGTATACGAATGAGGCTGGAGCAGCATAAATGCACAGCCAAAGCCCGTCCTGTAGAGATTGCGGGTTCAGAGTGGACCATGCCGGTAGATGCGGTTATAAAAGCGATCGGACAAACACGTTATCTCCCGCTTGTGGAGCAATTCGAACTTGCACATACACGCGGTATCGTGCAAATCGACTCCGCTAGTTATCAAACCTCTAACCCGCGGGTTTTTGCCGCTGGCGATGTCGTGTTCGGCGATGGGCAAGGTGAAGCAATGGTCGTATCTGCCGCGCAGCAGGGCAAGCTTGCTGCCTATTCGATTTATAAGCTGCTGATCGCGGCTCAGATCGAGTCGGCGTAGCGATTTGTGTGAAGCTCCGCAAAACTTAAGCCTACGCTCCCGATGTGAGTTTTGTTGCGAAGAATACTCGAGGATGTGAAGCTCCACAAAACTTAAGCTTATGCTTCCGAAGTGAGTTTTGCTGCGAAGAATAATCGAAGATGTGAAGCTCCACAAAACTCTTAGGAGGTGCCATTATGGCTAACTTAAGCATCAGCTTGGCGGGTATTAAATCTCCCAATCCGTTTTGGCTGGCTTCTGCTCCGCCTACGAATACGGGTTACCAAGTGCAGCGGGCATTCGAGGCCGGCTGGGGCGGGGCCGTCTGGAAAACGCTGGGCGATCCGATCATTAACACCTCATCCCGGTTTGCCGCGGTTCACTTCAATGGCCAGCGTGTCGCAGGATTTAATAATATTGAGCTCATTACGGATCGCCCTCTCGAAGTCAATTTAAGAGAAATAGAGGAGACGAAACGGAGGTTCCCGGACCGTGCGTTAATTGCATCCCTCATGGTCGAACCGACCCGGGAGAAGTGGCATGAAATCGTCAAAAGGGTCGAAGCGATCGGTGTTGACGGGCTGGAGCTTAACTTTGGCTGTCCCCATGGTATGGCGGAGCGGGGAATGGGAGCTGCTTCGGGACAGCAGCCTGATCTCGTTGAGATGCAGACGATGTGGGTGAAGGAGGCTGCCAGGACGCCTGTCATTGTGAAACTCACGCCGAATATTACGGACATTACAGCTACTGCGTTGGCTGCCGTTCGAGGCGGCGCAGACGCGATTTCACTCATTAATACGATTAACTCCCTGGCAGGCGTTGATTTGGATAGCTGGAATACGGTGCCTCATGTAGGCGGTAAAGGGTCTCATGGCGGGTATTGCGGTCCTGCTGTAAAGCCAATCGCTCTTAATATGGTGGCAGAGTGCGCGCGAAACCCGCAAATCAACATTCCGATTTCTGGAATCGGCGGCATTTCGGATTGGAAAGATACCGCGGAATTCATGCTCATGGGTGCAGCTAATGTGCAGGTGTGTACGGCGGTGATGCATCATGGATTTCGAATCATCGAGGAAATGATCGATGGGCTCTCCAATTATTTGGACAGTAAAGGAATTGAAAGTGTAACGGAGCTTACAGGTCAATCCGTGCCTCGTTATTCGGACTGGGGACAATTGGATTTGAATTATGCCGTTGTCGCAAAGATTAATACAGAGGTATGCATTTCCTGTAATAAATGCCATATCGCTTGTGAAGATACAGCTCATCAATGTATCGACCGCTTAACCGATGAGCAGGGGAAGGCTTATCTAAAGGTGCGGGAAGTAGACTGTGTCGGCTGTAATTTATGTGCGATCGTGTGTCCAGTGGAGGGGGCGATCGATATGATTGAGATTCCTTCAGAAGGCGGTCCAATGTCTTGGAATCAGCGTCAGGAAGCGATTGCTTCGTTCAAAACGAGAGGTAGCTCCGCCTGCGTTTAAAGAGAGGAGGCATGGTGGATATGGCCAAAATCATCAAAAACGGTATCATCGTAACGGCAACGGATCATTACAAGGCGGATCTGTTGATTGATGAGGGAGTTGTTCAAGCTATTGGCATGAATCTCCAAGTGGAGGCGGCTGAAATTATTGATGCGGAGGGCTGCTTTGTTTTTCCTGGAGGCGTCGATCCGCATACGCATCTGGATATGCCCTTCGGAGGGACGATAACGGCAGATGATTATGCAACGGGGACAATTGCAGCAGCTTTTGGAGGAACGACGACGGTGATCGACTTTTGCTTGACGAATAAAGGGCAGCCTTTGAGCAGCTCCATCCAAGCCTGGCATGGGAAGGCGCAGGATAAAGCAGTGATCGATTATAGCTTTCACCTCATGATTGGTGAGATGAATGACGCTGTACTGGCTGAATTGCCGCGCATCATAGAAGAGGAAGGCATCACTTCGCTGAAAGTGTTCATGGCTTACAAAAACGTCCTTCAAGCAGATGACGGAACGTTATATCGTACCCTGTTGATGGCAAAAGAACAAGGTGCTTTGGTGATGGTTCATGCAGAGAATGGTGATGTTATTGACTATTTGATCGGTCAAGCGCTGTCCGAAGGGAATACCGACCCGATCTATCATGCCAGGACTCGTCCTTCCGTGCTGGAAGGTGAAGCGACTGGCCGGGCGGCGAAGCTGACGGCACTCGCCGATTCGCAGCTTTATGTGGTTCATGTCACATGCTCGGAGGCAGTACAGCAGATCGCGGAAAGCCGGAATCAGGGGCTGGAGGTATGGGGAGAAACCTGCCCTCAATATTTGCTGCTGGATGAAACTTATCTCGAACGGCCGAACTTCGAAGGTGCCAAATATGTCTGGTCACCGCCTCTTCGCGAAGCCTGGCATCAGAATGTATTATGGAATGCACTGAAGAATGGACAGCTTCAGACGGTAGGCTCGGATCAATGCTCATTCAATTTTAACGGGCAAAAGGAACTTGGCCGGGGCGATTTTAGCAAAATTCCAAACGGCGGACCCATCATCGAAGACCGATTCAGCCTAATGTATTCCGAAGGTGTTGTGAAAGGCCGGCTCTCATTGAATCAATTTGTGGATGTTATCGCCACGCGAGCGGCGAAGCTCTTTGGTCTCTTCCCGCAAAAGGGAACGATCGCTGTTGGCAGCGACGCGGATCTGGTTATTTTTGACCCTTTGATAGAACGTGTCATTTCGGCGCAAACCCATCACATGAATGTGGACTATAACCCCTTTGAAGGGATAAGTGTTACGGGCGAGCCGGTATCTGTTTTGAGCCGCGGTGAGTTCGTCATTCGCGATAAGCAATTTGTCGGGACGGAAGGCAGCGGACGTTACTTGAAACGGAGCAAATACAAATCCAATCGCTAGATGGGCAATTACCACAAAAGCTTCGCTTAGGCTTTCGAAGTAGTTTTTGTAAACAAAAACTTTTAGGAGGCTATACAATGTCAGACTACAATAAATATGCTGCGGAGAAAGCGAGTATTGATAATTATGTGTCTCAAGGGTATGTTTTGACCGTTGTGATTGAAGATTTAAGTGGCGACCGGCTGGTGTTTGAACCACCGGGCGGTGTGGGCGAAAAGGTGAGCTTGTTAATATGCCATGCCAATGCCCGCAAATATTGGACGCAGCTGTTGTTGATGAGATAATAAGATTAAGAAATCGCCTCTTATCGGTATCGTATTTCACCAAAGGTCCTATATACTCCTCGATGAAGGCCGGCAGCTGTCCGGCTTTTTTGAGCATGTAGACCATTCTATACACATGAAGCCTATGTAACGATAAATGAAGTGTCACGTTCCCGAGCGCGAAAAGTATTCTGGCGTAAGCGTAAAGCTATCGAAGAAAACTGGTATTTTTACTCTCAAATTTAGGTTCGAATATTTTTTTGTCTAAGGGTTATTCTACAAGAGCATCACAAAACACCACATCTTTGAAGGAGGGTTTAGACATGGGCTTTTTCGATTTGTTTAAGGATGAGGAAAGCGAAGAAATCTGGTAGAGAATACGGAAGTTGCCGTTGATGAGGATACCGAGTTCGCTTCGGAAGCTTCGATGAGTCTCCGTGAGGAGGAACTTGATATTCACAAAGACCAGGTGAAAACCGGTGAGGTTGTGCTGAATAAGGAAGTGGTTGAGGAACAAAAAACAGTGGACGTCCCTGTAGGACACGAACAAGTCGTCATCACAAGAAGAACACTTGAGCGTTCGCCTTCGGACGAACCGATTACGGATGAAGAAACCATCCATATCCCGGTTACTGCGGAACGAGTAGAGGTTGAAAAGCATACGGTCATAACGGGGGAAATTTCTGCACACAAACGCGAGGTTCAAGAGACGGAGCAAGTTCGTGAAGTGCTTCACAAAGAAGTCGCGCATGTTGAAAAAGATGGTGACGCAGAAGTAATCGATGAAGAAACATTGCACTAAAATGTATGAAGTTTTTCCTACTTAACCTTTAGGTTAGTAGGTTTTTTCATAATTTTATTATTGTAGGGGCACAATCATTATTAGATAAGTTTTTGGCGGAGGTCCTATGGTAATTTTTTTTGGAGCGATGGTTGGAGGAATTGCCGGATTATTGGCGGGATTTGCATGGTCTGGTTTTGGGTTTATTACAGTTGGATTAATTGGAGCCGTTCTAGGAGCTATAATTGGTGGAATTATCGGGCATAAGAAAGACGTGTCGATGGAGCAATCGGACAAAACCCTTAAGCTTCGTGAAGAAGTGCTTGATATAGCCAAAAAACAAGTACCAAGTGGTTCTGTTATGGTTCATAAAGAAATCGTCGAAGACGAACAAACGATCACAGTTCCGGTTAGACGGGAAGAGATGGTTATTGAAAAAATTGCGATCCACGACGGTATAAAAGAAGAACCGGAGATCATGCGAATTCCTCTTATGGAAGAGCATGTTGAGGTCGTCAAGCATCCGGTCCATATAGCGGAAGTATCGGTATCCAAACAACAGGTAATGAACATGAAAGAGATTACAGAAACATTGAAGAAGGAAGAAGTTCATTTGGAGGTTATTGGTCATCCTGATGTAAGGAACGAAGCCTCCTTGCAGAAGGAGACTTAGCAAAGGCTCTCCGCCTCATGCGGAGAGCCTTTCTTTCATGCCGATGGAGGAATTTCACGTTCAAGCCCAGTTTGAACGGCTGATTGAGACGCTTGACCCCTCGTATAGCGGACTTTCCAACGATTAAGCTCCCCCCCGGTAATCTTTGCACATAAACCGTAAATCCCCAAGAGACTATTAATGCTATGACTCCGCCGATCCAAATTAGAGGATGATAGAGCATCGGATTGCTAGACATGAACTTTGTTCTCCATACAAGCAGCAGGAACGGATGAAGATAATAAATGCCTAGCGATGCTGCGCCGATGGAGTAAATGAAATTCCTTATCCATTTCAAGCGCAAGCCGGACAGGAGCTGCGACAATTGGAGCAATGCTAAGCAGCTGACCGCACAGAAGCTATAATCGGCTATAAAGTTAATCCTGGATAACCAGGGCTGTGCAACCCAATGCGGTTCATTACGCTGGAGCCACATTTGAGAGCTGTATACGGCGGCTAACAGAAACCAGACATAAAAGATCCACGGCCTGTTCCGATAGATCCCATCCGTCGATTGTATGGCTAGCCCTACATAAGCGCCAATACAGTAATAAAGCATATAGGATGTTGAGTAGCTTCCGATTTTGCTCAAATGTAAGTAATGATAGTTCAAGAGATAGAAGGCCAATTGCGAGATAATTCCAACTGCAAGGAGATGGGGGCGAACAGCCTTCATGTATAGAAGCCGATGGAGCAGCGGGAACAGCAAATAGAACTGCGCGATCACAATGATGAAATACAAATGTGCATAGTTGCTTCCAATTAGCAAATGAGTCAAGAATGACAACCAGGTCTCACCGATTGTCTTCCCCCCGAAATAAATGACCAGAGCATAGTAGAACATGGACCATAACAGATAGGGAATGGCGATGACCTGGAACCGTTTGAAATAAAACGAGAACCAATTATGCTTCCGTGCATCGTCATACTGGTAGAACATAACTAATGCGCTTAAGAAAATAAATGCTGGAACGGCAAAATGACTGAAGGTGTTCACGATATGGTAGAGCGGATACAGGGCCGAGTGCATGGGCAGCGTGACGACCGGATAGGATGTGACATGAATCATAAGCACAGCCAAGATGGCTAAGCCTCGAAATAATTCTAGATGATCTTTCTTTGCCCGACTGCTCATTCGTTGTCCCCCAAGATTCAATAGATAGATTTGTACAGCTGGAAAATATAGTGATCTATGTATAGACGCAGTTTATTGAAAAAAGTTACAGCGATCGTTTATTATTGCTAACTTTCCTTCATAGCATATTAAAGTATGCGATCACTTTGAATCATAACTGATCCGTTTAAAGGAAGGGAGTTTATTGCAATGTCATTATTTAAACGAATGAGAGATCTGACGTTATCGAACGTCTACTCACTGATTGAGAAGGCAGAGGACCCGGTGAAGCTGACTGACCAATACATTCGGGACATGCAGGAGGACTTGGAGGATGCTGAAAAAGCGGTTGCCGCACAAATCGCCATTGAGAAGCGTTTCAAGCAGCTCTATGAGGAACAAAGCCAACTGGTAAAGAAACGTGAAGAGCAGGCCCATACCGCTGCACAGCTGCAAAATATTGAGCTTGCCCGCAGAGCGCTGGAAGAGAAGAATGCCGCTGCTCAGAAGGCTGCGGAGTACAAAACCAGCTTCGATCAGAACAAAGCATCTGCTGATAATCTTCGAGGCAAGCTTACGGAAATGCGCAGTCAGCTGACAGAGATGAAGAATAAACGAGAAACGCTTGTTGCCAGGTACAACGCCGCCAAGGCACAAGCAGAGATTAATAAGTCAATAGCGGGCTTTAGCTCCGATACCGCCTTTGCCGGCATGAAACGGATGGAAGAGAAGATGCTTCAGATGGAAGCGCAGGCCGAAGCGAGCAATGAATTGACCGGTAATGGGAAGTCGCTGGATGATGAATTGGAGGCGCTTGGCAAAAATAAAGCGGTTGATGATGAGCTTGCGGCCTTACTGAAGAAATACGAGAACAACAACTAAAGTATGCTAGAGCTGTAGATTAGAAAGAACGTCTGCTATTAGGGATGAGGCAAATTAGTCCCAGCGGATGTTCTTTCTTAAAAGATAAGAAAGTATAAATTTCCACTATACTTTGCTTATGTTTCTCCGGAATGAAGCGCGCTCCGCCGCCAAAGGACGGCGCTAGCCGTTTCACCTTGTCTGGCAAAAGTAAATTGAATAGGCTATGGAGGGTGTCCGATGACAATCAATGAGGTTATTGCCATGTTAGTATGGACAGGCGCGGGAGCCGCTTTGCTCATTGTGCTGATGACTATAGATTCACTCTTTACCCGCTATAAGGATATGGAAGAAATCAAGAAGGGCAACACAGCTGTTGCGATACGGTTTGTCATGAAGCTGCTTGCTCAGGCCTACATATTGTCTCAGTCCATCACGACCTCTAATCATTTAGGTGAAGCGCTGATGGTCTCGATCATCTCCTTCCTTATTCTGTTCGTACTCGAGGGCTTGCTGCGGCTTATTCTACGCTCGACTGTCGGTCTTCATCTGGATAAGGGAACGCAGGAAGGCAAAATCGCGCATGCGCTTCTTGCCGGCTCTATTCATGCTGCAGGAGCGCTTGTCATCGGGTCTTGCCTGTAAGCCTTAAGGAATAGGAGCGGTTAATATGGGTCTGTTTAAGCGGATAAAGAATATAATGGCCAAGCCGGAACCGTTAAAGCCTGACAAAAGCAACCTGACGATGGGACCTGGTGATGTTTGTGAGGTATCCCTGGTAACCTATCAGATTGTTGGACGAACCCAGAACCGTAAGCGGAATTTGATCGTGCTGACCTTACAGGACGGTTCCTATAATCGTTATTTGACCATTGAGGAGCGGGAACAAACGGCCTATGCCCTCTATTCGCCAATTGAAGGACGACTGGATTCGGTAGAGGAAGTGCCGACTGAGCTTGAGTTGGACGGCCGGACCTATCACCTGGAAGAGCAGTATTCAGGATTGATTGCTGCTGTTGGCCGGACACCCTTTGTTCAAGGCGGCGAGCAGTATGTGTGGCAGTATCAATCTGATGACATGCTGCTGCTTCGCATTGAATGGCAGGATGGCAGATTTATGTTATATGAAGGCGAAGACGTGCTCCCGGCCGACGTTCGCTTTCTCCGAGGGAGCTAAGGAGGATCGTATATGCGGCAAGCTTTTCTGAAGGTGATCAAGTGTTGGCTGATCGTAAGTTTGATCGTTCCGCTGCTGGCTGCTTGCAGCATAACTTCGACTATAGAGGATAACTATCCCCTTGAATCGGTTAGCGGAAGCGGCTCGCAGACCTCTTATGTGTACCGGGCAGCAGATCTGAGCGTAGCTGAGGTAGCAAAAGCGCTTGTTGATAAATCGAAGCCTCAGCAGCAGTCCGCTGAGAAGGACGGCCATCTGTTCCTCGTTTACTCGGATAAAGTCATCCATCTCCAGCAGGATGAGAAGAAGCCGGCGGATACGTTAATCGAAGTCGATACGAAGGAATACGTCCGCGACAATTACAGCTCCAGCTTCCTGCAGGGGTATCTTGCAGCGAGTCTGCTCGGTAATTTATTCGGCAACGGCCGTTATGACGGGGGCTCTTACCGGGGCTATGCCGATAGAGATACGTACAAGCCAAAAGCCGGGAGCTATCACGCTCCAACCGTACAGGAGAAACAAGCAATCCCACCGATGACGGTTGATCGTAAGGGGTCAATTTTCAAACGGTCCAAAACGGCAGATTCCAGCGGGGGCGGCGGGATTTTCAACAAAGCACCACCGAAGTCATCGGGTACGATCACCCGCGACAATGGCAGCAGCAAGAAATCAAGCAGCTGGCTGTCGCCGAGAAAAACGACCAAGCCGAAGACTCGCGTGGGATTCGGCAGAGTAACTAGAAGAAGATAAGTTTCATTGTGCAATAGCCGGAGCGGATCATCGTCCCTCTGGCTATTTGGCTGGCCGTATCAACGCCGAGATAGCACAGCCAGTTGTCATTAACATGCGATGCCCAAAATATATATAACAGTTAATACATTAACGCAGTGATCAATCCGGACGGGAAGTGATTGCTTTGAGAATATGGGTTGCTGATGAAAATGAAACGCTCCGAAGCATCGCTATAAATAATCGCGTGTCCACCCAAGATTTGGTTTCACTCAATCCGCACATCGAACATCCTGACCAAGTCATCGCAGGCAAGAAGGTGGTTCTCCCCTTTACCGCCGAGTCGGATAGGCCTTTCAATCCGTTCATGCAAAGTCGAACAACTCCATCCCTTTTTGCCCGATAGGTCCGAATCCGATACTAAATAACTGGATCCCTCTGACTCCGCTCGAACAGATGTCAAATACCGAGTACGACGTACTCATCGTCGGATCCGGGGCGGGAGGAGGAGCTGTTCTTTGGCGGTTATGCGAGCAGTGGAAAGGGGAGGGGAAGCGGATTGGAATCATCGAACGGGGAAACCAGGTGCTGCAAATGCATGCACGGAACTTGCCGACGATGAACCAGGAGCGTCTGACCGAATATTTCAATTACATTTCCAGACCGTTACCCGGCGCAAATCCCGAATTTCCGGATGCCCGGCAGGTTTTTGCGCTCGGCGGGAGAACGCTCTTCTGGTATGCATTTACGCCCCGGATGCATGAATGGGATTTGGTGAAATGGCCTGTCCCAGTAGACGAGTTGGAAAGCTATTATGGCATAGCGGAACAAGTCATGCATGTTACCGAATCCTTCGCGACGGGCTCTTCGTTTACGGAAAAATTGCTTCAGCGGCTCTGGATGCGCGGTTATTCCAAAGCGTCGCCGCTTCCAATCGCGGCCGATATTGAGCCGCAATCGTTCGGACGGATTCATACCGACATGTTTACCAGTTCGATTTCGTTGATGGCGAGAGCGCTGAATGAGCGTCCGTTTGATTTGGCGATCAACGCGCGGGCCGTGCAGATTATCCATAACCAAGGAAAAGTAGCCGGTGTGAAGGTGATGACTCCGGATAAAAAGGCGTATAACCTTCAGGGCCAAAACGGTTGTCGTATGTGCCAGTACGTTTGAAACTCCTCGTCTGCTGCTCTATTCAGGCATTCAAAACCGGGCGCTGGGGCATTTTATGACTAATCAGACGTTCATACAAGCGACAGGTAGAATAAGCACGGCTGAATTTCCCATCCCGCTTGGCCCGCTCAACATCATGATCCCGCAAACGCCCGAAAATCCCTACTCCGTCCTGCTCACAGGACCGGAAGCTTTTTACTGGTACCCCGTTGCCCAGGAAAGGCCGCCTGCGACGGAAACGGATGCCAGCATGTTTGGGTATGGCAAAATCGAATCCCGTTATGAAAATCGGATTGAACTGGATTACAACAACTTAGACGAGTATGGCATTCCGCAAATCAAGGTGCATTTTTCATTAAGCCAGACCGATTGGGATGTGGTTCGCCAAATGGCGGAAGGGATCAGGCGAATTGCCGCGAATGCAGGCATACGATTGGCTGCTAGGGATAATAGACCTCCCTTGTGCTTGACTCCATTTGGAAATTTGCATCATGATGCGGGCACGTGCCGCATCGGAGATGACCCCGCCACTTCGGCTGCTGATCAATACGGGGAAATCCGCGGGGTCTCCGGACTTTTTGTAGCCGATAACAGCGCACTGCCCAGCACCGGCGCCGAAAATATGACATTGACAACGATTGCTCTGGCTATAAGAACGGCGGATTACATTGCTCGGAGAAATGGCTGAGAACCGTCGGAACGATCATCCCAAGGGAACGCTGCTGATAGATTACGCATAAAGCCCAGCTTTCGTTTTGCGAAATCTGGGCTTTATCATTCTAACCGCCGGATACGGCCTGAAGCACGGTAAGCCGGTCACCAGTACGCAGGGGAATATCTAGTCTATCAAGCCATGCTATATTATCATTATTGTAGTAGAACAGCACATGCTGCCTGATGTCGCCTGCTTCGGTGTATAGATGAATGCGCAGCAGCGGGTAGGTATCTTGCAGCAGTGATAATGCTTGTTCCAGTGTTTCCGCCTCTAAGTTGAAGTGGCTTTTGCCGCCTGTACAGTCGTTAATAAGTGAAGGGACGGAACAATCAATAATCGGCATGGCCTTCTTTACACCTCCACAATCCAAGGCTTGACACAATAAATGCGAGAGAACTGGCCGGGTAGCCGCTGCCAAGTCACTCCTCGATCAATGGAGCAAAATACTTCACCGCTTGAAGTTCCGATGTAGAGTCCGTAATTGTCCAGCGTATCGGAGGTCATCCCATCTCGAAGGACACTGACATGTCTTTGTTCATCCGGAACGACATCTCCGATCGGTTCCCATTTTGAGTGGCCGCGGCGACGGGACCATACAAGCATCTTGCCGTCGAGCATCGACCGCTTCTCACTGCTTTCAAGCGGGATCAGATATAGATCGCCATCATTCCCAATTACGATCGGAAACCCGAATGGACGTTCATCCCCATGCAGATCCAAGCCTTCCTCGATGGACTGCCAAGAGTCGCCGGCATCCTTGGACATGAATACACCGCAATGTTCCTGCATATAGAGGATGTCAGGATCAAGCGGATCTAACACCATTTTATGAATGCAATATCCGATGCTCTCATCTGGTTGTCCTGTAGCTGCCCGATTGAGTCCGTTGTTACATACCTTCCAGGTTTCACCGCCATCATCGCTGCGAAATACGCCAACTGCAGATGTTGCTGTCCATATTCGATTCTGGTTTCTAGGATCGACCAGAATCGTATGCAAGCACATGCCGCCTGCTCCGCCAAACCATTCCGGACGGGTAGGGTGTTTCGTCAGGCTGTCCAGCTCCCGCCAGGATTCACCCCGGTCATGGCTGACGAACAGCCCCGCTTCTTCTACACCGGCATAAACCGTATCAGGCTGAGCAGGGCCTCCGGGTGTAAGCTGCCAAATGCGATTAAGGGAGAATCCAGTCTCTGGGGAATACCGTGGGCCCTCAGCGATTTGGCGCCACGATTCGCCGAAATCATCGCTGATTCGAATCGAAGCTCCATAAGCCGCATGAGAAGTACCTGCGATTATTCTTGATCCGGAACGGCTGTCACCGAGGACACTGTATGCTTCCCAGCCATTTAGGAAGGGACCCTTTAAACTCCATTCTTTGCGTTCTTCGTTCGAGGTGTACATGAAAATACCTTTGGCGGTGCCTACAAGAAGATTAATCATCTTACTCATATAAACCCTCCGTTCTAGTCGATCAAGTTTTTGGCTTCTGTTACAGTTTCTATAGCTAGAATAAAATCCCTTCTATGGTATCGAAATGAACATAAAGCGTTTACAATAGAAAGCATTTGCTTGGGATATCATCGTGCGGTGCCAAAACAATTAAGCAGCACGCCCTCAGAGTTGACAGGCAGTGCGGAAATTAGTTAAAGTAAATCCAATGAATAAATGAGCTAAGCGATGAAGGGGATAGTAACGTTAATTCTAGCTTACAGAGAGCCGGCGGTTGGTGCAAGCCGGTACAGAATGAACGTGAATTACGTCCCGGAGCTTCTTAACCCGAAACTGCGCAGCTGCAGAAGGGAAAAGCGGTTGTCAGCCGTTACCTGACATGAGTGGAGAGTGCTTAGGCATTTTCAATTAGGGTGGTACCGCGATGACTCGTCCCTGTCTATTGACAGGGGCGGGTCTTTCTTGTGTAAACACTAAACTGGAGGGATTTATTATGAGCGAGATTAACTTAGCCAACCAAACGGATTTATTGGAGGACTTGGAGTATCGCGGGTTGGTTCATCAAATTACCAATCGTGACAATTTGGTTGAAAAGCTGCAAAAGGAACGTGTCGTTCTTTATTGCGGCTTCGACCCGACGGCAGACAGCCTTCATATCGGAAGCTTGCTTCCAATCTTATGTCTGCGCCGCTTTCAAAAGGCAGGTCATATTCCGCTGGCATTGGTAGGCGGTGGTACGGGGTTAATCGGTGATCCGAGCGGCCGTTCTTCAGAACGATCTTTAAACACGGCAGAAACAGTTGCAGATTGGACTAATAGCTTGAAACGGCAGCTATCGAGTTTTCTGGATTTCGATGCTGCTGACAACGCAGCTAAGCTTGTCAGCAACTATGATTGGATCGCTCCGCTTGATGTCATCACATTTCTCCGTGATGTCGGCAAGAACTTCACAGTCAACTATATGCTGGCTAAGGATTCGGTCGACTCTCGTTTATCGAACGGCATTTCCTTCACAGAGTTCAGCTACATGATTTTGCAGGCGTATGACTTCCATAAGCTGCATGAGGAACATGGCTGCTCCTTACAGGTAGGCGGCAGTGACCAGTGGGGCAATATTACGGCTGGACTTGATTTGATCGGTAAAATGGGCGGCAGCGGCGCGTTCGGAATGACAATGCCGCTTGTAACGAAGAGTGACGGGAAGAAATTCGGTAAATCCGAGTCGGGCGCTATATGGCTGGACCGGAACAAAACGTCAGCTTACCAGTTTTACCAATTCTGGATTAATACAGATGATGCCGACGTGATCAAATTTTTAAAATACTTCACGTTCTTGACCAAATCACAAATTGAAGAGCTGGAGGCTGAACATAGTCATCACCCGGAGAAACGAATCGCGCACCGTGAGTTGGCTCGTGAAGTTACGAAGCTTGTACACGGGGAAGAGGCAGTTGTCAGCGCTGAGAAAATTACACATGCATTATTCTCAGGCGACGTGACACAGCTCAGTGAATCCGAGCTCATTGAGGCGCTTCAAGATATGCCGACAACCGTTATATCTAACCCGGACAATATGGGATTGATTGATCTTCTTATTGAGGTGGGTGCAGCCCCGTCAAAGCGTCAGGCGAGACAGGATATTGAAAGCGGAGCTGTTTCTGTGAATGGTCAGAAACAAACAAGCATCGAAACCGTTATTACAATCGAACAAAGATTGTACAAGAAATATGTCGTGTTGAAGCGCGGGAAGAAAAACTATTACCTGGCGCGATTTGAATAGCGTTTTGTCTACCCTGAAAATCTTCTTTCAGCTCAAAACCCAAAATGGCAATAACAAACTAGACGCGACCGAAGCTCTTTAAAAAAAGCCGCGCCTGCAAGGAGTGCTGGAATCAGGAGGCGGTATGTTCAGCAATCAGTGATACGGTAAAGCCTAAGCTTTCCAGTCTGCGCACACTTTGTTTTACAATAACTTCTTCCCGGCGTTTATCGAAATAGTCTGCACCCAGCTCTTTGTAGGTTTCTTTCTTCGTCATGAGATGAAACACAATGGTCATGATGGAATGGGCGACAGCAACAGCCGCGCGTTGTTTTCCTTTTCGGGCTGCAATTCGTCTGTACTGGGCACCCAAAAAGTTTTTCGAGCCTTTCACGCTGTGGGCCGCTTCGACGAGCGCGGAACGTAAATATTTGTTTCCCTTTCGAGTTCTGGAAGACTTCCGCTTGCCAGCACTTTCGTTGTGACCTGGAACGAGTCCCACCCATGAACACAAATGAGGAGCGGTTGGAAAGCGGGCTGCAATATCGGTTCCGATCTCCGCCATAATTTGTTCAGCCGTCCGCTGGGCAATGCCGGGAATCGAATCGATTCGCTCCAGGTCA
Source organism: uncultured Paenibacillaceae bacterium (assembly GCA_963793665.1). Classification (GTDB taxonomy): domain Bacteria; phylum Bacillota; class Bacilli; order Paenibacillales; family Paenibacillaceae; genus Paenibacillus_Z. The sequence goes on from CAWCBD010000014.1 coordinate 18,675, forward strand.
TCCTGAAAAAGGAGCCAGCCGCTGGGCAACCTCTGAATCCAAGAGATCAATCTGCTCATCCACAAAGTCGATGTGGGCGATCATGGTTTTAAGCAATAATCGCTGATGCACATTCATGTTGCCTTGAAGAGCAAGTGCGCTTCCGGTTTCTTTCTTTTCATTTTCCCGCGAGCAAATTCAGCCAGTTTCTCCGGGTCGTCTTCTCCGTCAATCATAGCTTCAAACATGTCCCGGCCGGACTTGCCCATAATTTCGGAGGCAACCGACGCCAGTTTGATGTTGGCGCCTTCCAGAACTTTTTGAATTCGGTTGAGTTCTCGAGCTCGTCCCTGAATTAAACTGCGGCGGTAACTAACCAACTGACGCAGTTCCCGCTGAGTCCGGTCTGGAATGTAACTGGCTGTAAGCAGGCCATGACGCAGGAGTTGGGCAATCCATTCGGCATCTTTGACGTCGGTTTTACGTCCCGGAACAGCTTTCATGTGCTGCGCATTGACGACGAGGAATGAGATGTCCTCGGATTCAAGCAAATTGACAATGGGCTTCCAGAAAACGCCTGTACTCTCCATAGCCACATGCGTAGCCATGTTCCTTGATCCAGTCGACAAGACCAATCAAGTAAATGGTGTGGGTGCAGAACGTTCGAATCTCCTTTCCTTGAGGTGTAAGAACGCAAGCGGTGATGGTCTTCTTGTGAACATCCAGTCCACATGCGCGTTCAATGAGTACTTGCATCGTTAAAACCCTTTCTACGGCATAAAAATGCGGGACTGGTGCAACAACCAAAAGGGGTTAATCTACCCTGCGTGCTTCCCAAAAAGGGAGCGACAATCCGTGGTGCACCTGATCGTTGGTGTCAGACTAAGGGATGGGATCGCATCACCATGAAAAAACGACCTTCCTCGCCAGCCGTAGTAGCAGTATGGACACATTAATACCATTTTCATCATCAGTAGTGCTTCTTTAGAAGCATCGTTGACTAAGGGGGCCGCCAGAGGGCAGCCCCTTTTAAAATGCCAGAAAGTATAAGCTTCGCTTCCAACCTCACTCGAGTGATTGTGTCACATTGTTCATTACTATACTTCACCTCATAGAAAAGATACATCTTAATTTTGCGCTACCTGCTACGCCAAATATATCAACGGCATGTAAAAACCATTTTTAGACTTTGTTTCATTTATCTAAGGAATGTAGCTGACGCAGAAGATGCTGTACAATCCGTATTCTTAAAATTAATAAAAAGCGGCAAGATGTTCACAGATCCCGTACATAAGAAAGCTCACTGCCAGTAACTGCCCAAAATTATTGTAAAGACATGTTGAAGAGCTAGTGGAAGTTGAGGTCGAGTCCGTATACCTACCGGAGCTACCCTATTGGGTTGATAGGGACTTTTTTGCGTTCTGTTGTGAAAATCCCACTCTTATTGTGAAAGGTCTTATTTGACCAATTGGCACAGGCGTAAAATCCTGTGCTTTTCTTTTTAACTTGGTATATGTAAACGCTTATTGTTTAGATAGACATCACTGTTCAAATACCATATGATTTTTATTAAATAACGTATTAATTGAAAGGTGAGAACTAAAATGCAAAATGTTTGTGCATTGTGCGGAAATCAATGCTCTGTTCAAGGTGAAGATATTATAAAAATAAATTGCGACACCTGTGGGATTTACAAAATCACTAGGGAAGCTTATGATGATTTGCCTTCTGAACGTAGACTTCAAGAAAGCGGGCAATTAGTGAAGGCTTCTGCTTATGTAAGGTACCGTACTATTCAAAATCAACCTACAATAACACTTTTCTTATCGGATAATCATTCAAGTGCAAAAGAAATCACCCCTAGAATAACTATTCATGAGATAATTCAGAACTTTCCTCTAATTTCAGATCGATTGGATATGGCTTTAATGAATATATCCAAATTGTCCAAATTTTCGGGGGATCTAGTCGAACTACTTACAAGGGATTATCCTGTTTTCTTCCCAGATTCAACAGAAACACCAGCATCATTTTTTATCATAAAGCAATTAATAGATGATGAATACATTGATGGAACAGTTGGATTCCCAGCAAAGCTTATGGTGTTACCAAAAGGATGGAAAAGAGTATCAGAAATCGAAAAAGGTAACATTCCGGAGTCAAATCAAGCATTTACTGCGATGTGGTTTGATCAATCCATGCTAGATATTTTTAACAGTCACATATGTAGAGCTGTAAAAGATGCTGGATATGAACCATTCATTATTCCAATGAAGGAACACAATGATGATATTACAGATCATATTATTGCAGAAATAAGGAAGAGCAAGTTTGTGATTGCCGATTTTACAGGACAACGAGGTGGCGTTTATTTCGAGGCTGGCTTTGCCTACGGTCTTGGATTACCTGTGATTTGGACATGCCGAGAAGATTGGTTTAAGACAACTGTAGATGTTGAAATAAGTGCCCAGTCCCTAGACGGAACTGCAATTAAAGTCTTACATAAAGAAAAACGCTTTACACATTTCGATCTTGAACATTACAATTTTATTATTTGGAAAGATGGAGAAGACCTCTATAACCGCCTTTACAATAGAATAAGAGCAACAATTGTTTAATCAAGGCATGAATGCTGAATGACAATGTTACACAACGGCGAGGTTGTGGACACAACCTTATATCATCTTAGACACACAGGCTGCGGTAGGTGACTACCGTATGGGTTCGATTCCCGTCCTCTGCGTAAAAT
>CAWCBD010000015.1:0-7479 GCA_963793665.1 uncultured Paenibacillaceae bacterium
ATACCGTCCCCATTCTGATTAGGCGGACGGTTGTTACGAAAGGAGGGTGACCGGTGAAAAATGACATGTGGAAAGCCTACGCCCGGGGCATGGCCGCCGCTATGAACAGCGGCGGTGTTGTTGTCCCGGCCGGTCTGCTTCGTGCTTATAAAGGAATCGGCTTATCCGACACGGATATGCTGCTTATTATACAGCTGCTGATGTATCGGCAGCTGGAGCAAGTCGAGTTCCCAACGCCTGAACAACTGGCGGAGCGTCTTGGTATAACATCGATGGCAGTAGGCCAAATGCTGGGCCGACTGATGAAGGATGGACTGCTTGCTATCGATGAACAGCTGGATGATAGGAGCGGGATCCAGTCGGAACGTTACAACTGGAACGGTCTTATTATCCGCTGTGCGGAATGGCTGGCGGATGATGCCAAACAATCCGTGCAGAATGATCGCGAGCAGCAGCGGACGGCAGCTGAGCAGTCCAACAAAGCTGGCGATCTGTTTACCGTAATGGAACAGGAATTCGGTCGTCCGCTGTCTCCAATGGGATGCGAGACGATCAGTGCATGGATTGACCAGGATAAGTATCCGGAGGAACTGATTCGCTTTGCGCTCAAAGAAGCGGTGTTCGCCGGTAAGCTGCATTTTCGCTATATTGATCGCATTCTTATTGAATGGGGCCGTAATCGGGTTACGAATACGGATGAAGCAAAAGCACATACGCAGAAATTTCGCGGCGGCCGAGGTTCTTAGAACCTTAGGCCGTTTTTTTTATATTAGAACGGATAAGTTTCGCTTCCATGCTTTTCTGATATTTTTTGAGATTAGGCGCCGCCGTATCCGAACGAATGGAGGAAGGATTGAATACGCTAAGACACATCTTGCTTTCGGGGAGGTGAACGCCCGTGGTTATGTACAGCCTTTATCTTATCGAGGTGGTTCAACATGATAATTAGCATCAAATTAGTTGCGAACAAGCTGGAATATACGAGAGCTTGTGTAGATAGCGTGGCGCTCAAACTGCAAACAACCAGGGAGATGAATCGTGACAATGAATCACTCGTTCTGGCAACGCAGGAAAGTATTCATAACCGGCCATACGGGATTCAAAGGGTCGTGGCTTTGCTTATGGCTGCGGAAGCTAGGCGCTGAGGTACATGGTTATAGCAGCCAGCTTCCAACATCGCCTTCGATGTACCGGTTATGCGGGTTAGAACAGGATATTCCTTGGACGCATGGCGATATTCGGGATGCTGCCAAGCTGACTGCAGCGCTTCGCCATGTAAAGCCTGATATTGTGTTTCATTTGGCTGCCCAGCCGTTAGCGGGCGCTTCTTTCGATGATCCGTTTACGACATTTGACGTTAATGTTGTGGGCACAGCGGCTCTGCTGGATGCGGTGCGGCTTACGAGCAGTGAGTATCCAATTCGTGCTGTTATCGCAGCGACATCAGGTAAACGCTATGCGGACCGTGAATCGGCGCTGGGCTACCGCGAATATGACGTGCTTGATGTTGGCGTGCATGATCCTTATACAGCAAGTAAAGCCTGCGCGGAATTGGTAGTATCAGCATATCGCAGCTCGTTTTTCGCGGGCGGCAGCGATATGCCTGCTGTCGCTACAGTGCGGGCCGGTAATATCATCGGCGGCGGCGATTGGGCTGAAGGCCGCCTTGTGCCCGATTGCTTGCGGGCCGCAATGCTCGGGCATGCTCCAGTGCTGCACTGGCCGGAAGCTGTTCGGCCATGGCAGCATGTACTGGAGCCGCTCGCCGGGTACATCGAGCTGGCGGAGCGATTGTTTGTGCAAGGCGCATCCTTCGCCGAGGCATGGAACTTTGGTCCGCGCGAGAAGGATGTGCGGACTGTGACCTGGTTGGCGGAGACGCTATGCGCTGCTCTTGGCTTTCCGGCGCCAGTGAAGCTCCATCGGTTGAACTGGAACATCCCATCAGCAGACAGCGTTATGAAACAGCTGTGCCGCAGCTTGACAGTGTTAAGGCACAGTACCGTCTTGGCTGGCGGCCGCGGTGGGATGTCTCCGAAGCGATCATCCATACGGCTAACTGGTATGAGCAGTGGATGAAGGGCACACCGATGCGTGATGTAAGTGCAGCTCAGATTGCCGTTTATGAGGCATTAGATAGTCATTCCACCGGCGGTTATTCAGACAACGAGACCATTAATACAGTTGCGGAAGCGAAACAAGTTCAGAATGGGGGAGTAGCCTAGCAAAGGCGATCCTGAAATAAAATACGTTATAATGAGTGGTATTTATTTGTTATTTTGATATAATAGATGATGCGACAAAACTGAATAGACATGGGGAGCTGGATTTGGCCGGCTGAGAGGGGATACTGCGTTAATCCCGACCCTTAACCTGATCTGGATAATGCCAGCGTAGGAAATCGCCTTGTAACCGATTCGTAAATGCCTTTAACAAGGTGTGAACTGAACCTACAGTGCAGCTTTCAAGCGTCTTCCAATCGGAGGGCGCTTTTCTTAAAATATAAGAAAGTATAAATTTTCACTATACTTTGCTTATATTTCTCCGGAATGAACCGCACTCCGTCGCCAAAGGACGGCACTGGCCGTTTCACCTTGTTTCATCGGGTTCTGTCTGACAAGCTTGTCGTTTATCTTATATACACAAAGGGGAGCAACTGGATCATGGTAGGTAACATACGTTGGAATGGGGCAAAATGGGGGCTGGCAATTGCAGCGCTTCTGCTCGTATTAACTGGCTGCGGAGCCAAGAACGAAGAAAACGGTGCGAACGGCAAAACACCGGCGGCCGACCAAGCTGCGACTGGATCGGATAATAGCAAAGAACCAGCGTCGGACAAGCCGCTGACGAAGGTGAAAGTCGTCCTTGACTGGACGCCGAATACAAATCATACCGGTCTTTATGTCGCTCGGGATAACGGTTTTTTCAAAGAGCATGGGCTTGACGTGGAGATTATTCAACCAGGTGAAGCGGGTGCTGATACGATGGTCGCGACAGGTGCGGCGGATTTTGGCGTTGGCTATCAGGAAGGCATTACGCAAGCACGCATCCAAGGCGTACCGCTGGTGTCGATCGCGGCGATTATTCAGCACAATACATCCGGGTTTGCTTCACCTGCGGGTAAGAACATCAAATCTCCTAAAGACTATGAGGGCAAAACATATGGAGGCTGGGGCTCGCCTGCTGAAGCTGCGGTCATTGAATCCTTGATGCAAGAGGAGAAGGCAGATGTGAAGAAAGTGAAAATCGTCAGTATCGGTGAGGCGGATTTCTTCACGGCTGTAAAGAAAAACATCGACTTTGCTTGGATTTTCTACGCTTGGACAGGAGTAGAGGCTGAGCTTCGCGGAGAGAAGATCAACATGCAGTACTTGACCGATTACAGCAAGAAGCTTGATTACTATACACCGGTGCTTGAGACTAGCGAGAAAATGATCGCTGATAAGAAGGATATTGTGCAAGCGTTCGTAGCCGCATCTGCCGAGGGCTACAAGTTTGCGATCGACCATCCGGATGACGCCGCTAATGTGCTGATCAAAGCTGAGCCGACTCTAAATGCGGATCTTGTTCGTGCCAGTCAGAAATGGCTAAGCCCCAAATATCAGGACGATGCGAAGCGTTGGGGAGAGCAGAAGCTGGAAGTTTGGACAAACTATGCTGGCTGGATGCTCGATCATAAGCTACTGGACAAGAAGCTCGAAGCGGACAAAGCATTTACGAACGAGTTTATTCCGGAATAAACCAACTAAGAAACGAAACAGCATCATACAAGCAGCAGGAGGGAATATACTAATATGGCAAATGCACTTTTGAGCATTCAAATTCTCCCAACTACGCCTGGCGGTGAAAGCGTCATTCCCTACGTGGATCGTGCGATTGAAATTATAAAAGCTTCAGGCGTACCTTACCGGGTTGCACCGCTGGAAACGACAATGGAAGGCGAACTCAGCAGCCTGCTCGCCATCGTACAAGAAATGAATGATGCGATGGCGGCGATGGGATGTCCGTCTGTGATCTCACAAATTAAAGTGTATTATAATCCCGAGAGCGGCGCTTCCATGGGAAGGCTCTGGAGAAATACCCAGATGGGCAGTAATTTTCGCAAAATATGGCCGTCGGCGGCGGTTATGGCCGTTCTTGTGCTGATCTGGCAAGCGGTAGTTGTCCTTTTCGGCACTCCTGAATATATTTTACCATCACCACTTGATATCCTCGTTCAGGCGGTTCAGGATGCTCCAAAATTATTTGATCATACACTGTCGACACTGGGTATCACCCTGCTTGGATTTTCGGCAGGCACAGCGGCGGGCTTCGTGCTCGCCGCTTTCCTGCATCTTATTCCAAGGGCCAAATCGGGGTTATATCCATTACTAGTCCTAACGCAGAACGTTCCGATCATGGCATTAGCACCACTTCTAGTCATTTGGCTTGGCTTTGGCATGCTTCCAAGGGTGATCTTAATTATTATTGTGTGCTTCTTCCCGATTACTGTTGCAATGCTTACCGGACTTGCACAGAGCGACCCAAAGCTCATTACGTACTTCAACATGATCGGAGCTTCAAAGAGGCAGCAGTTTTGGCGGCTGGAGCTTCCAGGTTCCATGCCTTACTTGTTCTCGGGATTGAAGATCGCCGCTTCTTACAGCATTATTAGCGCGATTTATGCAGAAGCAACCGGTGCGAGTAAAGGGCTTGGTTATTACATGGAGCTCTCTAAAAACGGATTTAAAACGGCCAATGTGTTTGCGGCAATAGCCATTATTGTGATGCTGAGCTTACTATTCTTCGGCATGATCAACTTGGCGGAACGATTACTGCTTCGCGGCAGAACCATTGATAAAGGAGAGTGAGCGGTATGCCGGTTGTGCTCGAAGTGGAAGGGCTATCCAAGAGCTTCAGCGGACAAGCAGTGGACAAGGCTGTTCTCTCTGATGTCAATTTTCACGTAAACGAAGGCGAATTTGTTTCGGTCATCGGCCCATCCGGAAGCGGCAAAACGACCTTGTTTCATCTAATTGGCGGTCTGGAAAAGCCAACAGCCGGCGACATTCGAATCTATGGCCGAAGTACGATTGGCAAGCGCGGCCATATTGCCTATATGCCGCAGCAGGCGTCGCTTCTGCCTTGGTTGACTGTAGCGGGCAATATTGAGCTTGCGCTCGATATTGCTGGTGTTAACCGTCTAAAAGCGCGGGCAATGGCTCGCGAATGGCTCGCGCGAGTAGGGTTGAAAGGCGAAATTGCCGATTCTTATCCAAGCGTCCTGTCCGGAGGTATGCAGCAGCGCGTATCTTTCCTTAGAGCCTTACTTTCCCCGCAACCATTCATGTGTCTGGATGAGCCGTTCGGCGCTCTTGATGCTTTGACACGGATGCAAATGCAAAGCTGGCTGCTCTCGCTCTGGGAGGAAGATCGTCGTTCCGTTCTTTTTGTAACGCATAGTATTGAAGAAGCGCTTCTGTTATCTGACCGTATTCTCGTCCTGTCGACTGCGCCAGCTACCGTCATTCGGGAGGTGGTTGTCCCTTTTCCGAGGCCGCGTACGGATGTGCTGTGGAGTGATCCGACTTTTAATCAGCTCAAGCGGGAGATCTATGATCTGCTCAGACCGGTGCAGGAATAGCTGCCCGGTATTTCTGACCAATTGGATGGAAGGAAGGAGGAATGCATTATGGGAAGTCCAAGAGCGGTAGCTAGATGGATCGATGCGCATATCCATGTGGATTTGTATGCAGAGGAAGAACGGGAAGGGCTGCTGCGCGATGCATTTACACGCGATGGGATTGCCGCGGTCGTGGCCGTATCGATGCATTTAAGCTCAAGTATGATCAATCACGGGTTCGCACAGAAATTTCCCAACCAAGTGCTGCCTGCCTACGGTTTTCATCCCGAGCAACCTTTACCTGATAAGGAAGCGCTTGACGAACTCTTACATTGGATTGGCGAGCGAAGCTTGGATGGTGAACGGTTTGCAATCGGCGAAGTTGGACTTCCATACTATTTTGCGTATGGAAGCGATGGCGGAAGGGCATGCGTTTGATGTTCAGCCCTATTTGGAGCTACTTGAACGGTTTGTTGCTCAGGCTGCTTCACTTGATTGTCCAATCGTGATTCATGCCGTATATGATGATGCTGACCTGGCCTGCGAACTTCTTGAGCGCTATGGCATCCGCAGAGCTCATTTTCATTGGTTCAAGGGACCCGATGCTGTCTTTGATCGTATGATAAAGGCTGGTTATTATATTTCCATAACCCCTGATGTTTTATATGAAGAAGAAATTAGGCGATTGGTGCAGCGGTATCCTATTACGCTTATGATGACGGAAACGGATGGCCCGTGGCCGTTCGAGGGACCTTTTGAAGGAAAAGCAACAAAGCCTCACATGGTACAGGACGTGGCTGCAGCAATTGCCAATCTGAAGGGAATTCCGGTACTTGAAGCAGAAGCAAAGTTGCTTAAAAATGCCATCGATTTCTATAATTAACCTGGAATCGGCGCTAGTCTGCGCTGGCTCCGGGTTTTTGTTTGTTTTGGAAAGCATAAAGGCATCTTCTTCAGGAGAAAACAAGGGGGAACGGAAATTAACTATATGGAGGTTATGATGTGAAGAGCTTGCAGCAAGCATCTCTTTAAGCGTAATTCTGTCCATGTTGGTATTTGCCGTACCTACCTTTGCCTACGGCAGTACTACGACACCTGCAGCAAGCAGTTACAACAATGACGGCATGAATACGAACACGACGCCAAGTACCGGCACAACCACCACGAATAGCTTAAATAGGGTTGACCCTTATGGAAGCTATTACAATTCGACAACTAATAATGGCTATGTGACCCCGTCGGCATCACCAAGAATGAACACTTACGGAGTTCGGCCAATAACGCCGAATGTGGTCAATTACGGTACCCGTTCCTATGATACCGCAAATACAAACCTGTACAGAGCGAGAGCTACAACTACCGGAACTCGCTATAATTGGGGCTGGCTTGGTCTGCTTGGGTTGATCGGCCTTGCTGGCTTAAGAGGCAAGGACCGGGAACGCACCTAATTTCGCATTTCGTATTGAAAAAGTAGATGTGGACATGGAAAAAAACCCGGTGATTGCGCGAGCTTCCTAGTGCCTCATCGGGTTCTTTCCTCAGATGAGGAACATAGCGACGATCGTTGTTAAAGAGCAGTCGCATCGCCCTGTAGTTTAAGAATCAGCATCGCCAAGACATCAAAAAAAAAAAAAAAAAAAAAAAAAAAAAAAAAAAAAAAAAAAAAAAAAAAAAAAAAAAAAAAAAAAAAAAAAAAACCGACTTAAAATCTCAGCGCATCATTCAGAAGGCAGCCACTATTATCACGAGACCCATTACGATAACGAGCGGGACACTTGCTTCCATAACAGATGAGACAGGCAAACCTGCTGCATCAGCCGTTAATTTGGCTGCGCCCTGGATAATATAATCCCCAGATCATGCAATACCATGACCGA
>CAWCBD010000016.1:0-417072 GCA_963793665.1 uncultured Paenibacillaceae bacterium
CTGTTTCGTTACCCTTTGCTGATTTTCTTCGAAATGAAACGCACAGCGCCGCCAAATGACGGCGCCAGCCGTTTCACCTTGATTCCCGCTGAATGCAATAACATATTGCAGTGCAAAGAAATATCAATTAAGATATTATTGGAATTTACATTAAAGTAATTTAATTAATAGGAATATTAACTAATGGAGGAATGAAGAAATGAAGTATAGACGCGTGGGTAACAGCGGTATCAAAGTAAGTGAAATTGGTCTGGGCAGTTGGCTGACCTACGGGACGGCATCCGAACAGCAAGCGGCCGATGCTTGTATACGGCAGGCATTCGATAGCGGCATTAATTTCTTCGATACGGCCAATGCCTACAATAATGGAGCTGGCGAAGAAGCGATCGGAGCTGCGCTCAAGCCTTACAGCCGTTCGAGCTATGTACTTTCGACTAAATTGTTTTTCAAAATGGGTCCGGGTCCTAACGATGGCGGCCTTTCGCGAAAACACATCATGGAGCAATGCGATGCCAGCCTGAAGCGGCTGGGCACCGAATATATCGATATTTATTTCTGCCACCGATATGACAATGAAACGCCAGTCGAAGAAACGCTTCGAGCATTGGACGATCTGACGGCTCAGGGCAAAATCTTATATTCGGCTGTCAGCGAGTGGTCCGCTGCCCAAATTGCCGACGCTGCCGGCATCTCCAAACGGCTGAACCTGCGTCCTCTTGTGTCCAATCAGCCTATCTACAATATGTTTGAGCGGTATATCGAGCGTGAAGTGCTCTCTGTCAGTGAGAGCGCAGGTATCGGGCAGATTGTTTTCTCGCCTCTGGCACAAGGTATTCTGACAGGTAAGTACAAGCAGGGTGCAGAGCTTCCGGCAGACAGCCGTGCAGGCAATGCGTCGGTAAACGGGGTGATCAAGAGCTATCTGCGGGACGACGTTCTTGAATGTGTGGGAGAATTGGACGGGTTGGCGAAGGAGGCCGGTATTTCTCTATCACAGCTTTCGCTTGCATGGGTGCTGCGGCATCCCGGCGTAAGCTCCGCATTGATCGGTGCAAGCCGCCCGGCCCAAATTGAAGAAAATGTTAAAGCCATCGAAGTTGAATTAACCGCCGATCTGCTCAGTGAAATCGAACGGATTTTGAAAAAGGTTGAAGGGTTTGCACCGCTTCGGTAAATATTGATCAGGACAAACTTTCGAGCCGGCGCTCCACCGGGAAGAGTAGAAACGAATAGGCTCGAACAGGCATGAAATATAGGATTAATGATATGTGTAGGGCAGACGAATGTTAGCATTCGTTCTGCCCTTTCCTTAAATTATCCGAACGTATAAGTTTCGCTTCCATAGCTTGATTATTGGGGAGCGGTTAGCACCCGTGCAGCCACGCGAATTTTCACCTGCAAAAATCCCCCCGTCTTGAAGTACCGTTTCACGAATAATTGAATGATCTCTTCACGGCGAGCTCGTACAGTACGCGAATATAGATTCGATGCAGAGGACTTGCTTCAGGATTTATCTAACTCCTTTCTCAACATTTTTGTACTAACGGAAACAGTGAACCGTATCACAAATGACGGCTAATTTATTCTCCGAGAAGGAGGTGCGGAAAGAGGCTGGAAAGAGTAGAATAAGAACGAACTGAAGATAATGGTAGTTAAGATTTTTTAAAAACAGGAGTGGGATAGGGATGAAGCGATCACGATTTTGATTGCGGATGATGAGGCGGAGATTGCGGATCTGATAGCGCTCCATTTGGAAAAAGAGGGCTACCATCTTATCAAAGTATCGGATGGGAGAGAGGCTGTGCAGGCGATTCAATCTCACTCGATTGATTTGGCGATTTTAGATATTATGATGCCCAAGCTCGATGGTTATGAAGTGACCCGTCAAATTCGAGAACAGTATCATATGCCAATCATTTTTTTGAGTGCCAAATCATCTGATTTGGATAAAATAACGGGATTGGTAATGGGGGCTGATGACTATATGACCAAACCATTCAATCCCATGGAATTGGTCGCTCGGGTGAATGCTCAGCTGCGGCGGTCTATGCAGTTGAACCAACCGACAACTGGAAAAAAAGCCATTTTGGAAACAGGGGGACTAACCATCGATCCTGACCAGCGGACAGTAATCCTATATGGTAAAAACATTGAGCTAACGCCGAAAGAGTTTGATATTCTATATCTTCTAGCCAGTCATGCGAAGAAAGTGTTTAGTGTGGAACATATTTTCCAGCAAGTGTGGGGCGAAGCATACTATGAAAGCGGGAACACGGTCATGGTGCATATCCGTACCTTACGTAAAAAACTAGGTGAAGATCATAATAAAAACAAATTGATTAAAACGGTTTGGGGTGTGGGATATACATTCAATGGCTAATATGTTGCGAAGTTTTCGATCGAAAATGATTCTGCTATTAGGTTTAAGCATGCTATTGTCGGGTACCATCACCTTTATACTATACAAAGTTCTTCAACTGTATTATGCGGGAGTGCAGGCCGGAGATCCATTAGCTAAATTTCGCCATCTCATTAACGATTTTGGGGATCTTAACTTCTTTTTGATTGTGTTTATTCCGCTTGCAATTTTGTTTTTCTTTTTCCTTACGAAGCCCTATGCCGCATATTTTAATGAGATATCGACGGGAATTCATCGTCTTGCGGGCGGCGACTTTCAAAGCCGCGTTCACATTTCATCCAATGACGAGTTCAAGGATATTGCGGAAGACATCAATATGGCAAGTGAAAAGCTGCAAAAGGCGGTAGAACGAGGGGATTTTGCAGAGAGCAGTAAGGATCAGCTGGTTCTAAATTTGGCTCACGATCTGCGTACGCCGCTGACTTCTGTGTTAGGATATTTAGATTTTATTCTTGAAAACGATCAATTAGCTTCAGAACAAATCAAACATTATACGACCATTGCTTTTACCAAAGCGCGGCGCTTGGAGAAGCTCATTGATGAACTATTTGAAACCACTAGAATGAACTATGGCATGCTGACCATTGAAAAAAAAGCAATCGATCTAAGTGAACTTCTCATCCAATTAAACGAAGAATTATATCCTGTCTTTGAGAAAAATCATCTGATTGCCAGATTGCATATAACTCCGCATTTGGTTATTTGGGGTGACGGAGAGTTATTGGCCCGTGTATTTGAAAATCTTCTGACGAATGCTAACCGTTACGGAAAAGACGGTCAGTTTGTAGATATCAACGGCTATCAGGATGCAGGAGAAGTGGTCGTTCAAGTGGTCAATTATGGCGATTGCATCCCCCAGCAAGAGCTGCCCCACCTCTTTGATATGTTTTATACCGGGGATCAGGCCAGGACGCATAAGGGGGGGAGTACAGGCCTCGGCTTGTTCATTGCTAAGAATATTGTGGAGCAGCATAACGGAACGATTTCTGTCCAAAGCAATCCGATTCATACGCTTTTTGAAGTACGTTTACCGCAATGATTTCAGAAGTTTAAGAAAAATTTTATATTTGTCCCACTTCTTTTTTAAACAGTTTTTCCTATCCTGAATGCATGCAAGACGAGGGAGGAAACTGAAGATGAAGAAGTGGGTTTTTTGGCTTGTTATACTTTTGCTGCTCGGATATGAAGTCATTGGGCAGAAATTAGAAGCTGTAAACGATGTCCACAGATAAGGAAGACAATGAAGCTCAAGTGGTGACCTCCCAGCGGAACGATCTAACGATAAAAGTAACAAAAGATCAAATTTACCAAGGAAATCTCTTATTGATTAATAAGGATTATCCTGTACATCAAGTAGGGATGAAATCGGACGTGGTCAATCTGTTTCAGCATAAAGAGCTGGTAAAGGGGTATGGTTTGCTGGATAATACGATTCGGTTGTCACGAAGTATGGTGCAGCCATTTTCAACGATGATCGATGCAGCTGCAAAAGATGGGGTTCATCATTTTATGATAAATAGCGGTTATCGAGACAATAAAGAGCAAGGTCAGCTTTATAAAAAAATGGGTGCAGATTATGCTTTGCCAGCGGGCTATAGCGAACATAACTTAGGTTTAGCTCTTGATATCGGATCAACGCAAGGAGAGATGAATCAAGCACCTGAAGGAGAATGGCTGATCAAAAATGCTTGGACATACGGGTTTATATTACGTTATCCCAAGGACAAAACGGCCATAACGGGCATTCAGTACGAACCTTGGCATTTTCGCTATGTGGGTTTGCCGCACAGCCTAATTATGCTGCAAAAGAATTTAGCTTTGGAACAATATGTGGAGTACCTGAAAGAAGAAAAGACGATTTCAACGACTTTTAAGGGTAAAACATATGAGATATCCTATTATCCTATTTCCAAGAATACGACCATTCACGTACCGAGTAATCGTCATTACGAGATATCAGGCAACAATATGGATGGCGTCATTGTGACCGTATTTCAATGATGTACAACCAAGAATCTCATGAAGGTAAGGATGTGAAATGAAATGAAACAAATGAAATTAATGAATGACATGGTGATACCGTCATTATTTGCCTTGTATGTGTATGCTGTATTCAAAGTTATTCTTTTTAAGTTCAACGGCTTTTATCCTTAGCCGTCATAGCAAGTAAGATGAACCGGGGTAATACTCGCGATTAATTCAATCCTTTCGATCTGAACTTTTAACAGGATATCCAGAGATTATCCATTAATCAGTTAATTGATACCGCTGCAAAGAAGGTTTTCTGACAATTATAAGTAATAGGGTTGTATTAAGTACGTTCAACAACATTAGCATTTTGACAGTGAATTTTCATTATACCACTACGGAAAAAATCCCGTCGGTAAGTTACCCGGCGGGATATCTTTTTTGCATATGAAACAAAATCAAAAAGTGGGGAGGTTATCCAAATTATTTCCATCAAATCCGTCCGGTTCACTGCGAATGATGTCACGACCGTATTTATGGAATACATCCACGTGAGCCAAATTTCCATTTTTCGCTTCTTGTAAAGCAGTTACATAATCGAGTTCTCTACCGGATTCTGTTTTAAACGCAATGATATCACCATCTTCATTTTTTCGAACCGCTGCTATTTGTTCTTTACCCGGTTCAATTTTAATTTCTTGAGCTGCTTGCTGCTGACCATCTTGGCGGTATTGTTTGTAGATTTCTTCGAAGTTTGTTTGATTGTTGTTAGCATTGATGTCTGGCATAAAACGCACACCTCCACCGGGTATCGTTCCCTGCTGGCTTAAAATACATACACATATGGCTTTAAGAGCCCATGCCCAGTACGGAATCAATACGCTCGTACGCCCAGTCCAATTCTTCCTTCGTTATGACAAGAGGAGGGGCAAAACGAATAATGTTATCATGTGTCTCCTTGCAGAGCAATCCGGCCTCCATTAGCTTCTCGCAATAAGGTCTGGCTGAGACCGACAACTCGAGTCCAATAAACAGTCCGCGTCCGCGAACGTCTATGATGTGCGGGTTGTGAATTCCTTTCAGCTTATGAAGAAAGCAGCTGCCAAGCTCATCAGAACGCTCAGCAAGCTTCTCATCGCGAATAACCTTCAGTGAGGCAGTGGCTACAGCACAGCCAAGCGGATTACCGCCAAATGTGGAGCCATGCGATCCCGGATCAAAGACACCAAGGATATCCGCGTTTGCAGCAACGGCAGAAACCGGGAAAACACCTCCGCCAAGCGCTTTGCCCATAATGTAAATATCCGGTACGACATTCTCCCAGTCACAAGCGAAAGGGCGGCCTGTTCGGCCAAAGCCTGTCTGAATTTCATCGGCTGCGAGCAGGAGTTGATGCCTGCTGCAAAGGTCCCGGGCTTCTTGTATAAAACCGTGAGGGGGAATCCGGATACCAGCCTCCCCCTGTATAGGCTCGAACAGGAATGCCGCCGTATTTGGTCCGATAGCCGATTCTAGTGCAGCAATATCCCCGTAAGGGATCATTTTGAACCCTGGTGTAAAAGGGCCAAAGCCCCGCTTATATTCCGGTGCGGAAGAGAATGACGTAATCGTAATCGTCCTGCCGTGAAAGTTTCCTTCGCAGACGATGATTTCTGCCTGATCCTCTGCAATCCCCTTTACATCGTAAGCCCATCTTCGAATCGCTTTTAGCGCTGTCTCAACAGCCTCCGCCCCTGTATTCATCGGCAAAACCATCGATTTCCCCGTGTATTCAGCTAACTGTGAGTAGAAATGCCCTAAATTTTCGTTATGAAACGCCCTTGAAGTCAGTGTTACTTTATCTGCTTGATCTTTCAAGGCTTTAATGATGGCAGGATGGCGGTGGCCTTGGTTAAGGGCGGAATAAGCGCTTAGCATATCCATATAACGCCGACCTTCTGGATCTTCGACCCAAACCCCGTCAGCTTGTGAAATGACGATTGGCAATGGATGATAGTTTTGAGCCCCGTATGCTTCTGTTTGTAGAATGATTTCGTTGGATGCCGTTTCTGTCATTGCTGTTCCTCCTTGGCCGATCTTTTTGCCTCTATTCGGCAAACGTATGAACTATTGTATTCGTGAGATCTCTGACCCTTGCTTAATCCGGGTATTTACAGCTGATGGGGGAAGTTAATCCATCATGCAGAGGATGTGGAGCAATAACAATAATAGTACTTGTAAGCTTAACCTCAGGTAAGCGTTGAAGCTCAGCGTATGGGGGAAAACTAAGCGATGGTCAGGTGCAGTATTCATTCTGCTCGCAGTCAGCGCTACCTCCATCATACAAGCCGGTCCGGTTTTTTTATTAGCATCGGTTTTGTTTTCTTAATTAGTGCAATAACGTTGTTCATAATGAATGTTATTTGGAAGAAGAGCACGTAGCGAGAGTCATTATGACAGCTAACAGGGGACGGGAAGGTGTGCGTGCTGAAAGAGAAGGAAAACTTGGGATTTAGCGGGGCACTGGCCTCCATCCCTTTATTTATAACACTCGCGAACTCCATGCTTATTCCTATACAGCCGTTAATGCTTAGATAGTTATGCGTCTAGTTAAAAAAAAGAACCCGAGTAACCTCTCTCGGGTCCTTCATGTTTCGCTTATCTTTTTCTGCATTCTTTATCTGGCCTTATTCCTGAAACCCGATTGCAGCACGTAGCGATGGATAAACCATTCTGCAATGCCTAACACGATGGCAATGGCCAATATTTCACCGCTGCTCAGATCCCAATTCATTTGATCGGCGGCAAACCATAAGATTACATAAGCTAGCACTGCGTCCGATACGGTTGCCACCGCGTTATTAGTCGTCCGCAATACGAGCTGATCTCCTACAAAATAGGCGATCAAAGTGAGGACCGTAGCCGTAACCAAAGCGTTCAGAAAAGAAACATCCGCAAAGTACATCAGCAGGGAGACGACGATAGCTCCATTAACCAACCATTTTAAAACAAATTTCATTGTAGTCACCTCATATTTAGAGTTAACCATTACTTTTTCCCTCTTTGCTTAAAATTAATCATAAAGAAGGATGGCCGCGTGCTGACGATGCAATGCGAGTTTTAAAGAAATTTGATAAAAATGAAAGATCTTATAATAGATGAAACCTGCATGGTTTGCTAATGTAAACGGTAAGGATCGCGAAAAGTGAGGAAGAAGGGATATCGCAAAGCAAAATGAAAACGCTTTAATGACTCCGGTAGGGTTAGCTTGAGGGAGGTGATGCGACCTTAAAATAAGTGAATCGAAATGAAAAAATGAAACCGCTTACAGATCAAGCTGCTCATTGTTCTAAGGGAAATTTGCATGTGATCGCAGCTAAAAAGGAGGTTAAGGCAGGTATTGAAAAAAAGTTTGTAATCAACATTAAAAAGGAGATGATTTATGATGAAGAAAATGTTAGCATTTTCAATTATGTTAAGCCTTCTGGTGAGCGTGATCGGGTTTATTAGTGAAAGCCAAGTAGAAGCATCTACAGGTCCCTTTGTTCATCCCGGCTTACTGCATACACAGGCGGATTTCGACCGGATGACGCAAATGGTTAACGCGGGCACACAGCCGTATCTGGACGGTTATAATCAACTGGTGAACAGCACGCTTTCATCATCCAACTGGACCCCGAAAGCTACGGCTACGATCACTCGCGGCGGCACCGGCGATAATGTAACCTTGCTCAGCATCGATGTTGCCCGCGCTTACCAGAATGCCTTATTGTGGAAGATTACCGGCAATACGGCGAACGGCGACACGGCGCGGAACATTCTGAACGCGTGGTCATCCACCCTGACGTCGATCACCGGGGCTGCCGAACGTTATTTGGCTGCCGGAATTAACGGCTATCAAATGGCTAACGCAGCAGAGATTATGCGGGGCTATCCCGGTTTTAATTTGACCGATATGAAAGACTTGCTGCTCAATGTATTCTACAAGCCTCTTAACGAGCGGTTCCTTATCGGTAATGAATTCGGCGCGGATCACAACGACGCCTATATTCAGAATTACCGGGCGAACTGGGATCTGTGCAATATGGCAGCAACGGTTGCGATTGGCATTTTTACTGACCGGAGGGATATCTATGACATCGGAATTGAATACTTTAAACATGGTGCCGGGAACGGTTCCATCTATAATGCGGCTCCATTCCTGCACCCTGGCGGGCTCGCACAGTGGGAAGAGTCCGGTCGTGACCAGGCGCACACCCAAATGGGGATCGGCTTAATGGCTGTTATAAGCGAAATGGCCTGGAATCAAGGCGACGACTTGTACGGGTGGGCAAATAACCGCTTCATGCGCGCCGCCGAATACGTTGCCAAATATAACAACGGAGACGATAACGTACCGTTTGCGTCCTACGAACGGGGCACCGGCACAAACGGCGCTATTCAAACAGAAACGGTAATATCCAGCGCCAGCCGTGATGAATATCGCCCGATTTGGGAAATGATTTACAACCATTACGCAAACCGCAAGGGGCTGTCGGTGCCTAATCTAGCCGCACGCGCCCTGCGAGTGAGACCCGAAGGCGGTCCGAACACCCAATATCCTTCGACATTTGACCAGCTCGGATTCGGTACACTTCTCTTTACCCGCCCGTCCGGCAGCGGTGGTACGGCAACTCTTCCCAGCGGAAATATTCCTAGCGGCACTTATCGAATCATTGTGCGCAGTACCGGAAAGGCTCTGGATGCAGCCGGAACGACAAGCGGTTCAGGTGTACAACAATGGACATCTAATGGGGGAACTGATCAGCAGTGGACGGTGACCCATCTTGGCGGAGGACAGTATAGCGTCAAGAGTGTGCAGAGCGGACTTAATTTGGATATAGCAAGTGGCTCTCTGGATCATGGCGCTAAATTCCAGTTGTGGAGCAGTAATAGCGGAGACAATCAGAAATTTGCTTTTATCCCTGTAGGCAGCGGTTATCACCGCATCACTCCTGTGCATAGTAACAAACCGGCAGACGTGGAAGGTGTTTCCACCGCAGATGGAGCCCTAATACAGCAATGGCGCTATCTTGGTGCAACTAACCAGCAGTGGAGGCTTGAACCGATATCCGTAAACGTTCGCTTGCAATCGTATAACTTTCCGGACCGTTACGTGCGGCATTCTAATTATCGCGGACAAATAGATGCCAATGTTTCTCCTGTTCAAGACTCGCAGTTCAAGATGGTTACCGGATTGGCTAATTCAAGCGGCGTTTCGTTCGAGTCCATCAACTTCCCCGGGCGCTACCTGCGTGTCCGGTCCAACTGGAGAAGTTTGGCTGGATTCGAACGACAACACGACAGCTTTCAAAAATGATGCAACCTTCCGCCGAGTAGCAGGTCTTGCGGATGCCCAACAATCATCCTACCAAATGTGGACGGATTCAACCAAATATTTGCGCCATTCCAATTATCTATTATATGCCCAGGCTGCATCGGGAACGACGTTTAACGCCGATGCCACTTTTACTGAAGTCGCTCCGTAAGTAAAGTTTCAAAAATGGGCAGCTTCTTGTTAACAATTAAATGAGAATGACCATAAGGAGAGGGCGAATAAAGCTTTCTCCTTTTGGACGTTGCTTCCACTTGAAACAATACAGGTAAAAGTTGAATTTTGCTTATCAGAAAGTTTCCCTAGAATTTGAATGGTATTTTTAGGTAAAATATGCTAAGGAGTGATCATTTATGTCCAAGAGAATTTCAAGTTGGTTTCTTGGGCAATTTCAATGTGAAGTGTGCAACAATTTTGACTGGAGGAGATATTATGAATTATAACGAGGTTGTTAAAATCAGTGATGCATATTTACTTCCATTAGTATCAGAGTTGTACGGATTAGAAGGCTATGAAATCAAGCCGGTTAAGGCACATAACGGAGGGCGGAATGTCGTTTATACCTGTGAGAAAGAGGGCACCGATGCAAAAATACTCAGAATCGCCTTCTTAAATGACAGAAGCCGGGAAGATTTTCTGGGCGAAGTTGAGTATATCAGGTATTTATTCGAGCATGGCGGAAGTGTCTCGGATGTAGTCAGCTCCCGGAAGGGGAATCTGCTGGAAGAGATAACTCATAATAATCATACCTTTTTTATCTGCCTGTTTGAAAAGGCCAGGGGAAAAATGCTTGTGGAAAATAATTATCGGTACCGGGAAGGAGCTCCAATTACCGAATATTATTATAACTGCGGTAAAGTCCTGGGGAAACTGCACCAATTATCGAAAGGATATACTCCTGTCCATCGCCGGTATAGTTTTTTTGACAAATACAATGCCGAATATATCGATAAACTGATACCCGGCTCGTTATCTCTGCTGAAGGAGAAGCTGTTAGATCTCCTTAAAACCTTGGAAGGATTGGACAGGAACCGTGAGTCTTTCGGTATGGTCCATTTTGATTACAATGATGGGAATTATTCGATAGATTTTGATACCGGGCAAATAACTGTATATGATTTCGATAATTCATGTTTCTGTTGGTATATGTTTGACTTGGCCAGTCTCTGGACAAACGGAGTGGGCTGGATACAATTTGAACCAGACGCCGGTAAACGCAAAAAGTTTATGGATGATTATTTTGAAACAGTCCTCGCGGGATACAGATCCGAGACCAGGATCGAAAATTCGATGTTGGAAAAATTGCCCTTATTTATCCAAGTAAACCTCATGGAAGGTATTGTAGATGCATTCGAGGTAATGCGGAACAACGGCGAAGAGCCGGAGTGTGATGAGGAGCTGTCGTATCGCATAAAATGCCTGGAAGACGATATCCCGTATATGGGATTTTTCCATGAAATTTACTCGTGTGAAGAACCCTTTGAGTATGAGGAACGAAATATTTAGTCTTAAAATATAACGTTACTATATTCAGGGGGCTAACAGCATGAACGAAAACGTGGAGCAGACGCTGCGCAGGATGTTAGCAAACTGGCAATCGATGTCTATGTCAGCCAGTGAAGAAGCAGAGTCGACGGCAGATGAATTTGAATCTTCTTTTTATACGTTTATCGATGCCGTGCGCGAATGGGTCTATACACTTGATCCCCAGCCGCAAACATTGGATGAATTTTTCGAACTGGCAATGATTCAGGAGCTGATCGACCGGCTGCCGGGGCCGCTTTATTTGAATTTTGAGACGGAAGCAGAGCTCATTATCGAGAACAAGCAGAGGATTAATGAGGATAAATATGATTAATCGTGAAGGGAATATAATAGACTATTTAAAATGGAGGATGATCCGGTGAATTCGCCAATATGGACAAGAGAGGATGAGGGAAATGGTCGAATGTTATCATAGTTACATTGACGGTCAATGGGTCCAAGCGGAAAGGAACTTTGCGGTGAAGAACCCGGCGACGGGCGAGATTATTGCCGAGGTAACCCAATGCGGCGAAGAGCATATCGAGCAAGCAGTCGCAGCGGCGCGAAGAGCTTTTCCGGAGTGGAACGCTTTGGGACCGGGCGGGCCGGTCGG
Source organism: uncultured Paenibacillaceae bacterium (assembly GCA_963793665.1). Classification (GTDB taxonomy): domain Bacteria; phylum Bacillota; class Bacilli; order Paenibacillales; family Paenibacillaceae; genus Paenibacillus_Z. Next base: position 11,878 of record CAWCBD010000016.1, read on the forward strand.
AACTTTTGCTTAAATGGTCGGAGATTCTGAAAGAACGCGCCGACGAATTTGCGAAACTGGAGACGTCGCAGACCGGGAAACCGATCATGATGACGGAGACGTTCGACATCCCCTTTTCCATCGATAATTTGCGGTTTTTTGGAGCCGCCGCCCGAATCATGCCAGGGATGGCGACAACGGAGTACGTCCCCGGACATCAAAGCTCGATACGCCGGGAACCGCTAGGCGTGGTAGGCTTGATCTCGCCTTGGAACTATCCGATGAACATGGCTGTCTGGAAGCTGGGTCCTTCGCTGGCTGCAGGCAATACCGTCATCATTAAAGCCGGCCAGCCTAACCCCGCTGACCACCATCGAGATGGCAAGAGCCGCGCACGAGGCCGGCATTCCGCCAGGCGTGCTGAATGTGGTCACTGGACCGGGAAGCGTGGTCGGAGAAGCGCTGGTCAAACATCCTGACGTACGAATGATATCCATCACCGGAGATACGGAAACTGGCAAGAAAATTATGGTCCAGGCGGCCTCCACAGTAAAGAAGCTGCATTTGGAGCTGGGCGGTAAAGCTCCGTTCGTGGTATTTGCGGACGCGGATATGGATGCTGCAATCCAAGGAGCGGTTATGGGCGGATTCATCAATTCCGGCCAGGATTGCACGGCGGCCACGAGAATCTACGTGGAAACTTCCATTTATGAGGAATTTCTGTCGAAGCTTACCCAGCGCGTGAAGCGGATTCGTGTGGGGCTCCCGATGGATCCGGGAACGGAAATGGGTTCTTTAATTTCACATGAACACCGTGATAGGGTGGATGGATTTGTGCAGCGGGCTATTCTCACTGGAGCGAAGGTGGCGGTCGGCGGCTGTCGGCCAGATGCGCCCGAGCTGGCTGCGGGAGCCTATTATATGCCGACAGTAGTCTATGATGCGAAACAAGATTCGGAGATTGTCCAGGAGGAGATATTCGGACCGGTGCTGGTCGTGCTTCCTTTCGAAGGCGAGGAGGAGGCGCTTCGGCTGGCAAACGACACGATCTACGGACTTGCCTCGTCGGTTTGGACGAGGGACGTGTTCAAGGCCAGCCGAATGTCTGCGGGCATTCAAGCGGACGGTATGGATCAATGATCATATCACCATCGTCTCGGAAATGCGCACGGAGCTATAAGCAGAGCGGCTTGAGATATGTCGGTCTACGCGCTGGAAGACTACACACAAATCAAGCAGTCATGGCCGATTGGCCGGCCAGGTCTATAAAGACTGGCATTATATGAAGTGACTTTTGCATGTCCAGACCCTCTGAAGCTTCCAAATTATTATTTGCTCGATGCGGATATTATGCGAGCACGATCCAAGCTTACACAGAAGCAGCCAGCTGGTTCAGGTCATTTAACCTGTGCCGAACCGGCTGCTTCTTTTTGCTTGCCGACTCACCGTCCGATGACGAAATCTGAGGTTTGAAGAGCATAAATAGGATTACTTGTGACGCGGGATGATTTTTAGTAGGTGCATCTTGCACAGAAGCCTGTTTTTATGCCAATATTGATATAGGCTGGAAGCCTATTACCTTGGAGGGAAGCGCAGCATATGAAACGAATAAATAGAATATTTGCAGCAGCAGCCATTTGCATTTTTCTTTTGATCATTCCTATTTTGATCAAGGCAAGACCGAATGAATCAACCGGGGATAGCATAGTGAGCAGCAGCGCGCTGCAAGCAGATTCGGATTGGATATCTTCTTCTAAGTACCCCTCCGTCCACATTCCGGTTTTGATGTATCATGACTTTGTAGATAACCTGAACAGTCACGCAAATGTGAGGCCAATAGACTTTGCCAAACAGCTTCAGTATTTCAAAGAGCAGGGCTATCAGACCATTAACGACCGTGATTTAACCCTATATTTTGAGGGAAAAGAGAAGCTTCCTCAAAAGCCGCTTATGATTACGATTGATGACGGGTATGAGAGCAATTACGATTCTGCCTATCCTATCTTGAAAAAATTCGGCATGAAGGCTACTATTTTCGTAATCGTTAATTATGTAGGCAAAACACCGGGATTCAGCAAGCATTTTGGGTGGAAGCAGGCAAAAGAAATGTATGACTCTGGGCTTATTGATATTGAAGATCATACCTTTAACCTTCATGTAGATATCCCATCCACGTCAAGGGGGTTGTTCTTCTGGCGCACCAAAACGAGAATGGTACCTGCATTAACGAATAAAATGATTGTTAATGGCAAGCTGGAGACTGAGGATGCTTATGAGAAGCGTGTCCATGATGATCTTCTGCTGGCCAAAAATTTAATTGAACAACATGTAGGCAATCACGTGGATTCAATTGCGTATCCCTTTGGAGTTACGAACAAGACAGTCTTGAAAATTGCTTCTCAGATTGGCCTTAAGTATGGGTTTGTGATCGATAATAAGGTGGCGGATATTTCGAATCATGATCTTCTAATCGACCGCATCTCTGTAGACGATGCCGAATCGGGGGCCCAAATCGATAAGGAAATTTCCGGGGAAATGATGGCAGTTGCTAAAAGTCCTTCCAGGAATACAATTTTGCTTAAAAAAGTAAGCTAAACAAAAAGCGAAAGGATGAAACCCGTCCAGGATAGGCGGGGTTCATCCTTTCGTTTTGTTATGGACTTATATAGATTTTAATTATTCACTTTTCACGTAATCTCTCCACGCATGCTTGGGCTGCCAATTCAATAGTTTCTTTGCTTTCTCGTTGCTGAGCAGTGACTCATAGCCGTCAAGCGGCTCCTTGAAGTCCGTAACTTCCGGAAACATTGCCGCTAACAATTCTCTGCTCTTCACCGCCATGCTGGAATCATCCGAAGCAATATTCAGTGCCACGGAGCCAAGTCCTTCAGCCTCAATCGCCAGCTGACATACCTCGGCAGCATCCCGCGTATCAATGTAGCTCCATAATATCCGGTCACGCTGCTTAGGATCGTGAATGAACGATGGGAAACGCTCATAGGAAGGCGGGTCAATGACATTTCCAAGTCTGAGCGAGACAACCTGCATACCTGTGCGCCTATGGAACATATCGGCCGTCAGCTCATTGACGACTTTAGACAGCCCATAGCTATCTTGGGGCAGCTGGGGATGCGATTCATCGACCGGAACATATTGGGGGCCGAAACGGTTAACCGCAAAGACGATGCCGTATGACGATTCGCTGGAAGCAATAACTGCTTTACGTATGCCCAGACCCGCCGCAGCTTCCAAAATATTATAGGTCGACATTACATTATTTTGAAAGGTGACCTCGCTAGTCTTGATATGTGCAGCTGGTATTGCTGCCAGATGAACAACGGCGTCGGCTCCTGATAGGATGCCATATACTTCTCCTAAATTGTTCAGATCCGCAATTATTGTTGGACATAACGGCTCGGCAGGCTTGTAAGTGTCTGCATTCACAACCTCATACCCTTGCTGGACAAAATGCTTGACCACCCATTTGCCGAGCATGCCGCTGCCACCTGTAATGACAACCTTGGCCATGTGGATTCCCCCTTTAATTTATGCAAGTATCGCTTCAATTTGCGTAAGTACTTCGCCAGACAGCTCTATACCTGAGGCTTGGATATTTTCTTTCACCTGATCTGGGCGGCTTGCGCCAACGAGCGCACTAGCTACATTCGGCTGCCTGAGAATCCAGGCAAGGGCCAGCTGACCGACAGTAATGCCAAGCTCTGATGCGACCTTATCCAGCTGCTGCACCTTGCTGATTTTCTCCTCGGTTATTCCTTTCCGCATCCAGTCTAACTTGGCTGCACGGCTTTCTGCTGGAACGTCAGCAGCTGAACTGTATTTGCCAGTCAGCAATCCTTGAGCAAGAGGGGAAAACACGACTTGTCCAATCCCTTTACGCTCGCCGAGTGGAATAATCTCCTTCTCAATATATCTCTCGAACATATTATAGATAGGCTGATTAACCACAATACGATCGAGCAGGTAACGGTCTGCTGTTGCCAGAGCTTCTTCCATTTGAGCAGCTGTCCATTCACTGATGCCAATATATAACACTTTTCCTTGACGAACCAGATCATCCAGTGCGCGTAAGGTCTCATGAAGCGGGGTATCTGAATCGAAACGGTGACAATAGTAAATATCCACATATTCGGCACCAAGGCGCTTCAAGCTGGCATGACACTGCTCTGTAATATGCTTGCGGGAAAGCCCGCGATCATTAGCGCCGTCACCCATCGCGCCAAACACCTTCGTTGCGAGCACGTATGACTCTCTAGGATAAGCACGCAAGGTTTCACCGAGTAAGGCTTCCGCCGCGCCCTTCTCATACACATTCGCCGTATCAAAAAAATTAATGCCTGAATCGTAAGCGGTTTCAATGGCTTTAATCGCATTTTCATTTTCGACGTACCCGCCATATGTTAACCAGCTGCCAAGACTAATTTCACTAACCTTAAGTCCGCTTCCGCCTAATTGTCGGAACTTCATGCTTCCAGCCTCCTCTAATTTAACTTGCTGCGTCTATTGTAATCAAAGACGTGGATGAACGCTACCGGCAGGGCAGCAAAAAGCCCTCTCGAATCCGAGGGGCTTATGAGAAATCTTATTATTTACACGCTCTTACACGGCTTTTATTAAAGAAGCAGATGGTCTGGATTTCACGTTCCACTCTAACGATTGGCTCATCACTTGTGTGAATGCCGGTTCATTCAAGGTCGGAATAATTAAGACCGTTATATCTTGAAAGGATGATTTGGGAAGCTTATAGGCAGTTTCCCAGAGGTTTTCCTCCATTTGCTCTCTCGTAATCGGAATACAAAGCGCTAGGCAAATATGTCCCGTTACCTTGTACTGGCTGCTGTATTCCGCGGAATCAGCATCTGTCCAATGGATAGCTTCAACGCGTTTCACTTTGAGTGAGCTTCTCCATGCCCTGTTCATTCATCAGCTGGACCTGATCCAGAATTACCGTCTCTTCATTGATTTGAAAATCGGCCATTTTAATCGCATGTGCTTTGTTTTTGGCCTTAACCAGGAAAGAAACCGTCACATTCAACGTTGCATTTGCAAAAATATCGTTTCTGATCATTGTGTAGACAACAAACTCCTTCTGGGGTACATGTATTTTGATTCCGGAATTCATTGTACCTAACTTAAAGGGAGAAGTTTGTTAGTCTATAGGTGATTTTCATGTGTTTTTTTGTCATATCTCATACTAAAATTGTAGAAGACTAAAGGAATGCTGTCCCGTTACAAAACAATCTCTTGTGTAGATATCTAGTTTCATTAGTGATAATTTCGATTAAAATATTTATGTTCAATGTGTAATATTCTTTCTCTTAAATTGTCAACTGATTCATTCACTTGTATAGGAATGGCAGCATTCATTGATAATCCAGCCCAGTAGTCGTATTCTTCATATACAAGGTGAATCGATTGACTCCGCTTTCAGTTTCATTATTACGCAGAAAAGCTTCGTGAACATATCTGCCAAACATACAATTTCCACCATACTTCGGCAGCAATGATGGGTGTATATTTATAATTTTTCCGCTAAATTGCTTTAACGTATTAGGACCAAGTTTCTTCATGTATCCAACTAAGAATATATATTCGACTTCATGTTTTTTGAGTGTATCAACAATTAAATGGTCATGTTCTATTGGAGCATCGGATGTGTTAGCTGGCTTATATGATAATGTGGCATGTCAACACTATTCGCTCTTTCTATTGCTTTAGATTTAGAGTTATTCGAAATCAATACACAAGGTTTTGCCTTAAGAATATCCTTGTTGCGTCAACACTGCTTGCATATTCGTTCAACCATGTGATGACATAAATCCAATGTTAATTTGCGTCATAATATAGCAATTCTCCATGAGGTCAGATTCATAAATTAGCTTAAAGCATAACACAAGATCTTTATGTTTACAACTGAGATATGGTTTGTTTTAAAAATCTCATTATTGTATGATATTTGTTTGGGTTCATGTATTGATCTAGTACTAAATACAGCAATGAGAGGGACATCACAACATGTCAGCTAAAACGAAGCAGGGGACGAACCTGGAGGATGTTCAGGAAATGAATCGTTCCCTCGTTATTAGACTCATACGGAAGAGCAAAGTCTGCTCAAGAGCGGAATTAGCACAAGCATCTGGCCTTAATCAATCTACGATTACACATATCATTAATGAATTCATCAATTGGGGGCTTGTGATCGAGACGGGCATGATTGATGGTAAAAAAGGAAGACGCTCCATCGGAGTTCAATTAAATAGCGAAGCTTATAAAATCATCGGAATCAGCATTGCCCGCAAATCGATCTCCGTTGGCGTATATGATCTGGAAGGAAAGGAATACAGCTCCAGGCAAATTACAGTCCATACGATGGACGGCTCCTCCAAGTGGTTTAATCATGCGAGGAAGCTAATCTCCGAAGCGATTCAAATGAACACATCCGGCAGAGTTATTGCGATAGGGCTGGCGGCTCCGTCTCTTCTCGGATTGGAGAAAATCAACATTCAAGAAGAGCTGATGAAGGTGTTCGAACTTCCGTCTTACATGGAGCATGATGCGAAGGCAGGAGCGTTAGCACATTGGTGGTTTGATGAACCCCGCCCTGATCAGGGCGTAATGATTTATGTGGCAGCCGGCCAAGAGGTGAGAGCCGGGATTGTTATGGATGGCAGGATTTACCGGGGAGCACACGGTGCGGCTGGTGAGATTGGCCACATGAGCATTGATTTGGACGGTCCAGTTTGTGAGTGCGGTCATAAAGGATGTCTGGAGCTGTATTGCTCTACTTCTGCATTCCTTAAGCTGCTGGGTAAGGAACATTCCCAGTTAAAGACTGTCTGGAAACACTTAAGAGATAAAGACGGGATCACGGAAGAAGCGGTGCGGCAGACGGCATGGTTTCTTGGATTTGGTCTAGTGAACCTTGTGAATATGTATGATCCTGACCGCATTATTCTAGGGGACGAGCTGTCCGCAGCCGGAGATTTATGGATAAATACCATTCGTGAAGTTATTCAGGAGCATGTATCGCCGGCTGCTGCAAGCCGCTTAACGATTGAGCTATCATCGTTTGAGCAGAATGATAGCTTGAAGGGTTCCGCCGTAGTTGCCATCGACAACATACTGAATCAGCCTTCAAGATATTTAGCCATGGCCAAATCGGAATCAGGTTCTTGTTAAAAGATTACTAGGTATACAAGGAACCATCCCAGCGGTACTTCTCGAGGATCTGCATATCTATTTCCACACCTATTCCCGGGCCTGTAGGAATCGTTACCGCTCCAGCAGACGGTTCAATCTGTGTAATTGAAGTAAACGGATTTTCCATCGCATCCCACTCTACAGGTTCAATATCTTGCTGATCCATTTTACTCCAGGGCGGTAAACAGGCTTGAGCAAATAAGGCGTACAACCTGGATAACGCCCCATCGAAAGCATGCGATGATGCCCTGAGCCCCCAATTACGGGACATCTGCAGGGTATGCCTGTATCCGTCGATTCCGTCTTCGTGCGCGACATCCGGTTGGATAATATCGATCGCCCCTTCGCGCATAAGAGGGAGGAAGTCAGCTGCACTTTTTAAGTTTTCTCCCCCCGCGATAGGGACGGAAAGACAAGACCTAAGTAATGTATAATCCGTGACTTGATTCATCGGCAGAGGCTCCTCGAACCAAAGTATATTCGTCCATTTCGAAAAGGAACGATTCCACTCGCGGGCTGTTGCGAAATCATAGCTTTCGTTAGCATCCAAAATCAGCTGACACTTGTTCGTCAATAAGTCTTGGATTTTCTGAATATGAATGAGATCCTCGTTAAATGGTTTACCGCCTATCTTTACCTTTATGCTAGTAAAGCCTTGTCCAATAGCCTGTTCCACAAGGTGTAAGGAGTGCTCTTGCCAATCGGCTTGATCGGTATAGGATTGAAAGGAGGCATAAACCGGCAATGCATTTCTTAAACTTCCCCCCCATAAATCGCATACAGAGAGCCTGGAAAATGTCGCAATAATTTCGGTAAGCGCCATACTTACACCCGCTGCAGCCCGTTGATGCCATTTTTTGATATGATTAACCAGTTGGAGCCGGTTTGTGGCTTGTTTACCTATCAAGTAGGGAATAATTCTTTCTTCAAACCCCATTTTCAACGTGGGCAGCCAGTCCGTGCATTCTCCCCAGCCTGTAATTCCTGATTGCGTTGTGATCCGAAATAAAAAACTGGTTCGATAGTTCTTATACCCGTTTGCATCCCCATAAGGCTGCTTTAACGGGTAGAATAATGGGAAAGTTTCAACGCTAACGATTTTCAATGGTTAGACCCCTTTTATGCTATTAGTAATTCATAGGATGCTCAATTATTTCCAAAAAATACGCTGCAGGGTTGATCATATAATCCATTAAACGAATCATTGATTCCATGGTCTATCGTCAGTGGAATGACTATAGTTTATTTATATGAATGACGGTTTACAACAAGAGTAGGGGGGATATTATGAAACTCGGTATAAGCTCATACAGCCTTTATCAGGATATTCAAGCGGGTAAAATGACCATTCAGGACGCTTTGCAGTGGACGGCCGGGATTGGAGCGGACCATATGGAGATCGTACCGCTTGGTTTTTCACTTACGGCTCAGCCTGAGCTCATTGATGACATTCGCAGCAAGGCCGCTGAACTTGGAATCGAGCTATCCAATTATGCAATCGGGGCTAATTTCATTCAGCCCAGCGAAGAGGCCTACGAAGCAGAGATCGCACGTGTCGAAATGAGGTCGATATCGCCAATCGTCTAGGGGTTAAGCTGATGCGTCATGATGTGGCTTTCCGGCCGGAAGATCAATGCTTGATTACGAACTTCCATGCGGATTTGCCGCGGATGGTAGAAGCCTGCCAGAGGATTGCTGATTATGCAAGCTCTTACGGGATTACAACCAGCGTTGAGAATCATGGTTACTATATCCAGCATAGCGACCGGGTACAAACACTCGTTAAAGCCGTAAATCGTTCCAATTTCAGAACGACGCTGGATGTGGGCAATTTCATGTGCGTGGATGAGAATTCAGCTGCAGCGGTTAAAAATAATCTCTCTATTGCCTCTATGATCCATCTTAAGGATTTCTACCTCCGTCCATCTTATCGATATCCAGGTGAGGGCTGGTTTCGAAGCTTAAGCGGTAACTACTTGAGAGGCGCCATTGTCGGTCAAGGTGATATCGATATGTATGACGTCATCTCTACGATTAAGAAGTCTGGTTATGACGGTTATATCTCCATTGAATTCGAAGGGCATGAGGCCTGCACTTTCGGGGCTAAGGCCGGATTCGATAATGCCCGTCGCATATGGAACGAGACCTTCAATAGCAATTAATTTATCAGAAAGCTCTCTATAGAACGCTTACTTATACATTTTATTGTCTAGAACAATCACTTTTTCCCCATTTGTAGGCCTTCCCTATTTGTTTCGTGTTTTCAACCAACCGAAAAATATTATCACAGCATTGTTTGGCACCTTTGACTAATAAGGGTACGCCAATGAAATCAATTTTTAATCCTCTTGAGAAAATTCCCCCGAATGACATGGCAATAGGTACGGTTGGTGATGTATTAGAGAATATTATTGTTTCATCAAATTGATGTTTGCTTTGCAGTAATAAAGCTAAGTCTTTTAATGCAGGAACAACAAGTTTCGATCTTTTCCGTCCTATTGTATATACGGGGTTCCCATCTTCATCTATCCCGTGAAAAATGAGTTTGCCAAAATCAGCTTTTGTTAACTTATTGAAATAGTTAACATTTAATATTTCTTTTCTATTAATTTTCGTTCGGTTTGAGGTAGTTGTTTTAAATGATAGGCAGCTGCCAGAGCCGTTGTATGTGTCCCGCCATAATCATTATAGATATAAATCATGATCCTTCATCCTCCCTAACTTTATCTATGGATATTATAGCCATTTATTTGACTTCTAATTCGATTGACGAGTCTGCTGCTTGTATATAAACAAATTACCAAAGTCGAATTGGGTTACGCTTGCTGCTTATGGGTTCCGACGAGTCTAGCTTGGGAAAAATTGAGTAAGCAAAAACTTTTAGGAGGTTATCGATATGTGTAAAGTGCGCATCGGTTTCATTGGTACGGGAGGAATTGCAGGGCTGCATGCCCGGCAGCTGCTGGCATTGCCGGAAGTGACAATTAAGGCTGTAGCCGATACAAGTGGGAAGAATAGGGGGGATTTTATTGAGAAGTTCGGCCTCGATTCTGCGGGGCAATTCTCGGATTATCAAGAGATGCTGGAGCATGCGGACATTGATGCAGTCGTTATTTGTTCCCCGCATACGCTGCATTTTCAGCAGGCCCATGATGTGCTCACCAGAGGGCTGCATGTGTTGATCGAGAAGCCAATGACCTGCTCATCCGCGGAGGCGGAGCTGTTGATTCGGACGGCGGAGCAGTCGGGGAAGCTTATGCAAGTATCCTATCAGCGGCATTTTCAGCCTGAATTCTTATATATTCGGGATGCAATCGCTAGCGGCGAGATCGGCAAGCTCACTTCGGTCACGGCTTCGCTCTATCAGGAATGGAGGCAGGGAACGCCCGGCTCTTGGCGGGCGGATCCGGCTCTATCCGGAGGCGGCTTCCTCATGGATTCGGGCAGCCATATTATCGACGTGCTGCTGTGGACGACGGGTCTTACGCCGGTAGAAGTGAAGCCGCAGCTGCATATGCATGGGGCGTCCGTCGAGATCGACACGTTTACTTCGATTCGTTTCGCTGAAGGAGCGGTTGCCGGATTGAATCTAGTCGGTTATGCGCCGTGCTGGCATGAAACCTTCGTATTCTGTGGAGAGGACGGCGGAATCTTCTATGATAATGGCAAAATCACGCTGCGCCGCTTAGGGCAGGAAAGCATCGTGCCGGAGCTTCCGAAGCAGACTACCAATCAGGACAAAAGCTTCATCGATGCTATTCTCGGACGGCATGAGATGCTTGTGCCGGGCGAGTTTGCCTTGAAGGTCGTGAAGCTGTCGGAGATGATCTACCAGGCCGCTGGCTATGTGCCTGATGCAGCCATTGAATCACGTTTAATCAAAGAGCTGGGTCTAACATTCTGTAGCGGAAGCAATTAATCGAATCATCTCCTATAACCGCACTATATTAATGGATAGGCATCATTTGATCGAGTGGCAAGCTATTCTACCGAATGTGTCTGGATTTATATTGACTGGGCTTAATGCCTACGAATTTTTTAAATTGCCTCATGAAATGAGTATCATTTTCATAGCCGCACATTTTTGAAATGACGCAAACAGATAATTTGCTGTTAGTCAGCAGGTATTTGGCATATTCAAGCCGGGCATTAATAATATCCGCAACAACGGAACAGCCAAATAATTGCTTATAGATTTGCTGAAAATAGGATTTGCTAAGGTTAAGATTTGAAGCAAGGGATTCTACTGAAAAAAAGTGGTTCGGCGAGTTGTACAAATCGTTGCGCAGCTTGGAAAACTGGAGAAAATGACGGCTTGTTTTTTCTAGAGTGGTAGACTTATCACGAAGACTTTTCAATTTCATGAAGAAAGATCTTAGATCGCAGTCAATAATTCGATCTTGCAGCGGACTATTTTGCCTGAAGATGTTTTGCAAATCCATAATGCTTTTGGATATCAAATAGGGATCTTCAGCTCGGATTGGCGTATCCAGCGGAAAGTTGATCTCTGTCAAAAATTCCTCTATCTCCAAATCCTCGCAATGAAACCAGTCGCTAATGAATGGCTTTTCCAATTCCCTGTAAAGATGGCTTGTAGCAGGATGGAGAAAAATATATGAATTTTTCTCCAATTGAAAGGAATTCCCTTTCAGCACCACTTCGGAATGGCTCTTAAAAAAAACAAATGCAAAGTTCCCCGATCCATTAGGCCGATTAATAACGATTCCATCCTCGTGAACGGAGTTATATCCGCAATTAATCAATTGAATCATGGTTCACCTCAAATTAGATAGTGTTTTCGTTATTGTAATTTAATGGGTGTGAATATACAAGCAAAATCAAGCCCCCATCAGGATGGGTGCTGTCAAAATAATACGATAGGTCAGTTTTTTCGCAGTGTAGTTTATTGAACACGAATGATCGGACATCTATAATTTTAATACGCAATATTCTCCACGATCACATAAGCAGATATTTCTCCCTCATCTTTACTTCATGCCACCCGAATTTCTACTATTATTTTGATCATTTCATCCAGCGTATACCCGCAGACCGAAAGTTACTATGGAAATGTGGAGGAGAGGAAATGGAACAACATATCATTCAGATTATTAGCCAAATCAAAGACGATGAACAGCTGGTAAAGGACTTAAATGAGCATTCCAATATTATGGAGGACGGAGGCTTAGACTCCCTTCAGATGATCAACTTTATTTTGAAAGTGGAAGAGCAGTTTGGAATTGAAATCGACCTTGAAGAATTTGAGTTTTCCCATATGGAATCGATTGCTGCCTTCTGCCAATACATCTCCAAATACGAGAAAAAAGCAAATGAGGTCATGTGATGAGCGTGAACAAATTAAGCGCTGCTCAAGAAAGCATGAATTATCCGAGATGGATCGTCCTGCAGCTTCTCGAGGAGTGTAATTTAAGATGCAAAATGTGCTACGAATGGGGACTTGAAGGGCCATATAAAAACAAAAAAACGTTAGCGCAATTGGATCCTGAACTCATTAAGAAAATGATCGTGGAATGCGCCCCGGGGAAGCCGTATTACGATTTCTTTGGCGGAGAGCCACTGTTGTATCCTTGGATGAGCGAAATTTTGTCGATGATTAATTATTACGGCAGCGCTGCGGACTTTCCAACCAATGGAACCTTGCTTGAGGAAAATGCGGAGATGCTCGTTGAGAATCCCCCCAACAAAATTTGGATGTCGCTCGACGGACCTGAGGTAATCAATGACCAGCAAAGAGGCAAGGGGGTGTTTAAGAAGGTTATTAGAGGAATTGAAAAGCTTTATGAGCTTAGGGAAAGCAAAGGAAAGAAATTCCCGAAAATGGGTGTGTCCTTTATCATAACCCCCTTAAATTACAGGTACATAGAGGAGTTTTTCTTTAAACATATCGATTTGTCTATGCTGGACCATATTAGTATGGAGGTACAGCTCTATGCCACGGAAGAGCAGTACACGCAATACAAAGAAGTATTAAGGGACGAATTTGACGTCCACGAAGCTCCTTATGCAAGGGGGATGGTCTGGGGAGATACAAGCCAGTTCAGCCAGATCGATATTCCGGAGTTAACAAGGCAGCTCAATATTGTCAAAAACTACTGTTTGAACAATCAGATTTCCGTGATCACATATCCGAAAACGATTGATGAAGACAATTTGCGTCATTATTTTTCAGGCAATTTTCAACATATGGCCGACAAGAGAAACAGATGCTCCCTCCCGTGGGTCTACGCGGAAATTACGGCAAGAGGGGATGTTTCTCCGTGCCATGCTTTTTATGACTTAACCTTCGGAAACGTCAATACTGAGAATCTATTGGATATATGGAGCAGCAGAAAATATAAAGACTATCGGGCCTATATGAAAAAGAATATGCTCCCAATCTGCACGGCATGTTCGAGGTATTATATATATTGATTGAAAAAATGGATTATGCGTTAGGCATATGGATTTTTGCAGCTCCGGTTTTAGCAGTCATTGCGGTTAGGCTCTTTTGGAATATAGCTATAAAACGATATGCGAGCGCTAGCAGCTAAAGGTATGGCAAATATTCATTAACGTTGGGGAGGTGTCTTAAATGGATAAAACCGAGCAGGAGTACAAACATTTACAGACCGTAGTGAAAAAAAAGCTGCCCAATGGGCTCGAGGTCTATCAAAATAACGAAGGCGAGACAGACTTTTTGTATAACGAGATTTTCCATAAGGAGATGTATTTTAAAAACGGAATTACTTTGGCGGATAACAGCACGGTTTTAGATATTGGAGCTAACATTGGAATGTTTACGCTGTTCGTAAACAGCAAAAGCAAAAACTGCAATGTTTATGCCTTCGAGCCGCTGCCTCCTACGTACGACATCTTGAAGCTAAACACCGGATCTTTGCCGAATGTAACCGCGGTTAATTTGGGGCTTTCCGATGAAATCAAGGAAGCCCAATTTGCCTACTTTCCTACGATGTCAACCGATTCTGTGCAAATAAAGTATAGAGATAACCATGACAAGGATCTTCGGTTTGGCTTGCTGAACCATTACAAAAACGATTTTACCGATCCCAAGGCGTTGAACCGGTTTGTTGACCATGTCATGACGCCAAAGCTGTTAAAAGAGGAGATTTTTAATTGCAGGCTCACGACAATTTCCGAAATAATAAGAAGTTATAACCTTACAGGCGTCGATTTGCTCAAAATTGATGTTGAAAAAAGCGAGTTTGAGGTTTTGGAAGGCATTGATAAGGACGATTGGAGTAAAATCAGGCAAATTGTGATGGAGGTTCACGACTTGAATGATGAACAGATCAAGCAGTTGGAGAACATCTTTCGAACAAACGGGTTCCAAGTCGTTATTGATTATTACGATGACTTGAACATCCCTAACTACTATAACGTTTACGCCAAAAACCTAATAAATCCATAATGAGCTAATACCGGTTGATTCCGTTGTTGCTAATATGGATCTCGACATTCAGGCCTTTACAAGGCCTGAAAGCTCGAGTAAAGAGAAGAAGAACTGTCCTAAAGACGGTTCTTCTTCTGTTTCTACCGGTTAGTTAAAGTTTCGAGATTCGCTCATTGACATTGTCCGTGATCATCCCGCCATGATAACAGATGACTGTTTCGATGTCGTAGGAGGTAAGTTTAGCAATTGATTGCCTAGCTTGCTCGTAGTCTGAGCATAGGCTGGGCTCCGGTGCGTGCAGTTGACCATCTCTTACAACTAAAGCATCTGCAGCGATTAGCGTCTTGCTCGCTTGATGATATAAGGAAATGTGACCTGGTGTGTGGCCTGGTGTATCGATAACGGATATACCTCCGCAGTAAGGTAATTGTTCACCGCCGGCAATATTCCGGTCAACTTGGGCGCGAGGCGGATTCTCCAGCGTGGCTCGAAAAGCTTTGCGCCATTCAACCGGAACCTCCTCCGGCAGAGCGGCTATGGCTTTTTCGATCGCATCTGGTGTAATTTTGATAAGCATCTTCTCACCCTGAATATACGGCTGCTCGATCTTATGAGCGAGCACCTCGACATGAGGGGATTCCTTGCGAATAGCTGGCAAATTGCCTATGTGGTCGATATCCTGATGAGTGATAATGACTGCGGTTAGCTTCTCGAATGGAAGATCTGCTTGCTCCATAGCCTCTTTTATTAAAGGCAGTTGGCCGGGATAAGCGGTATCTACCAGAATGAGATTCTCCTGATCCCATAGAAGGGAAGGATGAACGACATCGGTCTTTCCCATAATCGTGGCTGAAATTGACAACATGGCAACCCCATTAGCAGCTCGCATTGAACCCCTCCGAAAGTGATCGTTTATGAAAAATCAGCTCGATATGCGTAATCTTGCTGTCTTTCATTTCACAATAATAGACAGTTCTGAACGGGCGAGTCAATAACAAAATATTATATTATATCACAAAAATAATTATTTGTCAATAGGCAACTCTGCTCATTGTGAGTCTGCTCATAGAGTCCGAGTTTAAAATGCCTGAAGCTTGAAAGTGAAATCCCGCGCAGCAATTTTTCTTACAGGTGAACCATAGATGTTTTGCACTAAAAAGGTGAAATAGATATAATACCGAATGAAGAGCAAAGGATATTAAATATAATAGAGGTGAACAAAAGTGGCTGCTATTTTAATTGTAGAAGATGAAATACCTATAAATGAATTAATAAAAAGAAGTTTACAGCTTGTAGGCCATAACTGCTTTGCAGTTTTTGACGGAAAAGCCGCAATATCAGAGATTGATCGGCAGCCGTTTGATTTAATTTTGCTGGATGTGATGCTGCCGGAGCTTGATGGATTTCAAGTTTTTGAAAAAAAACATCATATCCCTACGATCTTTTTGACGGCCCGGAATAGCTTGTCCGATCGTGTCAAAGGATTGACCATGGGAGCCGATGATTATCTGACCAAACCTTTTGAAATTCTGGAACTGCTGGCTCGTGTAGATGCAGTGCTGCGACGAACGATGAAAGAAAGCAATGGCTTTAGTTTGGACCGAGTAAGAATCGATTTTAACAGCCGGCAAATCTTTTACGACGGAGAGCTTGTTGAATATACCCCGCAAGAATTTGAGCTGCTGAAGCGTGCTCATCAAAAACCGCAACATCGCATTATCGCGTGAGAAGCTGCTGGAGCTGGCATGGGGATATGACTTTGAAGGAGACACAAGAACCGTGGATGTACATATTCAAAAACTGCGGAAAAAACTGGGCTTGGAAGATCGCATCAAAACCGTCTATAAACTAGGTTATCGGCTGGAGGTGTAACCTTGAAGCTGAGAACCTATCTCATGACCTTGGTGCTGTTTCTCGTGTTTTTCAACGGCAGCATCTTTATATTGTCCCTTGTTTCGCTGAAAAGCAATTTAGCCAGTTTGCAGGAACGGTCCTTGGCAGAGCATTATTTTATTGTCTCTACCTATACCAAAGATTTATATGCAGTAGAAAAAAGAGGAACGCCGCTCCATACGGCAATGGAGTCGTTATTTCAAAATTATTCCAATTATTATATCAAACAGAATGTTCTGCTGGAAATTTCGAAAGACGGCCAGCCGGTTTATTCAAGTCTGCCAAAAGAAGAAGGGACATTTGATAATTCTGATGTTCCGGTGGCAAATACCCGGATGGTATCCATTCAAAAGTTAAACACCAAAGAATATATCCGAATAACAGGGGCACTTCCGGCTCCTTATGACGCCTATACCCTTACTTACTATTATGATCTGTCGGAAGCTACTGCTTCATGGAATCGGATGACAACTTCGCTGTATGTAATCGGTATGTTCCTCTCCGCATTGCTTGCAGTAAGCCTCATGCTGCTGCTTACCCGTATTTTCAAACCGCTCAAGCAGATTTCGGCGGCATCCCGAAGCCTTGCAAAGGGAGAATATGAGAATCGGTTAAACGTTACTGGACATGACGAGCTTTCCGAGATGGCGGAGAGCTTTAACCAAATGGCAGAGGAAATACAGAATCAGATGAAGCAGCTTGCCGCTGCGGTAGAACAGAGACAACGCTTTATTGATAATCTTGCCCATGAACTCCGGACTCCCCTGACGACGATATATGGGTATGCGGAGTACATGCAAAAGGTATCGATCACAGAAAATGATAAACTGACAGCTACTGACTATATCATGTCCGAAAGCAGACGGATTCAGAATATCGCTTATCGGCTCCTGGATCTTGCGACTCTTCGCAACAGTGAAATCAAGCACGATGAAGTTGCGATGGCAGAGCTTTTTCGCCGCGTGGAGGAAACCATGCGCATAAATGCGTCAGAGAAAAAGGTGGAACTGAAATGGTTCTGCAAGATTGATAAGCTCACGGGTGACCGCGATTTACTGGAAAGCCTGCTGATTAATTTAGTGGACAATGCAGTGAAAGCTTGCGATCCGGGAGGCAGAGTTGAACTGAGTGCCAATTGGGAGGGCGGAAAAAAGGTCATATCCGTTCAGGACAATGGGAAAGGAATGACAGAAGAGCAGTTAGGCCGTATTACCGAAGCGTTTTACCGGGTGGATGAATCGCGCAGCCGGAAAGATGGAGGCACAGGACTGGGATTATCGCTTTGTAACAAATCGCTTTCTGTCATGGCGCTGAAATTTCCTTTTCCTCGGAGCCCGGTGCGGGTACTACCGCTAAGGTAACTTTTACAACTTCATAATAAGTCAGTGATCGTTTCATGATTTCACTACTTTATATTGAATTATTGTGATCACACAATAAATAAGTAAAAGGAGCATTCAAGTATGGGGAAAATGTCCATTAAGGAACCGAAAAAAATGGTGATGGGGGCAGTTGCGGCTATTTGTGTTTGTACGTTGTTGTTTGCCGGCTCTTCACAAGCTGCAAAAATAGCAATTTACAATAAGACGAAGCAGGTTCCTACAGCCTATAACATGGATTCTATTAAAGGCTCCATCAATCCGGATGTACCTGCAGACTATGTCAAATCGAATTATGCGGTGAAGCTCGTAGAGACTCCTGATAAACCTGCGAAGGAAGATATGTCTATGGACAAGGCAGCGGAGCTTGGCGCACAGAATCTTTGGCGATTATATTCCGCATCTTTTGATAACCAAACGATCTATATGACGTATATCCCGGCAGATGAATTTCAATCTCGCGCAATGTGGTACGGAGAAGTGACGATCAATGATGTGCTGTACTATACTTTCCAATTGGATGCCGTAACCGGTGAATACGATTCTGCTTCCAGATGGGACTATTCAAGCGAGCGTGTTGAACCTTTGGAATATCTGAAAGACTACCAGGAATTTTTATCCCTTGCAAAAACAACAGCGATAAAATATCAGCTTGTGTCCGGCAATGTCATATCCAGCGAATACATGGGGCAGAGACCAATGGGTAAATACCTCGTCATTGATGTCAAGGTTACATCGGACAGTGGACAGGAAACTGAACTGACCTTTGAAACGCATAGCAAAAATTTGGTTTATGTGTCCTATAACAGCGAAGTAAAACGAGAGAAAGCTAACGTGGAAAAATCAAATCAAGAAGCGGCAGCTAATTCATAGAACGTTCGGAATAGACAAAGACAGTCCGCAGCTTGAGTTTCAAGCTGCGGACTGTCTTCGTCTTATTATTATCTTGCCATCCATCCGCCATCCACGCATAACACATGGCCGTTCATATAATCGGATGCCTGGGATGCCAGGAATACGGCAGGCCCCACTAAGTCTTCCGGCGTTCCCCAGCGGCCTGCCGGAATGCGCTCGGTAATCGAAGCGTAGCGCTTCTCATCCTGAGTGATGGGAGCTGTATTATTGGTGATCATATAGCCTGGCGCAATCGCATTCACCTGAAGCCCCTGGCCTGCCCATTCATTAGCGAGAGCCTTGGTTAGACCGGCGACGGCGTGCTTGCTTGCTGTGTAGCCCGGAACATTGACCCCGCCTTGATAGGATAGCATGGAGGCAATGTTGATGATTTTTCCGCTCCCTCGAGCGAGCATATGTCCACCGGCTAGTTGGCTGAGGAAAAACACAGCGTTTAGGTTCAGGTCCAGCACATCATGCCAGTCTTGATGGGAATGAAGAGCTGCGGGGGTCCGGCGAATAATGCCGGCATTATTGATCAGAATGTCAATCTGTCCGAAGAATCCAAGCGATTGTGCAAATACTTCATCCAGCCCTTCCTCTTTGCTAAGATCAGCGGAAATCTGTTCAATCTGGCCTCCGTTTGAGCGGACGGCATCAATCGTACGGTCACTGTTGGAGGATGAGATAGCTACGATGTTCGCTCCTGCTTGAGCAAGCCCGACCGCCATTGCTTGACCGAGTCCGCCGGAAGTGCCGGTAATAAGAGCTGTTTTACCAGTTAAATCAAATAACATGAATAATCATTCCTTTCGCCTGCGCTTAGCTGTCATACTTCACACGAACACCAGCCTGGCGGAACAGCTCCAAGGTCTCCGAGGAGATCCCCGTATCCGTTAAGATCGCTTCAACATCTGATAATTGTGCGAAAGTAAGAAGGGCGCATTGCCCGAATTTATGGTGGTCGACCACTGCATAGGCAGTTTGTGCCGATTCAATTAGCGCTCGTTTAGATTCGATCAGATCGCCTGTGTAAATTGTAAATCCATACTGCGGATGTACGGCCGTTGCGGATAAGAAAGCTTTTTGAATATTAAGCTTCTTGATATAGGCTGCAGATTCAGCTCCGGCCAGCATATTGCGCACTCGATAACCGCCTGGCACGACGAGGCGAATCTCGTCTTTGCGGGCGAGTTCGCCGATAATATAAACATCATTTGTGACGACCGTAAGCGGCTGATTAGCGAGCTTCTTCGCAATTTCAAGCGTTGTGCTGCCTCCGTCTAATGCAATGATGTCACCTGGCTCAATGAGCCGGATGGCGAGCTCGGCGATTTCCTCTTTGGCGGAAGCATTCTTGATAAGCGGTTCCTTCTGCGAAAGAATGCCCAGCTGGTCGTTTTGGGCAAGAACTGCGCCTCCGTGAACCCGAAGGAGCAGTCCTTTTTCCTCTAGCTTGGCCAGATCCTCACGGATTGTTTTACCAGTCACCAGCAGTGTTTCGCTTAAATCAGCAACCGTTATTTCCTTTTTGGCCAGCAGTATTTCCATAATTTTCTCATAACGACGTAAGGAGCTCACTCGCATTCATCCGTTCTTCTGCTAAGTTTCCTCTTATAATATCTCTTTCATGGCTACCGGGTCCATATCGTTAAAGATTTGATTCTCGCCGGCCATTCCCCAAATAAACGTATAATTGCTCGTGCCTACACCGCTATGAATCGACCAGCTTGGTGAGATGACCGCTTGTTCATTGCGAACGACAACATGTCTGGTCTCCTGCGGCTCGCCCATAAGATGAAAAACAACGCCGTCTTCCGGCATATCAAAGTAGAAATAAACCTCCGAACGGCGGTTATGCGTATGGCAAGGCATTGTGTTCCACATATTGCCTGGCTTGAGCAGCGTCATGCCCATAACGAGCTGGCAGCTTTGAATGCCTTCCGGGTGAATGTATTTGTAGATCGTCCGCTCATTGGAATTTGTGATGCTCCCAAGATGGTTAGGCGCTGCTTCATTGATTGCGGCTTTAACCGTTGGATATGTCTTATGCGCCGGGGTGGAGTTCAAGTAATATTTGGCTGGGGCTGCAGCATCATCGCTCTCGAACAAAACCTCCTGAGCACCTAATCCCACATACAGACAATCTCGTGTTTCCATCGCATAAACTTCACCATCGACCGTTATTTTACCGCGTCCGCCTGTGTTAATGATGCCGATTTCCCGGCGTTCGAGGAAAGTAGCCGCTCCGATTGTCTTCGTATCTGCTTCGAGCTTCACGATGCCGCCGACAGGAACTGCGCCTCCAACAATATACCGATCTACGTGTGAATAAACCAAAGTCAGTTCATTAGGAATGAATAGCGATTCAATGTGGAACTCTTGGCGAAGGCGAGTCGTGTCAAAGCCTTTAACCTCATTTGGATGGGAAGCATAGCGAATTTCCATAGCAGCATTCTCCTTGTGTTCATATTAGTTTGTTTACGTTCATATAAGTTCATATTAAAGGACGGTTGGTTTAAAAGCAAGCCGAAATTAGGTGTGAGAAAACCCCATTCGATTACAGGATGAACGAAGGAGCAGACATAAGGTCTGCTCCTTCACCATTTGGAATCTCAGTTCACGGAACAGAAGATCTGCTTTCCGTTTGTTACAGCCATTAACGAACTTTAGGCTGCGAACAATTCCATGTTGTTCGCAGCCTTTCTATAGAAGTGGCTCAGCAGCTGAAAGGGAAAACTCTATGAAATAAGGACGTTTTTCACTAAAGGCCGGTTATCCCCGGCCTTGCATTTCATATTTCTTTGTTATTTGTTTGATGTAATCAGCCGTGCGCAATGCAAGCGACATGACGGTGTTGGTCGGATTCCCGGCGCCGGAAGTGACAAAAATACTCGCGTCGCAAACGAACAAGTTAGGGATGTCATGACTCTGTCCGTAAGAATTGACGACCGAATCCGCCGGGTTGTCCCCCATTCTGCATCCTCCCATCATATGCGCCGTATCCGGAACGACGAACTCCACTTTCCCGCCCTCGGCTTTCAGTATGGAGCTCATCGTACTTACCGCGTGTTTGATCAGCTTTTGATCGTTTTCCCCATAACTGAACGTGACTTTAGCTCGCGGCAAACCGTATTCATCTTTTTCGTCCGTCAAAGTAACCCGATTAGTTGGATTCGGCAGCACTTCACCGACCAATGTGACTCTGCCGTAATGATTGTAATCCAAGAGCGCCTGTCTCAACCGCCCCCCCAGATCGGCCCTCCCTCTGCCTTGGAAACCCCATTAGCGAATTCAACTGGTCTTGCGCCATGGGCATGAAGCGTATAGCCGCGAACAAAATCGTGATTCGGGTCTGTCCGGTAATAATCCAATGTCGTTGCCAGTACCGGCGTTCCTTTATACAAGCGGATCTCGTCATCGAACTTTGCATACACGTCGCTGCTGCTGTGCACCATGATGGATTTTCCGACCATGCCGCTGCTGTTTGCAAGTCCTTCCGGAAATTGCGAGTTTGCCGAATTGAGCAGCAGCCTTGGAGTCTCTACCACAAATGCGCTCAGGATGACCATTTTGGCCTTTTGCTCATACGTTTTACCGTCATGAACGAATGTCACCCCTTTGGCCAGTCCGTCTTTACCCATCAACACTTGCGTCACCATGCAATCCGGCAATACCTCGGCTCCTGCCTTGATTGCTTTGGGAATGTGCACGATCAGTGTGCTGAATTTGGCATCCGGCATACAGCCTTGATTGCAAAAACCCCGGTTGATGCAAGGAGGTCGACCTTCAAACGGTGCGGATAATATAGCCAGCGGCGCAACAGACGAACGAATCCCCAGCTTTTCACAACCGTTCATGAACATATACGCGTTCGGACTGAGCGGTTCCCGCTCCGGATAGGGATAAGGACCGTTAAAATGTCCCCATGGGAAATGTTTGGGCCCGGAGACCGCAATTTCTTTTTCCGTTCGGGTGTAATAGGGTTCAAGATCTTCATAGCTTATCGGCCAATCTTCGCCGACCCCGTCGATCGTCCTTGCTTTGAAAGTCTAAATCCTGAAACCGCAAAAAAACCGCTGTAAAATGGGTCGTGCCGCCGCCGATGCCCCGGCCTGAATTGTTATGTCCCATGGTGAGCGGATCGTTGCCGGCCACGATTCGCGTATCCTGCCACCCAAGATTTTTCATGGAGAGCTCATCGCTGGCAAAATCCTTCTGCGGATCGCGAAAAGGACCGGCGTCTAGTACGACGACAGAAAATCCGGCTTCGCTTAACTCTTTTGCCAATACCCCTCCTGCAGCCCCGGCGCCGACGATAACAGCGTCTACTTCTTCATTCGCATATTTACGCTTCATGTTCCGCCTTCGCCTCCCATGGATCCAATTGCCCGAGCTGTGTACGCACGTATCCTCGCGGATAAGCCGGGCCCGCATAACCGATTTCCGACCACACCCGCGGATGGGAGCAGTAGGCTTCAACCGTGAGCCGCATCAGCTTTTCAAACAGTGCCTGCTGAAGCATTCCATCCCAGACCTCCGTCGGTTCCGCTCTTGCTGCACTGATGTCATGGATCATCTGATTTTGTCGTTCGGTGCTCAATTCCGTAAAAGGAACGGAATACTTATGTTGTGAGGATTGTTCTATCGCCGTAAGTCCACTCCGGATCAATTCCGGTGCGGCCAGAACGCCGACTTTTCTTTGTCCTTCGCCTGGTGACGAATACAAGGTATGGTCAAAATGACCGATGACAAACTCAAGCGAGTCCGGTGAATCGTCGTTCACCAACAAACTGCAGAGGCAGCTTAATATTCCAACTTCCTGTTCGTTTAGAAACTGATAATCCGCGATTGGATGCGTTCGCGAAGTTACAATTTGCTGCGTATGATCATCCCACTCATTCTTTTCGTCCAGGACGTTAAAGGAAGGGTACTTTCCGTTCATATCTGCTTCCGCCTTTCATCCGTTTTGTATGCGTTCATGGGTCACGATCTCCAACAGACCGCGATAAGTCCAAGCACGCTGATGGCGGTAAACATCATCGGGAGCGTGACTGGCGGTCCGGTAAGGAAGTTGCGAAGCGCCCAACCTCCAACTCGGATACCGACTCCCCGAACATGAAAATAAAATCCGATTAGTCCGGAGACTACCCCGAACCACATCAAGATCTGAAATAAAGTACTCAACCAAGAAACGTTATAGATCGTAAGAGCGAGTCCAATCGCAAAAAAAATCGGCGAAGAAATGACCGGAAGCCACATCGCCTTATGGTGAAAATTTTGCCGGTAATGGAACATCGTCACCTGAATCCCGACCAACATGAAAGCCAGGCTGACAAACAGAATCAATATTCGCGCAATGGGCCAAGTATGCCAAAACATGGTCTCCCTCTTTTCTTATGTAAGGTTCTTTATGACCCTAGCATATCCAGCATCCAGAAAACTCATCCAAGAGTGGTCATAATATACAGCGTTGGCAACCATACTAAGGTAAAGGCAAGGAGGGTTCGAGAGATGAATGGGATAACGGAAGAGATGCAAGCGCAGCAATTACCGACAGGAACCGGGAATCACAATGTTGCTGATGTCATGATTAAGCAGCTGGTATTATGGGGAGCCAAGCGGATTTATGGGGTGATCGGCGACGCCATTTTTGGCTTGATGGAAGGTCTCTCACGCCAGAACGATCTGGAATGGATTGCTGTAAAGCATGAGTCTGTTGCTGCTATGATGGCGTCCGCTGAAGCCAAATTAACCGGCCGCATCGCAATATGCGCCGCGCAAATGGGACCTGGCTTGACCAATTTAATGACCGGTCTTGGAGATGCTTATTTAGATGGCGCTCCGGTTCTGGCCATCTCAGGTCAGGCGCCTATATCCAAACTCGGAACGAACTACAAGCAATATATCGATCAACAGGTATTGGTTCAGGCGATCACCAGCTTCAGCCGGGTCGTAGTCCATCCCGATGCTGTTATCGATACTTTAACTGAGGCCATGTATACCGCCACTAGAAATGCTGCACCCGTTCATCTGTCCATACCTTCCGATCTATGGACTCTTCCCTGCCGGAAGGAACCGCGCAAACCGATTCAATGGACAAATCAAGCAGCGGAAGAGAGCGCGATCCGACAAGCGGTTAACATGATGCTTGCATCAAAACGCCCCGTAATGCTTATCGGCAATCGGGCAAAACCCTGCAGTGATGCGATTCGGAAATTGGCTGACGCGTGGGGATGCGGAATCGTCATGAGTTACGGGGCTAAGGGGATTATTCCAGATTCTCACCCTTATCAGCTTGGCGGACTGGGAGAAGGCGGGAACCCTTTTGCAAGCGGACTATTTAAGCAATCAGACGTGGTGCTTGCCATTGGAACCTCCTGGTGGCCGGAACATCACGTTCCTGAGGATACACAAGTGATCCATATGGAAGAGCGGATCTCATCCATCGGACAAGTCATTCCGGCTCAGGTTGGCCTTGTCGGCGATCTCGCGGAGACGATCTATAAACTTGCAGAAAACATGCCAAACTCTCGTCGCGATCCGAAGTGGCTGCAGCTCTTGAACCAATGCAAACAAGACTGGAGTGCTCAGAATGAACGGGAACGCGCAACCTTATCATCACCGCTCCATCCCGCATCCATTGTAAGGGTCATTGAACAGACCATTGACAACGACGCTATCATTGCTCTGGACGAAGGAGATGTCACCCTATGGTTTCTAAGAAACTTTAAAGGAAGCGATCAACAGCTGCTGCTCTCGGAGCATTGGAGAACGATGGGGTTTGGCTTGCCGGCCGCAATGGCAGCAAAATGTTCCTATCCAAACCGCCAAGTCATCTGTATTACAGGGGACGGCGGGTTAGGAATGGTACAAGCCGATTTGATGACCGCCTCTCGCTATGGCTTTCCCATAACCGTGATCATATTCAATAACGGAACACTTCAAATGGAGAAAGACAAAATGGTCATGAAAAATCTCCGTCCGTTCGAGACGGACATCTCCAATCCTGATTTTGTACAAATCGCGGAAGCCTCAGGCTGGGCTGCCAAACAAACGGAAACGATTGATCAACTGCACTCCGCTCTTCATGCAGCGAAATGTTCCTCCAAACCTTTCCTGATTGATGTCCTAGTGGCGGCAATTACTCATCCGGATTTTCAAACCGATAAATAAAGGAGCTTGAATCGATGACAATTGAAACTGAACAACCTATCCCTTCCGTAACAAAACCTAAACCGCCCTATCCCGCTCAGCATCAGGATCAACAGCCAGGCATAGAATCCATGATGAACCCCCGCCCCATTTTTGACGATCCGAATTACAAGCCGAGCGGCAAGTTAAAGGATAAAGTGGCCATCATTACAGGAGGAGACAGCGGCCAAGGGCGCGCAATTGCCGTAGCCTTTGCCAAAGAAGGAGCCGATGTCGTAATTGTATATCTTAACGAGCATATGGATGCTGAAGAAACTAAACAGGTTGTCGAGCAAAAAGGCCGTAAATGTCTTTGCATCGCCGGAGACATTGGTCAAGAAGCA
Organism: uncultured Paenibacillaceae bacterium; assembly: GCA_963793665.1. Classification (GTDB taxonomy): domain Bacteria; phylum Bacillota; class Bacilli; order Paenibacillales; family Paenibacillaceae; genus Paenibacillus_Z. The sequence continues at coordinate 38,190 of CAWCBD010000016.1, forward strand.
TTTTGCAAGCAAATCATAGAACAAACAGTTAAACAATTCGGTAAGCTGGATATTCTCGTCAATAACGCGGCTGAGCAGCATGTACAGAACAGTCTGGAGAATATTACATCCGAGCAAATGGAAAAAACGTTTCGAACAAACTTTTTCTCCATTTTTTATTTAACGAAGGCTGCTCTGCCGCACATGAAGCAGGGGAGCTGCATCATCAACGCCGCGTCTCTAACTGCATATGAGGGGAATGAACAACTGATGGATTATTCGGCGACCAAAGGCGCCATCGTCGCTTTTACCCGATCTCTCTCGAAATCGCTGCACAGCAGGGGTATTCGAGTTAACGGCGTTGTTCCCGGCAGCATATGGACGCCGCTTATTCCCGCATCATTTCCTGCAGAACAAGTGGCCAATTGGGGAGCGAAAAATCCGATGAAACGGGCCGGCCAGCCTTGCGAAATTGCGCCTTCTTATGTATTTTTGGCATCGGATGACTCGTCATATATTTCCGGGCAATTCATCCACGCCACCGGCGGTGTTATTGTGAACAGCTAAACGGGGAGAAAATGAATATACTTAGAACCGTCTCAGGGCTGTTCCTTAGCAAAGCTGCTAGGGCACAGCCTTTTTGTTTTACTTTCTTTCAAATCTACAAATCTTTGTTTTTCTTCGAAAAATAGATATTCAAAAACAAACAAACATGATAAACTGAGTTTAAACAAAAACAATCAAATTTTATCGGAGGTCTATCATGGTACAAAGTTTATGGGACAACACGAAAGCATCTGCGCTTCAAGGCGGACTGAATGAGCTTGTTTACCGTTCTAATATTATTGGTACAGATCGCAGGGTTTGTAATTGGGGCGGAGGCAATACGTCGAGCAAGACGACGGTGAAGGACTTCCGCGGCCGTGATGTTGAAGTGATGTACGTGAAGGGCAGCGGTTCGGACTTAGCTTCCATGAAAGCGGGCAATTTCACAGGGCTTCGCATGGACGATATTCGTCCATTGTTCGAGAAGGACGAAATGCCCGATGAGGAAATGGTCGCTTATCTGGTTAACTGCATGATCGACAGCAAACATCCACGGGCATCGATTGAGACTTTGCTGCATGCTTTCCTGCCTTTCAAGCATGTGGATCATACGCATCCGGACGCGATCATCAGCTTATGCTGCGCACATAACGGCAAAGAGCTTGCCCAACAAATCTTCGGAGACCGCTTCGTATGGGTTCCTTATATCCGTCCAGGCTTTACACTTTCCAAAATGATCGCACAGGGCGTGCTCGATAATCCGAAGGCTGAGCTTGTGCTTATGGAGAAGCATGGCCTTGTTACTTGGGGCGAAACGTCCGAAGCCTGCTATGCGCAGACGATTGCTAGTCATCAGCGAAGCGGAAGCTTTCATCGAAGCTCGCGTGAATGAAGCGAAGCTGTTCGGCGGTGTGAAGCATGAAGCGCTGGCAGAAGATGTGCGCAGAAGCATTGCTTCGCAAGTTATGCCATTCATTCGCGGAGCAGTCAGCGATGCGAAGAAAATGATCCTAACCTTCGACGATCAAGCCGATGTGCTGCAATTCGTAGGCGGCGAGAATTCACCGAACTTATCCCAAGTAGGCGCAGCATGCCCGGATCATCTCGTTCATACGAAGGTTGTGCCGCTATTCATTCACTGGTCTCCAGATGCGAATGATATCGATGGACTGAAATCCATCCTTAAAGAGAGCATCGCTGCTTATAAAGAAGCAATACCAAGAATACTTCGAGCGCAATAAGCATGAGGGCGATGTGATGTTCGAAGCAGCTCCGCGCGTTATTCTCATTCCTGGCGTCGGCATGATTAATACAGGCAAGAGCTGGGCGATGTCACAAAGTTAGCGGTGCGCTCTATCACCGTGCAATCGCGGTTATGAGAGGCGCAACAGCGCTTGGAGATTTCGTATCGCTTAGCGAGAATGAATCGTATAACGTGGAATACTGGCCGCTTGAGCTGTATAAATTGTCGCTTGCTCCGGCTGAAACGGAGTTTTCGCGTAAAGTTGCTTTCATCACTGGCGGTGCAGGCGGTATCGGCAGCGAAACAGCTCGCCGACTTGTATCGGAAGGCGCGCATGTCGTCCTTGCGGATCTTAATTTGGAAGGCGCACAGAAGGTTGCCGGAGAAATTAACGAGAAGTTTGGCGAGAACCGCGCGATTGCGGTTAAAATGGATGTAACTAGCGAAGAGGCTGTCACAGCAGCTTATGCGGAAACTGCGCTGGCCTTTGGCGGCGTTGATATTATCGTGAACAATGCAGGTCTTGCGACATCGAGTCCTTTTGACGAAACATCGCTTAAGGAATGGAACCTGAACATTAACGTGCTGGGCACAGGTTACTTCCTTGTCGCTCGTGAAGCCTTTAAGCTCATGAAGACACAAAACATTGGCGGAAACATGGTGTTCATCGGCTCCAAAAACTCTGTCTATGCAGGTAAAAATGCCTCTGCTTATAGCGCGGCTAAAGCACTGGAAGCGCATTTGGCTCGCTGTATTGCAGCTGAAGGCGGGGAGTTCGGTATCCGCGTCAATACGATTTTGCCTGATGCGATTCTGCAGGGCTCCGCAATTTGGAACGGAAGCTGGCGCAATGAGCGGGCAGCCGCATACGGCATCGAGCCGGATCAGCTGGAAGAGTATTATCGCAAACGCACGACGCTGCTCGTTAACATTTATCCGCGGGATATTGCCGAAGGTATTGCCTTCTTCGCATCCTCCAAGGCAGATAAAACAACTGGCTGCATGCTGACAATCGATGGCGGCGTACCGGCTGCCTTCACCCGTTAAGTCTATGTTCCAGCCTAGAGGGGAAAAACACTGGATCATTCCGGATGCGTATATTCCGCCTACGAGCGCAGGCAAGCTTGAGAGCCATGAATCGATTTGCGTGCTGAACTGCTCGTCAGAGGAAGCGCTGCTCAAGATTACGATATTTTTTGAAGACCGGGAACCGCTGGAGGATATCCTCTGCGTCGTTCCCGGCAGACGCACAAAGCACATACGCACGAGCTCGCTCGCGAAGAACGGAATGTCGATTCCACTCGGCATTCCTTACGCGATCGAGGTTATAAGCGATATTCCGATAATTGTTCAATACAGCCGTCTGGACGCTACGCAAGCAGAAAATGCCCTTATGTCTGTCATTGCTTATCCAATAAAGTAAAGTAAAGCCGTAGAGGAGAATCTACCATGCAGCAGAAAATCGCAAGCAATTATGAAGCAGCTAAGGAGCTTTACGCTCAGCATAAAATAGATGTTGATCTCGTACTCGAGCAGCTGGAGAAAATTAAAATTTCCATGCATTGCTGGCAGGGCGATGATGTTCGGGGCTTTCTGAACAAGGGTCAGGCCTTAACCGGCGGCATCTCTGTAACAGGGAATTACCCCGGGGCGGCAACGACGCCAGAGGAATTACGCGCGGATTTGGAGAAAGCGTTCTCCATGATTCCGGGCAAGCATAAAGTGAATCTTCATGCCATCTATGTCGACACGGACGAGCAGGTTGAGCTTGATCAGATTGAGCCGAAACATTTTCAGAAATGGGTAGATTGGTCCAAGGAGCAAGGACTAGGTCTCGACTTCAATCCGACCTGCTTCTCACATGAGAAATCCAAGGATGGGTTTACACTAAGTCATCCTGATCCGGAAATTCGTCAGTTCTGGATCGATCACTGCAAAGCATCGAGAAAGATCGGCGCTTATTTCGGCGAACAGCTCGGTCAAACCTGCGTAACGAACGTATGGGTTCCGGATGGCTTCAAGGATGTGCCAGCTGATCGCATGGCACCAAGGCAGCGTCTTAAGGATGCGCTTGATCAGGTGTTCGAGGAAGAGCTGAATCCGGCTTATAACTTGGATGCTGTAGAGAGCAAGCTGTTCGGACTCGGTTCGGAAGCCTACGTAGTCGGTTCCCACGAGTTCTATATGGGTTATGGCATTCAGAACAATAAGCTGATCTGCCTCGATGCCGGTCACTTCCACCCGACGGAAGTCATTTCGAATAAATTATCTTCCCTTGCGCTGTTCACAGATGGCATCCTGCTGCATGTAAGCCGGCCAATGAGATGGGACAGCGATCATGTCGTTACGCTGGATGATGAGTTAATCGAAATTGGCCGCGAGCTGGTTCGCGGTGATTTGCTGGGTAAAACGCATATTGGACTCGATTTCTTCGATGCGAGCATTAATCGTGTCGCTGCTTGGGTAATCGGAACGCGCAATACTCTCAAAGCACTGCTAAGAGCGATGCTGGATCCGGTTGAGGAGCTGCGTGAAGCAGAATTACAAGGCGACTACACGACGCGGCTTGCGCTTACGGAAGAGTTCAAATCGTATCCATTTGGAGCGGTATGGGATTACTATTGTGCCAAACAAGGTGTTCCTGTTCGCGAAGAGTGGTTGGCTGAGATTAAGGCATACGAGAAAAATGTGCTGCTGGAGCGTAAATCGTAGTCTATATCAATAAATAAGGATGATGCAGGTTGTCGAGCATTCTCGCGTATGATTTGGGTGCGAGCAGCGGAAGGGCGCTGCTCGGCCGATTGATAAACGGCAAAATCGAGGTAGAGGAGCTGCACCGTTTTTCCAATGATCCTGTGCAGGTGGGTGACCGCCTGCAGTGGGATATTCTGCGGCTGTTTCACGAGATCAAGCAGGGGCTGTTGAAGGCGAAGCATCAAGGGATAACGGTGCAGAGCTTAGCCATTGATTCCTGGGCCGTCGATTATGGTTTCATTGGCAAGAACGGGGAGCTTCTTGGCAATCCCTATCATTATCGGGACCGTCATACAGATGGCGTGATGCAGCGAATATTGGAGACGATCCCGGAATCCGAAATCTTCGGACGGACCGGCATTCAGTTTCTCCCCTTTAATACGATTTATCAGCTGGCTGCGCTCAAAGAAGCGGATTCTCCGCTGCTGCGGGAGGCGCATCGTTTTCTCATGATACCGGACTTATTGCGTTACTTTCTAACCGGAGAAATGCATAATGAATTTTCGAATGCGACGTCTACACAGCTCTATAATCCGATAGAGAATCGCTGGGATGCTGAACTTCTTCGTAAGCTTGGCCTATCCTCCACATGGTTTGGCGATGTGGTCAGACCGGGAACGAAGGTTGGACAGCTGCAAGCGTCCGTTACGGAGGAGCTTGGTATCCCGTCTATTCCGGTATATGCGGTTGCCGAGCATGATACAGGTTCAGCTGTTGTGGCAGTTCCGGCCTTGGAACGTTCCTTCGCATATTTAAGCTGCGGCACTTGGTCGCTTATGGGAACTGAGGTTGATCAGCCTGTCATTAACGAGCTTGCCCAGCAATTGAACTTTACCAATGAGGGCGGAGCTTACGATACGTACCGTCTGCTGAAGAACATTATGGGTCTTTGGATTCTCCAGGAAAGCCGCCGTGAATGGGAACGGGCAGGAATGACGTACTCCTTCCCTGAATTAGTGGAGCTAGCTGATCAGGCAGCACCCTTCACGGCATTCATTGATCCGGATGATCCGCTGTTTCTGCATCCTGGCGATATGCCTGCGAAGGTGCAGCAGTATTGCCGGAATACCGGCCAACAAGTACCGGAGTCACCGGGTGCAATCGTCCGCTGCATTCTCGAGAGCTTAGCGCTCAAGTACCGTTACGTGCTGGAAATGACAGAACGGCTTTCAGGCAAGCAATTTGGCGGCTTGCATATGGTCGGCGGCGGTATTCACAATACGCTGCTGTGCCAGTGGTCGTCGAATGCGATCGGAAAGCCAGTTTGGGCAGGACCCGCAGAAGGAAGCGCGATCGGCAATCTCGTCGTTCAATGGATTGCTCAAGGCGAGCTGAGTGATATATGGGAAGCCCGCAAGGTTATAGCGGAATCATTCCCGGTAACGACATACGAACCGGAGCAGCGCGAAGCCTGGGAAGATGCTTACGGCCTGTTCCGAAAGGTTACGGGGCTGGCTTAATTCATGGTACACTGTAACAATGTGTAAGCAATGAATAAATGCGATGAAATGCAGACCGTGGTCACGGTTTTGAGAAGAGGGTAGTTATGCTGGTTGCGGAGCGTTATGAGAAAATTGTTCAGCTGGTGAGTGAAAGAGGAAGTATTCGGGTTTCGGAGCTAAGCGAGCTGTGTCAGGTCACGGAGGAGACGATCCGCCGGGATCTGGACCGGCTGGAGCAGGCTGGCCGTCTGCGCCGCTCCCATGGCGGGGCAGTCAGCGTAAAGGATCAGCTGCAGCAGCCGGAAACGCCGTATACGGAGCGGGAAATCATTCATGCGGATGAGAAGAAGCGGATTGCGGAGGAAGCGATTAAGCGGATTCAGCCGAATGATCGAATTCTGCTTGATGCAAGTACGACCGCGTGGTATATGGCTTCGATGCTGCCTGATTTTCCGCTCACCGTTCTGACCAATTCCATCAAGGTTGCGACGGAGCTCAGCAGCAGAGAGAAGATCGAGGTCATCTCCACAGGGGGCATTCTTGCTAAGCGGTCATTATCCTTCGTTGGCCCTTTGGCGGAGCGGTCCCTGGATGCCTACCATGTCGATAAAGTGTTTTTCTCCTGTAAAGGGGTTCATCTGGAGCGGGGGGTAAGTGAATCCAACGAGCTTCAGGCAAGGATTAAGCAGAAAATGGCCGGAATGGCCGATCAGGTCATTCTCCTCGCCGATTCCAGTAAATTCGGCATTCAAGCCTTCACGCATGTGGCGGATTTGCACCAGGTGGATGCGATCATCACCGATCACCGAATCTCCCCGGACACGTTGAACCAACTCATAGAACGCAATATTGCCATTACGACCGTATAGCATCAAACATCAGCCTTCCTTCTCTTTCGCAGGAGGGCTGTATCTTAATTTTACTCTGTTCAACTTGTCTGATAACCTGATATAATATGAATGAGGTTTGATCCAACCGATGGTTAGAGCAGCATTATTCCAAACATGGTTTGCAGCACTCATTTCCCTAACCAACAAGAAAAGAGGTTCTATCATGAAGGTCTCTTTATTTATTACCTGCTTGAGCGATGCGCTATATCCCCGAGTGGGGGAAGCGATGGTCCGGCTGCTTGCAAAGTATGGGGTGCAGCTTGATTTCCCGACCGTTCAGACCTGCTGCGGCCAGCCGGCTTTTAACAGCGGTTACTGGAAGGAAGCCAGAGAAACGGCTGCTATCATAATCGAGGCGTTCGAAGATTGCGATTTTGTCATTTCGCCTTCCGGTTCGTGTACAGGCATGATTCATCATTATCCGAAGCTGTTCGAGAACTACCCTATTATGCTGGAGAAAGCGGTTCAGCTTCAAGCGCAAATCCTATGAATTCAGTCAATTTCTCGTACAGGTATTAGGCGTAACGGATGTCGGCGCAACTTTCCCTCATAAAGTGACGTATCATCCATCTTGTCATGGCAGCCGTTTGCTCGGCGTCAAGGATGAGCCGATTGCTTTGATGCAGAACGTTAGGGGCATGGAACTCGTACCGCTGCCATTTGCTGATGATTGCTGCGGATTCGGCGGAACATTCGCAGTGAAGATGGCTGATATTTCTGGTGCTATGGTTACTGAGAAGACGGATCATGTGCTGGAGACGGAAGCAGAGGTGCTTGTCGGGCTTGATATGGCCTGCCTCATGAATATTGCCGGTAATTTACGTTACCGCGACCAGCCCGTTCGCGTGATGCATCTGGCAGAACTCTTATATGAAGGGGTGAAGGAAGCATGAGCAAGACGGGGACAGGCAAAGCAGGGGCAACGGTAAAGGAACGGGCCGATCTGGCGCTTAACAATGATTTTCTGCGAAAAGCGGTTCGGTTTACGACGGAGCGGCTGCGCGGCGGCAAAGAAAAGGCGGCTGCGGACCACGGGAACTGGGATGACTGGCGGGAGCGCGGCCGGCAAATCCGGCTGCATACGATCGCACATCTCGATTATTATTTGAATCTGTTTGTTGATAATGCGCGCGCGAATGGCGTTCATGTTCATTTTGCCGATACGGCTGAAGATGCGGTGAAGCTATCGCTCGCCATTGCCGAGCAAGTTCAAGCCAAAACGGTGGTGAAATCCAAATCGATGGTGACCGAGGAGCTGCATCTCAACCATGCGCTCGAATCGATCGGCGTGGAAGCGATCGAAACGGATCTGGGCGAATATATCATTCAATTAGCCGGAGAGACGCCATCGCATATTATTATTCCGGCCATTCACAAGAACCGTTATCAAATTGCCGAGCTGTTATCAGCTGATGCTGGGGAGACGCTTGCGCCGGATACGACCGATTCTTGCTGGATTCGTCCGCCGCAAGCTGAGGGAGAAGTTTCTCGAAGCTGATATCGGAATGACCGGCTGTAATTTCGCGATTGCCGAGACCGGCTCCATGGTACTGTTCGAGAATGAAGGCAACGCACGTATGGTAACGACTGTACCGAAAACGCAGATTACGTTGATGGGAATGGAGCGGATCATTCCGTCATGGGCGGATCTTGAGGTGATGGCGACGCTGCTGCCCCGTTCTGCAACGGGTCAGAAGCTGACCGTCTATATGTCCGGGATTACAGGGCCTCGCCGTGATGCCGATGCAGACGGACCGGATGAAATGCATATTATTATCGTCGATAATGGCCGTTCCCTGCAGCTTGGCGACCCGGAGTTCCAAGAATTGCTGAACTGCATCCGCTGCGGTGCATGCTTGAATGCCTGTCCCGTTTACCGTCACATTGGCGGCCATGCTTATGGCGGCACATACAGTGGACCGATCGGTGCCGTGCTGACACCCGCGCTTAACAAGAATACGGAGCAATGGGATGATATCGCCAATGCTTCAAGCCTTTGCGGTGCATGCTATGAAGCTTGTCCAGTAAAGATTCCTCTGCATGAGATGCTTATTTATCTGCGCAGGCGCAAGCTGGAGAGCGGCCGGGGAGACAAGGCAGAAGCGCTTGGCATGAAAGGCTTCGCCGCAGTCATGTCGAATGCGAAGCGATTCAAGACGGTGCTGAAGATCGGCAAGCTTGGGCAGAAGCTGATCGTTCGCGACGGAGGCATTCGTCTGAAGATCGGTCCGCTCAAAGGCTGGAATTCGTACCGGGTAGCGCCAAGCCTGCCGAAGGAATCGTTCCGCGATATGTGGGGTACGATGGAAGCAGAGATCAGACATGGGCTGCAGGACATGGATCCTGCGATGAAGAACCGGATGGAAGCAATCGTGAAGGAACGGAAACAAGGAGGAGGAGGTCATGGACATGGCTGAGTCAAAGCAATCCAAACAAACTAAAGCGCCGGCAGCTGCATCGGCACAATCCCATCAGGATTTTCTTGCTCAGCTGACGGCGGAGTCCAAAGCGAAGCAGGTCTCGTTCATGAATGATATAGCAAGGAAACTGAAGCGTCCGAGAGTTATTGAGAAGCCTGCACATCCGTTCCGCGGAGCGCCGGATTTCTGGAATGCGTTCGAATGGTCCGAGGAAGAGCGGATCGAGCGCTTCACAGAGAACTTCAAGAGTGCCGGCGGCCATGTCGAGCGTCTTGCCACAATGGAGGATGCGAAGCGTTTCATTCAGGAGAAGGCAGAGCAGATGAGCGCGAAGTATATCATTCGCCAGAACCAGCAGGAGCTGGATGATCTAGACCTTGAAGGCGCACTTCCAAATGCATTGGTATCCGTCTGGAACACGGGCTCTGAGGAGAACTGGAGAGCACGCGCGGCAGAAGCGGATTTCGGTGTGGTCATGGCTGATTATGCAGCTGCTTATACGGGATCCATTACCGTGCTGTCCTCCAAGGATAAAGGGCAGATCGGTCAGCCTTCTGCCTACAGTATTAATGGCGATCATTCCTGTTGACCGGCTGAAGACAAGATTGGGCGAAATCATGGTGAATTTCGATCAGGCTGGTCAGGGCAATCTGCCAGCGGGCATCCATTTTATCTCTGGTCCCAGCCGTTCTGCAGATATTGAGAATGATCTGACCATCGGTGTTCATGGTCCGGGCGTTGTCTACGCGCTGTTCGTAGGTTAAGCTGATGGGTATGGAAGTTACCCGTTTAACTAAACGCAACCACTACGAAGAAATTGCGGAGCAGATTAAGCTCCTCATTACGAGCGGTAAGCTCAAGGTCGGCGACAAGCTGCCCTCGACCAAGGAAATGTCCGAGCAGTTCGGCGTCGGACGCTCGACGACCCGGGAAGCGCTTAGCGCGCTCAAAGCGATGGGCTGGATAGAGATTCGCCAAGGCGGGGGCTGCCGGGTGATTAGCAGTTCCCCTGCTGAGCATTACGTTTCCAGAGCTGCAATCGCTGCGGTCCAATCGGGAAACACTGCTTGAGCTGTTAGAAGTTCGCCAATCGTTAGAGGTATCGAATGCGGCAATTGCGGCCCAGAAACGGACGGAAGCGGATCTATCTGATTTGAACAAGCTCATTCTGGATATGGAGCATTCGGTAGGCGATGATTTGGAAGGGGAGCGTACGGATTTGCTTTTTCACCTTACGCTTGCCAAAGCAACCCATAACCGTATTATGGTGCAGTTGTTTGAGTCGATTACGAATCAAATGGAGATGGCGATCAGAGAAATTCGCCGTGCGGAGCTCTATGCGAATCGATCGGTATCGGAGCAGCTTTATAAGGAGCATTTGGCGATTTTCAAAGCAATCTTAGAGCAGGATGCAGCCCTCGCTGCTGAACGGATGAAACAGCATTTGCAGCATGTGGAGAGCATATTGATGAAGTATGTATAGACGGGAGCCCTTGACAATTAGTCAAGGGTTTATTCGTTTATATTAGTCTGTTGTAGCGGCAGTACAAGCATGATACGATCATGTGGCAGGAACGATTGGCGGTTACTGGAAGTAACCTTAACTCATGATAAATAAGGAGTGACCCAAGATCCATGCAGACCATTCAGCAGCAATTACAAGTAATGGAACAAGAAGAACAAGAGCTTCGGTTTACGTCATTCACGAATGATAATGCTTTGCAGCTGGGTTTAATGCTTGATTGAAGAAGCTAGACAAGGCGCTAAGGGAATAACGATCGACATTACCCGCAAGGGCCAGCGGCTGTTCGCTCACGCAATGAAAGGCACGAGTGTCGGCAACGAGGATTGGATTCGGCGTAAGAACAATGTGACGAACCATTTTGGATCCAGCTCCTGGCATGTGGCGCAGCGGCTGAGAAGCGAGGGTAAAACACTGGAGGAGCATTATGGATTGCCTGTGTCTGATTATGCGCAGGCTGGGGGAGCATTCCCGCTATTTGTTATCGGGGAAGGGCAAGTCGGTACGATTACGGTATCCGGATTGCCGGATCAAGAGGATCATGATCTGCTTGTTACTGTGCTTCGCCGCTTCCTGACGGAATTGTAATCATCTGATATGGATGCCGCCTATAGTACTTTTCCAATGGCTCGGTTATCCTGATTGTTGATTTCTGACCAAAAGTTAAACCACCTTATCATAAGGCGATTAATATCCGTTACTTCCATAAGATAGTGCCATAAATAGAAAAAGAAGCCCAATAGAAAAACCTAAAATATATTTCAAAGCAGCATCTTTCCTAAAAAATTGTTCAATACTTCTTATAATGAAACTTGCGGAAACTAGATATAAAATAAGAGAATTTACTGGATTGATTAAAAGCAATACAAATGCTCCAACTAATAGCAATAAAACTAAAATAAATATAGGTTTAGACCTTCTTTGCCATTCTTTTTTCCAATTCTTTTTTAATGTTTCAAATAACTTCATTTTTACAGTCTCCATATCTTTTATCCATATAATCGCTGATAACTCGAATAATAAATAGTCATTCCGTTCTTAGTCCCTAATACAATTAGTATTGCCAATATCTTATCTTTAAAATTAGTTTTCTTCATAACAAAAGTAAAAAATGCCAACACTCATTCCACTATTCTGAACACAGTGGAGGTTTAATGATGAAAATCACAAAACTAGAGCTCTTTCAAGTACCGCCTCGGTGGTTATTTCTCAAGATCGAAACGGATGACGGACTCGTCGGATGGGGTGAACCTGTTGTCGAGGGTCGTGCGCGTACAGTGAAGACCGCAGTTGAAGAGCTATCCGAATATTTGATCGGTAAAGATCCGCTGCGTATTGAAGATCATTGGTCTGCGATGTACCGCGGTGGTTTCTATCGCGGCGGCGAGGTGCTAATGAGCGCAATTGCCGGAATTGACCAGGCGTTGTGGGATATTAAAGGGAAGTATTATAATGCACCAGTCTATCAGCTGTTAGGCGGTGCTTGTCGGGATAAAATGCGCATCTACTCGTGGATTGGCGGTGACCGTCCCAGCGATGTGGGAACAGCCGCTCTGAAAGCCAAGGAATCCGGCTTTACCGCAATTAAGATGAACGCAACAGAAGAGCTGCAGTATATTGATTCGTATGAAAAGGTTGATCAGCTGCTGGCCAAAGTAGCTTCGATCCGTGAAATGACAGGGCCGTATCTAGGTATTGGCATCGATTTTCACGGGCGCGTGCATAAGCCGATGGCTAAAATTTTGGCTAAGGAATTAGAGCCGTTTCGCATTATGTTTATTGAAGAACCGGTACTGCCTCAGAACAATGAAGCGCTTAAGGAAATTGCCCGGGCTTCGAATATTCCTATTGCGACAGGGGAGAGAATGTTCTCCCGCTGGGATTTCAAAACGCTTCTATCGGACGGATATGCCGATATTATACAGCCTGACCTTTCACATGCGGGCGGTATAACGGAATGTAAGAAGATTGCTTCGATGGCGGAAGCCTATGATGTTGCTTTTGCGCCGCATTGTCCGCTAGGGCCGATCGCTCTGGCTGCCTGTCTGCAGGTCGATGCTACAGCGCATAATGCGTTTATACAGGAGCAAAGTTTGGGTATTCATTATAATCAGGGTAATGATCTGCTCGATTATTTGAAGGATCCGCTCGTATTCAGCTATCAGGATGGATTCGTCAATATCCCGCAGGGACCAGGCCTTGGTATCGAAATTAATGAGGAGCAGGTTCTTAAAATGGCGGCGATTTCGCATGATTGGAAAAATCCGATTTGGCGTCATGCGGATGGCAGCATTGCAGAGTGGTAGCATGAAAGGTTCATTTTTTACCCATCATAATCGGATTGCTTCACAAATAGGATGAAACCTTTCGGACCTTTAGAAAGTATTACTTACAATAGACGCTGCAAATAAGTGATCGTTAACTTTAACAGAATACAGGCAGGAGTGATTCATATTTTGGACAAGCAGATGGTCCTGGAATGGGCTAAAATGTTGATGAGCTATAAATTCGCATTGGATGAAATGAGTACGAAATTAACGATTTTGAATGAAGAGCTGCAATTTGTGCAGCATTATAATCCGATTGAGCATGTAAAGACGCGGATCAAATCACCAGAGAGTATTGTGGAGAAGCTGCAGCGTAAAGGTCTTGAAGTATCCAAGGAGAACGCGGCTGCCCACATTCGAGACATTGCCGGCGTACGGGTCATTTGCTCGTTCTCCACCGACGTATACCGTGTATACGAAATGATTCGCAGGCAGGGTGACGTTAAGGTGCTGGAAATGAAGGATTATATTAAGAAGCCGAAGCCTAACGGCTACCAAAGCTTGCATCTGATTATTGAGATTCCCGTATTCTTGTCCGACCGGATCGAGCATGTGAATGTGGAAATTCAGATTCGCACGATTGCTATGGATTTCTGGGCCAGTCTCGAGCATAAGATTTATTATCAATTTCACGAGGATATGCCGATATCGATTCGCGATGAGCTGAAAGAAACAGCAGAAATGATCGCCGTGCTGGACAAACGGATGCTTAATCTTAAGGACGAGGTTCAACGCTTCGGTATACCGCAGCCGACGACAATCTAATCGATTTCAGATATGGAGCTAAGCTTTACCTGTATGGACCGGCATGAGGCCAATACGGGTAAAGCTTTTTTATGTGTTTATGCTGGGCAACAACAGCCTGCCCCCATTAGCAGATGCAATATGTTCCTTCCGGAACTCTGACGGTGAGCATTTCATCGTCTTGCGAAACACTTTAATAAAATAGCTCAAATTATCGAATCCGACGTCCATAGCTACGCTTGATATTTTACGGTCAGAGAGAAGGAGCTGCTCGGCTGCTTTATTAATCCGGTAAGCATTCAAATATTCAATCGGCGTCGTTCTTGTCATCGCTTTGAAGAACCGGTTGAACTGTCCCTCGCTCATTGGGATCAGCGAAGCAAGCTCATTGATTGTGATCTTGTGATGAAAATGATTGTGCATGTAGAGGATAACGGTTTTGAGCCGTTCGACTTTGGCGCTGTCGGTAATGAGCGCTTCGCTTCGATCGCATGCCCGTTCCTCCTCTGCCGATAGTTCGCTTAGCATGAGGAGCAATAGCGCTTTCATACGGATTTCATAGCCCCGAGTCTGGTTCTCGAACGTTTGAACGATGTTCACCATATGCGCTGAGAAGCTGCCTCTCCCAATCGGTATGCGGACGTATCCGTCTGGGAAACGTCTTGGTCTTCTCCTGGAGGGGTAAAATATAGTTTCTCTGAACAGCATCGTAGGTGCTGCTGGACAGCCAATTAAGATCCAACACAATTGCGTAAAATAGTGCCGGTGGTGATGATTCATTTCCCTCAAGCGCAGCATGAATGTCTCCGCTGTCAATATATACCGCTTCGCCTGCCTTAACGGTGAAATACTCGGTATCGACTTGAACAAGCAATTCGCCTTCAGCAACCATGAGAAACTCTGCTTCCTTATGCCAATGTAAGTCAAAGCCCTTCTCGCCAGGATTACATTCGACCTCATAAACCGCGATTGGAAGCAAGGAATGACCGTGAATTCGGTCTTCCTTAAGGTTATGCCGTGAGCTTCTCTCCAATGTTGTGCACCTCCTGTATGGAATGAATGCTGCCCAAACCATGGGTTTGTGCAAACCAATCATTCGGACGCAAACCAATCATTCGAGAATGAATGCTGAACAAACCTATGGTTTGTCCAAACCAATCATTCGAGAATGAATGCTGAACAAACCATAGGTTTGTCCAAACCAATCATTCATCATTCGGCTCATAATTGTGTTATAAATGGTCAGAATTATATTAGTTTGATGACTATTATATCAGTATAATGTCACTATGGACAATTTATACGACTATAATGTACCGGAAGGCGGCCTTTACTGTGAAATTTAATGATGGCAATTGGCTCATTCGCGAAGGATACCAAGTACTGAGCGCTGTTCAAGCGCATGATTTTGATCAAACGAATGATAAAGTAACGGCCTATGTTTCGCCTCGCCCGATCTTCAACCGTGCGAATATGCTTGATACTATGCTGTTGACGGTGAAATTTCACTCTCCAATTCCAGGCATCATCGGGGTGAAATTGGTTCATCACGAGGGCGTGATTGAGCGCGGGCCTGTATTCGAGCTATCCGAACAAACAGGTGACCACGTTATAATTGAAGAAACAGATTCAGCTGTTATCCTCACGAGCGGGAGTTTGACGCTTCGTATTCGTAAAGGTGCGAATTGGGGAATTGACTTCTACCGCGGGAATGAACGTATTACAGGCAGCGCTGCCCAGTCAATGGCGTACATTACGGGCCCTGACAAAGAAAACTATGTGCGCGAAGAACTTGATCTTGGCGTAGGCGAGTATATTTATGGACTAGGCGAGCGTTTCACTCCTTTCGTAAGAAACGGCCAAATCGTTGATCTATGGAATAAAGACGGCGGAACTAGCTCTGAGCAGTCCTATAAGAACATTCCATTCTATGTGAGCAGCAAAGGCTACGGGGTATTCGTAAACCATCCAGAGCTTGTCTCGTTCGAGGTAGCATCGGAGAAAGTGAAGAAGGTACAATTCAGCGTTCCTGGCGAATCGCTGGAATACTTCGTTATTGAAGGGCCAACAATTAAAGAAGTGCTAGGCAAGTATACGGATTTAACAGGTAAACCTGCCCTGCCGCCGGCTTGGACGTTCGGATTATGGCTTACAACGTCGTTTACGACAAATTATGATGAAGCAACGGTTAACCAATTTGTAGACGGCATGGCTGAGCGTGATTTGCCGCTGCATGTATTCCATTTTGACTGCTTCTGGATGCGTGAGTTTCACTGGACTGATTTTCAGTGGGATGAGCGCGTGTTCCCTGATCCAGTAGGAATGCTGAAGCGTTTGAAGGAGAAGGGACTTAAAATCTGCGTCTGGATTAATCCTTATATCGCACAGCGCTCGCGTTTGTTTGCCGAAGGCAAAGAGAAGGGCTACTTGGTGAAGAGGCCAAACGGCGATGTATGGCAATGGGATTTGTGGCAGCCGGGTATGGCGCTGGTAGACTTCACGAATCCTGCTGCATGCGAATGGTACGCGGGTTATTTGAAGGAACTGGTTGACATGGGCGTTGACAGCTTTAAAACAGATTTCGGTGAGCGCATTCCTACCGATGTCGCATACTTCGACGGCTCGGATCCGGTCAAAATGCATAACTATTACACGTACTTATATAATAAAGTTGTCTTTGAAGTGCTGGAGCAAAAGCTTGGCAAGCAGGAAGCGGCGGTGTTTGCCCGTTCCGCAACGGTTGGCGGTCAGAAGTTCCCGGTACATTGGGGCGGAGATTGCTATGCCGATTATGAATCGATGGCAGAGAGTTTGCGGGGCGGCTTATCGCTGGGTATGTCAGGCTTTGGATTCTGGAGCCATGATATTGGAGGGTTCGAGAACACGGCGCCGGAACACGTATTCAAGCGTTGGCTGGCATTTGGCTTGCTATCAAGCCACAGTCGTCTGCACGGCAGCGGATCGTATCGGGTGCCTTGGGGCTATGACGAGGAAGCGGTCGATGTAACTCGTTTCTTCACCAAGCTTAAATGCCGCATTATGCCATATTTGTTCAATACAGCTGTTCAGGCTGCAGAGAAGGGACTGCCATCCATGCGCGCCATGGTGCTGGAGTTCCCGGAAGACCCGGCGACGGAAACGTTGGATCGCCAGTACATGCTCGGAGATTCGATTCTCGTAGCGCCAGTGTTCAGTGAAAACGGACATGTTTCGTATTACTTGCCAAAAGGCGCATGGACGCATCTATTAACAGGTGAGACGGTTCAGGGCGGTCAATGGTTCAAAGAAACGTACGGCTTCATGAGCCTCCCATTGTTCGTAAGACAGAATGCGATCATTGCTCTAGGTGCAAACGATCAGCGTCCTGATTATGATTTTGCCGATGGTGTTGAGCTTACGGTATATAACCTTGAAGACGGACACACAGCAGCTGCAAATGTCTGCAGCATTAAGGGTGAGACAGATCTGCATGTTACTGCTGCGCGTGAAGGGAACACGATTACGGTCCAAGCTGAGGGCAGCGGAAAGCCGTTTACTTTCACAGTAAAAGGGCCGGAATCAATCGTTTCCGTTGATGGTGTTTCCGTGCTTGTTGATGGCAATTCCGTATCTGTTCCAGCGGGTAAAGGTCCTGTTTCGTTCAGTATCCGTCTAGGATAATAAATCGATTTGGCTTCTTAAGCTTCTAATAAATATGTTGTGCACAGCGGTGCCCTCCAAGGGTACCGCTTCTTTTGCCCTTAACCTGCTAAAATAACTAATTGTTACATGAAAAAAAGACTAATTATAACCTGTCCTTTCGACCGAAGACACTTTACAATGAAAGATAAGCGCTTAAATATAGATTATGAATTGTTCATGTAAGCGCTTCCTGATAATTGTAACATGCCCAACAGAAGGGAGCTGTGTCTTGATCCGTTTATTAATTCGCGCCATTAATGATCTGAAACTAAGAACGAAGCTTGTGTTATCCTTCTTAGTCGTCGTGTTTATACCACTTATAATCGTAGGCGGTTTTTTGACGAGCCAGCTTCGCCAAATGGCACTCGATAACGCGCTTGAACAAACGGCAGCGAACGTAGATCGCGTGAAGAAGAGAACAGCGGAAGTTATCAATGTTTCCAATGACATTTCATATCGGTTAGCGAACGACAGCAGACTGGAGAATGTCACAAACCGCCAGTATGAATCGGTATATGATGTCGTGAAGGCTTATAAGGATTATCCGGATATTAAAGATTACATGCGGCTCTATAAAGAAATTTCGAGTATCCGACTATATATTAACAATAAGACGCTGCTGAATAACTGGGAATTCATTCAGCCTTCGGCTGCGGTGATGGGATCCGATTGGTACAAGAAGGCCGAGCGGAGCAACGGATTAATTGGCTGGAACTACATTGAGGATGAAAGGGACAATCGTAAATATTTGAGTCTTATCCGCAAAATCGACTTCATTAACCATCATAACAAAGGCATTCTAGTCATTAATGTCAATTCCCGCCTGCTCAATTCGATCTTGAATCAAGAAACATTCGAGACCATGATCGTCGATGCGGATAACCATATCATCTCGGCTAACCGTCCTGATCGGATTGGGAAAACATTGGCTGACATTAACTTTGATCCAGGTGTTATCAAACAGCAAAGCGGAAGCTTCGAAGCGGTTGTTGACGGGAAATCATCACAAATTCAAATTGAAGCGCTCTTACCGGAATCAAGTTTGAATGGTATTAGAATAATTTCCGTATTCTCGATTCAAAGTATCGTCATGAATGCCAACCAAATTATTAAGCTTGCGTTGATCGTCATCACAATAAGCTTCATTGTCGCCTTTATATTGATATACGGATTTTCCTCACTGCTTACTAAGCGGATGCTTCGGTTAAGCAAGCATATTACAAAGGTAGCTACCGGCAATTTGGATATTGCACTTGCTATCGATGGCAAGGACGAAATCGGACAGCTTTCTAGACAATTTAATGCGATGGTTGCGAGCATTAATGGTCTGCTCATCGAGGTACAGGAAACCAATAAACAAAAGGTAGAGCTTGAGTCGAAGCAAAATCAAATCAAATTCAAAATGATGGCGAGTCAGATTAACCCGCATTTTCTATTCAATGCGCTTGAATCAATTCGGATGAAAGCGCATATGAAAGGACAATCTGAAATATCCAATGTGGTCCGTCTGCTCGGTAAGATGATGAGAAAGAATCTAGAAGCCGGACAGCGAAACGTCACACTGCATAATGAAATGGATATGGTGCGCTGTTATTTGGACATTCAAAAATTCCGGCATGAGGATCGCTTGAAATATGAATTGCTTATTGATCCTTCTGCGGAACAGATACCAATTCTGCCACTGGTTATTCAACCGTTGGTGGAGAATGCCGTCATTCACGGGCTTGAGAGCCGGGAAGAAGGCGGTATTGTTCGTATTAAGGCGGAGCTGATCGGCGACGAGGTGCATGTCGAGGTTATCGACAACGGCCAAGGAATGACGAAGGAGCGTCTGGAGCAGGTTCTCCAGTCGCTTGAAGATAAGAATGATGGAGAACAGAATCGAATTGGACTTCGGAATGTCCATCTTCGGCTTCAGCTGGTTTATGGGAAGAAATACGGATTGGATATATGGAGTGAACCGGGTATTGGCACAAAGGTGCAATTTACGATCCCGATCGGAGGAGACCTAGATGTATAAAGTTTTAATTACCGATGACGAGCCCATGATCCGTGAAGGGCTGAGGACGCTAATTGATTGGGAGCAGCATGGATTTCAAGTTGTCGATACAGCGGCAAATGGCAGGGACGCGATTCAAAAATATAACCTGTACAATCCGGATCTCATGATTATAGATATACGGATGCCGGGAATGAGCGGGTTGGAGCTTATTGAAACGCTTCGCAAAGATGGCGGGCGGCAGCATGTACTCATATTGAGCGGGTACGCGGATTTTGATTATGCCAAGAAGGCGATCAATCTTGGAATCGACGGATATTTATTAAAACCGATTGATGAAGAAGAGCTCATCAGCTATCTCAAAGATTTGAAGCTGGTGCTTGACGGGGAGACAGAGGCCAAGCATCGGACAACAGCCATTGATATTTGGAGCAGAGAAATAGTCATTCAGTCATTGCTGAAGCACGGAAACAAGGATGCGGCGCTGTATAACAAAGATGAGGCGGCAAAAGCGGGACTTGACTGGGATAGCTATGAAATTCTCCTTATTAAGCTGCAAAGCAGTGAAATTGAGATCGAGCCGTCCAAGCTAGCTTTATTGAAAGACGGATTATATCGGGTATTTGATGAGAATGAAAAAGGTGCCGTCTTCTCCATTGGAGCCCAATATGGGTCTGCTGCTCAAGGGAAATTTGGATAACGAACAAGCTCGCAAAAGCATCTATAAAGAAATTGTTGCCCTGATCAATAATAATCAGGCAACAGAGAAAGAAGAAATAGAGGTCATTATTGCTGCAGGCGGAGGTTTCCAACAATTAAGTGATATTCATCTATCAAATGAGAAGGCTGCTCAGCTGCTGTCTCAGCGTTTCTTCTACGAAGGCGGTAAGATCATTACGGAGCATCTAACGCCGGTTGGACAACCCCTGCAGGGCGAACGGGAAACGAGTCTGGCTGCAGATTTGGGGCCGATTTCCGAGAAGCTTTATTACGCCATCGATATCGGTAACCGGGAAGCGATCACCCTGCTGATCATGGAAACAGGCCGCAAACTTTTGGAAGCGGGGCTGTCCGAACAAAGGTTGAAGTCGCAATTTGCGGATCTTGTATCGCGGGTAATGAATAGGCTGCTGCTTAACGATGCGAACATGCAGACCATGAGTTCGACTTTTTCCGCGGATATCATGGATATTTATAAACAATCCTCCTATAAGACGCTTGAGCTATATTTGGTCGCATTATTGCATGGGTTTATCCAAGAATCATCCCACGGGGGTACGGATAAACAGATTAAGAAAATGATTGATCTGATCAATCGGAACTACTTTGAAAATTTAAAGCTGGAAACGCTGGCGGACGTGTTCAATTACAACAGCGCTTATTTAGGGAAACTGTTCAAAAACGTAACAGGCGAATACTTCAATACCTACGTCGATAAAGTGCGGATTGAGAAGGCCAAACATTTTCTTGATCAAGGAATGAAAGTTTATCAAGTGGCAGAGAAGGTCGGATATACGAACGTTGATTATTTTCATAGCAAATTCAGGAAATATGTCGGGACGTCACCATCTGCACACCGAAAAAAGTAGAAATAACACTATTTTTTATATGATTTTCTACGTAATCATTAGGGTATTGAAACCGCTTTATTTCCCTTATCATTAGGACATACAGCAAGGAGGGATTAAGGTGGAAGCGGTAACAATAAAAAAGAGAGATAGCCAAACCGCTAACAGGAGAAACCGGTTTTGGAAACTGTTTTTGCAGCAAAAGTACTTATATATGATGTCGCTTCCATTCGTTGCTTGGGTGTTCGTCTTCAATTATTTGCCCTTATGGGGCTGGACGATGGCGTTTCAGAACTTCAAGCCGGGAAAAGGATTCTTTGATCAGAAATGGGTAGGTTTTGATCATTTCGTTGAGTTGTTTACAGATGACCGCTTTATGATCGTTATGCGTAATACGCTGGCTATGAGTTTCATGGGCCTCATTGCGGGATTCACCGTACCGATCATATTCGCAGTGCTGCTCAATGAGGTTCGCCAACAATTCCTGAAGCGTACGGTGCAAACGATTTCATATTTGCCTCACTTTGTATCCTGGGTCGTTGCTGCAGGTATCGTAACGAAAATGCTGTCTACAGAGGGCGGCGTCGTCAATCAAGTGCTCGTGGGACTTCACATTATTTCGGAGCCGATACAATTCATGGCGAAAGGCAATTTGTTCTGGGGAATCGTCACTGCTTCTGATGTTTGGAAAGAGACGGGCTGGAACACCATTATTTACTTGGCAGCCATTGCTGGAATCGGGCCTGAGCTTTACGAGGCGGCTAAAGTGGATGGCGCGAGTCGTATCCGCCAAATCTGGCATATCACAATACCAGGTATTCGTTCAACTATTATCGTATTGCTCATTATGTCGATCGGCCATTTGATCAGCATCGGGTTTGAAAAGCAGTTCCTGCTCGGCAACAATCTCGTATCGGATTACTCGGAAGTACTGGATCTGTACGCATTGAAGTACGGACTTGGACTCGGACGTTTCTCATTCGGTACAGCTATTAATATCTTTAACTCAGTCGTCAGCGTTATTCTGTTATTTGCCGCTAATGGCGTTTTCAAACGTATAACGAAAGAAAGCATCATGTAGGGAGGGTGTCAGTATGAGCACATTGAATTCGTATACAACAAGGGCACCTTTGTCCGACAGGCTGTTTAATCTCGTTGTTTATTTCGCCATAACGTTTGTAACGGTAGTAACGCTTTATCCATTCTTGAATGTGTTGGCGATTTCCTTTAATGATTCCACAGACACGATTCGGGGCGGTATCACTGTTTGGCCTCGAGTGTTTACTTTGGAAAATTACAAAGTGATTTTCACCTTCTCGGGTCTTCTAACCGGATTTAAAATATCTGTCCTTCGTACGCTGGTTGGTACCCTCCTTGGATTAATAAGTGCTGCAATGATCGCTTATACGATTAGCCGTCCTGACTTTCAGGGCCGCAAATTCGTCTCCGCGTTCTTGGCGTTGACGATGTACGTCTCAGGAGGATTGATCCCCGGCTACATTCTGATTCGGGACCTCCACATGATGAATACATTTGCGGTTTATGTATTGCCTGGGATGGTAAGTGCATTCAACGTGTTTGTTATCCGTTCTTTTATCGACGGTATACCCTATGCTCTCCAAGAATCTGCGAAACTTGATGGTGCAAATGACTTTACAATCTTCTGGCGGGTCATTCTTCCGTTATGTAAGCCTGCTCTTGCGACAATCGCTTTGTTTCTAGCGGTAGGTCAGTGGAACGCATGGTTCGACACCTATTTGTACAATGGACAGAATGATGCACTTACGACACTGCAGTATGAGCTTATGAAAATACTGCAAAGCACGACATCCGGTAACAATGGTGATTACCATAACGGAAACATGTCACAGGTCATGTCAACCGTTTCGCCTGAATCAGTTAAAATGGCGATCACAATCGTCGTTACTGTTCCTATCCTTCTCGTTTACCCGTTCCTGCAAAGCTATTTTGTAAAGGGTATGACCCTTGGCGCTGTAAAAAGCTAATAATTGTAGTATCTGCAGGGAAACCTGCTTATACCATATATGTAATTTCATAAGAAATAGGGGGTTCAGAGATGAAAAGCAAGAAACTAAAGCTATCTGCAATTTTACTCACGGTTACCATGTTGGGCGGTTTATTGGCGGGCTGCGGAAGCAGCGAGAACAAAACGAACACAACTGGTGATAAGACTGACACCGGTACTAACAAGGGAACCAACGCGGGCAATACGACTGCGGAGGACAAGTCTCCAATTACGTTCAGCTTCTTCAGTGAAGATCCGAGCCCGAACTGGAACAATATGCAGGATGATATCGGTAAAGTGCTGACAGAAAAAACAGGCGTAACCTTGGATGCAGAATATGCTGTAGGCGATCCAACGCAGAAAGTCGCACTGATTGCAACAAGTGGACAATATCCGGATTTGATAAGTGCAAAAGGTGATATCAGTAAGATGGTTGATGCTGGCGCAATGCTGGATCTGACCGATTTGATCGACAAATACGCACCAAATATTAAGAAACTGTACGGGGATCAAATGAAACGTCTTCGTTACAGCAACTCCGACAAAGCTATTTATGTTATCCCGTCTTATGCGGGTGTGGACCAAACGAGCTTTAATGCAGGCGGCGGCTTCGAGCTTCAGCATGCGGTTGTTAAAGAACTCGGATACCCGAAAATGCGCACGGTTCAAGACTTCGAAAATGCCATTAAAGCCTACAAAGAAAAGCACCCGACAATTGACGGCAAACCGACGATCGGCTTGACGTTGAATGCAGACGACTGGCATATGTATATTTCTGTTACGAACCCGGCATTCTTAACAACTGGCGCTCCGGATGACGGCGAGTATTACATCGATCCGAAGACAAACAAAGTTACTTACCACTTCAGACGTCCAGAGGAAAAAGAATACTTCCGCTGGTTGAACCATATGAATGCTATTGGTTTGTTGGATTCGGAAACCTTTGTACAAAAAAGTGATCAATACAATGCAAAAATCGCTTCTGGCCGCGTACTCGGCTTGATCGACCAGGATTGGGACTATGGCGATGGCGACAAAGCGCTTAAAGCAGCGGGCAAATTCGACCGCAGCTACGGTCATTACCCAGTTACTATGTCTGAAGAGTACAAAGATCATTCTTTCCAACCGACAGGTTTCATGTCTGGATATGGCGTTGGTATTACAACAAGTGCCAAAGATCCGGTTCGTGCCATCAAGTTCTTGGATTACCTTGCTTCTGAAGAAGGACAAATCTTGGCCAACTGGGGTGTTGAAGGCAAGCAGTATAATGTTGTGGACGGCAAACGCACCATCCCACAAGACGTGAACAACAAGAAAATTAACGATGCAGCGAATTTCACAAAACAATCAGGTATCGGTCTTTACACGCTTCTTAGCGGTCACTACGGTGACGGTGTGAAGGATTCGACAGGCAACTACATCACAACAAACTTCCCTGAACAAATTGTTGCTGGCTTTAACGATGTGGAGAAAGAAACATTGAAAGCTTACAATGCAACAACATGGAAAGATTTGTTCCCGAAAGAAGATGAATTTGAAGTTAAACCTTGGGGCGCAGCTTGGAACATTCCAGTTCCGGGCGACAACGAAGTAACGGTTCTGGCTAACAAAATGAAAGATATCACATGGAAGAGGATCCCTGAAGCTATATTGGCTAAACCAGAAAAATTCGATGCCATTTGGGATGCTTACATGAAAGAGCTGGATAAAGCAGGCGTTGCAAAAATGGAAACGGGCTATGAAGCACTTGTGAAAGAGCGCGTAGCGCTTTGGAACGACTAGTCTGACTGAACGAGATTCAAACGAATCGATCGAGTTAAATAGGTAAGGAAGGGCCCGGGCTTTTACGATATAATTATCGTAATCCGCCAGGGCTCTTTCTGATTGTTATGCGGACAACTGAAGAAGGGTGTGAAACGTTAATGGATGAGTCTATGCAGACGCGAGTAAACCAACAGGACTGGAAACTATGGTACAAACAACCTGCTGACAATTGGGACGAGGCGCTGCCGATTGGTAACGGAAGGCTGGGCGGAATGGTCTTCGGAGGCATACATAAGGAAAGAATCCAATTAAACGAAGATACATTGTGGTCCGGTTTTCCTCGCGATACCGTAAATTACGAAGCGATTCGCCATCTGAAGAAAGCGCGCGAACTGCTGTTCGACGGTCAATACGCACAGGCACAGCAGCTTGTGGAACGTAATATGGTCGGCAGGAGATGCGAATCCTATCTTGCAATGGGCAATTTATTTCTGGAGCATCCTGGCATTAGTGAAACATCAGATTACATGCGGGAGCTTGACATCGATGCAGGGGTTGCGGTAACGCGTTATTCGGTTGGCAAGGACAATTACATTCGTGAAGCTTTTGTCAGTACCGTTGATCAAGTAATGGTCATTCATCTGGAGGCAGAGCAGAATGGCGGCAGCGGCATCGTTGATTTAGATCTGTCGCTGGATTCTCCGCTTCGGTTTTGGGTAGAAACCGATGAGCTAAACCAGCTTGCCTTATATGGCCGGGCTCCAAGCCACATTGCAGGCAATTATATGGGCGATCATCCTCAGTCCGTCTTATACGAAGAAAATCACGGGCTATCATTTGAAATTCATCTGCTGGTTCGTAATGATGGCGGAGAAGTGAAGGTAGGCAGTGACGGAAAGCTAACCATTAGAAATGCTCGACGTGTGGAAATTCTTCTGGCGGCGGCAACGGACTTTGAAGGGTTTGACTCCGTACCTGTGCCTGGCAGAGATAGTGTGACGGTGAAATGCCGACTTGCATTGAATAAGGCTTCGGGTTTATCTTATGAAGAACTTCTGGGCCGTCATGTGAAGGAACACCGAAGTTTATTCCGGCGTGTTGATATTAGCCTTGGTCATGCACCAAATGAGGAGCTTCCGACGGATGAGAGGTTAGCCGCTTATAGGAAGGGAGATGCAGATCCGCAATTAGAAGCGCTGCTATTTCAGTTTGGACGCTATTTACTCATGGGAAGCTCGCGTCCTGGGACGCAGCCAGCTAACCTGCAGGGGATTTGGAATGATCATGTCTCACCGCCATGGTGCAGTGACTATACAACGAATATCAATACGCAAATGAATTACTGGCCGGCAGAGATCTGTAATCTGAGCGAATGCCATGAGCCGCTATTCAGCATGATTGAAGATTTGAGTAGAACCGGAGCACGAACGGCAGCGATTCATTATGGGGCAGGCGGCTGGACGACTCACCATAACGTTGATCTGTGGCGGATGTCTACGCCGACAGACGGTTCGGCAAGCTGGGCGTTTTGGCCAATGGGCGGCGTGTGGCTGTGCCGCCATCTATGGGAGCATTATCAGTACCAGCCGCATGCTGGCTTTCTTCGTGAAAAGGGCTATCCGCTGATGAAGGGAGCTGCCTTATTCTGCCTGGACTGGCTCGTTGAAACAGCAGATGGAACATTAGTTACAGCGCCCTCAACATCACCTGAGAATCAATTCGTTACTGGAGATGGAGCAGTATGTAATGTTGCGGTTGCCTCCACGATGGACATGACCCTAATGAAGGAGCTATTTGACCATTGTGCGGAAGCATCAGAGGTACTCGGAGTCGATACTGAATTCCGAGAACGCCTTAAAGATGCGGCCAGCAGGCTTGCTCCTATTGCGAATCGGCCGAGGCGGAAGGCTGCAGGAATGGCAGGAGGACTTCGAGGAGCACGAACCGGGGCATAGACATGTCTCGCATTTATACGGCTTGTATCCGGGCAATCTCATTCACCCGGAGGAGACACCGGAACTGGCAGAAGCATGCAGAAGATCACTTGAATACCGCATCCAGAATGGCGGCGGCCATACGGGATGGAGCTGCGCATGGTTAATAAATCTCTATGCACGTCTATGGGATGCTGAAACCGCATATTCCTATATTCGTACGCTGTTATCCCGTTCAACGCTGCCAAACCTGTTTGACAATCATCCGCCATTTCAGATTGATGGTAATTTCGGCGCAAGCGCAGGGATAGCAGAGATGCTGCTGCAAAGTCACCAGGGCGGGATCGAGCTTCTTCCTGCTTTGCCCGAAGCTTGGACGGATGGCTGTGTACGTGGATTAAAAGCTCGCGGCGGATTTATCATAGACATCGAATGGTCGGGACATGCAATGGTTAGGGCACAGCTTACTTCCACGCATGGCGGGGTTTGCCGCTTACGTGGAAAAACCGCGTTCGTCGTGATGACAGAAGATGGAGTGGAAATAGATGCCTCGGCGGGTTTCGAAACGGCTGTGAATGCGGTGTACGTCATAAAACCAATCAAATAAAGCTCACTGGGCATGAAGACATCCTTGGATCTGGATCCAAGGATGTCTTCATTTTCGGGATGTTTTTAATACCGGCTCGGATATTAGATCCCAGCTGTTCCAACGAACAAACCTTCCAAAATAGATGCCCTAAGCTGCTCAGCAGCAGCACGCACACTATATACAGTCATTCGATTTATTTAAATATTTATATATGAATTACAGCGAAGTGGTTCAATTTTGGATAGGCTCTTGCTATAATTCACAGTAGAGGCTGCTCTGATTCGGTTGCTCTGGTTTGGTTCCATATCACATTTCTTGAAGAAAGGGATCCTGTTATTGAAACCACAGCGTTTATTAGTCGACTTTGTAAGGGCCAAATGGTACATCTATGTATCAGGTATTATGTTCACGGGTTCGGCGAATATGATTCAATCTTATTTTCCGCACCTGCTCGGGCAGTTCACTGATCAGCTTCAAGCGGATGCATTGACGCAGTCCGCTGTTATTAACTACAGTGTCATGCTCCTTGGTGTCGGTGTCAGCTACGGCCTTCTTGGAGGCATAGGCCAGTTTCATATCATGTACGTCGGCAGGTTGTTCGAGTTCTTTACACGAAAACGTTTATTCGATCATTTCACAGCGCTAAGCGAGCACTTCTACTCCAAATACGGTGTTGGCAAGCTGCTCAGCTATGTGATGAATGATGTAACTGCTGTACGTGAGTCCATCTCAATGGGCGTTAACCAAACGGCGAATGCGATCTTTCTACTCCTATCCGCCGTTACGATGATGCTGTTCAGTTCAATTCCGCTGTATCTGATTGGTGCTTGTGTCGTACCTCTCCTGTTCATTCCTTGGATTGTTGTCCGGTTTGGACCTGTTATCCGCAAACGTTCATTGCAAGTACAGGAATCGCTCGGCACGATGACGGAGTCGGCGGAGGAGCAGTTTGGCGGTATACGCGTAACGAAGAAATTTGCAGTGGAAACGATTATGAACGGCAGATTCGGCAGGACAGTGGATCAAATTCGTGACAACCAGCTGAAGCTTGTGCGCGTATCCTCAGTGTTTCAGTCCTTGATCCCGTTCCTTGGAGCATTATCGCTTGTAATTACAATTGTTTTCGGAGGTTACTTAGTCCTCCACCTGAAGCTCTCACTCGGTAATTTCGTTGCGTTAACCTTATATATCCGAATGATGGTCAATCCACTCCAACAAATTGGCAACGTTATCAATACGATGCAGCGGTCTCGGGCATCGCTGGAGCGGCTGAACGATTTGTTCGCGATGAAGCCGGATATTGAAGAAATCGAGCAGTCGACTGAGCTTGATTTTCATCAATCCGCTATACGAATTACGGACTTATCCTTCTCTTATCCAGATGCGAAGCAGGAAGCCTTGCATCATATTCATTTAACGATAGAACCGGGGAAAACGATTGGCATCGTAGGCAAAACCGGGAGCGGCAAAACGACGCTGGTCAAGCTGCTGCTGCGCCTCTATGATTCCCCGCAGGGGTCGATCCGAATCGGAGATGTCGATATTCGCGATTTATCCCTAGAGAGCTTGCGCGGCGGAATTGCCTATGTGCCCCAGGACGGCTTCTTATTCAGTACGACGATCCGTGAGAATATTGCGTTCTTCCGCCGGACGGCATCACTGGATCAGGTGGAGAAGGCAGCCAAGCAGGCGCAAATTTACGGCAATATTATTGAGTTTCCCGATAAGTTCGATACGAAGCTTGGTGAACGGGGCGTTACCTTATCCGGAGGACAAAGACAGCGGACCAGCTTAGCGCGCGGGCTTATCAAGAATGCGCCGATCATGATTTTGGATGACAGCGTCAGCGCTGTCGATTCTGTGACAGAGAGGAAAATCATGGATGCCATTCGCGCCGAGCGCCGGCAGAAGACAACCATTCTGATTGCTCACCGCATCAGTGCGCTCCAATACGCGGATGAAATTATTGTGCTTGATGAAGGCCGGATTGTTCAGCGCGGCACACATCAATCCCTGCTTGCAGAAGAGGGGATCTATGCCATGCTCCATGCCATTCAGGAGGAGGGAAGCCAGCATGCGTAATGTGAACCGGGATATGCAAGAGAAGCCTAAAGCCAAGCCCAAATATAATTCGGCCTTTCGGTCTCTGTATGCCTACACGAAGCCGCATCAGCGAACCTTCAATTTTGTGTTTCTTCTAATCGTACTCGGCATCGCGGTCGACTTATCGCAGCCTTACCTGGTCAAAATCGTCATTGATGATCTCATCAAGACAGACGGCTCCGCACAATTCAAATCGATTATCCTTATTTCAGCTTCCTATCTGGGCTTGTCCATACTGGGTCTTCTCTTTACCTATTTGCAAAATAACAGGCTTCAATTTGCGGCTCAGAGTATTGTCGCTAAGATCCGCAAAGATCTGTTCGGGCATATCTCCAAGCTGTCGATGTCGTATTTTGACCGGGTGCCAAGCGGAAGTCTCATTACCCACGTGTCGAGCGATACGGAAACGCTCAACCAGTTCTTTAATCAAGTGCTGCTCAGCATGCTGCGGGACGGATTAACGCTCGTATTCATCATTGTGCTGATGTTCCGGCTCGATGCAGGGCTTGCCCTGTATTGCTTGCTTCTGCTGCCCATAATCGCCATAATTGCCGCCTCCTTCCGCAATTATATGCGCAAGACGTATCAGATCGCGAGAACACAGCTCTCCCGGTTGGTTGCTTTTGTCGCCGAGAATCTCTCAGGGATGAATCTGATCCAAGTTTTTCATCAGGAGAAGGAACAGCAGAATCAATTCTCGGATCGGAACCAATCGTACTTCCGCGCGAACCTTCGGGAAATACGGACAAATGTGCTGTTTAACCGATCCTTTGATATTCTCGGCAACCTGTCGATCGCCTTTGTTACTTGGATAGGCGGTATGGCTGTACTTCACGATGGCATTCAGTTTGGCGTACTGTACGCATTTATTACGTACATACGGATGTTTTTTCAGCCGATCAATACGATTACCCAGCAGTGGAATACGCTGCAATCCGCTACCGTATCGGTCAATCGGATTTGGGGCATCTTTGCGATCCAGCCAGAGATTGCTGATTCCGCCGCCGCGAAGAGCATCGACCTGACTAAGGTTCAAGGCCGGATTGACTTTAACCGCATTCAGTTCTCTTATCAAGAAGGAATACCGGTCATTCGCGACCTTGATTTGCACATTAAACCAGGTGAAATGATTGGTGTCGTAGGCACGACCGGGGCGGGTAAAAGCTCGCTTATCAGCTTGCTGTGCCGTTTTTATGATGTATTGAAGGGCAGCATCGAGATCGATGGGACGGATGTCAGGGAAATTCCGCAGGGGACGCTTAACCGGCTTATTGGGCTTGTTCAGCAAGAGCCGTATTTGTATTCAGGCAGCATCATCGATAATGTGCGGTTGTTTGACGAGACGATTTCACGCGAGGCAGTCATACAAGCCTGCAAGCTTATCGGGGTTAATGAACTGGTCGAGCGGATGAACGAAGGCTATGACACGCGGCTGTCGGAGCGGGGAAGCGGATTATCCGCAGGCGAGCGGCAATTGATTTCTTTTGCAAGGATCATCGTATTCGGACCGAAGGTTCTCATTCTGGATGAGGCAACCGCGAACCTCGATTCCCAGTCGGAGCAAATGATCCAGCATGCGCTGGGTATCGTATCGGAAGGGCGGACGACGATCGTTATCGCTCACCGGTTATCGACTATTATGCAGGCTGATCGGATTCTGGTTATGAAGCAGGGACAGATTGTGGAGGAAGGAACCCATCAGCAGCTGATCGAGCTGCATGGTTATTATGAACAGCTGTACCTGTATTCACAGGGCAAGGCGATGATTGAAGCAGGATAGCCAAATCGGTTTCCTAATAGCGCTTATGAAAAATCTGGATGGCTGGTTTCTGCGAACGCGTTACAGACTTATTTTGGCATCGTGGTTGATTAAGTTATCTCATCTAAGCTTTTAATTTCTTCATGAATAGCTGGCGATACAGTATGACTACCAGGGCGGCAAGAGCCAGCGATAGCAGCAGGCTGATTCCATAATGATGGACATAGTGCTTAACCGTCAGCCATCGGCTGCCCAGCAAATAGCCGACATATACAAAAACCGTGCTCCACACGAGCGCACCTGTGTAGGCAAACAGCATGAAGGTGCGTAGGTTAAGACGTGAAATCCCGGCTAAATAAGCGGTTAAATGGCGCAGGCCAGGTACGAAAAAGCCGATAAACAGCAGAAAATTACCGTATTTCTTCATCCACTTCTGAGCGGATTCGATCTTGCGGTGAGAGATGTGAATCTTGGGACCGTATTTGAGCAGGAAAGGCAGTCCCCATTTGCTCCCGATTCCATAGCTTGCCGTAATTCCAATCGAAGCTCCGGCAAAGGCGCTAAGGATAACGAAGGGAAGAATCAGATTACCTTTGCAAATCAGATAACCGGCATAAGTAAGCAGCGTTTCGTCCGGTACAGGTACCCCGACTATGCCCAGCGCGAGCGATATGGACAGACCGATATAACCGTAGCGTGCAATGAGAAGATGTAATGCATGTTCCAAGAGAGAATGCCCCGTTTCTGGATCATTTGAGAGATGAACTGAATATATAACAATGACAGCTTGAACACAAGGAAGCGCATGCAGGATTGTTATATCTTTTGAATATGTTTTATATTTCCTAGGCATCAGAAATGAACTATACTAGGGGAAAATCTAAGAAAAAGGTGGTATACATATGACTCGCAAACTCCGCTTTGGTGTAATCGGATGTGCTGGCATTGCCATTCGCTCGGTTATTCCTGGCATTCAACAATCCGAAACATGTGAAGTTGTCGCTATCGCTAGCCGTGGAATCAGCAAGGCGCAAGAAACGGCAGCAAAGCTTAATATTCCGAAGGCCTATGGAAGCTATGAAGAAATTCTGCTTGATCCAGATATTGATGCTGATCTATATCCCGCTTCCTAATTATCTGCATATGGAGTGGGCGATTCGGGCGATTGAAGCTGGCAAGCATGTGCTCTGCGAGAAACCGATTGCTCTTAATGAAGGTGAAGCGCAGCGTATGGTTGATGCAAGCCGCAGCGCGGGCGTTCATCTGGCTGAAGCGTACATGTACCGGAATCACCCGCGCTACGAGCGGATCAGAGAGATCATTAAGTCTGGTGAAATCGGAGAAATCCGCGGTATTCATAGTACCTTTACGTTTAACAATGCGGGGGATAAATCCAACGTGCGTTATCGCAAAGAGTGGGGCGGCGGTTCGATCTATGATGTTGGCGTCTACCCGATTAGTGCGGCGCGATTATTGCTTGGAACAGAACCGGAAGCGGTTACGGTTCATGCGCTTATCTCTCCTGAGCATGATAATGTGGACATGATGGCTTCGGGTGTTTTGGAATTCCCCGGCAATATTGCGCTTACTTTCGACTGCGGCATGTGGGCTGCCTTCCGTAACACGCTTGAGGTGCTAGGCAGTGAAGGGCGCATTGAAGTACCAGAGGCATTCATTGGCAAACCGGACTTCATCGTCCATACGAAAGACGGTCAACGTGAAGAGAAGCAGCCTATTCTCAATCAGTATTCCCTCCAAGCGGACGAGTTTGCCCGTACGGTATGGGGAGAGACTTCCGGGAAATTTGCCCCTGAAGACGCAGTTGCAAACATGAAGGTTGTTGATGCATGCTTGAAATCCGCTTATTCACGCACTCGTGTACTTATCTAATCTAAGGGAGATGTTCGAATCGATGAAAAGCATAAATCTGCCAGGGCTGGACAAAGGCGTTACTCAGCTCATTATGGGTTCTGATTATTTTACTCCGGAAGTATTTGAACTTGTATGTACAAACCTCGATGCCTACACAGCTATTGGCGGGAACACGATTGATACGGCGTATATTTATTATGGGGGCAAGAGTGAGCAAGCGATCGGAATGTGGCTTGAAGAGCGCAAAAACCGCGATCAAATTAACGTATGGTCAAAAGGCGGGCACCCGAACCAAAATGGTCCGCAGGTGAATAAACCGGCTATCTATAATGAATTGATGACCAGCTTGGAGAGATTGCGTACAGATTATATTGATTTGTATGCGCTCCATCGTGATGATGTCAATGTGCCTGTAGGTGAGATCCTCGAAATCCTAAACGAGCATGTGGAAGAAGGACGGATTCGTGCCTTCGGCGGCTCGAACTGGACAGCTGCAAGGCTGGAAGAGGCGAATCGTTATGCAGCTGAGCATGGCTTGCGCGGCTTTGATTTCAGCAGTCCTAACCTGAGCCTCGGTAAAGCCCAAGAACCGTACTGGGCGGATTGCATCAGCGTGGATGATGAAACACTGGCTTGGCATGAACGGACGGAGCTTCCGTTATTCTCTTGGTCGGCGCAAGCACGCGGTTTCTTTACCGGCCGCTTCACGCCGGAGGATCGCTCCGATGCGGATTTGGTACGTGTATTCTACAATGACGCGAACTGGGAACGGTACTACCGCGCAGAGAAGCTTGGTAAAGAGAAGGGTGTATCTACCATCCAAATCGCGCTTGCTTATGTGCTGAACCAAACGTTCCCGACTGCAGCAATTATTGGTCCGCGCAATGAAGCGGAAATGAAATCCTGTTTAGAAGCAACTCAAATCGTTCTGACTCAGGAGGAAATCAAGTGGCTGGACCTGCGGACCAAATAATCGAGCTGTGGCCGGAAGGCGCACCGCTTGCAGCTGGAAATTCGGATGAAGACCGTCCTGCCATTACACCTTTTCTGGTTGAAGGCGGCAGCAAAGGAGCCGTTATCGTCTGCCCGGGCGGCGGTTATGGCATGCGCGCGGATCATGAGGGGGAGCCGATTGCACGCTGGCTGAATCAACTTGGTATTTCGGCTTTCGTCCTGCGGTATCGGGTTGCCCCTTATCAATACCCATGTGCATTAAACGACGTGCAGCGGGCGATCCGTTATGTTCGATTACATGCGGAGGAATGGGGGATCGATAGCGGGAAAATCGGCGTACTTGGCTTCTCAGCAGGCGGCCATTTGACTGCCTCTGCCGGCACGCTGTACGATTCCGGACTCCCTGAGGCTGCAGATCCTATTGAACGCCAGTCCAGCAGACCGGATCTTATTATCCTGTGCTACCCTGTCATTACGATGGAAAAGCCTTATACACATGAGGGATCGCTGCATAATTTACTTGGCTCTGAACCCGAGGAATCGCTCGTACATCGACTAAGCGGCGAACATCAAGTAACGTCCGATACACCGCCTGCGTTTCTATGGCATACATCGGATGACGGTGCAGTCCCGGTTGAGAACAGTTTAGCATTCGCTGCAGCGTTAAGCCGTTCACGTGTTCCTTTCGACCTTCATGTTTATGAGAAAGGCCGTCACGGTCTTGGGCTTGGCTCAGAAGACGAGCACATCGCTTCTTGGACGACCGTATGCGGGTTATGGCTGAAGCGGTACGGATTTTAGTCTGATTTT
Organism: uncultured Paenibacillaceae bacterium; assembly: GCA_963793665.1. Lineage (GTDB taxonomy): Bacteria > Bacillota > Bacilli > Paenibacillales > Paenibacillaceae > Paenibacillus_Z. The sequence continues at coordinate 73,116 of CAWCBD010000016.1, forward strand.
GATTTCATAAATGCCTTTCCTTTATGCAGATTGCTACGTCCCGGGTCTGCACAAGGGGAAGGTTTATTTTAAAATATAAGCGTATAAATTTTTACTATACTTTGCTTATATTTCTCCGGAATGAACGGCGCTCCCCTGCCAAAGGACGGCGCTAGCCGGTTCACCTTGTGAAAAACCTTTATGTTCCATATTCGACCTGTTATTCTTATGAAAGTCGATTAACAGCGAAGGAATAGTGATGATGAAGCGTAAAGTAATATTTTATTTGATGATTTTTATGCTGCTGGTGCTGCTTGTTCCTCACGTACAGGCAGAGGCTGGTGCGCAGCAAGTACCAAACAGCATATCTGGAACCGTATATGATTCTGCTGGTAAACCTGTTAAGGGAGCCACAGTCATTGTCAGTTATGCATGGAGTAACGAGCCCGCCATACATGTCACTACGGATTACAAAGGGCGCTATTACGCAACCGGTATTCAAGGGGAAAAGATAATCTATTTAAATGCTTTGCCGCCGGAAAGAAGTATGAATCATACAGGGTCAATCGTAACGCGCATGCTGTATCATTCGGGTAAACAGATTTCTAATCTTAAGCTGCTTAAAGTAGATTTTGCAGGAAATCTAACCGATGAGAGACACCGGATCCTGCCTGGCCGCAGGCTCGCTCTATTTCGGGCAGTTCCCCAGACTCCAATTATTCCTCTTGGGCATTTAGTTACGGATAGAGAAGGGAAGTTTAGTATTGGAGGTTTAGTTCCCGGGTGGGATTATGAAATCTATACCGAGGACCCGATACCGGGTATTTAGAAAAAAACTTTGCGTTTCGATATAAATCAAACATCCCCAGAGCCTACCTTGTTTGGCAAAATCACTTCATGGCGTTCCAACCTGTTGATGATAAGGGCCACGATATTGCAGCGACCGATTATCAAATCTCTGTAACGGATCAGGCAGGGAACCAGCTTCAAATATCGGGTTGGAGCCGAGCAGAGCTTGGTATTTATGATGGGTTAACTCCGGGAGAAACCTATACGGTCCGCTTTATTATGAATGATTCGGCTTCAGAGCTGGTACAAGATAAGCCCTATGTTTTTGTATTTAACCCTTCAGCAAATCATACCGTGCGTACTCCATTACTTAAGAACTTGACTCAAATAACGGATACGATTGTCGACGAGCAGGGAAATCACGTAGCGAAGGCAATTGTTCGGATTCGCGACAGCAACAATGTGAATGTGATCTCCGAATTTACTTCAAATCAGGATGGACTTGTTCGTATACATGGTTTAGAGGAAGGAAAGTCCTATCAGTTCGCTGTCAATCCCCCTAATGCAAGTTCAAAGACAAGTAAATATGTGTATATCGGTGAAGAATCCTTTACCTATACTGCTGCGGTTGATCATTTGCCAAATCATACCCTTTACGGCGTTCAATTGAGAGGGAAGCTGGTTGTTGATGGCTTAGACCCGACGCTGACGGACGCTTCTTTTATTTTATTTGATCAAAGCAGCCATATCGTCTCGTATTCGTATTCAATTGATAACAACTATCAAGTTGGTCACATGAAGGAAGGAGAAACCTATACCTTATTCCCACATACGTTGTTTCGTCCTTTTCCTTCTACAGGCGCAATTCCAAAAGTAACCTCAGAAATACCAGGGCCTGTTACTTTTGTCTATCATCCAGGTATGGAGGCTCCTGACTTCGTTTATAAGCGATAATATGGTAATCTGAAATAGCCCGAGTTTATTACTTCACTTTCATTAAGGAGCGAATGATCAATGACTATTAGTAAAGCATATGAAGGTACGTATCAAGGCGAGAAAGCTGTATGGTTTCAATTCGGCCGTTATGAGGCCGCTATTCTTCCAGAAATCGGGGGGAATTTGATTACATTCCGCGATAATGAAAATAAGTACAATTTTCTTCATGAGCCGACATTAGATGAGATGGAATCATTCAAAGCCAGACCGTTTATCCATGGTATTCCGGTGTTGTTCCCTCCGAACCGTTTTGAAGACGGCAAGTTCCTTTGGAATGGTCGTACCTATCAGTTCCCGGTTAATGAGCCATCCACTGGCAACCACCTTCACGGGTTCGTACATAGTGAAAAATGGGAAGTGGCTGATTTCGGCAGCTCTGCTTCAGAAAGCTTCGTTACTGTATCTCTTACTGTGGATGAACAGCATGCTGTGTATGAGTTTCTGCCGCATTCCTTCACAATCAAATTGCGTTACTCGCTCAGCGCGGATGGCTTGTCTCAGCACATCCTAGTCCGCAACGATGGTCAAGATGTTATGCCATGTCTGTTCGCTTTTCATACTGCAGTCAATGCACCATTCGCCCCAGAGAGCTTGGCGAAGGATTATCGCGTGAAGCTGACCATTGGCGAGCGTTGGGAGCTTAACGAACGGATGCTGCCAATCGGTACATTCCAGCCTTTGACTGCGGACGAGCAATTGCTCAAAGGTGATGGCGTTAATCCATTCTTCGACTCCATGGATAACCATTATACCGCAGCCGCCCAAAATGGACGTAACCGGATGGAGCTAACGGATACGAAGCTTGGCGTCACACTTGTATATGATGTAGGCACCTCTTATAAGCAGTGGATGATTTGGAACAATAACGCAACAGAAGGCTTCTTCTGTCCAGAGCCGCAAATTAGCTTGGTAAATGCGCCGAAAGTTGATCTGCCTGCCGATGAGATTGGTTTGTTCAGTCTGGCACCGGGCGAAATTTGGGAAGAATCGCGCTCGTCTTTACGTAAAATAAAAATCAATTCAGTGAACACGCAGGAATAGAGATCCGCCCGCATAAGGTTGAAGAAAGCATGATAACATGCTTACAACCTATGCTGGCGGATTTTTCATTTTCGCATGATGGCGCGGTATAGTGTACAATTGAATCATGAATAATAAATAAAAATCGTTTTATGAATTGGGAGCTGTAGAAATGTCGCAAAAAGAAAATGAAGTTATTTTAACCCCTGAGGGCTATGATAAGCTGGTGAATGAGCTGGATGAACTCAAAACTGTCAAACGCAGAGAACTGGCAGCCCGTATTAAACTGGCGATCAGCTATGGCGATTTGAAGGAAAATAGTGAATATCACTCCGCCAAGAATGATCAAGCCTTCATGGAGACAAGAATACTCATTATCGATAAAATGCTCAAGAAGGCAAGAGTGGTTGAAAGCATTGACACTTCAACCGTTCAAGTTGGATCCATCGTCATCTTGAATGATGTGGAGTTCTCGGAGAAAATTGAGTACCGAGTCGTAAGTCCGTCCGAAGCTGATGTTCTCGAGAACCGGATTTCCTATGAAAGCCCGCTGGGGAGCACTCTGATGGGTAAGGCTGTAGGTGATATTATTAGCGTTAATGCACCGATGGGCGTTATAAAATACGAACTGCTTGAAATTAGAGCCTTATAACTTACACGCGAACTTATTGCTGCGCAGTTATTCAAGTAAACAGCAAACACTGAAGCAGCTTCTGCTTTAGTGTTTTTTTGGGAAATATCAGCGTACTATTCAAGAAATTTTTCTGCGCTTTTGAGCAACTCAAACACACCTAACCACTTGTTTTTTCAAAAAAGTTAGTAACGACATAGGAGTGATGCTTGGAACCGGCCTTTCTTGGACTTGAAAGGAAATAGCCTCGTTTTTTCAATCCTGTAATGCAATCTGGCTGAGTGCAGAATATACGCTAACGTGCAATTCGCATTTACAGGACGAGGTGGATAAAGCTGATATACGAGATCCTAAGGTCTCCAAGAAAGTGTTCTCATCTTCCCTCAGTCCCAGAAAGACCGGTTCCAAGGTATTTGTGTCGTTACGCCGCAACTAATGTAGGCATAACGCAACTGAATTTTAGTTTCTTGTTCACTTCTTCAAGGATGCGGTATTCGGGATATTGCGATTGAAACGGCTACCGTTCGCAGCATGGCAAATGCGATTTTGAGCATTTTATTGCCCATGGCTACGAATATAGCGCGCTATGCTTTCCTCGCTGCTTGAGATGTTGTAGAAAGGCATGAGGTCCTTGTTGTGCATACAGAGATTCTTACCGGCTATGTAGACCACATAGCGCAGGTGGTCATTTCCTTGCTTTGAAATTTTGCGGTAGGAACCAGCACCGCCGCCTGTTTGCTTGACGATCGGATTTGTACCGGCTTTCTTAATCAATTGGTTTGCGTTAGAGAACTGAGAAACGTCACCGATTTCGGCATAAAGTTCAGCCGCTGTTGACACTCCCAGACCGGGCACGGTAAGAAGCAACCGTCCGTCTGTCTGAAGGAGAAGACACTCAATCTCCTGCTCCAACGCATCAATCTTGGAATCAAAGGCATGCAAGTCGTGCAGCTTCATTTGCAGCAGTAAGAGCTCGGGACGAAGGTCCAGTACGTTCCTCGACAGGGCCTGTTCAGCAATGTACAAGAGCTTCTGGATGGTGGTGTCTCGCAGCTTTAGGTTGTGTTGAATGGAAAGCTTGCGAAGGCCGATCACACCTAATTTGAGCACTTCTGCGGGATGCGGATAATGTTCCATAAAGAAGAGCGAAGCCTTCCCCCAGAAATCGCTGAACACCTTGATTTTGTGAGCCTTGCCATTTGAATGATCCGCAAAACCTTGATACTCACGCCAGATGATGTCCATAAGTGCACGGATTTCCATTCGCAGGGAAGATCGTTTACGAACCTCTGAGCGTCTCGCCCGAGTCAACACATGAAGCTGGCGATGCAGCCCATCCAGCAGTTTGTTCTCTGTGGCTTTGTTGTTTTTGATGGCGTGGGCAATGGCGACTAAATCGAGATCGTCTGTTTTGCACCACTGAGCGCGCTGGCGCGTTCCTCGAAAGTGGTGTATGGATTGAGGATCTGAACGAGATAGCCACGATTAGCCATTTCACGGACGATGTCCTCGTAATAATGGCCCGTTGCCTCGACGCCCAGAAACAAGCGCACAGCCTGCGTGGCTGCAACCGCGTGTTCAATCTTACTAGAAAACAACTTCACGCCAGAATCACTTACCGAGAAAAAGAAGGGCTTTTCAATGATGTCGCCGAAATAATTGCAAATCAGGGCTTTTTGGTGGAGCTTGGCCGCATCGATCGCTACGATGAGCACCTGCTCCAGGTTAACACCTCTCAGTTGTTGACTGAACTTCGTTCCCTTATGGCCTTGTATGTGTAAGGATTTCCCCATGTGACTTCAACCTCCTGTGGTAGGGTAGGTAAGATTGAAGCTCTCTGTCAGGTGCTTCTTTCTTCGATAGTCGCTGGGGATTTCCTTTTTATAAAGGGATTATATTACACGCCAGAAAGTATATAATTTCGTTATCCTTTGCTGATATTTCTCCGGAATGAAACGCACAGCGCCGCCAAAGGACGGCGCCAGCCGTTTCACCTTGTGCGCAAAGATGCAATCACTGCTCGAAGTATGTTAAAGTGGTGAAATGAAAAGGGAGGTTTATTAACAGATGCAGGATCAACACAGTCAAACAAATGAATTACCGGCAAAAACCTGTTCGATTGAACGTCTAGTCACGGTCAAAGCGGATGTAGAGAAAGTTATTGCAGGGCAGAAGACAGCTACACGCCGTAATGGGCGTTATGCGGATGTAGGCGAGATTATGACGCTAGAGGGCCATCAGTTCGTGGTCGAGAAGGTGTATTCTCAATCGCTTGGCGAGCTGACAGACATGGATGCCAAACAAGAGGGTTTCTCAACTGTGGAGGAGTACAAGCAATCCATACTAGCCTATCACCCCGGAATGCCATGGCTGCCGCATATGCGGGTATGGGTTCATGAATTTAGTCCTGTTCAGGAATAGATAACGGTGACGATAGCTTACAAGCTGCTGCTGTATTTACATATTCTGAGTGCGATTATATCGATTGGCCCATTTTTCGCGTTAATCCCCTTAGTGAGCAAGCTAAGGGGAGCAGAAATCATCGAGCAGAACGCTTATGTGGTTATTTTCCGATACGCCATTCGATTAGCTAAACATGCAGGACATGTGCTGGTCGCAACCGGGATACTGCTTGTTTATGTCGGATCATGGTCATGGAAGTCATCATGGATTGTCATTACGGTTCTAATCTTGTTAGGTTCCTTGTTCTTTCTCGCTCGCGCATTTTCTCCGAAGCTGCGGAAGCTTCATGAGCCTGAACAAGACCAAGGGAAAATCATTGGTCTTCTCAGCCGCTCGATCTGGATCTACCTTGGCCTTTTGATGATTATGTTATGGTTTATGGTTACGAAGCCTGACTTGTGGTAGCTGTAATTGATACCACGGAACAAATAAAATCGCCCTGCATCCAGCCAATATGGCTGTGGCTTATGCAGGGCGATTGCTATTTGACTATGGAAATTCTCTTGCGGCATCTTCAGGGCATGCTCCGCCTGCGAATGTCAGAAGGAGTAGCGTTCTTGATTTTCTTAAATACACGGCCAAAATACGTCATATTGGAGAAGCCGACAAGCTCGCAGATCTCCGTTATCGGGGTGTCCGTATGAATAAGCAGCCGCTCAGCCTCTTGTACACGGATCATATGAATATACTCAATAAACGTTTTGCCGGTTACCTGTTTGAAAATCCGGCAAAAGTGGTTCGGGCTTAAGCTCACCATTCGCGCTGCTTCAGTCATGCTGATGGTTTCACTGTAACGATCGCGAAGCATATGCAGAAGGCTGGTTAGGTCATGAGCCTGCTGAACGCGTGCTGAGGAGATCGCATTATCCTTCTGCGCATATCTAAAATAAAGCCCGAAAATTCGCAGCAGCTCTGCTTTGACAAGGAGCTCATAGCCAGCATCTTTGCGCTCGAATTCCCCCAGCAGTCTGGAGAACGCATCATTCATTTCCTCCATATAAGGATCGTTCTTCCTCATAAGGCTGGGCCACTTCATCGGCTGCTGCAGGTAGGGCATAAAATAATGGAGCTCTGTAATGTCGAGTCCGCTTCCCCGCACCAAAGCTTCATTAAAGACGATACAGATTAACTCTGTGTCCCGGGGTTAACTGTGTTGCGCCATGAAGCTGCTTGGAATTAACAAAAGCCAGCTCTCCTTTATTCAGCTCCTCGTAGGCGGCATCGATCTGAATACGAACTCTGCCTTCCTTCACATACACCCACTCAATATGGTCATGCCAATGCAACCCGATGCCGTGAACGACTGCAAATACGTTAATGGGAAACGACTGATCCGGAATCGGTGTGTTTTCTTTATAAGGACTGACTGTCATCGATTGCCCCTCCATATCAGGTAATGCTTTGATGCATACGATTTTATTAACTTACTCTGATATATAACCAATGTCAACGCTTTAAGCCAGTAATTATCGTAAGATTGTATGGGTATTGCGTAACTTTGTTTGTAGTATCACAGGTCTGGTTTCGTTAAGATAAGGGTATACAAACCTATAAATAAACACATCAAAGGAGACCAACATGAACAATATTCGCATTGGTACACTAGTTGGCGGTAATGATGCGGTGCGCGTTCTTCCGCAAATCATTCCGCATGGCTTTGAGTCATTCTCGTTAACTTTTTGGCAAACAACCGGTCAGACAGATCTTAAAGAGCTCGCAAAACAAGTGAAAGAGATATTAGCTGAGAAAAATATCGTAATCTCAAGCTTAGGCATCTTCGGCAATCTGCTTACCGGAGAGGGAGATAATTCCGATACGCTGGCCAGCTGGGAACGCTTGATTGATCATGCCGAATTATTCGGCACTAATTTAATTGCTGGATTCACGGGACGTTTGCCCGGTTCCATTGACCAATCGATTCCTAAGTTTGGACAGGTGTTTGGTGAATTGACCAAGCGTGCCGAGGCCCGCGGGGTGAAAATTGCTTTCGAAAACTGCGATATGGGCGGTACTTGGGAGAGTGGCGATTGGAATATCGCGCATAACCCGACAGCTTGGGAGCTAATGTTTAATGCCGTTCAATCGGACAGCATCGGTTTGCAGTGGGAGCCTTGCCACCAGATGGTAAGCTTGATTGACCCGATTCCGCAGCTTCGCAAGTGGGCGGAGAGCGGCAAAATCTTTAATGTGCATGGCAAAGATGCGACAATTGCATGGGATGTCGTGCGTGAGTACGGTATTCATGGTCCGCGTCCATTCGTTTGGCACCGGACTCCAGGCTTTGGCGATTCGAATTGGTCTGATATTATAACGATTTTGCGTCAAGCAGGCTATCAAGGCAGCATTGATATCGAAGGCTGGCATGATCCGGTGTATAAAGGCGAGCTGGAGATGACAGGTCAGGTTCACGCGCTAAATTACCTTAAAAACTGCCGCGGCGGCGACTATATACCGAATCCAAGATAACTTACGCATAAAGGGGAATGAACACAGATGAAGCATAAAATCGTAGTGGCCGGTTGCGGCGGTATGTCTAATGCTTGGCTTGATTATGCAGCGGAGCGGGAAGACGCGGAAATAGTCGGCTTGGTTGATATTTTTGAAGAGAGCGCGAAGGCAATGGCTGCCAAGCGCGGGTTGAATGTTCCGACTTTTACCGATTTGTCTGCAGCGCTGAAGGAAACCGATGCGAATTTGGTATTTGACGTGACGATTCCAGCCAGCCACAAGTTGATTGTGACGACTGCCATGCAAGCTGGCTGTAACGTAATGGGCGAGAAACCGATGGCGGAAACATACGCAGATGCTAGAGAAATCGTGGAGCTCAGCAAGCAAACAGGAAAACGGTATGCCGTGATGCAAAATCGCCGGTATTTGAAGCAGATTCGGGCTTACCGGGATGTTATCCGCAAGGAAGAGATCGGAACACTCGGAACGTTGAATGCGGATTTCTATATCGGTGCGCATTTCGGTGGATTCCGGGATACGATGGACCACCCGCTTATCGTTGATATGGCCATTCACACCTTTGATCAAGCGCGATTCATTACGGGAGCAGATCCTGTATCCGTTTATTGCCATGAATTTAATCCTTCAGGATCCTGGTATAAAGGGAATGCGTCGGCTATTGCTATTTTTGAGATGAGTGACGGTTCAGTATTTACGTACCGCGGTTCATGGTGCTCCGAGGGGATGAATACGTCCTGGGAAGCGGATTGGCGAGCAATAGGAAGCAATGGTACAGCCTGCTGGAATGGCTCGGACATGCCGATAGCCGAAGCCGTAGATCCGTCCAAGCCTCAACAGTTTCAAAACGTGATGAAGAAGGTTGAAGTGACAGAGGAATGGAACGGTCAGGAAGGTCATCGCGGCTGTTTTGATGAAATGTTCGCTGCGCTTGAGGAAGGCCGTCCGGCAGAGACTGACTGTCTAGATAATATTAAGAGTGTTGCGATGGTTTTCGGAGCGATTGAGAGCGCAAAAACAGGCAAGAAAGTGATGTTGTAGTGAACTCGCTTAAGCCCGTCCGGCTGGACATCGAGGAATCAGGGTGGAGACGCTGCTCCACCTGATTCAGAGCCGCCTATAGAGGCGGGGTCTTGACCCAATTAACAGTGGTCGGGGTAAATTGGATTCATATGAAATAGCAGCTGTTTAGAGCCTGTCCGTTCATTTCCCGGGGAATGAGCGGACCGGTTTTTTTATGTTGAAATGAAGAGGAGATTTAGTTATAGTTAGGTTGAATGGTTTTATGAGAAGAAACTGGTTTATTATAATGAACCGCAATGCAGATGCAGTGAGGCGATGATAATGTCTGAGGAACGAAAATACTGGGTACCGGCTTTAGAGAAGGCCGATCGGGTATTGTCTATGATTGCACAAGAACCAGATCAGTATAAGCTGATTGATCTCGCTAACCGTCTGAGTATTAACAAGAGTTCGATGTTCTCGCTGCTGCTAACGATGGAGACTCTCCAGTGGATTAAGAAAAGCAGCAGGGACACCTATGCACTCGGTACGGCTATTGCGACCCTGGGATCATCGATTGTTCAGAAATTCGATCTGCATGACGCCTTTCTAAGGGAAGCGGCTGCACCCCGTGACCGGCTGCAGGAGACCATTCAATTGGCCAAACGCATGGATACCTTCATCCTCTATATGGGAAAAGTGGAAGCGGCAACACCAGTCCGATTATTGTCGGAGCCGGGGATGCGCCTGCCGGCGCATGCAACTGCTTTAGGGAAAGTGATGCTGGCTCATTTGTCCAAGAACGAATGGCTCCCGCTTTATCCGGAGTCCCTGCTCTTGCCGATGACTGCCTATACATTAACAGACCGGGATGCGCTCTTCACACAGCTGGAGCAGATTCGCAACCAGGGTTATGCGCAGGACAATCAGGAATCGGTTGTTGGTTTTCGCTGTATAGCTGCGCCTGTATTCAATCAAGCCCGCGAGGTTGTTGCGGCGGTAAGCTGCTCGATGCCGCTTCACCAGTGGGAGGCCAAATCGGCAGAGGCTCAGCTTGAGATGATCCGATTAGCGCAGCGGTTATCTGATAATTAGGAGGAGAGTGCACATGATGAGATTGAAGAATAAGGTAGTTCTGATTACAGGTTCCGGATCAGGCATTGGGAAAAGCACGGCGCTGCTCTTCGCATCGGAGGGAGCAACCGTAATCGTCAATGATTTGTCGGAGAAATCCGGTACGGAGACCGTCAATGAGATTTTAAAGGCAGGCGGGGCAGCGAGCTTCTTTCAAGGTGACGTTACAGATCCAAGCTCGGTATCCGCGATGGTCGATCAAATCATTCAAGCCTATGGCCGAATCGATGTGTTATTTAATAATGCAGGCATAAGCGGCGTAGGGTTGCTGCATGAGATCGAGCCTGAGGCGTGGGATAAGGTCATAAACGTAAATATTCGTGGTGTTTTCCTAACCAGCAAATATGTGCTGCCGCATATGATCGAGAAGCGCTGCGGATCAATTATTAATATGTCATCCTGCATTGCAGAGATTGGTTTGGCCCGCCGCGCTTCCTATGCCGCGACAAAGGGAGCTGTTCTTGCTCTGACCAAATCGATGCAGGTGGATTACGCGCCCTACAATATCCGTGTAAATGCCCTTCTTCCGGGTACAATCATGACTCCATTCGTAGAAGATTACTTGAAAAATGCTTATGATGACCCGGCAGCTGCAATCGAGGGCTTGAAGAAGCGTCAGCTGAGCGAGGAGCTTGGTTATCCTGAAGATGTAGCATTAGCGGCTTTATTCCTTGCTTCTGATGAATCAAGGTTCGTGATGGGTTCCCCATTATATGTTGATGGCGGAGTTGTGTTCGGCAAAAATGCTTAAGGAAATGTATCAGTCAATCATGCAGTGCCAAATCTAGCTTTGCGGAGGTTATCATCGGATGAAATTATTATCCCTTACGAAGGAAGGGCGCTATACGCTCGGCATTCATACAGAGGCAGGTATCATCGATATCGAGCAAGCACTACAATCTTATCCGGCGCAATCGGATATCCCGATTACTGTTATGGAAGTGATCGAAGGTGGAGATGCCGCGGTTCAAGCTTTGAATGCGTATGTTCAATCACTGCCGATGAGCGATAATCAACCATTTTCAGTAGAGGAGTCCACCATTCAATGGGGACCCTGCGTAACACATCCGAATAAAATCATTTGTGTCGGCTTGAACTATCGCAAGCATGCCGAAGAGACGAATGCGAAGATTCCTGATTACCCGATTCTGTTCAACAAGTTCAACAACACGCTAACTGGTCATCTGCAGGCGATCGCGGTGCCGAAAGTAACGGAGAAGCTTGATTACGAGGCAGAGCTCGTTATTGTGATAGGCAAAGAAGCCAAATACGTGTCTAAAGAAGATGCGCTCGGCTATGTGTTCGGCTACAGCAACGTCAATGATTTGTCGGCGCGTGATCTGCAGCTTAGAACCCATCAATGGCTGCTCGGCAAGAGCTGCGATGACTTCAGTCCGCTTGGACCCTACTTGGTTACAGCTGATGAGGTAGGTAATCCCAACGACCTCTCCATTAAAACGACGGTTAACGGTGAAGTGAGACAATCATCGAATACATCGGATATGATTTTTCACTGCGATGAGATCGTAAGCTACATTTCCCAGCATATGACGCTGGTTCCGGGCGATATTATTTTGACGGGTACGCCTGAAGGGGTAGTTCTAGGATTACCAGAGGATCAACAGGTTTACTTGAAGCCCGGTGACGTGGTGACGATTGAAATCGAGAAGCTCGGTGCGTTGACTAATCGTTTCGTAGAAGAGCTTGCGTAAGTTTGCTTCCATATCCGAAATGCCATTCCAATATGATCTCTGTCCGTCAATAGATGGACGAGATCGTTTTTTATTTATCAGAAACTCGTGCCCTTACTTGAGACATCATCTGCTATTTCATTGTGCTTGACATCAAATATTCGAAGTAGTATAGTCGGAATAGACTATATGAGATCAGTCATCTTCATCAATAAAGGAGTATGAACATGTGACTAAGCGAAAAGTATCCAACATGCTGGCATTAGCTGTTTTATCGATGGTGAATGAGAGACCGATGCATCCTTATGAAATTTCAGCTTTAATGAAACAGCGTGGCGTATCTGACGTTATTAAGCTGAATACAGGTTCCCTTTACTCGGTGGTGGAAGCACTGCTTGGCCAGGGGTGGATTGAACCCGTGGAAACGCAGCGGGAAGGCAAGCATCCCGAAAGAACAATCTATGCGCCAACAGAAAAGGGGAGAGCTGAATTTCATGCGTGGCTTCGAACGATCATCGAAACCCCTATTAATGAATTTCCCCAATTTACGGCAGGATTATCATTCATTGCCCATATTGCCCCTTCTGAGGTTATCTCCTTGCTGGATAAGCGAGTGCAGCTGCTTCGCAAGGATGTGGAGGAGCGTCGTGCAGTGATTGAGATGGTAGTGGGGAAAGGCGTTGCAGGGTTTTTCTGATTGAGCAGGAATACAAGCTTGTTACAGCTGAATGCGAGCTCAATTGGCTGAATCAGGTTATCGCGGACATTAAGAATGGCAGCTTAACGGTAATGAAAGACGGCGAACAAGTTTGGTTGGATCACGATCCAGAGATATGAACAATGAACATGTGGAGGGAACAAGAGACGATGGCTAAAGGAAATAACATGGGTGTTATCGTTGCTGGGCTGCTGCTTGCGATTCTAATGGCTTCCATGGATAACACGATTGTAGCGACAGCAATAGGTACGATTGTCGGAAAATTAGGCGGCTTCGACAAATTAATGTGGGTTACTTCCGCGTATTTGGTAGCAGAGATGGCCGGAATGCCGATTTTCGGCAAATTATCGGATATGTACGGGCGCAAACGGTTCTTCGTATTCGGTATTATTGTGTTTATGGGTGGCTCTGCCTTATGCGGTACGGCGGATACGATTGTTCAGCTTAGCATTTATCGGGCCATTCAAGGCATCGGCGGCGGTGCACTTGTACCGATCGCATTTACAATTATGTTCGATGTCGTACCTGCAGACAAACGCGGTAAGCTTGGCGGGTTGTTTGGCGCTGTATTTGGCCTTTCTAGTATTTTTGGCCCGCTCCTCGGGGCTTATATTACAGATTATATTGATTGGCCGTGGATTTTCTACATCAATCTGCCGCTTGGGCTAATCGCTTTCGTTATGATTGCTTTCTTCTACAAAGAATCAGTGGAGCATTCCAAGCAAAAAATCGACTATCTCGGCGCCTTTACTCTAGTAGCGGCTATTGTTTGCCTCATGTTTGCGCTTGAGCTTGGCGGTAAGCAGTATGCTTGGGATTCCAGCATGATTATCGGGTTGTTTGCAGCATTCGCAGTGCTGGTTGCTGCATTCATATTCATCGAGAGAAGCGCCCAGGAACCTATTATTACGTTCGGCATGTTCAAAAACCGCCTTTATGCGACAAGTAACATGATGGCTATTTTCAGTGGTGCGGCCTTCATTACGGCTTCGATTTACATTCCAATCTTTATCCAAGGTGTTCTTGGGGGATCGGCCACAAATTCAGGACTTGTGCTTCTGCCCATGATGGTCGGTTCGGTCGTTACGGCGGCAGGCGGCGGTTCCATGCTGATGAAGTACAACTATCGGTCGATTATGATCCCGACGCTGGCTCTTCTTGTGGTTGGCATTGCCTTGCTCTTAACACTTTCGCCTGATTCGACACGCTTCATGGTAACCATCTACATGATTCTTATCGGTCTTGGTATCGGTGCATCCTTCTCCGTATTAAGCAATGCAGCCATTCATGGCTTCTCAGCTAGACAACGCGGATCTGCGAGCTCGACGCTTAACTTCTTGCGGTCTCTGGGAATGGCGCTTGGTATCACCGTATTCGGAATTATTCAAAGCCATACCTTTGCGAACAAATTGGCATTGGCATTTGGCGGCGTAGGCGGAGGTCAAATGCCTGAAGGTGTGGATTTGAGCGATCCGCGTAAAATCTTAACGCCAGCGACCCGGGAAAAAATCCCTGCTGAGGTGTTAGATAAAATCACAGTGGCACTTTCGTCCTCCATTGTTCACACCTTTGCTTGGGCGATTATCCCGTCCGTGCTGGCCTTACTTGCAGCATTCGCAATGAGTAAAGAGAAATTAGACCCAGCTGCTGAGCTCGAGGAATACTCAGCCTCCCATTAATCGATCACCCAAAACGACAGGAAAAGCCTCACTTTTCGAAGTGGGGCTTTTCTGCGTCTAAACGACTACCATGCTCTTTTACAATATCTACACAATAGATTAACGGTCACTTAACAATATTTACCTAGTAGATTGATGGTCACTTAACAATGGGTCTTTATAATCAAACTTGTACATACATAGCAATCGCAACTTTGGGAGGTAGAGATGCCCGGCGCTTGGAGCCAGCTGGGGTGGTCGGAATTTCAAACTATATAAACAAAGAAACTATTCTAGAAGGGTGATATGACCTCAATGTCCATGAGAAAAACGATCCTCGTTACCGCTTTAGCAGCAGCACTCAGCACTTCTGCAATCAGCGTAGTTTCAGCTGCTGCAGGTACATCGAAAATCCAAACGCAGCAAGCTTCATTGTTCATCAATGATGTTGCGACAACTGTTCGGACAATTACAGTAAACGGAGTATCGCTAGTTTCGGTACGTGACCTTGGTACTGCGGTAGGCGCGTTATTCGTTATCAATCCTGAAGGCGGCGTCATCGCTTATTTTCAAGATCACGCAATTAAGCTGAATGCTTCCTCCAAGCAAGCTGTAGTTGATGACATGGCGGTTGACCTTCAAGCGGCAGTAGAGACGGTTAACAATTCCTACTATATCAAGCTCGAAGATTTCACACGGGCACTTGATGTTGATACATCGGTAGATGCTGCAGGCAAAGTATGGGTGGATGCGGTTCAAAAAATCCAAGCTGATCAAGCAAGCTGGATCGACGCAGGTCATTTGCTTGCTTCCCAAATCACGGATGATGGACGCATTGATTATATCGTTGATGCGGCAAACGGAAACTACAAACAACTTATGGATTCTACAGAGGCTTCGGATCTAACGGTAGCTCCTAACGGTATGAAAGCAGCTTATACGGATCAAAGCGGCGCTGTGTATATCCTTGACTTGGCCAACCACAGCACGATTGAAGTCACATCTGATACTACAATCAAGCCTGAACTCGTATGGTCTGCTGACAGCTCATCCATCTATTTCTTACAGGGTGACAAAGGAAGCGTTATTGCTAAGCTGAGCGCTGACGGTACAATCAGCAAAGTGCTTGATGATAAAGTCGATTACAAATCCAACCTAAGCGTTTCTGCTGATGGCAAATCCTTCATCTACACAGTAATCAAGCCAGGTGCTGTAACTGCCGATGGCAGCAAGCCGGTTGATTCTGATGATGTAACGATTGATATGACAGGAACGGAGCCGCAGTTTTACTCCTTTGATTCATCGGTTAAAGACGGCAAGCCAGTGAAACTGACAACAACGGCAGATGACAAAATCTTCGTCGGTGCGAATGTTGATGCCAGCAAAGCGGTCTATGTGAGCGTAGAAGATAACAAGCCTTCATCCTTGATTTCCGCAGCCAAAGACAGCACGGTAACGAAGCTGATTGACGATAAAGATGTTCTTCAAGCGGTAATCGCGGGTGACGTCGTTTATGCCTTGGTTGACGGTGCTTCTGAAGAATCAATCTATGAAATCAACTTAACGTCAGGCGCTAAGAAATTAGTTGCTAACGTACCAGCTGATGTTTCTGAGGTTATAGCAGCTCCAGGCGGTCTGCTTGCAATTGTTCAGGATGGTAAAGTACTTGTTAACCATAATGGCGCATGGAAAAAAGTAACGAAATAATAGTTTCTTACATTCGAGAGGAGAAATACAACCCAATGAAAATGAAATGGTTCAAATCAATCTCTTTTACAGTAATCGCTCTTGCCGTAGCTTTGAGCTCGGTGTCCGTAGCAAGTGCAGCCAGCAAATTAAGCGGCAAAATCGTAATTAACGGATCTTCTGCTCTTCTTCCCCTTTCACTTCAAGCAGCTAGTGAGTTCAAGAAGCTGAATCCAAAAGTAAGAATTTCTGCATCTGCTGCAGGTTCCGTAACAGGTCCGCAATCCGTTCGCAAAGGCATTGCTGATATCGGCGCTTGCGACTGGGATGCTTCCACAGACGTACCGGGCTTCAAGAAATTTGATGGCCAAGTAGCCAACAAAGTTGCGGTTATCCCTTTCGCAGCCGTAACGAACAGCAACGTTAAAGTGGACAGCTTGACGACTAGCCAATTGCAGGACATCTTCTCCGGTAAAATCACGAACTGGAAAGAAGTTGGCGGTTCTGATGCGGATATCGTTGTCGTAAACCGTGCATTCGGTTCAGGCACACGCGTTAACTTCCAAATGAAAGCTCTTGAAGGTAAAGATTTCATGACTAAAGGCTCTAACTACAAAGAAGTTAAATCCAGCGGTGACATGAAAACAGCGATCGAAACAACACCAAATGCGATCGGTTATCTTGACCTTGTGTACGTAACAAGCAAAATGAAAGCACAAAAAATAAACAATGTTGCTCCTACTGAAGCTAACGTCATTAACGGTACGTACAAAGTATGGGCATACGGCTACTATATGACTAAAGGGCAACCAACTGGCGCTACTAAAGCATTCATCGAATACGTACAAAGCAACAAATTCCAAAACGGATCCCTTAAAAAGCTTAAATTCATTCCGCTTTCCGCAATGAAGAAATAATTCTCCACACCGGTAAACAGGGAATGAGAGAGCCAGCATCGGCATCGCGCCGGTAGCTGGCTTCTCTTT
This sequence comes from uncultured Paenibacillaceae bacterium, assembly GCA_963793665.1. Taxonomy (GTDB): domain Bacteria; phylum Bacillota; class Bacilli; order Paenibacillales; family Paenibacillaceae; genus Paenibacillus_Z. Next base: position 90,335 of record CAWCBD010000016.1, read on the forward strand.
AGCCCGCCGAAATGCTCCGAGAGGATGAGAATGATATGTTGGAAATACCGTCACCGGGTAAGCCTTATGCTGCCGGGGAACTTGGGAATAGTTTAAAATCCAGCTCCGGCAAAATGTTTGACCGTAAAACAAGACTCTCTTTCTATAACAGAACCTTTAAAATCGTTTGTATTTCTTGTACGATTTTTGTGTGCTTAATCTTATTCTCGATTTTGTTCCTGATGGGACGTACGGGAATTCTAACGTTTGAAACCGTTTCGGTTAAGGATTTCTTCTTCTCCACAGAATGGGTACCGGAGAATGATCAATACGGCGCCTTGGTCTTTATCTTCGGCACATTCGCTCTGACGCTTCTAACGATGGTTATTTCTGTGCCTTTATCGGTTCTTATTGCTGTATTTCTGGCGGAAATGACACCTCCATGGCTGAAAACCATTTTACGTCCTGTTCTCGATCTGCTTGTAGGTATTCCTTCAGTTGTTTATGGTTTTCTCGGATTAACCATCCTTATTCCGATGCTGCGCACTGTTACGGGAACGAATATGGGAGATGGTATTCTTGCAGCCGCTATCGTACTGACGATTATGGTACTGCCGACGATCAGCCGGATCACGGATGATGCGATAGTCGCGGTTCCCAAGAAATTTCGCGATGCTTCCTATGCGCTTGGATCGACCCGATTTCAAACCGTCTTTAAAGTCGTGCTTCCAGCGGCAAAAAGCGGCATTATGTATGCGGTTATTCTTGGAATGGCACGGGCTATCGGTGAAACGATGGCAGTCGTTATGGTCATTGGCAACACACCGCAGCTGGCGGATGCCCTGTTCAAGCCAACCTCTGTTTTGACAAGTAATATCGTGATGCAAATCGCGAACGTACCGTTTGATTCCACTTGGAATTACGCACTGTATTTGATGGGCTTCATCCTGCTTATCATCTCGCTGCTGATGATTGTGGCCGTCCGTTTGATTCAAGCCAGAGGGGTGAAATAAGTGAACGCAGAGGCAAAAACACTGGACAATCCATTCCGTTCAAATAAAAGCTTGAATCATTTCAAAAATCGTTCCTTTACCTTTCTCGTTTGGCTCGTCGGCATCATTACGATCCTGTTTATTTGCGGTCTATTGTTTCTCATCTTGGAAAAAGGCATGCCTAAACTTGATTTCGCCTTCCTTTATGGGCTGCCAAGTGAGATCGATGAAGGCGGAGGTATTGGGCCGGCTTTGTTCAATTCGTTCTATGTGTTGATTATTTCACTTGCGATTTCTATTCCACTAGGAATGGCAGCAGGCATTTACTTGTCTGAATTCGCACCGAATAACAAATTCATCACCTTTATTCGGATATGCGTGGAAGGCCTTGCTTCCGTGCCCTCAATTATTTTCGGTTTGTTCGGAATCGCTATTTTTGTAGAGGCAATGGGAGTTGGACTTACGATTCTCGGCGGTGCGGTCAGTTTGGCATTCCTAAACCTGCCTGTTTTAACACGGGTAACCGAAGAAGCGATTCGTGCGGTGCCAGCAGAGATGAAGAGTGCTTCGTTCGCGCTTGGCGGGACACACCTTCAAACGATTCACCGTGTTCTAATTCCGGTTGCTCTGAACGGGATTATCACTGGAATTTGTCTCGTCGCAGGCCGTGCATTCGGGGAGAGCGCTGTAATCATCCTTACTGCGGGGGTATCAACCTCTGGCGAGATGTGGGATTTCAGCTTGTTCTCGCCAGGGGCAACACTTGCTGTTCATCTATGGTACGTTCAATCGGAAGCAATCGTACCGGATGCGCAGGAGATCGCAGAGAAGGCAGCAGCGGTTCTCGTATTTGTTGTTCTGCTTATCAATCTCGTATTCCGTATTCCGCTTTGGATTAATTCCCGAAAAATGCGCTAATCAAAACTATAGGCATGAATATATCTAATAATAATCAAATATAATTCTTTTGAACTAGTTATTGTGTAGTTGTTTATAGTCAATTATAATAAAATTTAGATAATAAATTACCACATCCTGCATAAGTCGATGTGGTTTTTTTGAATAGAGCAGTTCATCCCCAACCTTAAAGCTATTGCAAACTGAGCAACTCATCGGAGGTTGAAACTGCCATGTCGCTTCACCGAAAAATCATTATCTACGTGGGGATGACCACAATTTGTCTGCTAACGCTTCTATACCTGATTTCGGAGAGGGCGCTTGTGCATAATTATGAGCGGATGGAGCTTGACGGTTTGCGTCAAAACATGAAGCAATGTCTGCTCTCCTATTATGATGAATACACCAATCTCGGCGCAATTGCAATCAACTATGCGGGTTGGGATGATACTTACAACTTTATCAATCGGCCAAAGATTCCATGCAAACAACGATCCTTATATTACGGTCAATTATACCGATTCTCTGTTTGTATCAAGCCGGCTTAATATAACCATTCTGATGAACAACCGAAAGCAAATCTATTTCGGAAAAGCTTACGATTATGGCAATAACCGCCCTATCGCCTATCCGGGTCAATCATAAATACCTTAATGAAAGCGCATCCTCTTTTTTCGAACAGCCGGATGCTTCATCCCGAAAGCAGGGTTTATTGATTGTGGACAAGCAGCCGATAATCGCTGCTTCATACCCTATTTTAACGAGTAACAATGAAGGTCCTGTTCATGGAACTTTGGTTTTCGCACGTTTCTTGGACTTGAACTATATAAAATATATTTCCGAAAAAGCGGACACACCTTTAACGCTATCTATTATGGAACCGACCTTTAAGCCGCCAGCACAAGCCATAACTATAAATGGTCCCGGAAAGCGGTCCTTGCCGTTTTGGACGGAGTCCGATGAATCAACGATAACAGGCTTCGCCTTACTTCCGGATATCAACAATAAACCTGCCATCCTTTTACAGTTCACAAAGCCGAGAGAATTATATAAGGAAGCTCAGAAAAGTATGTTATTTTATTTGCTCTATTTTGGACTTTCCGGGTTGGTATTCTTTTTCATCGTTAGTTTCGTTCTTCATCGTACGATATTTACCAGATTGAACCTAACGATCAACGGGATGAATGTGATTAAGACAAAACAGGATTTTTCGATCCGAATTCCGGAATCCGGCAAAGACGAAATTAGCCAGCTAGTGAAATCGTTTAATCACATGATGACTTCACTTGAGCAATCGCAAAACAAAATTCAATATCAAGCGAATCATGATAATTTAACCGGTCTTGCAATCGAAAAGCCTTTTTCGAGTATCTTGAGAAAATGATTAAGCTTAAGTCCAACTCAGCTCCCGCTTTGCCGTACTATTCATCGACTTAGACCGCTTTAAATTGATCAACGATACGATGGGACATCATATGGGAGATCTGCTTTTGATACAGCTTGCTGGGAGATTGCGGCTTTGTTTGAACGCGGGTGAATTTCTTTGCAGGTTAGGCGGCGATGAGTTTTGTATCGTTTCTCATGACGTTCACGATTCCAAGCAAATCGAACAGCTGGCGAATGCCATCAAAGAGACGATCAATGCGCCCTATGATCTCGATGGCTATCATGTCACGATTTCGGCCAGCATTGGAATAAGCCTGTATCCGGAGCACGGAGCTGATTCGGAAAGCCTTCTGCATCATTCCGACACCGCAATGCTGGATGTTAAAGAAACCGGTAAAAATAATTATCGCTTGTATTCAGATTCGATCGAGGCAACGAGGACCCGAAGAATGCGGATCGAGCAATACTTGAAATCTGCGGTCAATAAGGAAGAGCTTTCCCTTCATTACCAGCCAAAATGGGATCTGGCGCAGAATAAAATTACCGGGGTGGAGGCGCTGCTTAAGGTGGACCAACGGGAAGCTTGGGTCTATATCTCCCTACGAATTTATTCCTATTGCCGAGTCTTCTGGCATTATTAATGATATAGGTGAATGGATCATGCGATCGGCGTGCCGGCAGTTCGTTGCTTGGCAAAATCAATATGCGGACATGTCTCTTATCATCGCCATCAATATCTCGGGTGTTCAACTGCTGCAGCCACATTTTGTTGAACGGATTCGGGTTGTTTTCGCAGAGGAACAGGTCGATCCGCGCCATTTTGAGCTGGAAGTGACCGAAAGTTTTGCAATTGAGAATTTTGAAGAAGTGATTAACATACTCGTCGAATTACGGACTTTGGGATTTTTGATATCCATTGATGACTTTGGTGCAGGCTACTCTTCCATGAAATATGTATGCCAGCTTCCCATCCAATGCATGAAGCTCGATAAAACGTTGATCGATCAACTGGCAGATAACGTTCGAAGCCAAGTTGTCGTGTCGACATTGATTGAAATGGCACACAGGCTTAAGTTGACCGTGGTGGCTGAGGGTGTTGAGCTGCCGGAGCAGCTGAAGCTTCTTCAAACTTACCGGTGTGATCAAATACAAGGATTTCTCATCAGCAAACCGGTGCCGGCGGAGCAGATCATGGAGCTGTTGGCTAAAGATACGGGAAATAATTTCATTTGGAGCAAGTAAAGGTTGCTAAATAAACAGAGTAGGCCCATGCGCAGCTGCCTTGGGCCTACTGTTGTTTCCCGGTTTTTATACTTTTTTTAGATTTAATTTAGAGACGGTTTAGACATGGCAGTTATGATGAAGTACAGGAAGCTTCGGGAATTCGTGCTTCTTCTCACTTATTATATAATTGCGTATACAGTGATCAATCCGCTTCTAAGGAGATTTGTCCATGTCCATCAAGCTAAGACTGCTGCTATCCTATATAGCCATGACGATCATCCCCGTTGTCTTATTCGCTATGGTCGCTGCTGCGCTGGCATCGCTATTTTTAAAGGACCTAGCGGGAACCGGGGACCGGAAGGGGCTGCCGGCCATTTGGGAAACCTCGAATCAACGGGATGAATTGATATCCGGTGTCAAGTTTATAGCGCGGGTAGATCCACACCAATTCAGCGATAGCGCTTTTCTAAAGAAGACGGATGAACAATTAAACCAATTGCATGCGGGACTTGTTGTCATTATTAACAAAAGAATCACCTTTGCTTCTCCTTACGTGGATAGCCCCGATCTATATAACCAGCTTCAGGAAGCGCAGATCAATCCAGATCAGAATCGATGGGAAGGCCGCAAAATCAACGGTCGATTCACAATGGTTAAATACGATATCGCCATCAGCGATCATAGTGCCGGAACCGTGTATGTGCTCTCCGATCAGAATCTGTTCATCCAGAACATTAGGATGTTATTCCCTTTGCTAATATTGACTCTGCTAGCTGTCATTGGATTAACGAACGGGATTCTGACTTATCTGGTTTCCCGCAGTCTGATCAAGCCTATATACGCATTGAAGCACGCTGCGGTACAAATCGAAAACGGCGATTTGGGTCATGAAGTGAATCTGAACCGTAAAGACGAGATCGGAGAATTGGGCGCGGCGTTTGAAGCCATGCGTGTAAGGTTGAACGAGTCGATTCGTCTTCAGCTGCAGTATGAAGAAAACCGCAAAGAGCTGATCTCCAACATTTCCCATGACTTGAAAACGCCGATTACCGGGATCAAAGCATGTGTCGAAGGTATTCAAGACGGAATTGCGGATTCCAGACCGAAGCGGGACAAATATATGGATATGATTGCGAAAAAAACAGAAGAAATGGATCGTTTAATTGAGGAGTTGTTTTTATTTTCCAAGCTGGATTTGAAACGGCTGCCGTTTAATTTGGAGCTAACGGACCTTGCGGCTTATATGCGCGATTCTGTTGAAGAACTGCGCCTTGATCCGCGAATGGCTGACGTTTCGATTACTTTCTCTTTTTCTGGTGAAGGATCGGTTAACGTCACAGCTGATCGCGAAAAGCTGCACAGAGTGATGATGAATATTATCAATAACAGCTTAAAATATATGAACAAGACGCAGAAGGAAATCAGTATCGAATTGTTCGACGGCTGCGATGAAGCGACGGTTGTCATAACGGACAACGGATCAGGCATCGAAGCTGCCGCGCTGCCATATATATTTGACCGATTCTACCGGGCCGAGCCATCAAGAAACACGGCTACCGGCGGCAGTGGTCTGGGACTTGCGATTGTTAAACAAATCGTCGAAGGGCAAGGTGGACATGTGCGGGCAGATAGTCGGATTGGGGAAGGCACGAGCATTTATTTTACACTTAGAAAGAGTGGATATGGCGGTGTGCACGCATGAGGCGGATACTTATTATCGAGGACGACCAAGTCATCGCTGAGGTGGAAAAAGATTATTTGGAAGCGGGAGGCTTCTTAGTGGATATCGCGATAAGCGGTGACATTGGCCTCAGGAAGGCGGTCGAAGAGGAATACGATCTGATTATTCTCGATCTCATGCTGCCGAAAACAGATGGGTTCGAAATTTGCAAACAAGTCCGTCAGGTGAAGAACATTCCGATCCTGATGGTTTCCGCCAGAAAGGAAGATATCGACAAAATACGCGGTCTTGGACTCGGCGCAGACGATTATTTGACTAAACCGTTCAGCGTAGGGGAGCTGGTCGCCAGGGTTAAAGCGCATCTTGCCCGTTACGACCGCTTAGTGACCGACAACCGGATGAGGCATATGGACGAAATCCGAATACGCGGCATTCATATCGATAAGCTGTCCCGGAAGGTGTTCGTGCATGAAACGGAAGTTCTGCTCACGTCCAAAGAGTATGATTTGCTGCTGTTTCTTACTCTTCATCCGAACCGGGTGTTCAGCAAAGCTGAATTGTTCGAGAAAATTTGGGGTTTGGACTCCAATGGCGACACCGCTACCGTGACCGTCTATATCAGCAAATTACGAGACAAAATCGAAGCTGATCCGTCTAATCCACAGTATATCGAAACCATCTGGGGCGTGGGTTACCGCTTCAATCTGTAGTTCCAACGGAGTGTGAAAACGAATCCATAAGCCCGAACTTCATCGTTTTCTTGGGAGGATTTATGTTAGCAGCGTTTTTATAAGCGGACTTCTTGCGTTAATCGTTATTTTCTATATTGAAAATTTTACGAGAGCAGCTTCTTTTCTTGCCTTATCGGTAATGTGGCTATATACATGCTGGAAAGGGTACCGGAGCGCTTTAAGACAAAACTTTACTGAACATCGTAAATGGATGATTCGGAGTTTTGGTATAACAATGGTGGCGGTAAGCGGACGAATATTGGTGCCGGTATTGCTTTTAACCTACTATGTGTTAAATGGATTCTCCCTTCCAGGAGGGAGAGAGAAGATGGTCGAAGAGGTTTTAAATGTAAATATATGGGCGGGTTTACTCTTAAATTTTATTATTGTCGAATGGATGATTTTTAAATCGAACACATCTCTACCTAATGGGTAGGAATGAAAGGAGCTTTAACATGGATAATGTAAAAGGAAAAAGAAAGAATGAAGCGATCAAGGAAACTGTGGAGGATAACGGATCTGCACGCATCCGATCGGTACGATTCGTGTACGGGCTGCTAGCGTCGGGATACTTAATATGTGTGATTCTCCAGGTGTTTTTCGCCGGATTGGGAATTTTTGTGGATAATCAAGATTTGGAGCTGCATCGTGTGTTTGCGAATTATTTCGAGTTTGGGTCGGTCGTTATGTTCCTGCTATCGTTTGCCGGGCGCATCCGCGGTAGATTGCGATGGATGACTCTCGGGTTGTTTGCGCTCACCTCATTACAGCATCTGACGATTCAGACTTTCTCCGGGTTTCTCCCTGCGTTTCATACAGTTGACGCCTTGATATTGTTCGGGATTTCGATGCATTTAGCGAAGCGCTCACGGCCGTGGCTGCTTCTTCGCAGGAATAACACGGTCACTCACGAGAGGGCATTATGAAGTGGAAGAAGACTGCGCGTTGACTTCAAAATTCATCTTCAAGATGGTACCACGTTAGCGAGAAACCTCATCCTTTTTGGATGAGGTTTTTTTGTTTAGTGGTTGGATTTTATTAGGGACTTTCACGGTATCACTTTAGAACGCCACAAGGGGAAGATGCTTGAAGTATTCGGAAGGGAGATATTACAACGAAGAAGCCATCCCGCAAAGGATGGCTTTAATAAATATTTTTCTTTTTGATAGGAAGGAAATGATGCAAACAGATGGAATAGTCTTGGTAACAACATTGAAACAGGTGATCAATATTAAAGCCCTATTTTCTTCTAATTTAAACGGATCCAACTTACAAAATTCTAATCTGATAACATCATTCTTAGATATTTGCTCAGATGGAGTCGTCATTGTCGATCTAGAAGGAAAGGTATTAGGAGTCAATAAGAAGTTTGAGGAGCTGCACGGATGGACGGAAGAGGAAGTTATTGGACAAATATTGCCGATGACGCCGGAAGAGGACAGGGCTGAGGTATTTCAAATTATATGAGCGAATTATTCAAGGGGAAGAATTTAGTGGAGCTGAAGTATTAAAGTTAAGAAAAGACGGGAGTTCTTTTTATGCGAATATATCCGTTTCTGCTATGAGGGATGATTGTGGACAGGTTTTTGCATTCATTGGTATCGAGAGGGATATTACCGAGAAAAAAGCAGCCGAAGCGCGAATAAAAGAAAGCGAGGAGCGTTATCGCGTATTGGTCGAAAGTTCTCCGGAGCCCATTATGGTTTTTCGGGATTATCAAATTACATTTGTAAATCCAGCAGTCGTGGCGCTTATTGGTGCTGCGAATCCGGAAGAGCTAATAGGTGAACATGTAGCCCGATTTTTACACCCGGATGATTATTGCCAGACTGCGGGAAGAACTGGAGCAATTGTTTGCTTCAAATCAAGCCTCTGAGATGCTCGAGAAAAGGCTGATCAGGCTCGACGGAGAAATCATCCATATCGAGGTCAGAAGCCGTGCCGCTCCAGTATAAATGTAATCGATCCGTGCAGCTATTATTTCGGGATATTACAGATAGGAAAAAAGCAGTATTTGAGCTTGCCCAAAGGGAGCGTGAATATCGCCGTGTGCTGAAGCTTTCTCCAGAGCCAATTGTACTGCATAGGAACTCTACATTACTTTTGCCAACGATATGGCACTAAAATTATTCAAAGCCAAATCCGCAGATGATCTTATTGGACAGTCAATCTTCGACTTTTCCAGCCCAGGTTATCATGGGATCATTAATGAAAGAATGAAGCGAGTTATTGAATCTGATCATTTTATGGAGTTCACAGGTATTGAGCTTCAATGTCTGGATGGGACAAAACTGGACGTCGAGGTATCGTCCATTTATATTCATAAACATATTGGGATTCCCGTCATACAAACCGTAATTAGAGATATGACAGAGCGTAAAAAGTCTGAGGACATTATTCGAAGGGCGGAAAAGCTCTCGATTGTAGGCGAGCTGGCTGCTGGAATAGCTCACGAGATCCGCAACCCCTTAACAGCGCTCAAAGGGTTTCTGCAGCTTTTAAAATCAAAAGAAACCGCATATGTGGATATCATGCTGGTTGAAATTGATCGGATAAATCAGATCGTCAATGAATTTATGAGTATGGCCAAGCCGCATGCGGACAGGTTTGTAGCAACGGATCTGAGGGGACTTATTGATAATGTCATCTTTATGCTGCAGCCGCAGGCACTTCTTTACAATGTGGAAGTAAAATTCGATTTGTATTACAAAGGATTCACGAATCTGTTGTGAGCCCAACCAGCTTAAACAAGTTTTTATAAATCTTATCAAAAATTCTATAGAGGCGATGCCATCAGGCGGTACAATAAGCGTGGTGATGGATACCACGGATTCATCAGATTTGCGTATCGTGTTCAGTGATCAGGGCACTGGTATTTCTGAGGATCAAATTCCCAATCTTGGCAAACCCTTTTATACGACCAAAGAAAAAGGGACCGGTTTAGGATTGATGGTTTGTTACAAGATCATTGAAGCTCATCATGGACACATGGCCATACAAAGTGAAATTGGCATAGGAACAACGATGGTAATCACATTGCCGAGTACTGTAGTGAAAGACTAGACCTCTGGCCAGTATAATGCAGTATTTCGAGAAGATTTAGACAGTAATGTACAATCGTTCATGAATAGGATTTCCGTTGCTTATTGAGGTAACAGGAGTTCTATACAGCACGACAGGCAGCCTATCAGATGGATCCGTGCGGTCGCCGCGGCGGCCTTAACGGGAGGTTATTAGTGTAATAAAGGAAATATAGAGGGGCTCGCCCCACGATATCTTACAGTTCAGTTATCGTCTTTATTTTTACCGAAATTTATAGTGTAGCGTTTCTCATTTCACAAACCTCGACCGATATCTGTAATACATAGTCATCGGGATATTTTTCTGCAAATATAGTTGAGCAGCTCAACAGAGCACGCTTTTCCGCATATATTCATCCCGTTAACCGCTATATATTTTTTTATAATATAGTACGTTTCAGAGACAATGTTTCATAAGATCCTCTATTTGGTGATCATTCTCTCTTTCGGTAATAGCCTGACTCAGAACGATCCTTACATAATATGGTCCAGAATAGGAAACTCGTAATCAATAAAGTTATATTCACAGTAGTTGTTTCGATGTTCATTTAATTTGTGTGAAAAACTCTTTATCACCATCGCCTTGCTTCAGTTGTGTGGCAATAATACTATTTCCTCTTCACTTTCCTCCATCGACGGCCCATCGTGAAACCCTCCTTTGTCTTGCTCGGTCATATCAATGGGGCCTTTCAAAAGGCTTTGCATCCGTTTTATTCGATTTTCTTTCCACTTCCAGGTCATATAGCTTCCGCTCTGAGCAACTCTTTCAGCAATGGCTGTTAGTTAAGATTGCGTAAACATAGTTGTATAATTTTTACTTATTAGGTAGAGTGTAGTTGTGGCCACGAAAAACAAAAAGGAGTAGATTAGGTTTATGGAGAGTCTATTAAAAAAATCATTAGCTTCGCTGGGGTTAACAGTTTGTGTAGTGGGCGCTATTTCTTCAGTATCTTATGCTTCGATCGCTTTGGATTCTGATGCAACTAGGACCGGAAGCGGCGCAAGAGCAATTATTTATGCATATACGAGTCAATCAAATGAATCTTATAATTACAAAATTACTGTTCAAGCCAGCACAAATGATGGGACTTCCCAGTATAATCAAAAGGATCCGGCTAGTTCAACCGATACAGTTAGTCTTTCTTTCACTACTCTTGGAGCAGTAAGTAGCGGTACTTCAATTCATGAATGGGTCATGGTAGGTGAGAGTGGCAGTGTAAATAAGAGTATAGACTTTCACTAAGGAAACATTTTTCGATTAAATGCATTTCCAAAACGTGAATAAGGCGGCATTTTTGCTTATTCACGTTTTGGTTACTTTGGAGGAGAAAATGCGACGCATCTTAAATGATATATGGATCAGCAAAAAAATTTTCACCATGCTTTCTATTGGATTCGTTCTAACTATATTACCAATACTAGTAGCTTTCTCAACCCAAAATTATTATGATGAGGTTTTTTATCATTCAAAAAATGGTTTTTTTAAATATTATTATTCTATAAATATAACAAATTTAAAAGGATTGAATGTTGATAGAATCCAAGAAACGGCGGAATCGAATTTTGTAAACTCAAATGTCATTACAAATGATTTAATTGCTACGGATCCGGAATATGGCCGGATTCAAGTCATAGGACTGCTAAATAATAATATCTGGTCGCCGCCTTTAATCGAAGGAACAGGGATAAAGTCAGATGGATCGAATGGAATCGTCGTAGGAAAACTGATATCTAATCATATCGGAACGATAAAAATAATGGAAAGTGAATACAATGTCAAGGGAATAGCAGGGGAAGATGCGGGAAGAGACTTAATCAATGTCTATAATTTTAAAATGTATGTTTTCTTGAATGAGTTGCCTGATAAAATAAAACGCGATATTGAAAAACAAAATGCTCTTCGGATCATTGTCAGATCAAATCAAAATCCTGAGAAAGAAATGAATCGTTTTATTTCGGACATTAAACGAAATTATGCTCAGGTTAATGCGAGCATCGAAAATGAAGAGAAAAAATATAAAGAAGAAAAAAAATCAAGAGAAGGCGTAAACGAAGTGCTAAGTTATCCCTACAAACTTTTTATTATCGCCCTAATTAATTGTATCAACGTAAGCTATCTATGGATTTTTTTAAAAAGAAAAGAAATCTCGCTGAGAAAAGCTTTAGGGGCAAGCAATCTGAATCTGTTTGCTTATATCTTTAGCCAATTAATAGTATGTGCCGTTCTGGCAGCACTCTGCTCCATTTTCTTCCAACTGCTCCTGAGCAAACTAAGCTTAATCATTCTAAACTTTACAAGCTATTACATCAGCTATAGCTTCAGTCATTTACTTATCGCGATCCTGATCACGCTTGGAATTGCATTAATGACTTCGCTCATCCCGCTTCTTCATATATTAAGAATCGAACCTGCCAAGGCATTAAAGGAGTAGACTCTATGTTAAGAATAAGAGAGGCTTTTAAAGCATTGAAAAATAGATGGGTCATTTCCATACTTTTACTCATTCAATTTACATATGGATTATCGACTATAACAGGTTCTGTAAATATATTTTACAATTTGAACTATCTGAACAATAACTCACTGTTAGACCTGGACAGTACCTATTTAGTTGTTCCTGGAAGGATTACGAATGGACTCGAAGATCGAAAATATAATAAGGAACAAGTTGAAGGAATATACAATAAGCTTAGAAATGATAAAGACGTTATTTCGTACGGCACATACTATGAGGACAATATAATGCTTGATACGAAAACCCGTCCTCTTGACGGCAAGCTGGTTGCTGAGTTAACCACAAGCTATTTGGGAATAAACGATCCTTTTATTAGGGCGGTTGTAATTGATGAGAATTATTATCGGCTTGTAAACTTGAAGACGAATAATGGAAATGGCTTTTCTGCTCAAGACTTTAAAAAGAACATCAATCAGGAAGTCAATGTTCTTGTCGGTCCTTTCTTCAATAAATATTATAAGATTGGCGATCTCATCAACGATCATTACAAAATTATCGGGTTTTTGCCCGACAAGTTTATTGTAAATAACAATACATCGAACATTTATTTGAAGTTGGATAAGGCGATGTTAATTCCAATGCCTGAAGATCGATATAACAACTATAATTCCATGTTTACGAGGTTACATTTGGGTACCTTATTGAAATTGCGGCCAGGTGCGAATCTGGATCAATTAAATCAAATTATTCAACTTCCGGGTAATACTGTTAATTTAGGTATAAAAAATTTAGGTGAAGAAATTCACCAAAATGTTGCAGACAATGCCTATACGGAAATTCCTCAATTGATAATCGGGTTTTCTTTTATCCTGTTTTCGGTGATCGGGATTGTCGTAACAACGATCGTGTCCATCCTGATCAGGAAAAGAGAATTTGGAATAAAACTGGCTTTAGGTGAAAGTACAAGTGGGTTATTGAGTCAAATCATAATCGAAAATTCAATCATTGGAGTCGCCGGCATGGGCTTATCATTGGCGCATTTCAATTGGAAGTACAAGAAGCTGTTACAGATTTCGAGTGAAATTAATTTGGCAAGTCCATTAGACTTTAAATTGAATGGTTCAATCTTGTTAATCATTTTTTTGATTTTAATTACGATTATCGTCCTTTCAAGTTTCTTTGTATATCTGTTTATTCGAAAACAGGAGCCGAAATCATTAATCGGAGGAATGGAATGATGGAGCTTATCCAATTAAAAGATTTAAAAAAAATATATCGTCGCAAATACAATGATACTTATGCCTTAGACGGCATAAACCTAACGATCAAACAAGGTGAATTGGTCGCCATCATGGGACCATCGGGTTCTGGTAAGAGTACTCTATTACATATTTTAGGCTTAATGGATTCCCCCTCTCAAGGTGAGTATGTTTTAAAAGGAAGATCGCTTCAGCAGACCCGAAATCATAAAATTCATAAGATTAGAAATCAAATGATCGGATTTGTTTTCCAATATTTCGCTTTGTTGAAAGATTATAAAGTCCTTGATAATGTTTCATTACCTCTAACATATAGAAAATCAAGGCATAAGGAAAGAGCAGCTATGGCGAGATTATATCTTGAGAAAGTCGGTTTAAAGGAGCATATATATAAAAAACCCGATGAATTATCAGGAGGACAGCAACAAAGGGTCGCAATTGCTAGAGCTTTAGTAGGAGAACCTGAACTGATTTTAGCCGATGAACCAACTGGAAATTTAGATAGAAAAACCGGAGATGAAATTATTGATCTTTTACAGCAGCTAAATAAAGAAGGAAAAACCATTATTATCGTAACTCATGATTTAGAGGTTGCAAAAAAATGCAACAGAATCATTGAATTAATTGATGGAAAAATCCATACAGATCAGGAAATAATGTCTGCGGGGAGTATAGGATAACTTCTTGAATATACGAATCGATTTGAAACAATTTTATCTGAGAAAAAAGATAGCCCAAGAGACCAGTATGCTTTAATGGTTTGTCTTGCAATGTTATCGCTATTACATTTGCAGGGAATAACCATCTGGAACCGGGTTCCAGATGGTTATTTTTGTCGTAGAACCGACCATTGTGGTTTAATTTGACACTCCATTAACAATTGTTTGCAACAACGATAATGCTTTAGTCCTATAGTAGGAACAACAGATAGGAGAGACTCGAAGGGAGCTGGATGTATGCCGGTTACATGGTTAGAGGCTGAGCCAACAGTTCAAGCAGCAAGTTCGGTTAACGAGCGAGTGATAGCAGATGAACCAGAGTCAACGATAATTAATCATTTTATTCGAAAAACACCAATTGTGAGTTTAGTTCAAACCTGTGAGGAAGTCATCAAGCTCTTTGCAGAGACGCTTGATTGCGAATGTGTTGTCGTGAACGATGAGAAGCAAAGGCCGCGGGGGCTCGTCATGAAGAATCGACTGATGATCATTCAGACACATCGTTTTGGCCGCGAACTTTTTTACAGCCGTTCGATTGCCAAGATTATGGATCATCACCCGCTTATCATAGATCACCAAGTTTCAACGCAAGAGCTTCTGGACCTTGCACTAGGGCGCGGAGAGAGGACACTGTATGATTGTGTTATAGTGACGGAAGAAGAGCGGTTTATCGGCATTTTGACAATGGCTGATTTACTGCATATTTCTCGCTTATTACAGCGGCAGAGCGTGGAGTCGCAGATTCGGACGATTCGCGGCGCTGAGGCCATGATTCAGGAAATCGACCATTCGGTCGTTGACGTACATAAAGCAGCGCAGCTTGGTGAAACCATGTCAGAGACGATGCTTGATCTTACTCTGAAAGGCAAGAGCGAGCTTACGAAAGTAACGGCCGCTTTCCGTAATATCTCGAACCGTACCACTGAGCAGGAAGGTCAAATTGGAGAGCTTCAAGAACGGGCAGGCTCCATCGGCAAAGTATCCAAACTTATTCGTGAGCTGGCAGATCAGTGTAATTTACTTGCCGTTAATGCATCCATTGAATCAGCCCGCGCAGGTGAACATGGACGAGGCTTTGCGGTCGTAGCTAATGAGGTAAGGCAGCTGGCAACTCAAACGAAGCAATCTGCGGAAGATATCAGCAAGCTGATTCAATCGATTATGGATTCGGTTAAGCAGACTGTTGATTTGGTAAGTCTGGGGCGTGAGGAAGCCGCGACAAGCCAATCCTATGTAAAGGAAGCAACCCATTTGTTTGAGCAATTGTTTCATGCGGCAGCTAATAACCGGACAAGTGCGAAGGAGATCGGCAAGCTGTCCAATCAAGCTTTCGAACAATCGGAGAGTGTAAATGAAGAGATTAAGCGTCTCATTTTGGAAATGGAGAACAAGGAATAAATAAATTTAATATTAAATTTACAAATTGAACATATGACTATGACAAAGCTCGTATACGATATAAGTTGTATGTACAATCGGATGATAGTTCAGTTATTTGGAGGAGACCGCTCATGCAGACCGCAACGCAAACGCTGATTAACATTGAGAAACTTAATTTATACTATGGTACGTTTCATGCACTCAAAAATGTTTCGATGGAGATTCCCGAGAAAGCAATCACCGCTTTTATCGGACCGTCCGGATGCGGTAAATCGACGCTGCTGCGTACGCTTAACCGGATGAATGATATGATTCCAAACACGCGGATCGAAGGATTGATCGCCGTGAACGGAGCCGACATTTATTCGAAGGAAGTCGATGTAGAGACTCTTCGAAAGAAAGTAGGAATGGTCTTCCAACAGCCGAATCCTTTTCCCAAATCCATCTATGACAACGTAGCGTACGGCCCTCGTCTGCATGGTATCCAAAGCAAACAGAAGCTGGACGAAATCGTTGAAACGAGCTTGCGGTCGGCTGTTCTATGGGAAGAAGTGAAGGATTACTTGAAACGTTCTGCACTCAGCCTGTCAGGCGGACAGCAGCAGCGTCTATGTATCGCGCGCGCTTTGGCGGTTAATCCGGATATTCTGCTTATGGATGAAGCAACTTCTGCCCTTGATCCGATCTCGACACTAAAAATCGAAGAATTGGCTCAAGAATTGAAGGACAAATACACGATTGTTATGGTTACTCATAACATGCATCAAGCAGCGCGTGTATCCAACCAAACGGTATTCTTCCTAAATGGTGAGGTTGTTGAATATTCCGATACGGAGAAGCTGTTCTCCAACCCAAGAGATCAACGTACAGAAGACTATATCAGCGGCCGATTCGGTTAAGCTAAATAATAGAGATTGGGGCGGACCTCTACGATGATGACAAAACGCAAAGAGTTTGATTTGGGGCTTGAGGAGTTAAATGCGCATATCGTCGATATGGGGCAGCGTGTAGAGAACTCGATTGGAGAGGCGATGACCGCGCTTATCAATCTAGATGTGAAAGAAGCGGTGCGAATTATTGCACAGGATAAAGAGCTTAACCGGATTGAAGAGCGAATCTCACAGCTGGGCGCCGCGCTAATCGCTACACAGCAGCCGGTTGCCAAGGATCTGCGCCGTATTCTTGTTGCCTTTAAGATTGCCACTGATTTGGAGCGGATGGGTGATTTCTCAGTGGATATTGCGAAAGTGGTCATTCGATTGGAAGGCCAGACGCTGATCAAGCCGCTTATTGACCTGCCGCGAATGACGGAAATCGTACAAATGATGACCCGCGAATCGATTCAATCTTACGTGCTTGAAAATGTTGATTTAGCTTACAAAATGGCTAAAGACGATGATATGGTTGATGCTCTTTACTCCCAAATTATCCGTGAGCTGTTTACGATCATGATGGAGAATCCAGTGACGATTTCCCAAGCGAATTTACTTAGCTTCGTTGGACGTTATTTGGAACGCTTCGCTGATCATGCCACCAACATCGGTGAGAGTGTCGTTTATCTGGTAACTGGCGTGCGTCCTGATTTGAATTCATAGTGAATGAAGTATAACCCTCCATAACTTGAGCAACTCTAACAGATAACCCGAATCGCATCAGCTTCGGATTGTCTGTTTTTTATTGTCACGAAGAAGCTGCAGGATACGCTGCAGGAGTGGTGGATTCCAGTAATCGCCGCGCCAGACTGCATAAAGATTCCAAGCAAGATACTGTCCGGGGAGAGGAATAACCGTGATGCCTTCAAGTGGATAGCTCCTCAGGTGAGATGGAAGAATCGTCATGCAAAATCCGGATCTGACCGCATTCAGGGCAAGCTCGATTCGATCCGTGAACCAATCGGTTTGTAAAGTGACGCGTTCACTGTTCTCCCATAGCTTGATCGTGTCTTGCAGTGAAGGCTCATTCAATTGAATAAAGGGCGAGCCGGCTAACCGGTACGGAGGAAGAACCAATGATTGAGCGAGGGGATGATGCTCCGGTAAATACAAAGATAATGAAGTTTCCGTGATTAACTCATGCTGGAACAAGGGAGGGGCCGGCAAGCTTCCACTTAGTACAAGATCGACGGATCCTGCTTGCAAGCTGTCAAACAAATGAGTCGATGAACCAGTCGTAAATGAGAATTGCATATCTGTAATCTCAGCTAAACGGGTGAACCAGGTATCCTGAAAAAGAATGGCGGAGGCTGCATCTACGCTGCCGATCAAGCAGGAATGTCTTCCGCTTAGCTTTTGTTCACGGAAGCGGGCTTGAGCCTGTATATAGAGTTGGTCGATCTGCTCCGCATAATGATGCAATAGCTTACCGGATTGGGTGAGCATCACCTTACCGGTCTTCATTTCGAAGAGTGAAGCACCCCATTCTTCCTCAAGCTTGCGCATATGAAAGCTGATCGTGGGCTGCTTCATACCGAGCTCATCCGCAACAGCAGTGACCTTCTTCAGCTTCTCTAACAGGACAATAATTCTCATTTTTAATAAACTCATAACGTTTTGGCTCCTCTAGCTGCGTTCTATATACTAAATCTATAATATATCCGAAAATAATTCAATAATTCTATGCAGTTTTAGCATTGCGTTAACACTAAGAAAATATCAGTCTAATACCACGCCTATACAATAAGTCATGTAGAGCAAACAAATAACCCGTGGATAACGGAAGGAGAAAGAAACGAAATGAAAAAGGTACTGTTAGTTGTAGTAGCATTAGTGTTGACGATTGGTTTGGCGGCTTGCGGTTCGAAGAATAACGGTAAAAACGACAGTACAAATACCGGATCGACGAATACTACAACAAACGCTGGCGGCAACGCGGCAGCGCTCAGCGGTTCAATTCTTGCAACAGGCTCATCTGCACTTCAACCACTTGTTGAACAAGTTTCCACGAAGTTCATGGCAGATGCTAAATATAGCGGCATTACGGTTCAAGTACAAGGCGGCGGAAGCGGCACTGGACTTACTCAAGTAGCTGGTGGACAAGCACAAATCGGTAACTCGGATATCTTTGCTGAAGAAAAATTCAAAGATGCTGATGCGGCATTGGCTAAAGACTTAGTTGATCATCAAGTTGCAGTTGTTGCGATGGCTACAGTAGTTAACAAAGACGTAACTGTAGATAACCTGACTAAAGCACAATTGGTTGATATTTTCTCAGGTAAAGTAACGAACTGGAAGGATCTTGGCGGCGCAGATGAGAAAATCACGATTGTTAACCGTCCTTCCAGCTCAGGTACACGCAAAACATTTGAGAAATACGCACTAGGCACAAAATCCGAAGATCTTCCAGGCTCCATTCAAGAGGATTCCTCAGGTACAGTTAAGAAGCTTGTTGCGGATACAAAAGGCGCTATCGGTTACCTTGCCCTGTCTTACATTGATGATTCCGTTAAAACAGTGAAGTACGAAGGCGTAGAAGCAAAAGAAGAAAACATCGTGACTGGCGACTACCCGGTATGGGCATACGAGCACATGTACACGAAAGGCGAGCCTAACGATGTAACAAAAGCATTCTTGGATTACATCATGAGCGATGCTGTTCAAAACGCTGACGTCGTTGAGCTTGGTTACATCCCGGTTGGCAAAATGCAAATCAAGCGCGATGTAGAAGGCAACGTGTCCAAATAAGCTCGAATTTCATGTAAGAGTTAATCAAATAAACCAAAGAGACAGAGCAATCTGTCTCTTGGTTTTCGTCTGTATATACAAAGATGATGCTTACGAGGTGTTCGCTGCTTCGTAAAGCGCTGAGGAGATTGAAGCTATGGAGCGGCCCGCTGCCAACAAACAACCATCATCAGAACAACCTCATACAAAAAGGAGAATTGCGCAGCCGCATATCGTAGAAGAGTGGGTCGGTAGGGTTTACACGACGCTTTGTATTGTGATATTAGTCGTTACGATTGTTGCCATCGTTTATTTCGTCTCTTCCAGCGGCCTCAGCACGTTCTTCGTCAATGGCGTCAGCCTGGGCGGGCTGCTCACCGGTTTAATATGGGATCCGGAAGCCGATGTGAAGCTTTTTGGCGCATTGCCTTTTATTTTTGGCTCCTTCAGCACCTCGTTGTTAGCAGCAGTCATTGCTGCACCGCTTGGTGTTTGCGCCGCTATATTCATGACGCAAATTATGCCGGGTCTAGGACGTCGTGTGCTGCAGCCTGTCATTGAGCTGCTTGCAGGTATTCCTTCGGTTGTATTCGGTTTCGTTGGTCTTAGCATTGTCGTACCGCTGCTTCGTGATATTTTCCCGGGTCAAGGGATTGGTATCGCTGCGGGCTCCATCGTATTGTCAATTATGATTTTACCTACGATTACGACGATTGCTACAGATGCGCTAGTGGGATTACCTTTCGGATTGAAGGAAGGCTCCTATGCACTTGGTGCAACACGCTGGCAAACGATATATAGAATTGTCATTCCAACTACGCTCCCAGCTATACTTACAGGGGTTGTCCTGGGGATGTCCCGCGCGTTTGGTGAAGCTCTTGCTGTGCAAATGGTTATTGGTAATGCGCCGCATATTCCGCATTCCTTGTTTGAATCAGCATCTACCCTAACTAGTGTGATTACGCTCGATATGGGAAATACCGTCATGGGCTCGGCCCACAATAACGCCTTATGGTCACTTGCATTAATTCTTCTTGCCATGACTTTCGTCTTCGTATTCGTTGTCCGCTTCCTAGAAAGGAGAAATAAACGATGAACGCAAAACTTGTTGATCGTATTGCTACAGGCGTTATCATTGCTGTCTCTGCCTTCATCGTCTTATTGCTGGCGGGCTTGCTCGCTTATATCCTCTTCCGCGGAGTCGGGCATATCAGCTTTCATTTTCTAACCTCAGCACCGCAAACAATTAAAGCTGGAGGCGGTATTGGGCCGCAGCTGTTCAACTCGATCTTTTTATTAATCTTAACCTTGATAATTACGATCCCGCTCGGTATCGGAGCAGGGATCTATATGAGTGAATATGCAAAACCGGGCAAGGTAACGGATTCCATTCGTCTTGTCGTTGAAGTATTGTCCTCTTTCCCGTCAATCGTCGTTGGATTATTCGGCTTGCTGGTTATCGTGAATATGTTTGGCTTTGGCTTCTCTTTATTCTCAGGCGCACTCGCCCTGACTGTATTCAACCTGCCCTTGATGGTTCGGATTACGGAGCAATCGCTTCGCGGGGTAGCGCGCGAGCAGAAGGAAGCAAGCCTGGCCCTTGGCCTTTCCCGCTGGAAGACGATTACGTCGGTCATGCTCCCGATCGCAATGCCAACGATCGTAACCGGAACGGTGCTTGCCTCAGGCCGTGTGTTCGGAGAAGCTGCCGCACTGCTCTTCACAGCAGGTATGAGCTCCCCTCGTCTTGATTTCACCAATTGGAATCCGCTCAGCCCGTTTTCGCCGCTGAACCCGTTTCGCCCGGCTGAAACCTTAGCAGTACATATTTGGAAAATCAACAGTGAAGGCCTTGCGCCTGACGCCGCGTCCATTGCTGCCGGGGC
This sequence comes from uncultured Paenibacillaceae bacterium, assembly GCA_963793665.1. GTDB lineage: Bacteria > Bacillota > Bacilli > Paenibacillales > Paenibacillaceae > Paenibacillus_Z. The sequence goes on from CAWCBD010000016.1 coordinate 111,664, forward strand.
ATCGGCTGTACTGTTGATTATGGTACTGCTGTTCAACTTCTCGGCAAGATGGATCGGCCGCGCATTGCATCGTAAATTTACAGCAACTAAATAAGGGGGGGGATGGTCTCATATGGTACATGAACAAGGATTAGCTGCCAAACAGCTCAGCGTATTTTACGGGGAGAAGGAAGCAATCAAAAGTGTGTCTCTTGAATTCGCTCCTAAGGAAGTGACTGCTTTAATCGGTCCTTCCGGTTGCGGTAAATCAACGTTCCTTCGCAGCTTGAATCGAATGAATGATACCATTGACGGAGTAAGGACGACCGGAGAGATCTGGATCGACGGAATTAACGTTAACGACCCTGGCGTTGACGTCGTGCTGCTTCGCCAGAAGATTGGAATGGTATGGCAGCGGCCGAATCCTTTTCACAAGTCCATTTATGAAAATATCGCTTTCGGACCGCGATACCACGGCATTCGCAAAAAGCAGCAGCTGGATGAGATTGTCGAGGAATGCTTGAAGAAGGCCGCCCTATGGGAGGAAACGAAAGATCGTTTGCATAATTCCGCCCTTGCTCTCTCAGGTGGACAGCAGCAGCGCCTGTGCATCGCCCGCTCGATAGCGGTTAAACCAAAGATTATTCTAATGGATGAGCCGGCTTCAGCGCTTGACCCGGTTTCGACTGCTAAGGTTGAGGAGCTTATTGCCGAGCTGAAGCAGGATTACAGTATCGTCATTGTAACTCACAACATGTATCAAGCAGCTCGTGTATCGGACAAAACAGCCTTTTTCTATCTGGGCAAAGTGGTCGAGTACGACCAGACTCAAAAGATGTTTACGAATCCATCAGAGAAGGCTACAGATGATTACATTTCTGGCCGATTTGGTTGATAACCTGCATGAATAAGGGTTCGGTTAACCCCTGGATAGGAGGACTGCCGCATGGTTAGACGCAAAGAGCTGGATGAAGGATTAGAGCAGCTGAAGGTGATGCTGCTGGACATGGGAAACATCGTCGAGACTGTTCTGGGCGAAGCAATGAAAGCATTGGCGGCTGTCGATGTCGATAAAGCCAAAACAATCATAAAAAATGATATTAAGCTCAACCAGCTGGAAGAGAATATCGATGATTTGGGTGCGCGAATTATAGCGACGCAGCAGCCGGTTGCCAAGGATCTTCGCCGTATTCTGATCGCTTTCAAAATGGCTAGCGATCTGGAGCGGATGGGGGATTTATCGGTCGATATCGCCAAGGTTGTCCTAAGGCTGGAAGGCCAGACGTTGATTAAACCTTTGGTCGATTTGCCGCTAATGGCCGAAATCTCACAGCTGATGATTTATGAATCGATCCAATCTTACGTGCAGGAGAACGTGAACCTTGCGTATAAAATGGCAAAAGACGATGATCAAGTGGATGCGCTGTACAGCCAAGTAATCCGTGATTTGTTCGCACTTATGATCGATAACCCGAAGACGATATCGCAGGCGAGCCTGATCAGCTTCGTTGGCCGCTATATCGAACGGATAGCCGACCATGCAACTAATATCGGCGAGAGCGTGGTTTACCTCGTTACCGGCAAACGCCCGGATTTGAATGCTTAGTACGAGGAAAGAAACGGTAACGCAGGCTGCAGCAGTGCCCCTGGGCAAGCCAAATCCGCCTCACGTCAAAACCGAGGATCTGCTGCAAAGAGACCTACTGTAAAGTAGGTCTTTTCTTATAGTCTCTATCCATTCCCCTTTCGCAAGCTATTCATAATTGATGAAATTTTATCCATGATAAGATTACATAAATTTAACAATCCATGAACGCTCGCTTCACAAACCGTTGGTACAATAGTACTAATAGATAGTAGGATCGTAGTCAAATGTACTCAAAACGATTTTGCCAGCGAGGGGTATAAGTGGACGAAATTGGTTATGGGCTTCTAGATCGTACGATGATTCAACGTTTAACCGAGAACTGGCATCAAGGGGGTCTTGGTGTTATAATCGTTCATTTGCTAGAAGGCGGGGCTTCTACTTTAGAAGCGCTTCAGCAATGGGCAGCTGAGCAGCCCGGTCTTGTTTGGCGCTATCGGATGGAAAGTGATTTTTACTTCTTTTTGAAGCGGGAGAAGCTCGATGAGCGACTGGAGAAGCTTACAGTAAAATCGGCCGAGTCCTTGCGAAGCAGGTTGAACCAATTACTGTCTGGGAGAGCATTACCGCATGGTGAGAACAAGAAGTCTGCCTATTTCATGGGGAAAGCAGTGGCATTTCCTTCAGGAACCGGACGTTCGGCTGAAGCAATGATATATGAAGCGATTCGCGATGCTTTAACGGCGGTTATGCGTGAACGCTTTCGCGAAGAAATGGCTGCAGCTGCAAAATTGGTGCCCGCACTTAAACAGCCCGAGCCTTACATGCGAAGCTGGGATTCCACCTTTACGATCGGAAGTCTTGCTAAGCCAATTCCAACCGTTTACACTTCATCCCTTGTATCGGATGTGGCTAAGATGTTCGAAGCTAATCAGCATGTTCAAGGCGCAGTCATTGTAAACCAAGGGCGTCCAGTAGGGTTAGTTATGAAAGAGAATATGAATCAGCTGCTTGCCGGACAATTTGGGTTACCTCTCTACTGGAGCCGCTCTATAGAGAAAATCATGGATAAGGATGCGCTGATCGTAGATGCAGGCTTATCAGTTGAGCAGGTCTCCCAGCTTGCGATGGCGCGAGATATCTCACGCTTATACGATGTAGTTACCATCACACAGGATGGCATGCTCCTTGGGGCTGCGTCGATACGTTCCATTCTGGAATGTATCACCAATTTGCGAACGGAAGAAGCGCGTACCGCGAACCCGCTGACGGGCCTGCCTGGCAACGCATCGATTCAGCGTGAGATGCAGCGCCGTATTGAAGCAGGCAGGCCATTTTCGATTATTTATGCGGATTTGGATTATTTCAAATGGTTCAATGATTTCTTCGGCTTTACCCATGGGGATGAATTAATTCGTTTTATGGCCTCAGTTCTCCAGGATGTTACGAATCATGCTGGAGAGCAGGTCGATTTTGTAGGGCATATTGGAGGGGATGATTTTATTGTATTCTCTGAAGCAGCTGATCCTGACATGATGTGCAAGAGCATGATTGCGAAGTTTGATGGAGGTGTAAGGTCTTATTATGGAGGTGCGCAAGTGTCAGGGGTTATCGATCGCAGTGGCAACCGTGTAGAACAGGAAGGCGTTACATTATCGCTGTCGCTGCTCCTATGGGACGGTTTCAGTCCGATTACTGCTGCTGCAGTATCTCAAGCTGCTGCTTATTTGAAGAAGCAGGCTAAAGCGATGAAGGGCAGCGCCTATGTAAAAGGTGACGTTTGTCATAAGCATCTGAGAGAGGAAAGATCATAGACGTGAGACGAGACACCAACACAGCCGCAGCATTTCGTTTGCAGCCTGAATTCACTGGCCCTGCGGGAATTATCTATTTGGCATGGCATGGCAAAATGAAAGATGACACACTTTATCGATCAGCCCTGCATACCAAATGGAAAAGATTTGTCGAGCAGGCAATCCTGGAGCATAACCTAGCGGGCTATAGCAAGCTGACGTTGAGGGGCGAATGGATACGCGATGATTTATATTTGTGCTTGTCGCTTCCTCATGAGATTGAGGAGTTTGAAGAGCAGCTATTGGAGCTGGGATGCCGAATTAAGACGGATTGGGAACGGCGCTTTCGGTTTCATGCGTTGAGCGCAGAGCTGCAGCCATGGCTGGCAGAGCTTCAGCTTCATGCGGGTATCTCCTGCTTATCGGGTGATGAGCCCGAGGAGGATCGTTGGTACGACGGTATTAAACGTGCAATCGTGCACGGACAATCTGCCAGTGCCACGGAGCGGAGCCTGAAACGGCGTGCGCTTGAGCACTATATCGTCTGCCGCACCATCCGCAGCGTTTATCAGCCAATAATTTCATTAAAGAACGGAGAGATATACGGATATGAGGCGCTATCCCGCTTTCCAGATAAACGCTGGTTCGAGGGGCCGCAGCAGTTGTTTAATTTTGCCGCAGAGGAGGGACTTATGTACGCACTTGACCGACTGGCGAGGGAGCGGGCTATTGAAGGTTCAACGGGACTTGCCGCAGGCCAGAAGCTGTTCATTAATATAACCGCTCAAATTATGGAGGACCCCTCCTTCACGCCAGGTATGACGCTGCAGCTGCTTGAGCGGTTCGGCTTATCGCCAAGCAATGTGGTATTCGAAATCACGGAGCGCACCTCCATTGAGGACTTCGGCTCTGCGAAGAAAATACTGGATCATTACCGTAAACAGGGCTATCAGATTGCGATTGATGATGCAGGAGCAGGTTATTCTTCTCTGCAATCTATAGTGGAGCTTCAGCCCGATTTTATCAAAATCGACCGTTCTCTTATCAGTGGTATTCACCGTGATCCGATGAAGGAGCATATGGTTCATACGTTTACGGAGATGGCGGCTAAAATGGACATTTCACTCGTTGCCGAAGGGATCGAGGAGGAAGAGGAGCTCACCCATATGAAAGCGATGGGCATCCAATATGCGCAGGGTTATTTTCTTGGCAGGCCGCAGCAGACATTGGTTGATTGCAAACCGCAATAATAGGTTGAAAACAATGAGCTTTCCTGCTGCTGTCCACTGGATAGTATGGGAAAGCTTATCTGCTTTATGCTATGATAGTCCTTAGGAAATATAAGGTGAGGTGTGCATTTTCAAATGGAAAAGTGGATGTTGATTGATGGTAATAGTATCGCCTATCGGGCTTTCTTTGCGATGCCGCCGCTGACGAATTCGGCCGGACTGCACACAAATGCAATATACGGTTTTACGACGATGCTGCTGAAGCTGCTAGAGGAAGAGAAGCCGACGCATATACTGGTTGCTTTCGATGCAGGCAAGGCAACTTTCCGGCATGAAGGATATACGGAATATAAAGGCGGACGCGAGAAAACACCTTCCGAATTATCGGAACAGTTCCCTGTTCTTAAGGAGCTTATTCAGTCTTTTGGTATCGCACAATTCGAGCTTCCCGGCTACGAGGCCGATGATATTATTGGAACTTTAACGAAGCTGGCGGATGAAAAAGAAGTAGACGCCATTGTTGTTAGTGGAGATAAAGATATGCTGCAGCTTGCTTCAGAGCGGGTGACCATTGCGCTGACGCGTAAGGGTGTAAGTGAAGTTGACCGCTATCAGCCAAATGAAATTATGGAGAAATACGGATTAAAGCCGCTTCAAATCATTGATCTGAAGGGCTTAATGGGTGATGCCTCCGATAATATCCCGGGAATCCCCGGTGTAGGCGAGAAGACAGCGCTTAAAATGCTTCATGAATTTGGTTCGGTGGAGGAAGTACTAGCCAACGCGGACAGCCTCAAGGGCAAGTTGAAAGAAAAGGTAGAAGCGCATCAAGAGGATGCTCGGATGAGCAAGAAGCTCGCTACCATCTACCGTGAAGTGGAGCTTGCGGATAAGGTGAATGAGCTTGATTACAGCGGCTATGATCCATCCGTGCTTGCAGCGATGTTCCGCAAGCTCGAATTCAAGTCGCTCATCGAACGGCTTGAGCTGCCGGAGGCAGGCGGCGATGCCGGAGCCGTCATCGAAGAGGCGAAGTACGAAGTCGTATTAGCACGGGATTTGCCCAGTGATGAGTTAACCGGTTTATTAGCAAAATCGGAGAGCGTTTACTTCGAGGCGATCGGCGAGAATCCGCATCAAGCGAAGCTGATCGGGCTTGCTGCTGCTGGAGCTGGCGGCGAGACTGTCGTCGTCATCACCTACGACGAGCTGATGGATCCAAGTGTTGCGGAGCCTGTCCGCAGGTGGCTGGAGGATGAAGATGCTCCGAAGCGGGGCTATGATCTGCATAAGGCAGAGCTGGCGCTCGCTTGGATTGGCATTTCGTTGAAGGGTACAGCGTTTGATGTACTGCTTGCAGCCTATCTGCTTGATCCGACGGAGTCGAGCCAGACATTGGCTTCACTCGTACCGCGTTATCAGCTGCCGGGGCTTGCTCCCGACGAAGCTGTCTATGGCAAAGGGGCGAAGTTTCTCATACCGGAAGCCAGCGTGCTTGCCCGTCATCTCGCTGCAAAGGCAGAGGCGGTTCGCAGATTAGTGCCTCTTCAGCAGGCTGATCTGGAGACAGGCGGGATGCACAAGCTTTACTACGAGCTTGAGCAGCCGCTCGCTATCGTTCTTGCAGGGATGGAGAAGCAGGGGATTAAGGTGAACGCGGGAACACTTGAAGATCTTGGCGCCGAGCTTGCGCAAGGGATCTCCCGTTACGAAAGTGATATTTACATGCATGCCGGGATGGAATTTAATATTAGTTCACCCAAGCAGCTTGGCGAAGTGCTGTTTGATAAATTGGATCTTCCGGTTATAAAGAAAACAAAGACGGGTTATTCGACTGACGCTGAAGTATTGGAGAAGCTTGAGCCTTATCACGAGATCGTTAAGCTCATACTCCACTATCGTCAGCTCACGAAGCTGCAATCGACTTATGTAGAAGGATTGCTCAAGGAGATCCGCCGCGATACAGGCAAGATTCATACGTATTACCGGCAGACTATCGCCGCTACCGGCCGGTTGTCGAGTCAATTCCCTAACCTTCAGAATATCCCGATCCGGCTGGAGGAAGGACGCCGCATTCGCAAAGCGTTCGTGCCCTCCCAGCCAGGCTGGACGATTCTGGCCGCCGATTACTCGCAGATCGAGCTTCGCGTGCTTGCGCATATTTCGGGCGATGAGAGATTGAAGGAAGCTTTTATCCAGGACATGGATATTCATACGAAAACAGCGATGGATGTGTTCGGCGTAACAGCCGAAGAGGTGGATTCCACGATGCGCCGTCAAGCGAAGGCTGTTAATTTCGGTATCGTTTACGGAATCAGTGATTTTGGCTTATCCAACAACTTGAATATTACGCGAAAAGAAGCCGGCCGGTTTATTGAACAATATTTTGAAGTGTTCCAGGGTGTACGCGGCTACATGGACAATATTGTCGTGCAAGCTCGCCAAGATGGTTACGTGACGACCTTGCTGGAGCGCCGCCGCTACTTGGCGGATATTAAGGCCTCGAACTTCAACCTTCGCTCTTTCGCTGAGCGGACAGCGATGAACACGCCCATTCAAGGCACGGCTGCCGATATAATTAAGCTGGCTATGGTGAAGATGGATGAGCAGCTTCGTGAACGCGGGCTGCGCAGCCGGATGCTGCTTCAGGTACATGATGAATTGGTATTCGAGGTTCCGCCGGAGGAGCTGGAGCTTATGAAGACGCTTGTGCCGGAAGTAATGGAGAACGCGCTTGCCCTTGATGTGCCGCTCAAGGCGGATGTTAGTTTCGGTGACAATTGGTATGAAGCAAAATAGGACACACTCCACATGATCGGTTATAATAGATGTACGTTATAACCCGTATTCTAACGGTTTCATGAGGAGTTGAAAGGAATTATGCCAGAATTACCAGAAGTGGAAACCGTTAAACGGACGTTGAATCAGCTAGTTGCTGGCAAGCGTATCGAACGGATGACAATAACACTGCCTCGCATTTTACAGCGGCCTACAGAGCCGGAGCAGTTCGCGGATATGCTAGTTGACCGTACGATTCAGTCGGTTGAGCGCAGAGGGAAGTTTCTAAGAATACTGCTCGATGGTCTTGTGCTTGTTTCTCATCTTCGGATGGAAGGACGCTACGGCGTTTATGAACAAGGAGAGCCAGTTGAACGACATACACATGTTCGGTTTCATTTCACAGATGGTACTGAACTTCGATATAAAGATGTACGTCAGTTCGGAACGATGCATTTGTTTGAACCGGGCGATGAATTTGTACTGCCGCCGCTGAATAAACTAGGTATTGAACCGCTTGATGATGCATTCACGCTGCAGTCTTTCAAGAAAACGCTCGCGAAGCGGACGACCAAAATCAAACCGCTCTTATTGAACCAGGAATTTATTGTGGGATTGGGTAATATATATGTGGACGAGGCGCTGTTCACCGCTGGCATCCATCCGGAACGGCCGGCGGATTCATTAACACCCGCCGAATGGGCGAAGCTGTTCGAAGCGGTTCGTGCAACGCTTGGAAGAGCCGTAGAAGCAGGCGGTTCGTCGATTAAATCTTATGTTAACGGACAAGGCGAGATGGGCATGTTCCAGCATGAGCTGCTTGTGTATGGACGCAAGAATGAACCATGCAGCCAGTGCGGCCGAGCCATAGAGAAGCTGATCGTTGGCGGACGCGGCACACATATTTGTACAGCCTGTCAGCCGTTATCCAAAAGACGTAATACGGTCAAGCTTAACGCTAAATAATGCACGACTGCAAGCAACCTGCATATGATGTACCATTCATGTTCTGGGCGAATGTACACTTCAATTCCTATCGTCTTACCCACGAATCGTTTATGCGATGGGGTTTAAGCGTTGGAAGTGCTGCATTATGCCATCATGGGAGGGACATCGTGTTGTTCGCACATGCAGCATCGTTGATTTTGCTTGCTTTTGCCGTAAGCTTGGATGGTTTCGGTGTTGGGGTAACCTATGGATTGCGGCGTATTCGAATACCGGTTCTGTCTGTCGTCATTATTGCCCTTTGCTCTGGTATCGTAGTATGGGTTTCGATGCAGATCGGCACTGTGCTTAGCGGTTATATGTCACCCAATTTTGCGAAGGGGATCGGCGCCGTCATTCTTATGCTGATTGGCAGCTGGGCAATGATTCAGTTCTGGAAAAGACGGTCTCAATCTGATGAAGCAGAATTCGAGCCTGCCGAAGAGAGTGCCGCCCCATCATCGGATTTGCAGATTCGGTCTATGGCTTCAACTGTGCTCATGATTGAGCTCAAATGGATTGGAATCGTCATTCAAATTTTGCGAACGCCGCAAATGGCTGACGTTGACCGATCGGGTATCATTTCGGCATCCGAGGCGTTACTGCTTGGAATTGCCCTTTCGCTGGACAGCTTCGGTGCTGGGCTCGGCGCAGCGATGATCGGATTCTCACCGCTGCTAACGGCGCTTGTGATCTCTACTGCAAGTGGACTTTTCTTATTAGCAGGTACGCAGCTTGGCTTCAAATTCGCAGCTTGGCGCGGCATGCGCGCGCTCTCGGTATTACCAGGAATCATGCTCATTGTGATGGGCCTAGTGAAATTGCTATGAGGAGAACGAATGAATGAAACTCGGATTAACAGGCGGCATTGCCTGCGGTAAAAGCACCGTATCGGCAATGCTCGCCGAACGTGGCGCCAAGATTGTCGATGCGGATCAAACCGCCCGGGAAGTTGTGCTTCCCGGAGAAGCTGCGCTGGAAGCTATTGTCGCTGTTTTTGGACAAGCTGTCCTAAATGAAGACGGCACCATGAACCGCAGCGCGCTTGGAAGCATCGTATTCAGTGACCCGCGCGGCTCTCCCAGCTGGAAGCGATTCTTCATCCAGCAATTCGGACGCGGATGTGGGGACGAATCAACGCTTACGAGCAAGAAGATCCAAGCCAGCTTATTGTTGCCGATATTCCGCTTCTCTATGAGACGGGACAAGCTTCACTGTATGATGGTATCATGGTGGTGTACGTACCGCGACAGATTCAAATTGAACGCTTGATGTCGCGCAACTCGATTACTGCTGAGCAAGCGGAGCAGCGTATTGCTCTGCAGATGGATATTGAAGAGAAGAGGCAGCTTGCCAATTATGTCATTGATAACAGTGGAACATTAGAGCAGACAGCACTGCAGGTTGAGCGATTTTGGCATGAGCAAGGCCTGTCATGAAGAAAAGAAGAATAGGAAAGAAACGATTTCTTCTCGTTATTGTTCTTGTGCTTCTCGCCATGTTATTTCTGGGGTCGGACTGGATGAACCGATGGCTCTATCCCATTCATTATCAAGAAGATATTCAATTGAGTGCTGATAACTATAGCCTTGAACCGCATTTGCTGGCTGCAATTATTCGGGTGGAGACCAATTACAGCACCGATGTCGTATCCAAGAAGGGTGCGATTGGCATTATGCAGCTTATGCCTGATACAGCAGAGTGGATCGTTAAGAAAGGCGGCTTCTCGAATGTAACGAAGAAGTCATTGTCCAGCCGGGCCGACATTAGCATTGAGGTCGGTTCCTGGTACTTGAAGTCGCTGAATGATCAATTTAAGGGAAATAAGGTTGTAGTCATTGCCGCATATAATGCGGGGCCGGGGAAGGTCAGCAGCTGGTTGGCTGATGGAACCTGGGATGGGAAGTTCGAAACGGTCGATCAAATCCCATACGGGGAAACAAGGCACTATGTACAGCGCGTTATTTATTATTATAATAAGTACAAGACGTTATACCCGGATTTTCGGGCACTATAAGAAAGAAACCTTGGCCGGTTCACCGGTTAAGGTTGACGGCCAAGGCTTTGATAATTAAGCCTTATTAATGTTATTTGTTGCCTGCAAGGGATTGTTCAGCGATTTGCACCAGTTTACGAGTAATGTAGCCCCCTAGAGAACCTGCATCACGCGTAGCCATGTTTCCGTAGTAACCATCTTGTGGGATGGCAATACCCAGCTCTTGCGCGACCTCAAATTTCAATTGGTCTAATGCTGCAGCAGCTTGAGGTACTACTAATTGATTGCTGTTATTATTCGACATTGTATTTCACCTCCTTGCGGTTGGTAACAGTATTATGTGCAGAAGCAGTTGTTTCATTACAGGGAAGAAGTGGGAAGCGCAGAGATTACGCCTACACTAGCGCATGTTTATAAGATGGAGGATAACAAACAGATGAAATGTCCGTACTGTGACTATGCGGGAACGAAAGTGCTCGATTCCAGACCTGCTAATGATAACAAATCGATACGCCGACGCCGTGAATGTGAGAAGTGTACAAGGCGCTTCACAACCTTCGAAATGGTAGAAGAAACACCATTCATCGTCATCAAGAAAGACGGAAGCCGCGAAGAATTCAGTCGGGACAAGATCCTCCGCGGACTCATTCGCGCCTGCGAGAAACGTCCAGTTCCTGTAGAGATGCTTGAAGTCATTGTGTCCGAAGTAGAGAAAGAAGTTCGCACAACCGCCCAAGCCGAAGTCGAAAGCCGTGAAATCGGCGAGCTCGTTATGTCCCAGCTATACCCTGTAGATGAAGTTGCCTACGTCCGATTCGCATCCGTCTATCGCCAATTCAAAGACATCGATATGTTCATGAAGGAGCTCAACAGTCTGCTCTCCAAGCACCCTTTAGAGTTAGGAAAAAAGGATTGACAGCGTTCCCATCAAATGGTATGATCTATTTTGTTGTTACCAAAACACGGGGGCTTAGCTCAGCTGGGAGAGCGCTTGCATGGCATGCAAGAGGTCAGCGGTTCGATCCCGCTAATCTCCACCAAGTCTTTATCATTCACCTCCGATAGGAGGTTTTTTTGTCTTTATATATACTTCTAAAACAATCGAAAATATTTTGGAATTCTATGTTCATATTAAAAGGGACAGACTCAATCACCTAAGGTGATTGAGTCTGTCCCTTTCTTCGTAAGTCCCGTTGTTTAGAGAGGCAGTAGAACCCACTTTTGAGCATCAAAAGTGTTCTGCTCCCAAATTTGGGCGTTTGAGCCGTTTGACGTTCCGCCATTCGCTATATCTAGTGCTTTGCCGCTGGCCGGGTTAATTAGCTTGTAGGTTCCATCCGTTTGAAGAGATATATTCCACTTTTGAGCATTCAAACCATTATCCGCCCAAATTTGAACATTTGTACCATTCGCAGTTCCCCCGCCAGCGACATCGAGTGCCTTCCCGCTGTTCGGATTAATCAACTTATACGTACCATCGCTGTTCATTGTGACTCTCCATATTTGTGGCGCTAAATTATTATCCGCCCAAATCTGTACGTTCGTACCATCCACGATGCCACCGCTTGCAACGTCAAGCGATTTCCAGCTGCCAACGTTAACAAGCTTGTAAGTCGCCCCCGATAGTATCGGTGCAGATATTTTTTTGCCCCACACGGCTGTTCCGCTTTGGTTTAGTCCAGTATACACGTAAGTCGGGCGTCCCAACTCCCAATCCCATGCCTCGATTAATTGGACGGTATCGACCCAGTAATTGCCCGGCGCTTGCCCTGGAGCATACCAATTGAGCTTAAGCGTGCCCGGGGCAGTAAACGTCCAAAAATTGGAACTGGATTCGGTTCCTATTTTACCGCTAGCCAAAAGGGTAACACTGCTGGACCCAATCTTACTATTATTTGCTCGGTCAAGCACGATGGATTCCCAGGTGCCGGCTACGACATTCGAGGAGAGCGTACGCTGCACTTCGCCGGTAAACCGCTCTGGAGATACGAGAGGCCAGCCATCTGCGGACCATAGCATTTTCCGAACATGCAAGTATGTCCAGTTCTTATCCGCTTCGCCTCGGGCGTGATGGATCATATACCAGTTGCTTCCATCCTGTAAAATAGTATTGTGACCGGTTCCGTACCATCCGTCTGCGCCTGCGAAGCCGTACCCGCCTAAAACCTTTGTCCCGATTTCAGATTGCGGAGTCATGCTCGTATTCGTCATTGCGTTGCCGTTATAATCCAAGTAAGGGCCGGTTATGCTGGAGGAACGTCCTACCCGGACATTATAAGTCATATTGGATGTATTACAGCAGGAGTCGTAAGAGACGAATAGGTAATATTTGTTCTGAGTCGCATTATAAACGATATTTGGTCCTTCAACAGCGCTATCCACCGAAGTGCTGCGTGCTGCGATCAGCGTTCCTTGTCCGGTTGCCGCGAACTTTCCCGTTGCTGGATTCAGCTGTGTAATAAAGATGCCTCCGAAAAACGATCCATAAGACATCCAAGGCACCCCGGAGGAATCAATAACAACGTTTGGATCGATTGCATTGGCCGTGTAGCCGTCTCCTGCTTTTGTTTTGAAGACTTCGCCTTGGTCAGCCCAAGGTCCGGTAATCGAACTACTTGTTGCGACACCGATGTATGAGGTACGGGTACCGAAAGCGGACACGCAATAGTATAGATAATAGGTGCTGCCGAGCTTGACGATTTCCGGCGCCCAAATGACATTGACCCCGCCAGTCCAGTTTTTGGCCGCTGTCGGCACTCCGTTCAGCGCATAACCGACCCAAGTCCAGTTAATTAAATCGGTTGAGCTTCGAATTTGAATGCCGGGGGTTGCTGTGCCGCCGACCTTATAGTCCGTCGAGAAGAGGTAATACGTACTGCCTTCCTTATAGATTTCGGGATCATGGACGTTCATTATATTCCAAGCGGATTCGTTATCAATATTCGCTGTATCGTACATCGGGTAGTTTGCGGGTTTGTTTATGGCGGCTGATGCTGCGCTAGTCAATAATAAAGCGCTTACAATTAATGAACTGAAAATGAGCTTAAGGAATAATAAAGAGGTTGGTTTTTTCGTCAACATATGAATTAACATTCCCTTCTGGTTGTAGTGTGGAGCACGGATGGGCTAGTAAAACACATTTGATCCTCCTTGTAAGCGGTATCAATATAACCTTAATGTTTTTATTACTTTATTAATAAATTTATTATATTTTAAGGTCGGTTCACTGTCAATAGAATAAACATTTGGTTGGAATTGATGGTCAAATGATAAAAAAATTTATTATCCGGCGAATAACTGGTTATTAGCCGCAGGTCTTTATATCGCCTCTAGAAAGATAGAGATTTCTTGTTGCCTATTTTTTGCGCGTCCCCTTCGTTTATTGACGATGGAGGACGATACATTATAATTGATCTATGACTATACCAATTTTAGCCACTAAACTATATATTCCGCCGCTCGGCAAAAGTTGTCCTCCGCCCCCGCCTGATCGAGCGGCTGAACGAGGGGCTGCACCGTAAACTGACCCTCATCTCTGCCTCCGCCGGCTTTGGTAAAACCACGTTGGTCAGCGAATGGGTCGCTGGTTGCGGGCGACCGGTAGCCTGGTTGTCGCTGGACGAAGGGGATAATGACCCCACACGTTTTCTGACTTACCTCGTTGCTGCTTTGCAGACGATTGCGGCGAATATTGGAGAAGGCGTGTTGGGCGTGCTCCAATCCCCTCAGCCGCCGCCAACCGAATCGATTTTGACGGCTCTGCTCAATGAAATCACCACCATCCCGGACGATTTTGTCCTCGTCCTTGACGATTACCACGTTATTGATGCCAAACCGGTTGACAATGCCCTTACCTTCCTGCTCGAGCATCTGCCGCCACAGATGCACCTGGTCATCGCCACCCGTGAGGATCCGCAATCTACCCCTGGCTCGGTTACGCGTCCGGGACCAATTGACCGAACTGCGCGCCGCCGACTTGCGTTTTACCTCCTCCGAAGCCGCCGGATTTCTCAACCAGGTGATGGGTCTAAACCTTTCAGCGGAAGACATCGCCGCCTGGAAACCCGCACCGAAGGCTGGATTGCCGGCCTGCAATTGGCCGCGATTTCCATGCAGGGACATAAAGACACCGCCAGCTTCATCAAGTCTTTCACCGGCAGCCACCATTTTGTGACTGGATTATCTGGTTGAAGAAGTCCTGCAGCAGCAGTCCGAAAGCGTCCAGACTTTCTTGCTGCGCACATCTATCCTCGACCGCCTGTGCGGTCCTCTTTGTGATGCCGTTCTGCTCGATCCCTCTGCTTCCGGGCAAGAAACCCTGGAATATCTCGAACAGGCTAACCTGTTCATCGTTCCCCTGGACAACGAGCGGCGTTGGTACCGCTATCACCATCTTTTTGCTGATTTGCTGCGGCAGCGACTGCACCAGAGCACGGCATCATCTACAGGGATGAGGGAGAAGCGTGGCTGAATTGCACATGCGTGCCAGCGCATGGTATGAAGACAATGGCCTGGAGATTGAAGCCTTTCACCATGCTGCTGCCGCCAATGATATTGAGCGTGCCGCGCGTCTGCTTGAAGGAGAGGGGATACCCCTGCACTTTCGCGGTGCGCGTTGCCCCGTACTGAACTGGCTGGAGTCGCTGCCGGCGGCTGTGCTCGATGCCAGGCCTTCATTGTGGGTGATGTATGCCTCGGCGCTTGACTGCTGGCCGGTCAAACGACTCGGCGTCAGAAGCAGAAACTACCAATGTGGCTGCCGAAGCTGCTGCTGCAAAGACGCCGAATCGAGATGATCAAGACATCGCGATCTGATTGGGCAGCATTGCAGCTAACCGGGCCACACTGGCTGTCACTCAGCATCAGGTAGAAATCATTATTGTCCAGTCGCGCGTGCCCTCGAGTATCTGCACCCGGACAACCTGCCTGTCCGCACTCAGCTACCTGGATGCTGGGGTATGCCTATCAACTCAAGGGAGACCGTGCCGCAGCAAGCCAGGCCTATACCGAAGCCATTTGATCAGCCAGGCGATCGGGAATACTTCACCACCATAGTGGCAACCATCGGCTTGGGTAACGTACAGGAGACGGACAACCAGCTCCATCTGGCCGCCGAGACCTACCGGCGCGTCCTGCAATTGGCCGGTGATCAGCCGTTGCCGATAGCCTGCGAAGCGCATCTGGGTCTGGCACGGATATCATATGAATGGAACGATCTGGATGCCGCCGAACAGCACGGGCAGAAGAGTGTCCAATTGGCGCGGCAGATAGCGAACACCGACAGATTCGTTTCCTGTGAGGTGTTTCTCGCCCGGTTGAAGCTTGCCAGGGAGATGTAGCCGGCGCGGCTGCTATTTTAGCCAAGGCTGATCAGGTCGTGCGCCAGAATAACTTCGTCCATCGGATACCTGAAGTTGCTGCCGCCCAAGTGCTTGATATTGCTTCACCAGGGTAATCTGGCGGAAGCCGCTCATCTGGCTCAGGCGCACGAGCTCCCCTTCAGTCAGGCCCGGGTACACTTGGCCCAGGGAGACACATCAGCAGCATTGGCGGTACTGGAGTCATTACGCCTGCAATGAGGCAAAGGGCTGGGCGGATGAACGGCTCAAGGTGATGGTGCTACAGGCGATCGCTCTGCAGGCGCATGGCGAAACGGATAGGGCTTGCAACTGCTGGGTGAGGCGCTGACACTGGCAGAACCGGGAGGCTTCATCCGTATCTTTGTCGACGAAGGTATGCCGATGGCTCAGCTGTTGTCCGAAGCAGCTGGCAGTGGGAATAATGCCGGACTATATCGGTAAGTTGCTGGCTGTGTTTGAAGCAGAGGAGAAGAAGAGTGAAGACAAAGCTCATCTGCCCCCTGCCCAGCCGCCTTGATCGAGCCATTGAGCCAGCGCGAGTTAGAAGTGCTCCAGCTCATTGCCCAAGGACTCTCGAATCATGAGATTAGCCAGCGGCTTTTCCTCGCCTTGAGTACTGTCAAAGGGCACAATCGAAATATCTTCGGCAAACTACAGGTCCAGAGGCGCACCGAAGCTGTAGCTCGTGCCCGCGAGTTGGGTCTATTGTAGCCAAACCCTCAACCGTCAGACTTCCCCAGCCTTAAGGAGATAACCAACGGCCATGCTGTACAGTTTAAACTCTCTCCGTACAATCCCTCAAAACAATACCCCAAACAATACTTAAGTATCTATATCGTTAATACCAATTAGCAGATATGACTATATCGTAAATGAGCAACTGGCTATAGACTTGTTAGGACCTGCCACAAGAGGTATCCAGGTTAATGACAAATCAACCGCAACCTGAAAACGGGTCCAAATCAACCCATGATCTATCAAATCAGGATCAAGGGCCATCTGGGGCCGCAATGGACAGACTGGTTCGGAGGCCTGACCATCACGCTGGAAGACAACGGTGATACGCTCTTAACCGGTCTGGTGGTCGATCAGGCCGCGCTGCATGGGCTGCTCAAAAAAGTGCGTGATTTCGAAATGCCGCTGCTCTTGGTCGATTGCGTTAAACCCGGCGAGGACAGAAAGTAGTAAAGCAGGGATATTAGAGGGATTGATAATAATCAGGAGGTATTGAAATGACCAACCGATCACCGAAACATCAACACGTATGTATGCAAGAATCGCAGGGTTTGGACTATTATTAATGTTTATACTTGCTATCTTCTCTAATTTTTTTGTTATCCAGAATGTTATTATTCCAGGAGATGCTGCAGCAACTGCTGCCAACATTAATGAAAGTGAGCTGTTATTCCGGAGCGGTATTGTCTGCTTTATCATCGTGCTTATTCTTGATGTACTGGTAGCCTGGGCCCTTTATGTTCTGCTCATACCCGTAAATAAGAATCTAGCATTATTGGCAGCGTGGTTTAAGGTTGATATACACGGCTATTTTAGGCCTCGCCATCTATAATTTGCTAAGTGTTTTGCAGGTTTTAAGCGGCGCTGAATATCTAAAGGTATATGAAACCGGTCAATTACACGCTCAGGTGATGTTATTTATCGATGCATTTAACAATGGATGGCTGATTGGATTGGTATTTTTTGGCTTACATTTGCTCGTTATTGGTTATTTAATATTCAAGTCAGGCTATATGCCGATATTTATTGGTGTCATGTTGATCATTTCAGCTTTTGGCTATCTCTTAGATAGCTGTGCGCATTTTCTTTTATCCGACTATGACAGCTACAAATCGATATTTTCCCCATTGTAGCCGTTCCTGGGGTTATCGCGGAACTGTCACTATGCCTGTGGCTTTTATTTAAAGGCGTAAGGGCAAAACGGACGGAGTAGCTGCACAGCGTGAATATCTTTCAAATAAGGAGGATACACATGAAGGCAATCGTATGTCAAAGTACGGATCTCCCGATGTTCTGAATCAAGGTTCAGATCACTAAACCTATTCCCAAGGACAATGAAATACTGGTAAAAATTCATGCGACAACGGTAACATCAGGGGATTGTAGAGTACGAAGTTTCAACAGTCCTATCTTGTTCTGGCTCCCCATGCGAATCGTATTGGGTTTTAGAAAACCAAGAAAACCTATACTTGGGGTGGAGTTAGCCGGGGAGATAGAAGCAATAGGCAAGGATGTAAAACGATTTAAGAAAGGTGACCAGGTTTTTGCATTAACCGGGTATGCGTTTTGGCGCTTATGCCGAGTACATATGTCTGCCTGAAGACGGGTGGTGGCAATAAAACCAGCCAATATGACCTATGAGGAAGCCGCTGCCGTTCTTTTGGGGGACTACAGCATTGTATTTTCTTAGAAAGGGAAATATCCAGAGCGGACAAAAAGTTCTTATCTATGGCGCTTCTGGAGCGGTAGGGACTTCTGCGGTACAGCTTGCCAGGTACTTTGGGGCGGAAGTTACCGGGGTATGCAGTACCACGAATTTAGAAATGGTGAAATCTCTGGGAGCCGATAAGGTAATTGATTACACGAAAGAGGATTTCACGAGAAGAGCGAGAGCTTATGATATCATCTTTGATGCAGTTGGGAAAATCTCGAATCAAATGCAAGAAAGCACTAACGCCGAACGGGAATATACGTGTCAGTTGAAGGGCAGGGGATCGGCAAAGGTAGACTGAAGATTTATTTTCCTCAAAGAGCTTATTGAGACGGGGAAATAAAATCGGTCATAGACAGACGCTATCCGCTGGAACAAATTCCCGAGGCTCATAGATATGTTGAAAAAGGGCACAAAAAGGGAAATGTAGTTATCACTGTGGAACATGATAACAAAACCTAACAAAGGACGGCATTCAAATACCGGCAATGGTAGTTGAGCGCTTGCATGCATGAGGGAGCGGTTCAACCCCCAAGTATCCCAACATAAAACAAAAACGCTTGCATTTCCAAGCGTTTTTGTTTTATAGGGAAAAAAAGTCCAGAAATTTTTTGATGTTTTCAAGTTGTTTAAGGATGCATAATATTAGCGTTATTTTTAAACAATCGCTCTGTATGTATGATTGACAGAGCGATTGTTTTTACTTATTCATCACCTCATTACTTATGGGTTTAAATATAATAAGTTTAATTATTATAAAATAAGTTGCCTAAGTGTAAAGACGATTAAAGCGTTTTACATTACATAATAGTTATTAAGATAAGTGTGGAAATGTAAAGAACGAGAGCAGTTCTTTGATTTTTTCATTTGCAACAGCGCTTATCTAAATGTGTTTTTAAAAAAATAGAAATGAGGAGTTAATGATGCGAAATGTTAAAAATGTTAAGTTGTTATCTTTAAAGTATGCTTTTGCTTTGTTTGTCTTCGGCTTTTTGTTGGCGCTTTCAATGGGTGGTCAAACCGTTCATGCTTCGCCAGGCGACCCAATTAGCTCGGTGGATCTGTCAGGGGTATGGACGTTTACTCCACAGGGTCAAGCTGCAACAACGATTACTGTACCGGGCGGCGGTTGGTATAAACAAGGCTTCACCAATGTTAGTGAAGCGGATTATCAACGTTCCATCACAATCCCGAATAGTGGAGGGCCGCAAACGACCAAGATTGAATTCGGTGCAGTTAACTTTGAAGCTTCCCTTTATATTAATGGCACATTGGTAGGAACGAATACGACGTCTTTTTTGCCCTCTGAGTTTGATATTAGTAATTATGTAACGCCTGGCAATACATATACTTTAAAGGTTCATGTAAAAAGCAAGAAGGGAATGGTTAATGCGAACTGGTCTTCGATCGTCCCGGATGCGGCGCAATGGCAAGCAGCTCAAACCCAAGGGATTTACCGCTCTGCCTTTTTGAGAGTATATCCCCAAATCTATATTTCTGACGAATTCGTACGAACTTCCGTAGCAAATAACTCATTGACCTATGATGTATGGGTAAAGAATAATTCAAACACGGCCCAAAACATGGTCATTTCGAGCAACTTATCGTCATGGAATGGGGATAGCTGGACTTATCCTTCCATTGCTGATCAATCTTTTACGGCAGCGGCTAATTCCACGACGAAAGTAACCATTGGACCCATCGCCTGGAATTTAGGTTCAACCTCCTACTGGTGGCCTAATGTGCCTTATGTTTCCGGTTACAAAGCGAAGCTTCATAACTTGAATCTTTCCCTGAAATTAAATGGGGCAGTAAAGAACACGAGAACAGAACGTTTTGGATTCAGAGAAATCAAACAACAATCCGACGGTACGAATACGTACTACTATTTAAATGGGGTGCGTGTGAATTTTAGAGGGGATAGTATTCAAACCCAGAATTACGATGGGATTGATTATGGGGGAAAAGGTAATGCGATGGACACATACCCGGCTTCCTCCCAGGTCTAATGGATGGCCTAAAGCAGTCGATAACTATCAGAGATTGAATTACAATGTGGTGCGGATGCATCAAATTCCCGCAAGTCCGTACATGTTGGATACTTGTGATGAAATGGGCTTGATGCTCATTCAGGAATCTGCCATTCGCGGGCCAAGCGATCAGTCATTAAACAATAACAATGGTAATTTTGCCAATCACATTACACAAATGGTTACCCGGGATAAAGACCATCCTTCCATTATGAAGTGGGGTATTTCCAATGAAGCAGATGCTTGGAACTCTGATCCTGCAACCAGTGCAAGCCAGACTTCATGGTACAATGCGGCAAAAGCCGTTGATACGACCCGACCGATTAATATTGATGTGGCTCATAATTTGTACAATGATATGACATTTAATGATTTAGGCGTTTTCCCTCACTATAGCGACTGGCATATTGGACAGTACGTGGAGGATGTTTATGCAAGACCGGATCGACCGTATGGTCAAGGTGAATTTCTCTGGTCTAATGATAATACAAAACAAGGGTTTGCATGGTTTGCAACAGCGACCGAATCAATGCGTCGCCAGAATGCTTCGGACATCCGACCGTACACCCTCCTGGATGCATGGGCTTCTTTAATACCGGGAGCGAAAACAACAGACTTTGTCCTTGAAAGCTCCAAAGATACCAATGTACAGCGTTCGCTATATGGTGACGATAACCTTCCAAACCCGTGGGCAAATCCGCAATTCATTCGTCTGCAAGCGGGATTTAACCCTGTTCTCGTTGCGGATAGAAGTTATTGGGCAGATAATAAACTATCCAATGCGAATGGTGATTGGGCGGTGAATATACCAACTCTTAATACCAATACAACGGTTACCCGGCAATTGGATATATTTAACGACACCTTCAGCGGTTCAACGGTTGACGTGTATTGGGAAATAAGACGCGGTTCCGCTACGGGAACACTTGTTTCCTCAGGTGAGTTGCATCCAACAGTAACCCCCGGCTTTATGAGCACTCAGAACATTACTTTTACAACACCGAGCAGTACAGGGAAAATGTATTTAGTGCTGATTGCCAAAAAATCGGGTGTTGAACTGTTCAGGGATAACGATTTAGTGTTTAATGTAGGGGCGTTTAATGTGATTGACGACAACGATCCTTCAATCACTTATCAAGGCTCATGGGTTAATGAAAGCAAGCAGGGTACTTATAATAACGATGATCATTATTCTAACGTTACTAATGACTCCTTTACAGTAACTTTCAATGGAACCCAAATTGCTTGGTATGGGGCAAAGGGCTCTGCGAAAGGAACTGCCGCAGTTTCAATAGATGGCGGCGCCGAAACGACTGTGGATACGTCCGCCAATTCGGATGCAGAGACTCAGCTTCTTTATACCAGTCCGCAATTGAATGTTGGGACGCACACGCTCAAGGTAAGAGTACTTGGAACAGGCTATATTATTGCAGATAAGTTTACGATTACGCAGTCTTTTAATTCTAACGGAAAATATAAGATTATTAATAGCAATAGCAGTAAATTATTGGATGTGTATGGGGCTTCTACTGTAGACGGCGGAACAGTCAATCAATGGACTGACAATGGCGGTCTTAACCAACAATGGAGTATAGTAGATCTCAATAACGGTTATTTCAAGATTGTGAACAAAAACAGCGGTAAGGTGTTGGAAGTAAATGGGGGTATCTACGGCAGACGGAGGCGTAGTTGATCAGATGGACTGATAATGGCGGCTTGTCCCAGCAGTGGTCCATCCAAAATGTCGGCAGTTCTTTCAAAATTGTAAATCGCAATAGCGGTAAGGGATT
The DNA here is from genome assembly GCA_963793665.1 of uncultured Paenibacillaceae bacterium. GTDB lineage: Bacteria > Bacillota > Bacilli > Paenibacillales > Paenibacillaceae > Paenibacillus_Z. Next base: position 133,634 of record CAWCBD010000016.1, read on the forward strand.
GGATGTATATGCACACGGATTCTGGGCAGACGGAGGCGTAGTTGATCAATGGACGTATAGTGGCGGCGCGAACCAACAGTGGAATATTGCAGAGCAGCCATGAGGTAGCAACAACTTATTGATTAATTTACTTGGACTCTTGCACAAAAAACTAGGCGAATGCCTTCAATGGGCAATAGCGGATGGGTATCAATGCAAAAATAAACTTGACGATTGCTAAACAGAAGCTTACCATGCCAGTGGACATCTCCTTTATTTGGGAAATTGTGGTTTTGTAACCAACAATTTGCCATTTAGGGTTGATGTCCTTTTTTTCTGTGAAAATCATAACGAATATTTCTCCAAACGATCGGAGCGTTTATTCGTATTTCGACGCTTCGGCAGCGGCTACACGGGTAATCTCGCTATACGATGATATCTTTTTAATAGGGATTCCAGACCCGCAAAAGGGGAGAAGTACGACATAAAGAACGACGGCATTATTGCAAATGCAATAGGTCAGGGGCAACGAAGGTTTAGGAAACGCTTCTCTCTTTTAATTGACTCGGCAATCCGTGCTGCTTTGGGCTGCGCACAAACAGGGCAAAAGCCCCGTAACCATAAGCTGGTTGAATTACCAGTGCAGAAAACCTTTGAACTGATCAGGCGTCACGGATTCAGGTTTAATTGATCCTGTAAGCTAACATTTGAGAACTTCGCATAGTTCAACTGCTCAATCTTGTGTCCAACATCATTGCTGTCTCCGGCAAAACCAAACACCCACCGAACCCCTCATCGCTACAGTTTTCTCACCAATCAGTGTCCTTTCTTTACAGTCCATGGAGCCATAGAGCATCCGAGGAGGTATAGCCCTTGCGGCCAAGCTTGAGCCAGTAACCCTTTTCGGCACCGTTGATCTTGAATGGAATGTCTGGTATAAGCTGAATGCCCGCCGTCTCGGCTTTGGAGGCGCTGCCAGTGTTTGGGTCAATTGATTAAAGTCTCCGCCTTTCTTTTCCCTTCTGCCAAGTGGGCTGACCAACTGGTAGCTTTGGAGGGGTTTAACCAGGGAGGTCCCAGGGCTGCGGTTGCGCTGTCATCTTTCAGGTCATCGCGAACCATCAGGCCTGTGATGCATGGTTGTCAACAGATCCAATTTCTCTAGCTTAGCAGTGATTTCCATATCTCCAGTAGCTTTCTTATAGACATAATGGGAATAGTCTTTGGAAGCGTCCGATTGTTCTGATTGTTCCGTGCTGCCCTCGCTCATGCCAAGCTTTCCGTTTCCTTTTACAGTGATCACATTGTCTGTCAGGCTTGCGGAACCTTGGATGTCCGGCGTGCCGATGTCAGCCGATGACCAATCTGCATCAGCTAATGTACTGCAATTGGTCTTAATATAAATTGGCTGCAGTAGTTTGAGTCGAATTTCCTTCTGAATTTGTAATTAGTGCGGAAATGGGTACCAAGCATCCTGAAGTCCCTCGATGGTATACTCATACTGGTTTCCTTTTAATACAGCGTCACCCAGATACTCGGAACCATTGTATACCGCTACCTTATCGATACGGTGTCCGAATTCGGAAGAAGCTTTAATTTTCACTGGTATATCTTCGCCTAATGCAAACTGCGCATTGTTCTCTGGTGTCGTCAATGTTGCATAAGGGTTTTCAGCTGCGTGCCCACTATCTACAAGACCGTTGATATAAAGCTCAAGCCAGGTATAGCCGCTGTCTGTAATGGTTTTATATGCACCCTCGGTGCCCCAGATCCCTTTTTCCTTTTCCCATTCGTCGGCAATACCGTTGTGATTCGTATCAAAATCTGCGGCATGCTGTTCTTCAATGACACCAAAGTCCGTGATGTATCCGCCAACTTCATGTTCGGTATTGATATATCTTCTGAGTCCTTTTTCACTTCTGCAACCACTCTTGCATCAATGGCATCACGACGCGGATAGGTTGCACCTGCTTGCTGTAAAATGGTGTTCAGCAATTGCTTACTCGCATCCTCTACACCGTTTAGACATAATCGTCAAACGCTGGATTGGTAATCCCGTTATTGACTCCTGTGCTGTCTGCGGAAAGATACGGTTTTGTTGCAAAGGTTGTTATATTGTCACCGCTGGTGTCGCCGGAATTCTTGACGTACGCTGACGACCCATCCAACAAGCCTGTCTTCTCACCATTAATCATATTCCCAGAGATGTAGAAACCGCCAAGCTTCTTCGGTTCCCCTGCGTCAATAACCTGATCGACAACACTGTCTCTTGTACCCGGTCCCGCAATCTCAATATTGTTCATAAAATTAGTAAAATTATAGCCGCCGCCATAAACCCCATTAAAGCCCCAGTTATAGATCACGTTGTTGGAGAAGTCAAGCACGGGTATATGGTTTGCCTGCAGCACCGGCATATCCGCAGCGAGTCTTGGATTACGTGAGGTATCGTTCAATAAAGATTGTGATGGAAGGTGGTTTATTTCCGCCTGCTATACCGTCCATAGCCATGTCTGCTTCGAATGTCCCGAGAGTGTTAAGCTTTCTGAAATAATAGACCACTGAATTGTACCGTTTTCACCTCTGTATTGGAAAGGGTCTCATCCATATTCCAACTAAAGGACATGATCAAGGATAAAGTTGATTGTTGTGTCTTTCCCAAAGGGCATCCATAAATCATTGCCGTTAAATACATTCGTTGCACCTGGACGGAAGGAGAGGTACGGATAATGATATTATCTGAATTACTGATATTGGTTTCCCATCCTGCAATGGTAATACCGTTTCCTGGTGCAGTTTGCCCGGCAATGGTCAGGTTTTTGATGTTAGTGAATCTTAAGGAATCCTTCAGTTCAATCGTTCCGGATACGTTAAAAACAATCGTACGACCCTCTCTGGGGTAGATACAATCCCCTGACGAAGGGATCCTTCGATAGGTTCACCATTTTCGCTATAATCCTTAAGGTTGGTAACGATGTATACGTGACCGCCACGACCACCACTGGTATAGGCGCCACCACCTTCTGCACCAGGAAACGCAACGATGGATGCTCCAGAGGAAACCGCTTTAGTTTGATTCCGCTGAACCCGAACTGCCGGTAGGACCCAGCCCAATGAAATGCAATCGCAATACTTAAGAGGACCGGCCAAGACCTCTGAATCCCTTATCCTTACTTTTCATCTAGTTTTCTATTATAACATTGGATGCAAGCTTACGTGACTTCCGTCTCCTATCCTGCCTTCCCTATTGATAATGTAGTAAGCTTCACGCGTCTTACTTCCAATCATTTATACTTGTAAGTATATCGCACCTGCCAAAAAAATTTTTTTTTGCGCCAATTCTTGTACTTGTGCCAATGTTCTGTACTATAGAATTAAGGTTTTAATGAAGAGATGAGAAACACTTCACTGCTTATAGGGAAATCTGATTACCACTATGGAGGCTTAGAAGTGAGAATCCAATATCAGCATCGTCATCAGCCGTTTCACACATTTATAGACCGATAATACCTATCCCCTTCATCTTCATAAACACGTGAAATCACAATAGTCCTATCTGGCAAGATCCAAATTATCCCCATCAATCAGAAGGAATATGTTCTGTCTGAAGGAGACATGGCGGTGATTATTCCCAATCAACCCCACAGCTACAAAACAACAGAGAGCAACAGGATCCTGCTGTTTTTCCGATGCTGCATTCCCAGGGGATTTTACGGGAGATTTAACGAAGTTTATTCCAATCAACGTGGTTTCCAAGGAGCACTTGGTTTATAACGTCCCGGACATGCTGAAAGCATTATACGAAGTTATACGGAAAATTGTGATAACCGTTTGCTCAAGGCTTACACCTCTGTCATATTAGGACATGTTATGCCATTATTATCTCTGAAAAAAATAGAATACACCCAAGATCTGGACAGTATTCAAAGGATTCTTGCCTATGTGGACCTTCATTTCCTAGAGCCTGTAACCCTGGATATGGTTTCAAGAGAATTGGGGGTCAGCAAGTTTCTTATCTCACGAATCTTCTCTGACCAACTCCATACATCATTTCGGGATTATGTGAATGGCCGGCGGGTAGCCCTTGCCCAGATGCTGCTGCTATCTACCACGAACCCGGTCACAGAGATAGCGTTCGACTCAGGATTTAACAGTTTGCGTTCGTTCTATCGTGCCTTTAAAAAGGAATATGGGATTACACCCAATGAATACCGTAGAAATGCCCAGGAGGTGATATAAGTTCTCCATTTAATTAAGGGAGGGGTCGTACTCGCCATATTCATACGAATACAATGGCACCGGTTCAATTCTGCTAGACTACTCCATGCTAGAAAAAACGCGGTCCTTAGGGATCGCGTTTTTTCTAGTATGGAACCGGGGCGGGAAAACCAGGTAGGGTTAAGTCCGCGCGATCAGCATTCTATCTTCTAATTGTTACAATAATGTGTATTATAAAATAAATGTATTGTATTATAACTTATATATGATGTATTATATCCTTATGAAAGCGGTATATATTGCTCAATTCTCACAAAACAGGTTAAAGGGGGGATGCTGCTATGTTCCAGGGCGTAGGAATAAGCGGTATGGGAAGAATTGGACGGCTGTTGGTTAGACAAATTTTTTCGAATCCGAAACCAACGATTTCACTGAATGCCATTAACAGCATTTATCCAGTTGAAACTATCGCTCATCTTTTGAAATATGACTCCGTGCACGGAAGATGGGATGTGGATATTGCTATTCGTGATCAGTTTCTTGTGATTAACGGTCATCCGATCCCGGTTGTATTCGAAAGAGAGCCGGAAAACATTTTATGGAGCCGATACGGTGTCGACCTTGCCATTGATGCAACGGGAAAATTCACCGACAGGGAGGGAGCCCTCAAGCATGTAGTTTCTGGAGCGACTAATGTATTGATTACAGCACCTGGTAATCAAATGGATCTGACTGTTGTCATGGGAGTAAACGATCATCTATACGATCCGAAAAAGCATAAACTGCTTTCGGCGGCATCCTGCACAACGAATTGTCTTTCTCCCGTTCTACATATATTGGACAAAACGTTTGGCGTGCAGACGGGCTGGCTGACTACTGTTCACTCTTATACTTCTGACCAAAATCATCTGGATAATCCGCATAAAGATTTACGAAGAGCAAGAGCTTGTACGGAATCGATTGTCCCTACTACAACAGGAGTTGGGAAGGCGCTTGCAGATGTGCTGCCGCATCTGGCATCACGCATCCAGGGAATGTCTCTGCGGGTTCCCACAAAAGATGTTTCTCTTATTGATTTGAACGTCAAAGTGTCCAGAACTACAAGCGTGAGTGAAGTAAACTCCGTCCTTCAAGCCGCAGCTGAAGGAAGCTGTACTCCTTATATTGGATTCTCGACTGAGCCGCTCGTGTCCGCCGACTATATCGGCAGCAGCAAATCGGCTGTTGTGGATGGGCTTTCGACACTGGTGATGAATGATGAAATTAAGGTGCTGGCATGGTATGACAACGAATGGGCATATGCTTGCCGCGTGATGGACGTTGCAAATATGGTAAGAGAGAGGATGAATTGCACATGGGAAGTAAGCGTATAGATTTGGGGGCTATTTTTTGCAAGCATTGCATGTCGCTCATCGATACACTTCCAACGGAGAGAGTAACGACTTATTACTCGGATTGCAAGAACAAGATTGTTTAGAAACGAGAAGAACGAATAATCCGATTTGGAAGCGCTATCAATCTGGTGCCGAACGGGCGGGAAAGGAATGAAAATATATGGAGCAAAGGTACAACTGACTCGAACGTGAACTATAATTTGCCTGTATCGACGGTTGATTGAGAGAGCGCTGCTGCGAAATGAAGCGGTACAGACTGATACTGGAGCTCTCCAGGTTTTCACGGGGATTTATACGGGACGTTCTCCTAAAGATAAATATATCGTAGATGAACCATCTGTCACTGACCACATCGCGTGGGGGAGCGTTAATCAGCCCATATCGAAAGAACATTTTCAACGGTTGTATCAAAAAGCGAAAAGGTATATGGAGGAACGCGAGCTTTTCGTATTCGACGGGTTTGCCGGGGCTGATCCGGAGTACCGCTTGCCGATTCGGATCGTAAACGAGTACGCATGGCAAAACCTGTTTGTTCATCAATTATTTATCCGTCCGACACAGGACGAGTTGGCTGCTCACGTACCTGAATTTAAAGTAATCGCCCTTCCTGGATTAAAGGCTGATCCGGAAACAGACGGTACGCATTCCGAAACGTTCATCTGCATCTCGTTTGAAGAAAAGGTTGTTCTGATCGGCGGTACAGAATATGCAGGCGAAATGAAAAAATCGATCTTCAGCGTACTGAATTATATACTGCCTTTCAAAGGCGTTCTTCCTATGCATTGCTCCGCTAATGTTGGTGAGAGCGGTGATACGTCACTCTTCTTCGGATTATCAGGTACGGGGAAAACAACGCTTTCCGCTGACCCCGATCGCCGTTTAATTGGTGATGACGAACACGGCTGGTCAGAGCATGGCATTTTCAACTTTGAGGGCGGCTGTTATGCCAAATGTATCGGTCTTAGCAAGGAGAAGGAACCGCAAATCTGGCAAGCGATTCGGTACGGGACGGTCTTGGAAAATGTCGTGCTTGATGCAGTGACGGGTGTTCCTGATTATAACGATAACCGTATTACTGAGAACACACGGGCTGCCTATCCGAATGAGTACATTCCGGGAGCTGTCTTATCAGGGATGGCGGGCCATCCGAATGTGATCCTTTTTCTTACGGCAGATGCTTGCGGTGTTCTTCCTCCAATATTAAGCTGTCCAAGGAGCAGGCGATGTATCACTTCCTGTCCGGGTATACGTCAAAGCTGGCCGGTACAGAGAGGGGGGTAACCGAGCCCGAGTCGACATTCTCCACCTGTTTCGGGGCCCCGTTCCTGCCGCTCTCGCCATATGTATATGCGGAAATGCTTGGCAACAAAATCGAGAAGTTTCAGACTAGAGTATACTTAGTAAACACAGGCTGGTTCGGAGGCCCTTACGGAGTTGGAGCGCGGATGAACCTAACCTATACGAGAGCGATGGTTTCGGCTGCCATTAACGGATCCATCGAGGACTCAGTCTTTACGGTCGAACCTATCTTCGGATTGCTCTGCCCGGAAACGGTTGAGGGTGTTCCAAGCGAAGTATTATTTCCGCGGAACACATGGGAAGATAAGGCAGCGTATGAAGCAAAAGCAGCGGACTTGGCCAATCTGTTTAAGCGGAATTTTCTTAAGTTTAAGGATGTAAGTAAGCAGATTGCAGAAGCCGGCCCTTTAGTTTACTCTTCCATCCAGTACCTTATTTAAGGCGCATACCGGAATGAACCTCACCGATTATATCTCAAGCGCGGGGCAAATCATTGAAGGACAACATCAAGGGGAAGCAAAGATGAAAAAAAGCTGCCGAGGTTTCTCGGCAGCCAGTAGCTACAGGCGGTTTTTTGCTGTCTGGAGTGTCTCTGCTTTCATGCAAATACAGCATGGCTATATCTGACAGGACCCTGGATAATGATCGTTTTTGGCTGCTTCCTCAGGATCTTTGAGCTCTTTATCCTCGGGCATCTGCGCGACGATTTTGGGCTGTTGAACAGAGGCCTTTGCCCCTTCGTTGGTGCCGCTTACCACTTTTTCGTTTTCCATGATGGATTACAACCTCATCTTCTTTAAGTATGCTGCTTGTTTTGTGCTTTCCTATAATCTCCTTTGGTTGGTTGTTTTATGAGGCGATTACGGACAGTTCTTGCAGATGGTGTACGTCATGAATTCAACATTAGTTGTTCATAATGTACGATAGGGATCGTAATTTTAATTTCAGTTCCTTTATTGTTACTTTTTAAAATTTCGATGTTTCCGCCGTGAGAATGGATGATTCGCTGACAGATCGATAATCCTAGACCCATGCCAGTGTCCTTCGTTGTATGGAAAGGTATAAAGATTTTCCCCCACTTCATCTCAGGTATGCCGGATCCCGTGTCCGTAAAAATAATATGGATGTCGTTATTATTTCTTTTTGTTCTGATTTTAATTATTTTTTGTTCTTTTTCCTCCATGGACTCTATACTGTTGTTTATTAAATTCATGAATACTTGTCTTTTTATTGGCTCTTCGCTCTACTGTATGGGTAATCCCAGTTTGAATAGAGACATAGTTTCGTTGTATTTAGGAGATTCCTAAAGATCTGGTATAAAAGGGGAAGGGGAACTAAGCTCGACGTGCAGCGAGCGTTGGAAGCCGAAGCTTATTGGCTGTCATGTAGACCATGGCAATCAAGTTCTCAACATTGCGGTAGCCACGTGCTTTTCTCTTGGATGCTTGCACTAACCCATTAATGCCTTCCAGCAATCCATTGGTCATTCTACTGTGGAACCAGCGAAGAATTCCTTCTTCATGTCGCTTAATGGTCTTGGCTAACTCCACCATCGGCTCGAGTTGGGAGCGTTTGGCCCAGCCCATCCACTCCCGTAAATAGACATCCGCTAATAGATGAGGCTTGCTCCAGAGTTCTTGCATCGCCAGCTTTAAACGGTAAGCTCTCCCTGTTTTCAGATGACTATCTTTTAGATGGTGGTTCAGTTCTTCCTTTTGCTCGTTTTTTAAATTCGTTTCATTTTTTAACCAAAGATATTTGGTTCGTTTAAGCTCAGGTGCTTGCTTTTGCTCTTCTTTGCGTACCTCGTCCACTGCTTCGTTGACCATTTTCATGACGTGGAATTTATCAAAGGTGATCTCTGCTTTTGGGAATTGATCCTCAATGCCTCGAATGAAGGCCGGAGACATATCACAGCAGATTTCTTGAATTTGCAGGGCTTGTGCACCTTTGCTGATCAGATGTTGCTTGAATTTAGCTAAGGTATCTTTGCTTTTACCTTCTGTTGCAAACAAGACAATCTTCGTGTCCACATCAACAAATAGCGTGATGTAACGATGACCGCGGCGCGAGGACGTTTCGTCTACGGCAATTCGTTTGACGGCAGACAAATCCAATTGCTCCATCGCTTGATTCACATAATGATGAAAGATTCGCCACATGCGTGTATCATGCTCACGCAGCTCCCTTGCCGCAGCGTTGACCGGCATTTCAGCCATAAGCCGCATCGCCCAGGCATCAAATTGCAACGTGAAATGCGATTTTGGACGTGACCATTTTACAGGCACGAGAATCACTTTCTTACAGTTCGTGCAGTCCGTTCTCGGCACACGGGCATGAATATAGGTCTTCCAGTTCCAAAAGTCCAGATGACGCCAGTCTTTCTTCTCAGCATCATACGCTTTGCACGATGTACCACACGACGGACAAGCAAACAGCGCTCCACGTTCGAAGTCCAGGAATAGATGCCAAGCTTCATCCTTATCATCATATTCGATATGCGTCAGTTTCCAAGGTTCTTCAAGCGCTAAGGCGATCTTAAACATATCCGCAATCATGTTATCTTTATTGCTTATTGGGGTCCACATTGGTCATTACCACCCTATTAAGATTGTTATTTGGTAGTATTGACACTTTCCCTATTGAACAGACGTCAGCCATTCACAGTAGCGAGGAAGCATTTTATCTTTGTCGATGTTCGCTACTATAGGGTTTCCTTCTGGTGGGCAGATAGATACATTTGTTTCCGTTGTCCGAATAGAAGTTAATACAATCGCTTCCTCTATAATCTCCATAATATCGGTTTCTTCTAAATTGAGTTTCCCGCTGTTTATGAATTGTATGTAATTGGTTACAATGCTGTTCATATGCGCACCGGCCATTCGAATGCTGCCGACCATTCCTTTTACTTTCGCATCCAACTCATTGTTGCCAGCCAATAGTTCTGAATATCCGTTCACGATCGTGAGAGGGTTTTTTATTTCATGTATGAGTCCAGAGGTTGATAGTTCAATTTGTTCCTCTTGTTCTTTTCTGATTAATATTTTATTGGTTTCTTTTATCATCTTCGTGCTCATCTTAACAAAGATAAAGAAATTAAATATGGAAAAGAGCATAACGGCAATTTGACTGGAATAAATAAAAGTTCCTGGCTTTAAGTTTAATACGCCTACGATATAAGTTAATACAAAAGAAAGACTGGACGATGTCAGAAAAAATTTCGCATATTTATCTTTGACTCTTCTGCTCGCGAGAAGTGTTAATACGATGCTGACAATTAAAAGCTTGATATGGTTTATGAATAAGATGCCCCATTCTCCATAAATAGGGTAGAGGATGACATTAGCGCTTCCAAAACCAGGAATCTCCTTTAAACCTAAGCATCCTAAATCAGTCCAGTTAATGATATAAATAAATATAGACCAACAATAATAAACACCAATGGTGTATTTATTAATCATCCATTTCATCCAGGTTCCTTCCTCATTTGAAAGATACTTTAAGGCTACATACCCTACATAAAGGAAAGCCGGAGGAAGCATGATCGATCCGATCCGAAAGAGTCTAAATAAGAAATATACCGTTTCTTGAGTGAATATATCGTTTCCGTATAAAAAACTAACATCCAATTGCCATAAACTCACAAAAATCATTAAAACGACCATTGCATTCGTTAATTTGCTCTTAAACATCATTTTACAGGACATTCCAAAAAACAGAGGCACCAATGACATGGATGCCATGAGTATAAAACTCATACTTTCCCTTCTCTCGACTCCACGATTGTGTTATTCTTCTACAATATTAATATGCGTGATTTATCTTACCTCTCTATTTTAATGTTTTTCCTACAAATTCCAACATATTATTACAAAATAATTATACCTGATCGAACCTTGTTATAAATAGATTGTTGGTGGAAGATCATTATTAAGGTTATGGTATGATACACATATATTGGAGGTGCTAGCATGGAGCCCAATCCGAATGCCAGTGAGAAAGCACATGAAGAACAACATTTTACGGCCACAGATTTTATCCGGGATATTGTGATCGGAATGGCGGATGGTTTAACGGTTCCTTTTGCACTCGCTGCTGGATTATCGGGTACCGTACCGACTACAAGCTTGGTTGTCATTGCCGGAATGGCAGAAATTGCAGCAGGTTCCATTGCTATGGGCTTGGGGGGATTCCTTGCGGCTCGGACGGAAAGGGAACATTATTTATCCGAATTAAATCGGGAACGGCGGGAAATCATCGAGCTGCCGGATTATGAGCGGGAAGAAGTAGCGGATATTTTACGCGGATGGGCCTTGCCGGAACACATCATTTCGTCGGCAACGGAGTCGATCAGTGCTGACCCCGATCGTTGGGTCGATTTTATGATGAAGCATGAACTGGGTCTCGAGGAGCCTGATCCGAGGCGCGCGCGCAATAGTTCGATTACGATCGGAGCCTCTTATATAGTGGGCGGTATCATTCCTTTATCTCCTTATATATTTTTTCATAAACCGGATACAGCCTTATACATTTCCGTGCTGATTACATTGATTGCCTTATTTATTTTCGGTTATGTAAAAGGTAAGTTTACTGGCTCTGCACCAATTAAAAGCGCATGGCAAACCACGCTCGTAGGCGGAGTAGCGGCAGGCATTGCATTCGCGATTGCGAAGCTAATCGCTTAAATAGCAACTGTATAGAACAACAAAAAGACTGATTTCTTCCATTATTAGAGGGAGTCAGTCTTTTTCTATGCATACATATTGCTATCGGTGCTCATAGTTAATGCATCGGGTTTTGTTCAATAATTGCTGCGGCTTTGGTGATTTCCATCAGTACATCGGATTGGGTTTGAGTTTCCATATAGAGAGCTTTGACGAAAACCTCTCCGGATTGGCTTGAGGAGTATCTGGGCTGCAAATGATTCAAAGCTAATAATAGGATATCGAGCTTACATTTGTCGCACTCGCATTTTAAATGATGCGTTTTAAGATATTGCTCGAATAAATTTGATACAATCGGCTCCATTGCATTGAAAAATTTCATAATTTGTATGACTTCTCCCTTTAGCAAAGCTTTTATCATGATCGTACCATAATCAGCTATGTTGAACTAGTGAAGAAAGTACGACATCCCATTCGAGCTTGTTCTATTTGGCTTATAAGCTTATAGGAGAGAAATGATAGTTTGACAGAAATTGGCGCTCTTGTGCTAGAATATTGAACAGAGCCGCTGGCGAATAAAAGGAATGAAATACATGAGGAGGAAGCAACCATGATCGCTGCTGTATTAGTCGGATTAGTCGCTGTAGAGCATATTTACATCCTTATTCTAGAAATGTTTCTTTGGACGACCCCTCGCGGGATGAAAGCCTTCGGGACAACAAGGGAAGAGGCTGCGGCCACGAAATCATTAGCCGCCAATCAAGGGCTGTACAATGGATTTCTGGCAGCCGGACTTATATGGGGACTCGTTCATCCCAACGAGCTAACAGGACGTTCGATCGAATTATTCTTCTTAGTTTGTGTGCTCATAGCAGCCCTGTACGGAGGAGCAACGGCCAAAAAGTCCATCTGGCTCGTCCAAGGATTACCTGCTTTAATCGCCATTCGTGTTCGTACTTATCCAGCATTAACAATGAGGGAGCATTACCCATTAGATCCAGACAATACGAAGAATTGCACCATTCTATTCATACTGCAATTTTGGGAAGGGAAAGTGGAGAAGATTTCCATTCGCTGTATTTGTGACCAGATATTTACGAATCTCCATCAATCCAACGCGCCTAAGACGAGTCCTGTCATTACGGAGTAGGACTGGAGAATGAGAGATAGATCAGTCGTTGGAAGCAGGCGAAGGACTAGAATGAGCTCTATACTATAAGGTATCGTAAGGAGTTTGAAGGAGGTGATCCATTGTTCGAGCTTCATGATGCACTATCGTATTTGATGTCTATTGGGGTCATCTTTTCTTTCGCCTATCTATATTTGCATTTACTTCCAACAGCCGGCACGGATAACTGGTCGGCCGTCAGCGCGGGTTCTCTTGCATTACCTCGGTTAAGCAAGCCTTCGGCGGCTGTTCACCATACAGATATTTATCGTCTGACCCGTCAAATCAAACGCAAAGAAGCACCAGATGATGATTCATCACCCTGCAGTTCCCTGTTGAATGAACCTATTCAAGTTCAAGATCAACAGGGAGGACGATGGAAACCATGGATTCACAAGAAGAATACAAATACCGCGAAGCACTTCAAGATACAATTAAGGGAGAAGTCTGACCGACCGATTGTCATTCTAAGGAAGTTTGGCTTGAAAAGTTCCCGGCTAGTCATGCTGGCAGTTTGTCTCATGGTTGTAATGGTGATAAGCGGCTGCGATGTTAACGGGACAGTCAACGCCCAGACACCGGGGTTGTTCAATCACTATCTAGTTTACCCGTTTTCTTGGCTTATTGGCAATCTTGCCGGGTGGTTAGACGGAAGCTACGGTCTTGCATTGATTGCGATCACACTGCTGGTTCGGACTGTGCTGCTGCCGTTCATGCTGCTCCAGTACAAGTCTCAGCATGCGATGAGAATGAAGATGAACAGCATGCAGCCTGAAATAGAAGCCTTAAAAATGAAGTATGAGGGAAGCAAGGATGCCGACTCTCGGCATAAGCTTCAGCAGGAAACAATGGCATTATACAGCAAGCATGGATATAGTCCGTTGTCTATCGGATGCTTGCCAATGCTGATCCAGATTCCTATTCTATCAGGGCTTTACTATGCGATCCGGATGACGCCTGAACTCGCTCAGCACCATTTTCTCTGGTTTCAACTCGGAACGCCGGATGTCATACTGCCCTTCCTAGCAGCTGCTGTCTATCTGCTTCAAGCCAAAGTGTCTCAACAAGGCATGGATTCCTTGAACGGTCAAAAAGGGATGAGCTGGCTTATCTATCTTTCTCCGCTGATGATGGGAATATTCTCATTCTCGATGCCAGCTGCTATTCCGCTATATTGGATCATTGGCGGTCTGCTTGTCGTCATGCAGACATTATGGGGGAAGCGGCTTTATCCGGCTCAGCTTCTGCAACAATCTGGTTCATAACAGCTTTTTTAACAAACCCCCAATTTCAATTCGTTGAAATTGGGGGTTTTAGTCTGCTTGCTGGTCACGGCTATTTGAATTGTAATGACAGGAATTCTAACTTTATTCGTTTATATGAATGCTCGTCTAAAAAAATATAATGAAATCGTGATATCTATTGTTTGTGCTAGAACGATTTATGTTATAAAATATAACACATAACAATAAAAAGAGATTGCGTGTTAGAATATGTAACCTTATAATCATTCGAGAGTGTTTTCCTTTGTGTAGATTCTTTGCTTAAACGTTACGGCTTGATGGGGGGACTTAATCATGGAGAAACGCAAATTAGTTGTAATTGGAAACGGCATGGCGGGAGTACGATGCGTTGAAGAGATTTTGAGTATTAATCCAAATGCTTTTGATATCACGATATTCGGTAAGGAACCGCACCCTAACTATAACCGCATATTATTATCCAAGGTGCTCCAGGGAGATACCTCGATTGATGATATTACGATTAATGATTGGAAATGGTACGAGGATAATCGAATTAAACTGTATACGAATGAAGCCGTCATCAGGATTGACACGAAGAACCGGCGGGTGATCGCAGAATCCGGGCGGCAGATTGAATATGACGAGCTTATTATCGCGACGGGCTCGCTGCCATTCATGCTGCCCCTGCCAGGTGCAAATAAACAGGGCGTCACGGCCTTTCGCGATATTCGGGATTGTGACACGATGGTCGAGACATCCAAGAAGTATGAGAAGGCTGTCGTTATCGGCGGAGGATTGCTCGGCTTGGAGGCGGCCAGGGGGCTGCTGAATCTTGGAATGAAGGTAGATGTCGTTCATATCCATGGCAGTCTCATGGATAGGCAGCTGGATGAAACGGCCGGGAAAATGCTCCAAGATGAGCTGGAGAAGCAAGGGATGCAGTTTCTGCTGGAGAAGCATTCTGATGAGATCATTGGACGAAGCCGCGTCGTGGGTTTGAAATTCAAGGACGGTACAAGGACGAGTGCAGATCTTATTGTTATGGCAGTAGGCGTTAGACCGAATATACAGCTGGCCAGAGACAGCGCGATTGGAACGAACCGGGCGATTCTGGTCAATGATTATATGCAAACGGATGTATCGAATGTCTATGCAGTCGGCGAGTGTGCCGAGCATCGAGGTATAGTCTACGGGTTAGTCGCACCTTTATACGAGCAGGGGAAGATATTAGCTCAAACTTTATGCGGTATTGCGAGCGATGGTTATCAGGGATCAGTCGTAGCAACGCAGCTGAAGGTTTCGGGTGTTGATGTCTTCTCGGCCGGTGAATTCATGGATAGTAAAATAGTGAAGTCACTCAAATGGTTCGATGGCATTCGAAACACCTATAAGAAAATCGTCGTGCGTGACGGGAAAATCGTCGGCGCGGTGTTATTTGGCGATATTAGCGAGGGACCGAAGCTGTTCAGCATGATCAAGCAGGGCAAGGAATTCTCAGTCTATGAGAAAGAGATGAATGCCTCTTCTGCTAACGGGCAAGAGTCGAATGACGCTAGAATTGCCGCGATGAACGATAAGGAGCAAATATGTGCTTGTAACGGAGTTTCCAAAGGGACGATTATGTCAGCCATACAAGAGCATGGACTGGAAACCGTAGATGAGATCAAGAAATGCACGAAAGCATCCAGCTCATGCGGGAGCTGCAAGCCGCTTGTGGGCTGCATTTTAGACTATTATAAGCAGCATGGTGCCAGCCCGGCAGAGGAGAAAGAGACGATCTGCGGCTGCACAACCTATAGTCATGAAGAAGTGATCGGAGAAATTCAGAACGGCGAATTTGCGACAGCCGCCGACATTAAATCAGCTTTAAATTGGTCATCAGCCGCGGATTGCAAGATATGCAGTCCAGCACTCACCTATTATTTGGCGGTACATGGCAGGAAGCCTGTCGGCGGAGCTGAAAGTTTGCCATTAGATGAAGGCATTCAGGCAGATGGGTCCTATTCGATAATACCGCGTATGTACGGTGGAGTTACAACCTCGGAGCAGTTACGGCAAATTGCTGATATCGTGGACAAATACCACATTCCGCTAGTGAAGCTTTCGAGCGGTCCCCAGCTCAGCTTGTTAGGTATCGCAGCGGATGAATATATGGCTGTGAAGCGGGAATTCGGCCAGCAGCAAGCGGGAGAACAAGCGAACTACGGTAAACCGATTCAAACGATAGGGACGTCCAGCGGTTTGCAATATGAGAAGGGCGCTTTTCAAGATTCGATTCGTGTTGGGGCAGCTTTGGAGAGAAGAATAGAACGATTGCAGATGCCTAGTCAGATCGCAATTAGTGTATCGGCAAGTCCGCATCATCGCGCAGGCTCTCTATCCAAGGATATTGGAATTGTGGGGGTGCCTGGCGGATGGGAGCTTTACGTTGGCGGAAGCGGGGAACGGCAGGTTGTGCCCGGACAGCTGCTGTGCACGGTTGTAAATGAAGATGAGCTCATTGAATTAACGTCTGCGTTCTTGCAATATTACCGGGAAACCGGACGTTACGCGGAGCAAACCGCACAATGGATCGAGAGAATGGGTCTTCTGCAAATTAGGGAGATGTTATTCGAGCCGATCCATGTTCGGCAGCTAATCAATCGGATGGAATTATCGCTCGCTTCCGCAGAGGAACAAGAACAAGCCAAATTGCTAACCAATCAGCAGCGTACCGCTGCAGTAACGAGGTAACCCATGAATCCATTTACAGAACAATTAAACGATGCAGCTTCAGCTGCTGGTTCAGAACACGATCATATCATGGATACGCAGTGCCCGTTCTGCAGTGTGCAGTGTAAAATGCAGATCACTGAACACCGGGGAGCCGCTGGAAGCACATATACCGTTGAACCTAAGCCCAATGCGGCATCAGAAGGCAGATTATGTATCAAAGGCATGAACGCCTACCAGCATGCGCTCAGCGGCAGCCGCTTGACGTATCCTATGGCTAGAGTGGACGGTAAGCTTGAGCGGGTAAGCTGGGATGAAGCGTACCGTCTGATTCAATCGAATTTTACACAGCTTCAGCAGCAGTATGGGAAAGATACGGTAGGTGTATACGGCGGCGGCTCGCTTACCAATGAGTCTGCATACCTTCTGGGAAAATTTGCGAGAGTTGCGCTCGGTTCCAAATATATCGATTATAACGGACGCTTCTGCATGTCTGCTGCGGCCTCTGCAGGTAACAAAGCATTTGGTATTGATCGCGGATTGACGAATCAACTGTCAGAAATTCCATTGGCCAAATGTATTATTCTAGCCGGGACGAATATCGCCGAATGTCAGCCGACGCTAATGCCGTATTTTACAAGGGCGAAGGAGAATGGCGCTGTCATTATTGCTATCGATCCGAGAAATACGGGTACGACGGAGATGGCGGACCTGCATTTGAAGGTGAAGCCTGGCATGGATGCTGCACTCGTGAACGGGATGCTCAAGGTGCTTGTTGAAGAAGGCTATACGGATGAACGTTTTCTTAACGGTCGTACAAATGGGTTTCAAGAGCTTAAGCAGCATCTGGCAGAGCTTAACCTGGACCACATTGCGGAGATAACAGGCGTGCCATTAGCTCAGATTCGCCAGTCAGCGGAGCTATTCGGCAAAGCTGCAACGGGTATGGTGTTCACCGCCCGCGGGGTCGAGCAGCAGACAGATGGTTATATGGCGGTACGTAATTTCCTCAATATGGTGCTTGTCACAGGCAAGATTGGCAAGGAAGGCTGCGGATATGGCGCGGTAACCGGACAAGGGAATGGTCAAGGCGGCAGGGAGCATGGACAGAAGGCGGATCAGCTGCCAGGCTACCGCTCCATCGAGAATCCGGTTGACCGTGCATACATTGCCGAAATATGGGGCATGAAAGTCGATGATATGCCTGGTAAAGGCGTATCAGCTTACGAAATGATGGAGAAGGTGCATGCGGAGGAGATACGGGCGCTGTTAGTTATGGGCTCCAACCCGGTTGTATCCAACCCGAACGCTAATTTCGTTGAAGAGGGTTTGCGCAAGCTTCAGTTTCTAGTCGTTGCTGATATGTTCCTGTCGGAGACCGCTTTGATGGCCGACCTCGTATTGCCAACCTCTTCCTATCTGGAGAATGGAGGCACATTAACGAACCTTGAAGGCCGTGTCCTCCTCAGAGAATCAAGCCGGACGCCGCTCGGAGAGTCGAAGCATGACTGGGAGATTCTTAGCGGTATCGCGGGCTTGCTCGGAGCGGAATCGTATTTTCCGTATTCGACTGTGGAATCGATTTTTGAGGAGCTGCGTGTCGCAAGCCGCGGAGGAATTGCTGATTATTACGGCATCACTTATGAACGGCTGCGCAGGGAGGAAGGGGTTTATTGGCCTTGTCCAACCGTTGACCACCCTGGGGAGAAAAGGCTGTTTGAACAGCGGTTTGCTCATCCGAGCGGACGAGCGGAGCTGATTGCGGTAGATAATCATTTCCCTGACGAACAGGTTAGTCCGGAGTTTCCGCTATATCTGACGACCGGCCGTGTGCTCTCGCATTATCTGACCGGTGTTCAGACACGAAGAAGCGCGACACTTGCTGCCCGAAGCTTTGAATCCTTCATGGAGATTCACCCCAAGACCGCGAAGAAATATCGGATTGAGGATGCATCGTTGATCAGGCTCGAGTCGAAACGCGGCAGCATCGTAGTCCGAAGCAAGCTGTCGACCGACATCAGGGAGGATACGGTCTTCGTCCCGATGCACTGGGGCGATATTCAGAACGTGAACAAGATCACCAATCAGGCACTGGATCCGACCTGCCGCATGCCGGGCTTCAAGGTATGTGCGGTCCATGTGAAATCAATCGTAGAATGAGGATTGTTATTAATAAAATAAGAATGAGGCAGCCGTTGAAAGACGGCTGCCTTTTCTTTATGGTCGCCATACTTTCACCGTGTTCATTGCTGTTCCAATACGTGATAATGAGATTGTTCCTAATACGAACATTGCTTGATGATGATGGTCAGCTTATCTAGGCGTGGATTTCTGAATAATCCCGCAGGGCCAGCGTAATTGTGCGCTTGGTGTACTATAATTCTGACTGCTCAGCAAGCCCAATTGCCGGGGTTCGATTCCCCACTCGCCTGCCACGCGACTATGGTTAAGCACTCGACTAAGGATCGAGAACATCCAACTTTGTCAGATCTAATCTGGAGCTCTCAGCCTGCCGTCAAGGAGGCGCTAAGAAAGGACTTTGCAGTTTTGTGGATACCGGGAGAAGTCATTTCCAGTAGGGGGGAGCAAGCTAGAAGCTGTGTATGTCTGAAGGTGAGACAGAGGCATTTCTAGTCGATCTTCTGCCCGTAAGGCGATTTACCTTTTCTCTTAAACATAACTCCGTTCCTTGCACTTAGGAGAGTTCCGAGGTCAGATCCCCACAAGATATTTACGAGGAGGTACATAGCATGTTTAATAAAATAACGATTCAAACAGATCAACGCGGCATTCAGTTTACCAAAGGGAGCTATAAGCAATATCTGCAGCCGGGTACATACCGATTTTCCCCTTTGACCGAAAGTAAAGTAGAAGTTCTTGATGTAACCAAGCCTTTTACCGTAGCCGGGAAGGACTTGCAATTGTTCCTGATGGACGAGCAGCTGCTGAAAGA
The DNA here is from genome assembly GCA_963793665.1 of uncultured Paenibacillaceae bacterium. GTDB lineage: Bacteria > Bacillota > Bacilli > Paenibacillales > Paenibacillaceae > Paenibacillus_Z. Next base: position 153,262 of record CAWCBD010000016.1, read on the forward strand.
TCTAGATGTCATTGATGTTGCCGATGGTGAGCTCGCGATTCGGTATGAGGACGGTAAGTTCGCAGGGGTTCTTACGGCAGGGAAATACGCATTCTGGAATATCTATAGAAAGCATCGTTTCGTTAATGTTGATCTTCGCAAGCCGGAGATATCACCGGACATTGATCTAGCTATCGTATCGAAGCTCAGCGGGTACGTGCAGATCATGGATGTGGCGGAGCATGAGATTGGAGTTCTGTATTATAATCATATCCTGCAGAAGGAATTAGAGCCAGGCCGCTATATATTCTGGAAAAGTCCGATTTCGGTCACGGTAAAAACAATGGATATGCGGAAGCAGCAGCTTGATATGACCGGACAAGAAATTATGACAGAGGACAAAGTGCCTCTCCGATTGAATTTCGTATGCCAGTATAAAATCGTCGATCCGCTGAAGACTCTGCGTATCCGGTCGTTTGAGGAGCAAATGTACATCATGCTGCAATTGATTTTGCGAGAGTACGTGGGCACGCTTAAGCTCGATGAGCTGCTGCGAATGAAACAGGAAATTGCAGCATTCGTTTTATCCCGCCTGCATGAGAAACAGGCCGATTATGGAGTGGAGTTTCTGTCCTCCGGGCTAAAGGATATTATTTTGCCTGGAGACATTAAAGACATTCTGAATACGGTGCTGCTTGCAGAGAAGAAGGCACAGGCGAATCTGATTACGCGCCGAGAAGAGACGGCTTCAACCCGCAGCCTGCTCAACACCGCGAAGCTCTTGGATGAGAACCAGACGCTCTTCCGGCTGAAGGAGCTCGAGTTTTTAGAGAAAATCTGTGAGAAGATCGGCACCATCTCCCTAACCGGAGGCGGCAGCTTGCTGGAGCAGTTAAATGCGCTGTTGAAGCCACAGGTAGAGAAAACATGATTAGAATGAAGGATAGCATTCTCATGAAAAAAGTCGACCCAGGTTCAAGGGTCGACTTTCTTGTATTATACGCCTATACGCCGTAAGAAACCTTACGGACGAGATATTCGATCTTATTTAACATTTCGGCGTCATCCATACTTGCATATAACTCCGCAGAGAACAGCTGCAGCTTCTTGATTTGATAGTAGTCGTGAATCGCATTTCGAAGCGTCAGGTTATTCTTCATGAGATATACCGGGTCTAACAGATGTCTGAACATCAGATCATCCTGCAGAATCAATAACGTTGCATTAAGCCGGTTGAACGAGCCTTGCTCCATGCCATGCTCGTAGAACTTCCGCAGCTGCTCATTCCGCATACTGACCGCCACGTCAATCTTCCCCATGAACTCAGGATAAATCTCGCGCATGTCATGATAAAAGGCTTCCGTTCCATAGTTAGCAATGACTAAGGACTTAGCAAACGAGGTTTGAAACCCTTTGATAAGAGCTTGGTCACCCTCCAGCGCTTGCTCCTCGACTCCAACGATATACGTAATGAAAATTTCGGTTAAACGCTCGAAAATTTCATCTCGTGAAGGAAAATATTTATATACGGTTGCCTTAGAGAGATCCATATATTTTGCGATATCATCCATACGGATATGTTGAAACCCGCTGGTCTTGAGAGGGTGGAGCAGTTTGAGAACATATTTTGTTTTTGTCGATTCATCGTCGTAACGACAGCCTAGCGGTTCTTTATTATCCAAAGCATTCACACTCGCTTTCTACTGGACAGTATACACAAATCGACGAAAAAAATAAACTGTATAATCAAAGTAAACTAAATTCCATAAAAGTAGTTTACTTTATATATCATTTCATATACAATAAATTTTGTACTTACTTCGATTATAAAGAATGGATCGTTCGCAGATCCTATAATAATGTTGAGGAGAGAAACCTGAATGACTGTAACTGAAATAAAAAATGTCCGGTTCTGGCCGATTATGATTGCCATCTTCTTCGGTGCTTTTCTAAGCATTCTAGGAATTAGCATGATTAATATCGCCCTGCCGATTCTCATGGCTGACTTTCACTCGGAGCTCAGTGTGGTCCAATGGACGTTAACCGGATTTATGCTTTCACTGGGTACGATTGCCCCCTTAACCGGCTACTTTGGCGATAAGATGGGCTATAAAAGAGTGTATCTGTTTGCGATGATAGGTTTTGTTCTATTCTCGCTGCTATGCGGCTTCGCATGGAACATTGAATCGTTAATTACGTTTCGAATCATTCAAGGTCTCTTCACAGGCCTTATCGTTCCAGCAACAATGACAATTATTTTCCAGGTAATCCCGAAGGAAAAACAGCCTTTTGCCGTGAGTATTTGGATGCTGTCTGCCATGCTCGCTCCAGCATTTGGTCCTACGCTCAGCGGATGGTTAATTCAACAGCTGAGCTGGAAATGGTTATTTTTCATTAACGTTCCAATCGGTATCATTGCTATTCTATTCATTATCTGGATGATTCCAAGCTACCGGATTTCAAAGCCTAAATCATTGGATAAATGGGGGCTTATAACGGTTGTTCTCAGCAGTGTGTCCTTACTTATCGCACTTAGTCAAGGTCGCCAGTGGGGCTGGGATTCCTTCAAAACACTTGGAACGTTCGGCTTTGGCGCCCTCATGCTGGTCCTGTTTATCGTTCGTGAGCTGACAGCCAAGCATCCGCTGCTCGATCTTCGTGTATTCCGCAACGGACGCTTCTCCATAACGTTAGTTGCTAATACGATTATTACGATTAGTCTTTATTCCGGTACGCTGCTGGTGCCATTATTTCTTCAAAATGTGCAGCAAATTTCACCGATTGATACAGGTCTTATCTTACTTCCGGCATCACTTATTATGGCGATGGCGATGCCGATCGCAGGCAAGCTTTATCCCCGTTTTGGGGCAAAATGGCTATCGCTCGCAGGGATTATCCTGATCATTATTGGCAGCTACGAAATGACTCAATTATCAACAGGTGTCTCGCATTTCTATATTATTTTGTGGATGACAGTCCGTAATTTGGGCGTTTCATTCGCGGCAGCCGCAACCAGTACGGCAGGGATGGAAGAAATTGAACCGTCGATGGTTGGCCATGCTTCCTCTGTGACGAACTGGGTGCGTAATGTCGGCGGCTCGTTTGCGATCGCCTTATTCACGACGCTGCTCGCGTCGCACACGATCTCACATATGACCGATTTAACTAAAGCAGGCAAAGATGCAGCTGCTGCAGTACCTCTGATATCCTTTACAATGAGTGTTAACGATGTTTTCCTGGTTGCAACCTTCATTGCGGTAGCCGCAATTCCATTTACTATTCTGATTCGTAAAAAAGCAAAACGCGCGGTTCCAGCCGCTGCAGCAGCATAATAAGAATGTTACAGTACGTACCGCAAAAGACCGGCCTCTCTTATAGGAGGCCGGTCTTTTGCTTGTGCTTGGTTTGGAAGGCTCGAGGCGAGTCACCGTAATGCTTGCGAAATTGATTGGCAAAATGATTGTAGTTCTGAAAGCCAACGTCGAGCGCGACTTCTGTCGCAGTCCGGTTGGTGTGCTCCAGCAGCAGAGCAGCTTGGCGGATGCGCATCTGATTCAATGACTCGACAATCGAGATCCCGATCGTTTCCTTATAGAGGTGCGATAGCCTGGAAGGGGATAAGCCAACCTTTTTAGCCAAATCCTCGATTCGGAAGGCTGCAGACATATTGGCGGAGAGCAGATGCTGCGTCTCTTCAATTCGGGCATCGATTTGTTTGCTTTCCCTCTGGGCAACGAGCAGGAGGATTTCGCGTAAATTGTTCTCGCACAGCTCACTCCAATAAGCGCTCCGTTCAATGGAATCGGATAGTACACGTTTAAAGGCCTGATAGATCCGCTCGCGTGCGGATTCATTCTCAACCGCGTGAATGAGCAGAGGAGTATCGGGCAGTAGGTTGGTCCCAACCATGCGTGAGGAGAAATGAGCCCATACAAAGTTCCATGTATGGCCGCTCCTCGTTCCGTACTGGTGAGGCGTTCCTGGCCGGAGCAGAGATATGTCACCCCTCAGGCAGCGATCTTCCCTTCCGGGTGTTGAGAAATAGCCTTCCCCTTCAAGCGTATACGTAATGAGCCAATCGCTCCTGCCAAGGGGACGTTTCGTCATATAATTATCGGTTTCATGAAAATGTCCGGCTATAATCATACCACTGACATTCGTCGCTATACATGGCGGGACGATCGTAATTAAGCCTATCCATCGCTTTCACACTCCCCTAGCGTAATCATAGCTTTCCCGTCTCGATTACACCAGCCCGAGTTGATAACAATAGCAGGATTGTATGAGTTTTCAGCATGATCGTTACTTCTGTAATCACGATCATTTCCTTACAATAAAGGTAAGAAGCGACTCACAATAATCGTATAGGGGGATTAGGAATGACTGCGAAATTACGAGCACTTACCGCTGAACAGAAGCAGCAATTTGATCAGGAGGGTTATTTGGTTGTTAAGGGATTATTCTCCGCTCACAATCTAGAAGAAATCGAACAGACCTTCGAGGAGATCAGCCATCAAACGATAGCAGGTCACTTCGAGCCTGACTTGAATGCAGATACGACTGATCCGCTTAAGCGTTACCCGCGTGTGATGCACCCGCATCGATTTAATGCGACAGCCAAAAAATATATGCTGCACCAGCCCGTGCTGAATGTACTGGCAGATTTATATGAGGAAGAGGCGTTAGCTGCGCAGAGTATGTTTTATTACAAGCCTCCAGGCTCGCGCGGACAGGCGCTCCATCAGGATAACTTCTATTTGAAGGTAGAGTCGGGCAACTGCATTGCAGCTTGGACGGCGATTGATCAAGCCACAGAAGAGAATGGCAGTCTGCTCATTGTACCCAAGACGCATGAGCATGAGATATCCTGCCCGGACGAAGCGGATCTTAATGAATCGTTTACGGCCCATTATGTAAAACCGCCTAAAGACAGCTCGATCATGCCCGTCATTATGGAGAAAGGGGATGTACTGTTCTTCAATGGCAACTTAATTCATGGTTCATACCGGAATAAAACCAAGGATCAATTCCGCAGAGCCTTCATCTGTCATTATGCGAATGAGTCGGCAGCGAGCATAAGCCAGCACTATAAGCCGCTTTACAAAGCAGATGGCACAGAGGTGGAGATCGAAGGCAACCAACATGGCGGACCCTGCGGTGTTGAAGTTGGCCCGGTTTTTTATCATTGATTTTCAAATAGCCGAAAATAAGCACACTTTTTCCGTATAAATCGGTTAGCATTGAAGCCTTCTGAGCCATTTGCTCAGAGGGCTTTTGTTTTGTGTGGATAGAAACAGCTATAATAACACTAGTAACTTTAATTCATATGAAGATAGAGGAGTAATCGTATGCGCGTAATTCGAACGATCTCGCTTGCTGCAGTCTTTTTCTTGATTTTCTTCGGTCTTCAATTTCTAATTGGCTGGAATGCGCGAGCATTTCTGTCTGCCGTGATGAACCCTATTCCGGCTGTTATCTACTGGATTTGCTTTTGGTTCATTGCACTATCCTATATCATATCGAGATTGCTAGAGATGCGGATTCCTGGACCTTTTGCCAGAGGCTTGAAATGGATCGGTTCTTATTGGTTCGCCATTCTTCTCTATAGCGTCATCGTATTGCCGCTTGCAGACCTGGCAGCATGGGGGCTTCGAGATGCTTTCGAAGTGTCGATGGATCAGTCCATAATTGGAGTCGGTACGTTTACCATTCTTATTTATGCGGCGATTCTACTGAGAGGCTCTTGGAATGCTTGGACGCCGATTGTTCGGTCTTATACGCTCGATGTCGCCAAGCAGGCTGGTCATTTGAAGCAATTGCGTATCGCTGTCGCGTCTGATATTCATTTGGGAACATTGGTTGGACGCCGTCATTTAAGCTTGCTCGTGAAACGAATCAACGAGATGAAGCCCGATATCGTGCTATTGCCAGGTGATGTGATTGATGATGCCGTAGAGCCTTTCAAGCGCAATAATTACGGCAGCATACTTGCGGGGCTGAAGTCCAAATACGGGACCTATGCGGTACTCGGCAATCATGAATATATAGGCGGTAAAATCGAGGAGTTCGTTAAGCTTATGGCGGAGGCTGGCATTCCGGTGCTGCTTGATCAGTCGGTGAAAATTGCCGGGAGCTTCTACATCGTTGGCCGCAAAGATAAATCAGCGGACCGGTTTCGCGGTACGCAGGGCGGGGGACGTTTGCCGGTGCAGGAGCTAGTAGCGGAGCTTGACCACAGCTTGCCGCTAATTCTGATGGATCATCAGCCATCTGCGCTGGGTGAAGCAGCAGAAGGCGGAATCGATATTTCTTTATCGGGCCATACCCACCGAGGCCAGATGGCGCCGAGCCATTTCATCACAAGGCGATTATTCGAGCTTGATTGGGGCTATATGCGTAAAGGACTGATGCATGCCATTGTTTCTTCCGGCTACGGTACATGGGGGCCGCCTATTCGGATCGGGAGCCGTGCAGAGATTGTGGACATTACCGTTCAGTTTAATAAAATCTAGCCTATTGCGCCATTAGTGTGCTTTGCACCGAAGCCGCCAATAACTTTGTATTGGAGCAGGCAGCACTTCCTTATATAATAAAAAAGATAAGTTCTAGGTGGATTGACAAATGACTACAACGCGAAGGAGGCTGATTGAAGGGTGGATACGATACAGCTGCAAACCGAATCATTTCTTCCCCTGCGCAATGAGCCGCCTATGCGTAAACGGTTCTCTATTATAAAGTGGCTGATGACTCGAATCCATGCGGCATTCGAGTACGACACTGCTTTTTGGAGGACATCGATTACTGGGGTATGGACCGTTTATTCTATAATTCTAATCATAACGAGCCTCGGGATGCCGACAGGGCTTGGCATCATGTTCGACACGTTAGCGATGACTCTTATTGGCACCATATGTATGGGTATTGCTGCGGTTATCTTAGCATTCCTATTGTCCTTCATTTATATTCCGGTTCCAAGACTATTCACAGGAGCAGTGATTTTTGCCGGATTCGTTGTAGATTATGTCCTTGGGCATGCAGATATCGATTACCCGCAATCGATGATTCTGGCAGCTATCGCTTCCGGCTGCGGTATAGCAGGTGGATTGATGATCGGACTGCTCGCAAGTCCAAGGGTGTATCCAAAAGGTAAGATCGCGATCATTATGGTCGTTACGCTTGGCTGCTTGTCATTAAACGACTGGCCCGTCTTGAATAAAGATTCTTCCGTCCCGGCATCCGTACTTGCCGCTGCCCAGGCGGATGGAGTGACTGCTCTTCAAGCAGATGATCCTAGTAAGCCGGGTATATTTCAATACCGTTCTTTCACCTATAGCAGCGGTAAGGATCTGCATAGGGATGAGTTTGGCGATGGGACTAATCTTGTCTCAAACTCCGTTAATGCATCCGCCTATATTAAGAAATGGCCTTGGCTGAGAAGCTTATTCTGGGGATTCGACGAGACTGCGCTGCCGCTAAACGGCCGTGTATGGATGCCGGAGGGTGAAGGGCCTTTTCCGCTCGTTCTTATCGTTCATGGCAATCACTTGATGGAGCAGTACTCCGACGAAGGCTACGCTTATTTGGGGGAGCTGCTTGCGAGCCGCGGGTTTATTGCGGTTTCGGTCGATGAGAATTTCCTTAACTATTCCGTATGGTCTGGAATTCCTGATCAAGATATGAAGGTGCGGGCATGGATTCTTCTGAAGCATTTGCAGCAGATTGATTCGTTTAGAAAGCAGGATGGTAATCCTTTCACGAATCAAGTCGATATGCAGAAGGTAGCATTAATCGGACATTCCAGAGGCGGTCAAGCGGTTGCTATGGCTGCTGATAGTTCCGAGTGGTTTTCCAAGGATACCTCTTTAAAAGGGATGGAAGCGTTTCATATTGGGGCGGTTATTGGCATCGCTCCTACTGATAAAGCAGTAGATAAACGGTCGGCTGTGCTCATAGATACGAACTACATGACGCTGCAAGGAGCAAGCGATGGTGATGTGGATACCTTCAACGGTGAGCGTCAATATATTCGGACAACGATAACTCCAGGATCCGCTGCATTCAAAACCTCGCTCTATATCGGAGAGGCGAACCACAGCCGGTTCAACACCTCGTGGGGAACGATGGATGACAGCTTGCCTGGCGGTCTGCTGCTTAATCGGAGTGAGATGATTGAAGCGAGTGATCAGCGTCAAATCGCGAAGGTATACGTCTCTGCTTTCCTGGAGTCGGCTCTTGCTGGGAAGCAAGGACTATAACAACTTGTTCCGCGACTATCGTACAGGCTCGTCGTGGCTGCCTGATGCGACTTATATTAATCGCTACGAGGACGGAAGTTTCCAGGAACTCGCGCGGTTTGATGAGGATTCCAACAAGCTGACCTTCAAGAATGGCATTACAGCAAAGGCTTCCGGACTCAAATGGTCCGAGCAAACGGCAGAGGACCGTGATCATAATGGCAAAGGGACACGGGGAGCCGTTCTGGAATGGAAGGAGAACGGAGGCGATTTCACCCTGCAGCTGCCTAAGACACTGAATGGCAGGCTGCAAGCGGATGAGGAAGCAAATCTCGCCTTCTCTATGACGAATCTGGAGAGGGATTTGGATATTCCAGATGACATTCCAGCTCCTTCTATCTCGGTTGAATTACAAAGCCGGAATGGCGCTGTCGCCGAACTGCCTCTGGATAGCTTCATGCAAGCCGTTGAACTGCCGCAAACGACGTTCACCATTTTCCCATGGCTGGAGAAGAAAATTAAAGACGGCAAATATAAAGAGCCGTCAGAGCCTGTATTCCAAACCTATCAGCTGCCGCTGAAACGGTTCCTGGAAGTGAATGCGCAGCTTGATCCCGCACAATTAACACGGATTATTTTTCACTTTAATAGCGGGCCTGGTAAAATCATGCTTGATGATATTGGAATTGAAGCAGGCGTTTGACAGCGGGCTTCGATTGACAAATCGGACGCTATCCTGTATAAATACTTTTAATGGAATACATTATTTGACTAATACCCCTAACATTAATGAATGGAACAGTAGTCCATGACAGATAGTCGCAGCGAGCCGGGTCAGTGGAAGCCGGTACGGATGTCAAGGATGAAGCGGGTCCAGGAGATGGTTTGCCGAAAAACCTGCATCGCCATAACAGCGGCGTGCTGTTTATTTTTGAGTAGGCAAATCCGGTCGCAGACCGTTATCTTTTGAGAGTGATTGAGCCTGCTTCAGGCTTAATACTTAGAGTGGTACCGCGGGATCTTCAGGCTCTCGTCTCTTATTATTAGAGACGAGGGCTTTTTTTGATTTCTACAATAGACGGGAGAGGGCAGCAATGATAAGAGAAGAACTTATTTCAGCAGTCGAAAATGTTCTGGAGGACTTGGTTGCGGACGCTCAGCAGCCGCTGCCTAAAGGATTTCAAGTGGTCATCGAGCACCCGGCCAAAGCGGAGCATGGAGATTATAGCCTTACTATTGCGCTGCAGCTGGCCAAAATTCTCAAGAAATCTCCAATGTCTATCGCAAGCAGCATCAAAGAAAAGCTGCTGGAGCAGGATGCGTTTATAGCGTGGTTCAGCCATATCGAGGTTGCCCCTCCCGGGTTTATTAATCTCTATTTGGACTTTGCGAAGTGGGCTGCTAACCGGAATATTTCGCATCTATCCAAGCCGAAGCCGGCCAATGAAAAGGTTGTTATTGAACACACCTCTATCAATCCGAACAAGTCGGCACACATCGGCCATCTGCGCAATTCATGTATCGGCGATACGCTGGCGAGATTGCTGAAGAAGACGGGGTATCAAGTTGAGGTTCACAATTATATTGATGACCTAGGCAATCAATTAGCAGATACGCTTATCGGTATCCAGCACACGAATACCGAGCTGCCTTTCAATCGTTTTGGTGATTTTTGCTGGGAAACCTACTCGAAGATTAACAAAGCCTATAAAGAAAATCCGGAGCTGCTAAAAGAACGTACACGTGTCCTGCATGAGCTTGAAAAGGGGAATTCCAATACAGCCTGGATGGGGATGCTTGTTGCAGAGCGTATCGTTCGTGAGCATTTGGAGGAGATGAAGCAGTTCGGCATTCGCTATGATGTTCTCGTGTGGGAGAGCAGCATCGTTCGGGAGGGCTTCTGGGCCAATACGTTCGACCTGCTCCGCACGACACCGATTTTTCAGCAGGAGACAAAGGGCAAGCTTGCCGGGTGCTGGGTACTGAAGCAGCATGAGGACGACGCTGAGGCTGCAGGTCATGCGGACTATAACGCAGATAAGGTGCTGGTTCGCTCGAATGGTATTTTGACTTATACGGCAAAAGACATTGCTTATCATTTGTGGAAATTTGGCGTGCTGGGGAAGGATTTTCGGTACAAAAAATTTGCGGATCGTCTTTGGTCTACAGACTCTCATGGCGTTAAGAAACGGATCGGCGGGGCGGATCTCGTCATTAATGTCATCGATTATAGACAAGAATATCCGCAGGCGATGGTCAAACAAGCCTTATTCGCGCTCGGTTTTGAGAAGCAGGCGAAGCAATTAAGACATGTGAGCTACGGAGTCGTTTCGCTGAGCCTTGCCACCGCTGCAGGATTAGGTGTGGATACATCCGAGAAGAAGCATTCATATGCGATGTCCGGAAGACAGGGAATCGGAATTAAGGTAGCTGATTTCCTAGATCGTATGGAGTCGATCATTGCAGCCAAACGCTCACGCCATACAGGGCTTTCCAGCAGAACCATCGCGGCAGCGTCGATCCGTTACTATCTGTTAAGATTTCATCTTCAGACTGAGATCGTTTTTGATTTGGAGCAGGCCACTGAGGTATCTGGAAATACGGGCGTATATTTGTTATACACCTATGCGCGCTCCTGCAGTATTCTTCACAAAGCCAAGCAAGAACGAAAACCTGGTGACCTGATTACTTATGAGAACCTCGAAGTCCAGGAACACAGCTTGCTGAGACAGCTTGTTTATTGGCCTGAAGTGTTGGACACAGCGGTGAAGGAGCTGGCGCCGAACAATCTGTGCACTTATGTGCATGAGCTGACCAATTTATTTAATCACTTCTACGCTACCTGTCCCATACTAAAGGCAGAGGACGATAAGAGAGGTTTTCGCCTATGGCTTACGGAGCAATTTCGAGCAACGCTCCATGAGGGGCTGGAAATACTCGGATTACCTACTCCGCAGAACATGTAACTGCGTACAGATCAGAGTCTGATGGAGAGACCGGTTTATATAGAAAAGAGAAACTTCACAAGTTCACCTGTCCATTTGTTACAGACAAAAACAAAGATATTGGAAAACCTTGACTTTGTAACGTGAAAAAGAATATTTTAGGAGGAGCAAGTCCTGTGATTACTACAAGGGCTAATAATGTGTTGGTTCTGGTAAATAAACTTAATGGAAAACGAAGTGGAGATAAAGATGGAGAATAAGAAATTAACGTATGCCGACGCAGGGATTAATATTGCAGATACAGATGCTTTAAAACGGGAAATGGCAGTATCTATGCAAACAACGGAGTCGAGAGTGCTTAATTCGCACGGAGCTTTCGCCTCGTTGTACGATATTCACTTTCCGGAATACGAACATCCCGTTCTGGTCATGAAAACGGAGGAACCGGGATCCAAGCAGAAACTGGCTTTTCAACATAACCGAATTCGGTCTATATGTTACGATATGATTAACCATCTTATTAACGACATTATCGTAATGGGAGCGAAACCGTTGGCGGTTCAGGACGCTATTATTACTGGTGCTATCGATTCAGATGTAATAAGTCAGATCGTTAGAGGCGTAGCCGATGCTTGCAAGGAGCAAGATTGTGTACTTACTGGCGGAGAAACCTCCATACAGCCCGGTGTTCTTGGGAAAGATACCTTTATCCTGACATCAAGCATTATAGGGATCGTAGACAAGAAGAACATCATTGACGGATCCTCAATTAGAGAAGGAGATATCGTCCTGGCACTGCCGTCCAATGGGTTACATACAAACGGATATACGCTCGTCAGAGCGATTCTCGATAAAAATCCAGGCTTGCTCGACTCTATGGTAGACGGCGAAAGCTTTATCTACGGATGCCATCATGAAGCCGCACTATTGCTATTTCAATGCCATTAAAGGGTTGTTTAACTCCAGAGGGCTTCATGGCATGGCGCATATCACGGGAGGGGGTATCGAAGGTAATCTTAATCGAGTTCTCCCCAACCATCTGGATGCTGAAATTGATTTAAGATTGATTAGAGTATTATCGCTTTTCCATAAACTAAGAGAGACTGGCAATGTTGATGAGAAAGATATGTTTAAGACCTTTAACATGGGGGTCGGTATGGTTCTTGTCATAGATCCGGACGACCTGAACCATTTCCAAACGCATCTGCAAACACAAAAAATAAACAGCTATCCGATAGGCAGAATCGGCCCTGGACAAAGGACCGTTCACTATGTAAATCAAGTGGAGTGGCTATAACTCCCCAATATAGGACGAGCTATCACAAGGCTCTAGGTACCTCTTTTGTCAAGTGGGAAATGAAATAGCTTAATTATTATGCGACCGTTTTCCGGTATTCGACTGGAGAACGGTCGCTTCAGTCTTTTCTGGTGGTTTGTCAGCGTTTGGCAGAGTTTTATACCGGTAGAACAGAGCGTCTAATTATCAGCTCCGTTGGCAGCACAATTTTTTTCCAAGGTAAAATTTCTTCCCGTTCCTGAATGCGCTCGATAAGTATCTGCATGCCGAGGTACCCAAATTGGCAGGCCTGCTGGGCCGCCATAGTCAAAAACGGAACTATTTCCGAATAAGGTGATGGGCAAATCGCCAGATGCATTCTAGAGAGCCTTGCACTGCGTTATCGTGAGGCGCTGGAGCAAGCAGAGAAGCTTACAGGCCGCATCTTCAGCGGGTTGCATATGGTTGGAGGCGGTATTCAGAATGAACTGCTCTGCCGCTTTACCGCTGGAGCTCTAGGAAGGCCGGTTTGGGCAGGGCCCGTTGAAGCAAGCGCAATCGGTAATATGCTGATGCAGCTCGTATCAAGCGGATATTGCAAGGATTTATTGTCAGCGCGTGCAAGCTGTCAGCGGCTTCCTCCCCAGTTCTAAATTATGAGCCGGAAGAGATGGAATTATGGAATCAGGCCTATATCTTTCCTAGAGCTTGCTTTAAAATGATAAGAGTATCAACCAATCCAAGAAGGTGGGAACGTAAATGTTAATTGGTATTCCAAAGCTGCTTTCACCCGAGCTTCTCAAAATATTGATGGAGATGGGCCACAGCGATGAGATCGTGTTAGCTGACGCCAACTTTCCTGCTGCCAGCCACGCTCAGCGGTTAGTTCGGTGTGATGGGCATCCCATTCCCGAGCTGCTGGATGCGATTCTTCAGCTGTTTCCGCTGGATCAATACGTTGAGCATCCGGTGACCCTTATGCAGGTGATGCCAGGCGATCCGACTCAGACGCCAATATGGGACGAATATAAACAGATTATTGAATGCAGAACAGGTCTTTCGGAGCCGTTCGAGGAAGTGGGACGTTTCAGCTTCTATGAACGCGCGAAGAAAGCCTACGCTGTAATCGCTACTGGAGAAGAAGCTTTATACGCCAACTTGATTCTCAAAAAGGGCGTCATTAAATAAGATTTTCAGCAGTATAAAAGTCTCCAAACAGGATAACGGTCTTTCATTCGACCAAAACCAAAGAACCGGTCCCACCGCTCATGAAGCGGCTAGAGACCGGTTTTTTCTTACGCCATCAAGCAGCAAGACGATGATTATCGTTATTCAGAAGGGGATGGGATTGGATTAGACTGGGAAACATTTAGGAATGGCTGAAGGGGTAAAACCTACATTTGTCCATATTATAGCTAAAAGCATCCATTTCACAGCAGGCGGCTAACTCCTATACTTGAACCACACCGTTTTCTATGCCTCCGAGGGGTTAATATCCTTCGGAAACTTTGAGGAGGATTCAATTCCATGGCGATTCATTTCGATGCTGCAAATCAACTTTTTCATCTTCAAACGAAATCCATGAGCTATATCTTTCAATCGCTTCACGGATATCCGGCTCATCTATACTGGGGACGCAAGCTGAACGAGGCCAATCCGGATCGTTTGCTGGCACGGGTAGAGAGACTTCCTTCAGCCCCAATCCGATAGCTGAGGACCGAACCATCTCGCTTGATACGCTGCCGCAGGAGTATCCGGGCTATGGAACTTCAGACTTCCGTAATCCTGCTTACTCGGTGCAGTTGTCGAATGGGACAACTGTAACGGAGCTTCAATATGTGTCACATCGCATTTCCTCTGGCAAACCTGCGTTAGCCGGGCTACCCTCTGTCTACGCAGAGAGCGAGGAAGAAGCACAGACATTAATCGTGACGCTTGTCGACTCTAAGGCGGGTCTTGAGGTGGAATTGTCCTATACGGTTTTTGAAGCTTTCGATGCTGTTATTCGTTCCACTCGAATTGTGAATGCAAGCGCTGAGGTGATGACGCTTCGAAGCGCCCTAAGCGTCAGTGTGGATTTGCCGCATGACCGCTTCGACCTGCTTCAACTGTCTGGAGCCTGGGCGCGTGAGCGTTACGTACATCGCCGGGCGCTTACTCCTGGAACGCAATCGGTTGAAAGCCGCCGCGGATCAAGCAGCCATATGAATAATCCGTTCTTCGCGCTTCTCTCTGAAGACGCGAATGAGGATGCTGGCGAAGTGTTCGGATTCAGCCTCGTTTACAGCGGCAGCTTCGTTGGGGGAGTAGAGGTTGACCAATTCCATACCTCGCGCGCGTATTTGGGGATCAATCCCTTTGATTTCAGCTGGCGTCTGGAGCCGGGAGAGTCCTTTCAAACGCCTGAGGCGGTAATGGTCTTCTCTGCAGAAGGGACTTGGCGGCATGTCGCATGTGTATCATGAACTGTATCGGACACGGCTGTGCCGCGGTGACATTCCGGGATGCGGTTCGGCCCGATTCTCGTTAACAACTGGGAAGCGACTTACTTCAATTTCAATGCGGATAAAATCGAAGCAATTGCGCAAGCGGGCAAGCGAGCTTGGCATCGAGCTGTTTGTTCTGGATGATGGCTGGTTCGGTAAGCGGGATAACGATAACAGCTCGCTGGGCGACTGGTTCGTGGACTAGAAGAAGCTGCCTGACGGCTTGAAGACTTGGCCGAGCGCGTGCGCAGCCATGGCCTGCAATTCGGCCTCTGGTTCGAGCCTGAGATGGTATCGCCAGACAGCGAACTATATCGTGCGCATCCGGATTGGTGCCTTCATGTGCCGGGGATCGCAGAACGGAAGCCAGACAACAGTTGATTCTGGATCTCTCGCGTGAGGATGTTGCAATCTTATATCGTAGAGTCGCTTAGCGATATTCTGAA
This sequence comes from uncultured Paenibacillaceae bacterium, assembly GCA_963793665.1. Classification (GTDB taxonomy): domain Bacteria; phylum Bacillota; class Bacilli; order Paenibacillales; family Paenibacillaceae; genus Paenibacillus_Z. The sequence continues at coordinate 168,628 of CAWCBD010000016.1, forward strand.
TAGTGCACCGATCACTTATGTGAAATGGGATATGAACCGGAATATGACGGAGATCGGTTCAGCGCTGCTTCCGGCAGAGCGTCAGCGCGAAACAGCCCATCGATACATGCTTGGACTATACAGCGTGCTGGAGCGGATCACATCAGCATTCCCGCATATTCTATTCGAAAGCTGCTCCGGCGGCGGCGGACGATTCGATCCGGGGATGCTCTATTATATGCCGCAAACGTGGACGAGCGATAATACGGATGCCGTCTCCAGGCTGAAGATTCAGTACGGAACAAGCATCGTGTATCCAATCAGCGCGATGGGAGCCCATGTATCTGCAGTCCCTAACCATCAGGTACACGGCAGACTGACGCCTCTCGGATGCGCGGCGATGTTGCGATGTCAGGCAATTTCGGATACGAGTTGGATTTGACGCAGTTTACAGATGAGGAGAATGAAGAAGTTAAGCGGCAAGTATCGCTTGTCAAAGAAGTGCGTGAGCTTGTCCAGTTCGGCACCTTCTACCGTTTGTTAAGCCCATTCGAAGGAAACGAGACGGCTTGGATGTTTGTGTCGAAGGATCAGCAAGAGGTCTTCCTTGTTCACACCACGGTGCTGAACGAACCTAATGCTCCGCTGAGCAGACTGCGGCTGAAGGGACTTAGATCCCAGCCGCGTATATGAGTGGATTGGGGAGGATCAATTCATCGGCGGTGACGAGCTGATGTTTGCAGGTATTGCCAAAAACCGCCCGCATAGTGATTTTTCGAGTATGAGCTACCGGTTTAAAGCCGTTTAGTACGGACAACCTCATTAACTCTCGCATATGATATAGAGTATTTCATATAGGGAGAGTGAGGCTGTGCAAAACTTCTTGGCGTGCTCCCTCATGGGTGTCTTAGGTTCTTTGCTTACGTTTTCATTCGGATTATGGCCAGAGTCGCTAACCCTCCTGCTTGTTGCAATGGGTATCGATTATATAACAGGGGTTACGGCTGCTATAACGGAGAAGCGGGGTTTGAACAGCGGGCATGGCGCATGGGGACTAGCGAAAAAGGGAATTATGCTGCTTGTCATTTTATTGTCGCATCGGATTGATGTCCTTATGGAGATCAATAACCTCGCTATGGCTGGGGCTATTTATTTCTATCTGGCCAATGAGCTCATTTCGATCACGGAAAATCTTGGCCGTATCGGTATTCCAATGCCGGACAGGCTGCGTCAGCTCATTGAAGTGCTTAAAAACAAAAAGTAAGAGTAAATCGTATAGCACTCTCCATTGAGGGCCATCCTGAAAAGGATGGCTTCCTTTTTTTGAACAGGCACTTGCAACAGCTTCTTTGCTGCGTTATAATGGGAACAAATGTTCCTATTGTGGAATTAGACTTGGAGGGGTAATAATGGCCGTTGATATCGGATCTCAGCCGCCCGTTCAAATTGGCAAAGAGCTAGAGCTTGTTAAGCGCTATGTGATGCTGGGCATCGTCATTCGCATTCTCGATCACGATATACGCATAATCGGATCGACCGCGACGAAGCTGCCCAGATTATATGAATCCATGCTTCGCGGCCTGCAGGACAGAGTGCTGCTGGAGCTGGCAGATATGCGTAGACAGTTTAGAGAGAGCGGCATACAGGTGAGCGGAGAGAAGAGAACAACGGATGGCTTGACTGCAACCTATCGCTGCCGGGGGTATCAGCATCATTTTTCTTTTCTTTGGACATTTGTTAAAGCAGAAGCAGAACGGCTTCTGAAGGCGTATATGGTGAAGTAACGTTCATCGTTTTGTCAAAAAAGAGAAAAAAGTTTCTCTCTTTAAGCAGTTTAAGGTTGAGTATTTCGGCAGATCTTAGGTAATATAAGAAGTAGACATTTATGATGAAGGGGAGCAAATTGTAATGCACAAGTATCTTATGTTCGTCTTATTCTTAGCCGCCTCTGTATTGGGCGTCTACTTGCTGACAACTCAGCTGCCAAGTAAACCTGTTGATGAGGCTGCAACATTGCCGGCCGATACGACTTTAGTGAAAGTGGAAGCAAACAGCGATTTTACATTTAGTGAGAAGGAATACAAAGTCAAAGCAGGCAAAGTAAAGCTGAAGCTGGTTAATAAGAGCGGTGTTCACGGTCTCGCTATTCCTGATCTTGGAGTTGACCTTCAAGGTGATAAAATGGAACAAGATCTTGTTCTGAAGCCGGGTACGTATCAAATGCATTGCGCTGTTATGTGCGGTACTGGACACTTGGACATGAAGAGCGTTCTCATTGTAGAATAGCATAAATAAAAGGAGCCCTCATGCGGCTCCTTTTTTGAAGTTAAGCAGATATCAATCGTAAGAACGTCTGCCGTTTCTGCTCCTGGCAATTATTACATCACATATGAAGCCCAAAATGGCATAGCTGCCAATTGTTAATACATACATCCATAAGACGCTTACCTCATGAATATCCATGATCAGGTCTGCGAACCAGCCGGGGACGCTAAACATGAAGAAAACGAAATTATGCGGGTCATATCCTGTATAGTTATACAAACATAAAGCGACACCAATTAATGTAGCGACAATAGTCACCGGATAACGCATACCTGTATCCCCTTTGTTAGAAGATTGCCGAGCACCTGCTGCTTGGGTTATTATGTGTCAAAAGGGTGCTTGTCATGCAATGCATTCACAGGGGCAGGCATTCGATAATTATAGGGAAGAAGGAGCGATTATAGTTATGATTACACATATCGTATTATTTAAATTAAAAGACCGTTCGCAGCAAAGCATCGCACGTACCGCGCAGGTGCTGAAGGATATGGAAGGCAAGATTGAAGAGCTTAAATTTCTAGAGGTCGGAGTTGATATCATCCATTCCGAACGTTCGTATGATATCGCCCTCGTGACGAAATTCGAGTCGATGGATGGATTGAATGCTTATCAAGTTCATCCTGTCCATAAAAAGGTTATCGAGCATATGGCAGAAGTTCGCGAGTCGTCCGTAAGCGTCGACTACGAATTTTAAAAAGGCGGGTTAATATGGGGGACGTATTCGAAATGATGACCTATTTGCTGGTTGTCATTATCAGCTGTATTGTTATGACAGTATGGCTTAAACGCAAAGCACGCAAGAATAAACGGTAACACACGAGGCAGGGATAGAATCCGATGTACTATGTTAACCGCGAACAACTATCTGTCCGCTTAGACATGATTCCAACAATTGTAGAAGCACTGCAAACCGTTGAAGAGCAATGGACTGGAAGCCTTATTCAAGGACTGGCGCAAGAACGTGCGATCCATCTAGCCATTGAGACCGTAACCGATATCGGAAGCTGCCTGATTGACGGGTTTATTATGCGTGATGCGAGCAGCTACGAGGATATTATAGACATTATCGCAGGTGAGCATGTTTTTGGAGCGGAGCTGCGTGAGCCGCTGCTTGCACTGGTGCGCCTTCGCCGGCCGTTGGTTCAGGATTATTATGAATGGCCGCGAGGGGAACAGCACCCGATAACGCATTCGTTACCCTCTGATCTCATGGCATTCAAAGCAGCAGTTGAGATGTATCTCCTTCAAGAGTTAGGTTAATATGCATACAGGAAAGCGGCGTGAAGACAAATGTCTTCCGCCGCTTTCCTGCTTTATCCTTTCTTTCAAACCGATTTACGAAATAGTAAAAATGCGTTACAATGACGCTAACATGCAACGGCCTTCGCAGGCGAATGAACCGTTGAACGCGCAAGGTGGTGATAGGCTTGGAACAACTAGATAATCCGTTTGCGCAGAAAGAGCGGTCCATGAAGCAGGAGGGGTCCACTCGTCAGACCGTGTTGACGCTGCTAAAGACACAAGGGCAATTGAATGCAGCTGAACTTGCCAAACAGCTTCACCTTACAGAGATGGCCGTTCGGAGGCATTTGAGCCTACTTGAACGTGATGGCCTCATAAGGCCGATTATCATCAGGCAGGCGGTCGGAAGACCTACGCATCGCTTTCAGCTTACTGAACAAGCTGAGCATTTGTTTCCAAGGAATTATCACGTGCTTGCCCTTGACCTGCTCGAAGAGCTGGAGGACGATCCAGAGACGGCAGCATTGGTAGAACGGCTGTTCGAGGGAAGGAAACGGAAGCTGATTGAACGCAACGCCTATCGGATGGAAGGAAAGTCTTTGAGGGAGAAGGTCACTGAGCTTGCTGCCATTCAGAATGACGGCGGCTACATGGTTCAGCTTCACGATGAAGAGGATGTTCTTATCCTGAATGAATACAATTGTCCTATCGCACAGGTTGCCAAGCGTTATCAGCATGCTTGTCAGTGTGAGCTTGCTCTGTTCGAGCATTTATTGGATGCTGAAGTGAAGCGTACCGAATGCTTGGCCGAAGGCGGCGACAAATGCAGCTATCGAATTACGGGTTCATAACAATGGTGCTCGACACGGGAATGAAACCCGTGTTTTTTTGTGCGCCTATTTTGGTTGTCATTTCTTACTTACATCTGTGTCAAGCCAAGCCCATACTGCTTATAATGACAGTACGAATTGGGCATTCGTCTAGAGCTTAGGGATAAGTGCGGAGGGAGGGTTGACGAATGGACAGCGTTTGGATGCAGGTTATATGTGCCGCAGCTTTTGTGACGCTGGTCATCGCTATTCTGCTTTGGCTTCGAGCGGCAGACCGTAAGCTGGAAAGGCTCGTGCATACCGCTGAGCGAGCGGAACTGCAGGCGCAGACTGCTGCTGCGCAGGTCAGTGACTTCGTTGATACCGCAGCGGCTATGATGCAGACTGTTCAAGGTCAGTTAGAGGGCGTATCTAAGCTAATGGATGCGACAAAGCGTATGGGGCAGTCAGCTGAGCAAGTGTCTGGCACCGTCAGCCGGTTATCCGATGCTTTGGCACAGACGGCTGACCGTCATATTGCTAAAGCCGGAGGCAAATACAAGCATCAAATCGCTGATGCGCTTGATTGGGCAGAAGTCGGCTATACCGCCTGGCAGTTCTGGCAAACGAAGCGAAAAGAAAACTCTCCTTCCGTATGTTCCGAGCATGACGTAGGGCACGATAATAAATGACTACAAACTAAGGGAGCGAACACCATGGCAAAAAAGAGTAATGCACGAAATTTCATATTAGGAGCACTTGCAGGCGGAGTTGCCGGATCCGTAACAGCACTGTTGTTAGCGCCTAAGTCTGGCCGCCAGCTGCGCAAGGATATCGTCGTGAGCGCGCAGCAAGTGAGCGATCGTACGGTTCAAATTGCCGGGCAAGTCGGTGATACAACAACCCGCATTGCAAAGCAGGTCAGTGAGGGAGCAACAGATTTCGCGGGTAAAACCAAAGAAACGGCGAGCAGTGTTATCGATAGTGTTCGTAACTGGCGTTCGGCGCGCAATAGTGATGAACTGGACTCTGATTCCGACGAGGCCGTCAACCTGCTTGACACCGAATCGGATGAACATGAATGAGCTGAACTCCGATAAATCGCAATTTCAAACGGTCCGTTGATCAAAATCATAGCTTCCACGAAAGAAGAGCTTAGCCATGCGTAAGTGCATAGGCTAAGCTCTTCTGTTCATTTGCTTGTTCTCCCGCTTAATGGGATTCTGCCGATTGTAATAAAGCTTCTTGCTTCTCTTCCTTGGAGCGCTGTTTTAATTTAACAGAGCCAAGGAATACGGCAAGAATGACACCAATAAGAATAAATCCAAGACCGTATAGGAAAACACTTTGCAGAGAATCGACAAGCGTTGATTTGAGGACGGGAACGATTTTATCAATAGCTGCTGCAGGAATTTGTTTAAGGGCTGCTTTATTCAATAATGAATTATAGAGTGCTTGCGGATCGGATTGAATAAGGCTCAGAGTCTTTTCTTTAAACGCTATCGTTGAATCGTTTGAAGCGATATCGTTGATTATAGGCGTTAATTTATGGCCAAGCTCACCGCTTGAAGTATGGTTCATAATAACCCCGAGTATCGTTATCCCGAAAGTTCCCCCGATTGAACGGAAAAATTGACTGGACGAGGTAACGACGCCAAGCTCCTCTTTCTTGAAACTCTCCTGCAGGATTAAGGTGAGCAAAGGCATAACGAGCCCAATACCAGTACCCATAATAATCATATACAAGGAGGCCAGCAAACGCGTGGTGCTTTGGTCCATCGTTGATAGAAACAAGAAGCTCACGGCTGCAATGATCATCCCCGCTACCATTTGGCGGCGCACGCCTATTTTATAAACAAACTGGCCTCCGATAATGCTTGCTGCGATAAGCGAAAGCATCATTGGCATCATGACGGTGCCGGAAGCTGTAGCGCTTATGCCCACAATACCCTGCATGAACAAAGGCACGAATACAACTGCTCCGAACATGCCAAGGCTCATAAAGAAGCCGATTCCGTTAACTTTGGTAAAGGTGCCGTTCTTGAACAGATGCATCGGCAGAATAGGTTCGCTGGTTCTGGATTCGATCCGAACGAACCATACTAAAGATAGGATGGCTAGAACGAACATCCCAATAATTTGCCAAGAAGCCCATGGATAATTTTTGCCGCCTAGAGACAGAGCCAGCAATAAGCTTACTACACCAGTAATCATCGTAACGATTCCCGCGTAATCGATCTTGACAGGGCCTTTCGAAGTATGCCGAGGCAATCCGGCTATGATGAATGCCAGAGCTACAAATCCGACCGGCAAATTGATGAAGAAGATCCAATGCCAGTTAACAGAATCAACGATCCATCCGCCGATTTGCGGTCCGATGACGGAGGATAGTCCGAATATAGCGCCGAACATTCCCTGCCACTTGGCACGTTCCTTACCAGTGAATAAATCCCCGATAATAATCATCGCCATTGGCATCATAACACCGCCGCCGATGCCTTGAATGCCGCGGAAGATGATAAGCTGCTCCATCGATTGCGCTACACCGCAAAGCGCGGAGCCGGCGATAAAAGTAACAATGCCTAATACATAGATAAGCTTGCGTCCGAACAAATCCGCCAGCTTACCGGCGATCGGAACGACGGTTGTCGATGTCAGCATATAGGCGGTCGTAACCCATGTAATGAGACTGAGCCCGCCCATTTCCCCGACAATCTTCGGCATCGCTGTGCCAACGATCGTATTGTCCAGTGCCGCAAACAGCATCGCGATCATCAGACCGGCAATAAGCATTCCTTTATTCTTGAAGGCTTCATTCTGCGGCTCTGAAATATCCGCCGCTTTGGTTGTCTTTGTTAATGCCATTCAATCATTCAGCTCCTATTCTAAAGTTGATGCAGCAAGTGCGATCCGTTCAAAGGATTGAATAAAGCGTTCCACTTCATCGAGCTCCAACGTTTGCAGCAGCTTGCTCAAAATTTCTCGCGAGTGTATGCGGACTTTATCCAGTGCAACCGTTCCTTTCTTGGTCAGGAGCAGAAGCGTAACACGCCGATCCTGTTCATCCGACAGTCGTTTGACGAAGCCATGCTCGACAAGCCGGTCTATCATAACGGTAATTGCACTTGGCTTTACGTCCATCCGCTGAGCAAGTATGGAGGAAGTCGCCCGGTGCTCTTCCGAGATAATTTTCAAAATAAAGCACTGCGGTCCGGTTAAGCCATCTTCAAGTCGTCCCGTGATTAAGGAAACTAGTTTGCGGTTTGTTGTACTCATCGCCTTCTGAAAACGTTCCGCCTCGCAGCTGGTGTTTGGCGTTAAATCTTCATCTCTTGCTGGTGCCAAATAGCTTCAACCTCCAATACATGAACATTTCATCAATCAACAATTCATTTGTAAATAGTTAAACCATTTAAATAAATGATAAAAGAAAGCCGCCCGAGTGTCAAGGCGGTTTGGATCTCCTATAATTGTCTTACAGGCGCATTAGGACTTCTTAGTCCGTTGATAGGTGCGGAATTCGGTTGGTGATAAACCAAAGGTTTTGCGGAACTGCTTAGAGAAATACAGCGAATCACTGTAACCGACCGAAGAGGCTACTTGGTCAATGGATAAATGGATCTGGCCGGATAAGAGCTCCTTTGCGCGTTCCATTCTTACTTTGAGCAGAAACTGCATCGGTGATTGGCCTGTATATTGCTTGAACATTTTGGATAAATGGGTCCGGTGGTAGCCAAGGCTTCGCGATAATTCATCTATCGAGATCTGCTTAGCGAATTGATAAGAGAGATAGCGGATAGCTTGTTTGACCTGCCTCTCCATATCAGGAACAATCGTTGGGAAGTTAAAAGTTAATTTATCCGCGTTGCGCTCCCCGAATTCCTTAAGCAAAATACGAAGAAGACCGCTTGCTTCCAAATCAGCTAACTCCGGCAATGAGGTATGCTCAAGTGTATATTGTAATTTCCGATAAAGCCCGGTTAACGAACGATAATCATCACAATTGATGATTGGATGGGCAGGTGAAATGCCTATGCTTGTAAGCAACGACTCCGCCATATGCCCCCTGAATGCAACCCATCGGTAATGCCATGGATCGGATTCATGCGCTTTATAAGTATATAGTGTATCCGGAAATATGAAGAAGGTATCGCCCTTCGCGCAATCATATCGCTTTCCGTCAATTTCGAATCTCCCTTTGCCTGACATTACCGTGTGGATTAAGTAATAATTGAGGACGGCAGGACCAATTTGGTGGTTAGGATGGGGCTTCCCATCGCCGCTGAATAGAACAGATAATTCTCCGTGGCCAGGCTGTGTATTTGATCCAACATTAAACTTAAAATGATCCACTGTTGGCTTCATATTAACGGGCACGTCCTTCCATTGCTGCCATTTTCACTTTACAACAAGAGTAGTATATAAAACGACAAATGTCCATAAGTTTCATACTTTATTTCCTACTCAACACAGGGTATTTTGCTTTATAGTTTAAATTGTTGAATACATTAATTCGCTTTCATTGCAAAATGCTTCATTGCCAAAATTCTAAATTTCTGAGGAGGACCCCCCCAGTGTCAAAAATTACTTTTATCGGTGCGGGAAGTACGGTCTTTGCCAAAAATGTTCTGGGCGATTGCTTGAAGACACCAGCTTTGCAGGAGTTTGAGCTTGCAATCTTCGATATTAACCCGGAGCGTCTTGCTGAATCCGAAATTATGCTCAATCATATTAAGAATACAAGCGGCAGCACTTGTGTCATTAAAGCTTATTCAGACCGAAAAGAAGCGCTTCGCGGTGCAAAATTCGTCGTAAATGCTATTCAAGTCGGCGGATATGATCCATGTACGATTACCGACTTCGAAATACCTAAGAAATACGGTCTGCGTCAGACGATTGCAGATACAGTGGGCATTGGCGGTATTTTTCGCAACCTGCGGACGATTCCGGTTATGCTTGATTTTGCTAAGGACATTCAAGAGGTTTGCCCAGACGCGCTATTCCTCAACTATACGAACCCGATGGCGGTACTTACGAATGTAATGAACACTTACGGCGGGGTTAAAACGGTCGGTCTATGCCACAGTGTTCAAACCTGTGTAAGCGATCTGTTCAAGCATTTGGATCTTGATGCGACAGGTGTGCAATCGAAGATTGCTGGCATTAACCATATGGCATGGCTGCTTGAGGTTTCCAAGGATGGCGTAGACTTGTACCCGGAAATTAAACGCCGCGCCCGTGAGAAGCAGAAAGAGAAGCATCACGATATGGTACGGTACGAAATGATGCTGAAATTCGGTTATTATATTACCGAATCCTCCGAGCATAACGCCGAGTATCATCCGTACTTCATTAAGCGCAATTATCCGGAGCTTGTAGACCGGTTCAATATCCCGCTCGATGAGTATCCGCGCCGCTGCATCAGTCAAATCGAAAATTGGAAGAAGCTGAAGCAGGAGCTGGTTAACAACCCGGAGCTGCATCATGAACGTTCCCATGAATATGCTTCTTATATCTTCGAGGCCATTGAGACGAACGTTCCATTCAAAATCGGCGGTAATGTAATGAATACCGGTCTGATTACAAATCTGCCGCGAGAAGCATGCGTCGAGGTTTCTTGTCTCGTTGACCGCAATGGCGTAACGCCGACATTCGTTGGTGACCTGCCGCCGCAGCTGGCAGCGCTCAACCGGACGAATATTAATACACAGCTTCTTACAATTGAAGCTGCAATAACGCGTAAACGCGAGCATATCTATCATGCGGCAATGCTGGATCCGCATACTTCTGCGGAGCTGTCCATCGATGATATCATCGCGATGTGTGATGATTTAATCGAAGCGCATGGTGACTGGCTGCCACAATATAAGTAATATAGACCTGAAGTTTAACGCTTAACGAAGAGGGCATAATGATTTCTGCCCCTCGTTAAGCGTTTTTTTGTTTGGCCTTTAGGAATTTGCAGGCCTTTATTCTAAAGCGTCTGTCAACCTTGTACCTTGTCGGTTTTTACGCTAAGATGTAGGTACGTTTTTTTAACAGCATTCATATTCTATTGAAGTTCAGCCAAAACGTACAAGAAAGCGGTGTGTCCGTGCAACAACCGATCGCAGTATTGGATTCTGGCGTAGGCGGTTTAACTGTCGTCAAGGAGGTTATGCGTCAGCTTCCTCGGGAAAAAATCATTTACTTCGGTGATACCGCCCGTACACCGTACGGACCGCGTCCCGCGGATGAAGTAACACGATTTACCAGACAAATCGTTGATTATCTTATTCAATTTCGTCCTAAAATGATTGTAATAGCATGTAACACAGCAACTGCTGTCGCTCTGGAGGATATTCGATCGAGGGTTGCTATCCCGGTTGTAGGCGTTATCCATCCCGGGGCAAGAGCAGCGAATGGCCGTACACAAACCGGTATCGTAGGTGTAATCGGAACAGAGGGTACAATACGGAGCAAAGCTTATGAATTTGCGCTTAAGCAGCTATCGCCAAGTCTTGAAGTGATTAGCCTGGCTTGCCCAAGATTTGTTCCCTTAGTGGAACAGGGGAATTTCCGTTCGGAGGAAACCTTCGAGGCGGTACGATCCTCCTTGGAGCCCTTGAAGAAACGCAATCTGGATACGCTCATTTTGGGATGTACCCATTATCCATTCCTTGCCGACACCATTTCGGAAGTGATGGGTAGAGATATAACGCTAATTAGCTCGGCAGATGAGACGGCTCGTGAGATTAGTACGATCTTATATGACCGGAATAAGCTGGCGCGCAATGAGGATCTACCGATCCATCAATTTTTTTGCAGCGGAGAGCCCCGTATGTTCAAGACCATTGCGCAGCAATGGCTTGGCGAGCAAATTGAGCTTACGCCCGTCGTGTGGCAAGTTCCCAAAATCGGATAGCCTCCGGCAGCAAAACACCTTACAATAAGCAGTTCATTCGTCCATTTTGACGAGGAACTGCTTTTTTTTGTTGACAAAAAATGGTTCAGGTTATATGGTTAGTTACATAAGTAACTAACCAACTAGGTGGTGAGGAAAATGGTTTCTTTAATCGATGACAGAGGGCCGATATTCGTCCAGATCGCCCAGCGAATAGAGGAGGATATCATAAATGGCGGATTAGCGGAGGAATCCCAGATTCCTTCTACCAACGAATTTGCTGCTTTCTATCAAATAAACCCGGCTACAGCTGCTAAAGGCGTTAATCTGCTCGTTGATCAACATATTTTGTATAAGAAGCGGGGGATTGGAATGTTTGTATCGACAGGAGCACGCAGCATGTTGGTGGAGAAGCGGAAAGAGCAATTTTTTGAGCAATACATCGTCACGATGATGAAAGAAGCTCGGAGGCTCGGCATTACAGCAGACCAGCTGGCAGACATGATTCGGAAAGGGGATCAAGTGTAATGGCGAAGATCGTTGAAGTGAATGGTTTGACCAAATCGTATGGGAATGTAAAAGCAGTCAGCGATGTTACTTTCACGCTCGAAGCCGATAAAATTTACGGGCTCCTAGGTAGAAACGGAGCAGGGAAAACGACCCTCATGCAGCTATTAACTGCCCAAGAATTCGCAACTAGCGGAGAGCTCAGCGTGTTTGGAGAACATCCGTATGAGAATAACCGCGTCCTTAGACAATTGTGTTTCATAAGAGAGAGTCAGAAATATCCAGAGAGCTTCCGTGTGATCGACGTACTGAAGGTGGCCGCAACTCTTTACCCCAACTGGGACCAATCACTCGCAGACGTATTGCTAGCTGATTTCAGGCTTCCTATCAAGCGAAGAATGAAGAAATTATCTAGAGGGATGCTCTCGTCCGTCGGTATTATTATCGGCCTTGCCAGCCGAGCGCCTTTGACGATTTTTGATGAACCTTATATCGGTCTTGATGCTGTAGCGAGAGGTTTATTTTACGACCGGTTAATTGAAGATTATGCTCTTTATCCGCGTACCGTCTTATTGTCCACTCACCTCATTGATGAGGTAAGCCGGATCTTGGAGCATGTTATGGTTATTGATGGCGGGAAGCTAATCATAAATGAAGATGCGGATGTATTGAGAAGTGAGGGCTGTACCGTCGTTGGCGCGAAAGCTTCGGTTGATGCTTTTACAGCGGGCAGAGAAGTGATCAACTGTGCTCCTTTAGGCGGTATGGTTTCGGTTACTTTCATGGGAGAGTTAACATCGGGGGATCGGAAGCTTGCCTCTGATCAAGGGCTCGAGCTTATCCCTGTATCTATGCAGCAGTTGATTGTACACCTGACGAGTGGGAAGAATAGCAGAAAGGAAGTGGTATTCAAATGAACCGGACAACAGCTGTGATGAATATGCATTGGAGAAATAAAACAAGTTGGCTGTTCACCCCAGGATTAATTCTCGGCTCAAGCTTTCTTGTTAATATTGTCGTGGCGAAGTTAATAGATGAAACCGATAAATTTTATTCTGGAGGCATTACCTCTATCTTCTTCTACATGTTAGTCATCGGCGCCATCTCATTAGTACAAACATTCCCGTTCGCGCTTGGGCTATCCGTTCGAAGAACAGATTATTTCTTAGGGACAGCAATTACAGCCTTTATAAACTGCTTGTTTATAGCGATAATGTTATGCTTGCTCGCTTACCTGGAAGCAGATGTGACGAATGGGTGGTGGGTACAGCTTCATTTCTTTGATCTCCCTTATATGAATGATGGATCTCCCTTCCAACAAATCGTTATTTATTTGATGATAATGTTCAACTTATTTTTCTTAGGTTTCGTGATTTCTAGTATCTACCGGCGTTTTGGCATCATAGGCATGATTATCGGCTCCATCTTAATTCTAGCAGCAGGTACAATCGGCAGCTTCGCACTTAATCGTTTTGAGCTTTGGGATAACATCTTTGCAGCTATACGGACTTTAACTGCCTTCCAAGCTGCATTATGGCTAATACCGATTACAGCCTGCTATGCCATTGTTTCTTATTTGTTACTTCGCAGATCGACGGTTTGACAAAAGGAGTCATGCGGCATGGAGCAGCCGCATAGCATGTGACTAGACCGAGAATGAAGGTTGCGAAGAAAGTTTTCCTCTGGAAATCTCAGCTTATGCTTACGATGAGAGATTTCCTACGGAAATCTCTGCTTATGCTTACGAAGAGAGATTTCCTATGGAAATCTTAGCTTATGCTTACGAAGAGAGATTTCCTATGGAAATCTTAGCTTATGCTTACGAAGAAAGTTTTCCTACGGAAAACTCTCAGGAGGTCATAAAACCATGCTTCCTTACGTTGTGCAGCCGGGAGATACGCTGCTTCGTATTGCCCGGAGGTTTGGGGTGAATTCTGTTTCGCTCCAAGCGGCTAATCCGCAAATTAGTGTCTCGTCACAGCTTTTGCCGGGTTTACTGCTGTTCATTCCGCCGCATAATGCTGCAATCTACTGTGTCCAGCCGGAGGATACTCTTCTCCGGCTAGCTTCTATTTTCTCCATATCGATTCCCGCCTTACTTGCTGCTAATCCGTTTCTCGATCCCAAAAGGCTTGTCCCCGGACAGCTGCTAACTATTCCTGGAGAACGCTGTCATCGCATTGTAGACGGTCGTGCCGAATACGGCTGGAAAGAGCTTGAGGAGGATTTAACAGCGCTGGAGAGGGAATATCCTTTTCTGCAGCGTACTCAAATTGGCTGCAGTGTAATGGGTAAACCGATTCATGCCATTCGACTGGGAGAAGGGTCTCATAAAGTTCATATGAATGCTGCGATGCATGCAAATGAGTGGATTACTGCTCCGCTGTTGATGACGTTTATAGAGGATGCAGCAAAGGCAGCCTCTATGGGGGGAAAGCTTGGAGGAGCAGCTATGAGAGAGCTGCTGCAGCAAGTGACGGTTTGGTTCGTGCCGATGGTTAATCCGGACGGCGTCGAGCTGGTTCAGGAAGGACTAAGACCTGATCACCCGCATTATACGGAGCTGTTTCATTGGAACCGGCAATCCCTTCGATTTACCAAATGGAAGGCGAATGCCAGGGGGATCGACCTGAATGACCAGTTTCCCGCTTTCTGGGAGGAGGAGGTGGCGCGTCGAGACGTAATAGGTCCTGGACCGCGTGATTATCCGGGAGAAGCGCCGCTCTCTGAACCGGAAGCGAAGGCACTGGCCGAGTTCACCGCCGAGCAGCAGTTTGATCTGGTTGTTGCTCTCCACACACAGGGGCAGGAGATTTATTGGAATTATCGGGGCTATGAGCCTCCTGAAGCGGAGCGGATTGCTGCTGTGCTCGGACATGCAAGCGGTTATAAGCCTGTGAAGCTTCGCGGCAGTGATGCGGGATACAAGGATTGGTTTATCCAAGAGTTTCGCAAGCCTGGCTATACCGTTGAAGTAGGACTCGGGATCAATCCGCTGCCCATTGACTCTTTTCCCGATTTATATGATGAAGTTCGTCCGCTTCTTCTCGCCGCCATGGAAGCAGTGATTCACAAGTAAAATCTCTTACGGGCTGCATGTCTAGAGCTGACATGCGGCTTTTCCTTATGCTGTGCTATAATTGGCGGAAAGGGAGGCCATGCAGCATGCGCAAACTACTATCACTCCGCCATTGGCGGTTCGTATTCGCCCGGATTTATCGTTTGCTTACGGCAAAGGAAGTCCGTATAATGGACAAGCTTCTTTATTTGGTGCCGGTGCTCCTTTATTGGGTTCTGCCGGACGTGCTTCCATTTCTGCCGATTGACGATATCGCCGTGACGATGATTGCAGCGGAGTTCTACACTCGTTACATGGAAAGAAAATACGGCGCTCATTTACAATAGCGGTTGAACATTGAGTGTGGTTTCTTTACAATAGAATGAAGAGATTATTCGTATCGTTTTCGATTAAATCAGATATCTCAAAAAACTTTAGGAGATGAATTCAATTGAACTGCAAAATAACACGAAACGCTGCGAAAGTTCTCCAAGAGGAGCTTAACAACCCAGAGAACGAAGGCAAGCTTCTCCGGATCTTTGTCACTCATTCCCATGGCGACCATGCTCATTATGGCATGAAAATGGACGAGCCAGGAGCAAATGATGAAGTTGTTGAGACAGATAAAGGGATTAGCGTTATTTTGGAAAAGGGTATCGAGCTGCTGGACGGCGTAAGAGTCGACTACTTCTATGTGCCGAAAGAAGGCTTCGCTATTTCGAACCCGACTAAAGGCAACCACGGCGACCATTAAGCAAGCGAGGCTGCTGTAGAAGGCGGAGCGGGGAGACGAAACATGGCAAACGATATTCGCATATGCGATAAATGCAAACATATGAAAGTTAAAAAGCATGGTGCCAAAGCTGGAGAAGATGGCACCTGGAACAGAGATCAAGGTTGCCTGCAAGTCCTATTGCGGCCCTTGCTCACGATTCGCTTTCATCTTCATTAATGGACGTTATATAACGGCACCAACAGAAGACGAAGCGATCGAGAAAGCACGTAAATATGTAAAGAAATAAAAGAAGGCTGTTCCTAAAGCAGATTAATTCTGCTTGAGAACAGCTCTTTTTTTTGTTCGGACGGCCATTGGTCAGCTTACATTTGGATGAATAGACTGTTCGAGCGAATGCAGCAGCACTCGGCAGGCCTCAGCTGTCAGGGGATCTGTAATGACGCCTTCGCTGCTTACCTTTGACCGAACGAAGGGCACGAGCAGCTTGCCGCCCTCTACGACTGCGGCACTCATCATAGCTAGAGTAAGAAGTAAGGAGGCATGGGCTTTGTCACCGCCCAGAGGGTTAGGGGATGCACTGATAACAGCTGTCGGTTTATTAATGAATTCGCCGGAGGACACGATCCAATCAAGTGCATTCTTAAGAACGCCCGGCACGCCGTTTGCATATTCCGGCGTACATATAATTACAGCGTCAGCTTGCTTCAACTGCGCACGCAGGCTGCTCACCGCTGCAGGCGGAAGGATATCATCACCATCCAGATCAGGATTGAAGTGCGGAAGATCACCGAGTCCATTATATGCGGTGAAGCGATAATTCTCAGGAGCGAGTGCAGCAATCCCGAGCAGCAAAGCCGAATTAGATGAATGAGCACGAAGACTTCCCGGAAATAGTCAACAAGTTGATAAGGGTCATTTTGGTTCCTCCTTAAAAGTTTTCCGAAGGAAAACTCACTTCGGAAGCATAAGCTTAAGTTTTCCGAAGGAAAACTCACTTCTCCTCATTCCATCTACCCATATCTACGCAATTGAAAGAATCGTTAATGAGACAAATAGCCTTGGCGAGAACAAAAGCAATCCAATTTGAAGAAAAACCTGAGCGGTTGGAAGCAACTCAAGCCGCAATGAAATCTACGGACGAAATCAGGTTGTACGTGCGCTATCTTTGCATTTTTTTAGATCTATCTGATGAAAGCCGCAATCGAATGTTAAGGATATCTTAATCTTGATATCGAGATATCGAGACGCATAATGGTTTTGGATAATGTGCGCATCATTATGCCAAGTTGATTCAAGTATTCCTCCCCCCATACAGCCCACAGCTAAACATTATTGAGGGACTGTTGATGGATGAAGAAATCAGTTATTTACATATAATTAGGCTGCTATATTGGATATTTGTAAGATAACGCAGGTGTTATGTTCTGATATGCTGGCTATATTGGATATTTGCAGGATACATCTCAATTTGCGCTGGTTATGATGGCATTTGCGCTTCTTTATTGGAAATATCCAGTATAGAACCTTTTATTAATAAAGTTTGTTGAAAGTTAGTGCTAATATCCAATATATATAGGTGACGAAGTTTTGCGAATGAGTGAGTATATGTGAGATAAACCCTAAAAACCGAGGGACGGAGAACGATGGTCCAACTCCGAAGGGGCTGCCACGGACAAAATGAAATCCGTATTTTCCCCTTAGCCGCCTAAGTTTAAAAATCCTGGCTGGAAAATTAGTGAAGTCTGCCCATTCTTGAAACTGATTATCATGTTCCAACTTTTCGAGCTAAATTCCCCGTTGTATTTCAATTCAGTCCCCGATTTGCTCCTTTTTATTCCGAGAGGCTTTTAATAATATTATAGTAAGGACAGAGTCAATATGACCATGCCCTTGCACTGAGTCCACTATATGACGTGAAGCGATAACTCTCAGGAGCGAGTGCAGCAATCCCGAGCAGCAAACCGATTTAGAAGAATGAGCACGAAGACTCCCGGAAATAGTTAACACGTTAATCAAGGTTATTGGTTCCTCCTAAAAGTTTTCCGAAGGAAAACTCACTCCGGAAGCAAATTTTTCCCAGTATAAACCATGACATTAATGGCAGTGTCAAGCCGAAGTCTGGATGCTGGAATAGAGCGTATATTCCCAAGCTCCAGCTGCTGAACAAGCGAACAAAAAACAGCCGATCAGGTATATGAAACCCTGACCGGCTGCTTCAATAGCTAGGGCTGTTTCATTACAGCTCCACAAGACCCTATTTCTTTTTAAACTCTTTGATCAAATCATGCTGGATGACGAGATCAGATTCGACGAGCTCCTTGCGAGCGGGGCTTATGCCTGCTTGGCATGCGCTCACATCGGTGAGCTTGCCGCTCGCTACGTTATAGCATTTGCTATGCTCTGGTTTACCATCGTCAGGCGGAATATAGAATACTTTGCCGTCTGTGAAGGAACCATCCCGGAGCACCACCTTTTTGCCCGCTAGCGGTTTCTCTGTGACAAGCGGTGTTCCGACGAAATATTTATCCGCCGTGGAGATTCCAAGCAGATGCAGCACAGTTGGCGTGACATCCAGCTGTCCGCCCACTTGGTCATATACGCCAGCCTGATCATCGTTCGGCAAATGAACGACAAACGGCACTTGTTTCAAGATATTAAGCCGGTCAAGATCGGATAGCGGCTTCCCGAGGAAGGTTTCGAACGGTTTCCAGTCGCGGATGGAATTATCATGATCCCCATAGAACAGGAAGATCGAATTATCCCATAGGCCTTCTGCCTTCAACTGCTCCACAAGCTTACCGACTGACGCGTCAACGTAGTGAATAGCTTCCAAATAATCGCCGAATATCTTTCCTTTAAAGTCACCTACGTTCAAGGTTTGATAGCTCTCTGGCAGCGTGTACGGATGGTGGCTGGATAAGGTGATAAGGAACGAGTAGAACGGCTGTTTCTGCTTCTTGATGATATCGACCGATTGACGGAAGAAGGAGGTATCGCCTAGGGACCACCCCAATGGCTCATCAATCTTGAAGCTTTTCTTGCTATAAAAGGTATCGTATTTTAACGTCTTATACATCGCATTCCGGTTCCAGAAGCCGCCGTCATAGGCATGAAACACAGAGGTCGTATACCCGTTATCCTTCAATGTGGAAGGCATGCTGTCGTATTGATGCTGTGCGTAACGAATGAACACGGAACCGGTTAAAAGAGGCTGCAGGGAGGCATTTGCCGCCATATCAGCATCCGACGTCCGGCCTTGCGCTGTTTGGTGGTAGAAGTTTTTGAAGTACATAGACTCACCAAGCAGCTTATTTATATTCGGCGTCACTTCTTGGCCATTGATTTTCTGACCGATGACGAAGTTTTGGAACGCTTCTAGCTGAACCATAATGACATTCTTGCCTTTATATTTGCCGAACAAAGGATCCGATTCCAGCTGTTTTCGTTCATTGCCGCGTTCTGCGAACCATTGTTTGGCTTCATTCTTCGATTCGACCGGGACGGAATTGTCACTCAGCCAATGCTCATTGGCATAGCGGTAAATATCATAGCCATGGAATCCGATAACGCCTGTTACGTTATAAAGGGACATATTCCACCAGTTACCGACGAACAGACCAACTGCCCACGTTTTCTTCGCAATGTTAATCGGCACAAAGACAAGTGTAACCCCTGTTGCAAAAATAATAAGGCTAAGTGATAACCGGATAACAGCACGGCGAAGCCTTTTTGGTTTGGCAAAAGAAAGCCGGATGTCATTGTCGCGTTTGCGGAACAAAACATAGATCGCAATCGGAATAAGGAACGGCCAGTCAATGAAATACCAAATATCTTTAGCGCTTAACAGCGTTCCGATACTATCGCCAAGCGAACTAACCTGACCAGCCTGCATTAATACAGGGATTGAAATCAAATCTTGAAAATAACGAAAGTATACTAAATCCGAGTAGACAACAGCAGTGAGCACCACATTAAGGATGGCCAGGGCAGTCATGCGTCCCCGCATTGGCAGCCACAATGTCCAAAAGCTGACTAATGCTAATGTACCAATTGCCACGAAAACATCATCTACGCTCATCGCCATGTTTGGAACTTTAACAAACCGGTCAAACAGCACGAGCTTGTACATCATAAGCACAAAAAACAGCAGCAGATCAATTCCTTTTATACGGATGACCGAATCAATCCACGTTCGAAGGCCGCGATTTCTGGTCGCTTGTAACGGTTGAACCATAAGAAAGATATCCTTTCTGTTCCAAAATATCCAAATTTATTTACAATACATGAACATCATCCCATTATAGTATACCTATGACGCATTTCAAGGCGCAGATTATTCCTGCACGCGAAATGGTGGGAGCGGTCCAAAAAACTGGTAAAAGGTACATTCGATCCGGCCATTGAACAATTTCCTTTTCTTGTCTGCGTTACGTCCTATCGTTTGCTCAAACGTCTTGGGCTGTGTCAAGGCAAACATGGACCAGGTTGGCAAATAAAGCTTGCTCAGGCCAAGCTGCTTAACGGCTTTCTCGGCTTCTGCCTCATCACCGAGTCGTAACCCATACGGCGGATTGGTAATGATACAGCCATAATCGCCTTCCGGCTTCATTCTTGAAACAGGCAGTACGCTGAGCTTAATGTCGCGCTCAAAGCCAGCCTTCTTAACAGCTGCTGTTGCAACATCAATGGCGGAGGGGTCGATATCCGAGCCGTTGATTTGAAGAGGGATATCGTCTTTGACCGAATCAAAAGCTTCTTCGCGGGCTTGCTCCCATAGCTCCTCCGGTATTAACGGCCAGCCTTCGCTATTGAAGGTACGGCGCAGTCCAGGTGCAATGTTCCAGCCAATCATAGCTGCCTCAATCGGAATCGTTCCTGACCCGCAGAACGGATCATACAGCGGGCGTTCCGGCTGCCATCTGCTCAGAAGGACCATTGCTGCTGCCATCGTTTCCTTGAGCGGCGCTTCGGTTACCAGCTTGCGGTAGCCGCGTTTATGCAATCCCGGGCCAGTCGTGTCTAAGGTAATCATAGCCATATCATTGAGCATCCAAACTTCGATGACGAATCGTGCGCCGTCCTCAGGAAACCATTCGGTACCATAGACCGTCTTCATTTTCTCGACGACTGCTTTTTTCACAATCTTCTGGCAGGCGGGCACGCTTGAGAGCTGTGATTTATGCGAGCGACCTTCCACAGGAAACTCACCATCAGCAGGGATCCAATCCGGCCAGGTTAATGCTTTCGTACCTTCGAACAATTCTTCAAAGGTCGTTGCCGGGAATTCGGCCATCTTGATCAATACGCGATCCGATGTGCGCAGCCAAAGATTGGCGCGGCAAATGTCCGCCGGACCTCCGGTAAAAATAACCCGGCCATTCTCGACCTTCAAATCGTTATACCCTAAATCCTTTAACTCACGTGCTACGACGGCCTCCAGCCCCATAGGGGCAGTTGCGATAAGCTGCAATTTTTCCAATACAATCACTCCAATTCGGACTTCTCCGGTTGTTTCCGGTCCATAAAAATCATACAATCAAGTATAGGCTATTCACGGGATTAATTACAAACTTTACATAGCGGAAATTGAGGGAGGAGCAGGAATAATGTCGACGGAACAATATGTGGAGCGTCTTCTTGGTGAAGATGCTGACTTGGAGCGGGTGATTCGGGTAATCTCGGAGCAGGGCATGCCGGATATCTCGATAGCGGCTGGTTATGGACGTCTGCTTACGATGCTCGTTCGGACTTCCGGTGCCAAGCAGGTGCTGGAGATCGGTGCATTAGGCGGATATAGCGGGATTTGTCTGGCAAGAGGACTGCGAGAGGGCGGTCAATTAACTTCACTTGAGTTAGTTCAGAATTATGCTGATGTCGCTCGGGGCAATTTGGAAGCAGCGGGATTTGGCGGACAGGTGAGCTATGTTGTTGGCGATGCCCAAGCAAGCTTGGCTCAGCTTAAGGAGCAGGGCAAACAATATGATTTTTTCTTTATCGATGCGGATAAAGAGAATTATCCGGTATATCTGGAGTGGGCAATTGCTCTGGCGAATCCTGGCGCTATCATTACGGGGGATAACGCGCTGCTCCATGGACGGACAATCGATCCGGAGAAAAATGGTCCTTCCGTTCTAGCGATGCGTGAATTTAACGAGCGTATGGTCAGTGATGAGCGGTTAATCGGCACGCTGCTGCCTGCTTATGACGGATTGGCGGTTGCAATCGTCAAATAGCTTCACATCAAGAAAAGGGGTGCCTCATCGAGAGGCACCCTTGCTTGTCTTGGACACAAGTGTTTTTCGTACCCATAATGCATTAAGGATGAACAGCGCGGAGGAGATAAGGAATACACCGCCAATTCCTATCCAGCCGGAAACGAGACCGCCGACTATTGGCCCGATCATGTTGCCAAGAGACAGCATGCTGCTGTTGAAGCTGAAGGCCCGCCCTTCCATGCCGTCGGGCGTGAATCTGCGAACAAGCGCATTGACGGAAGGAATAAGGCCGCCAAGGAAAATGCCCTGCAGCAAGCGAAATAACAGCAGCTGCCATACGGTGGCTGCCATCGCCTGAGGAATGAATAAAAGTGCGGCTCCAATCAGCGATATACCCAGCACCCGCTCCTGACCTATACGATCACTGAGCCGGCCGAGCACCGGAGAGGCAATCATATTGGAGAGACCGGCAGCTGACCCGACAAAGCCTGCCCAGAAGGCGAGGTTAACTGTCGTTCCATGAAGCTGCTGTACATAGAGCGGCATGAGCGGCATCGGTCCGATCATGGCGAATTGCAGCAGGAACGTAACAGCAAAGAGCGAGTAGAGCTGAGGAACTCGGCCAAGCTGCCGGAAACCGGCCATAATGGATACGCTGGGACGAGCCGCAGCTTGCGCGCGGTCGAACCGTTCCTTCACGATGAAGAAGGCTAGCATGGACGCCGCGAACAACAGAGCTCCGGTGAAATAGAAGATTGGCCGATAGCCGATCGCATCGGCGAGCAATCCGCCAATGAACGGACCGAGGATCGTGCCGGCGATCCCGCCGGATTGCAGCGTTCCCATCGCAAAGCCCATTCGTTCCTTCGGCGTGGATGCAGAGATTAAGGAAACGGCGGCTGGGTTAAAGCCGGAGATCGTTCCGTTCACCATGCGCAGCAGCAGCAGATGCCAAGGCGATGTGGCGAAGCCCATAAGGATCATCACGATCGCCATGCCGAAGCCGGAGCGCAGAAGCATCATTTTTCGTCCATATTGATCGGAGAGCTTGCCCCACAACGGTTGAAAGAGGAAGGCAGTTACGAAATTTCCTGCGAAAATAACGCCTGCCCATGTTGCGATTTGATGCTGATTCGTTAACCCGATTCGGTCCGATTGCAGATAGAGTGACATAAAAGGAATAATCATCGTCATGCCGCCCATAACTAGAAATTGCCCGATCCAAAGGACGGCGAGGTTCTTCTTCCACTGTTCCATGGCATGCTCCTGTTTTCGATCGATCTTGTTTAAACACAATAGGGACAGTATAGCATAATATCTGGAGAGTGGAAGAACGCAAAACGCCCTCATACCGTCTCTGAAGACGGATGAGAGCGTCATAGGACCGTACAGCTATTCGCTAAGCGGACGCAGCTGTTTACGGTAGACAAATTTAGAAATACCGATGCTGATCTCATAGAGCAAGAACAGCGGTACGGTTACGACCAGATCGGAGAGAATATCGGGGGGTGTAATGGTTACGGCGATAATGACAAGAAGGAAGTAGGCAAGCTTCCGCGCTCGAGCGAGCCGATGCGGGTTGAGAATACCGAGCTTGGTCAGGAACATGACGATGGCAGGCATTTCAAACAAGAGGCCGAACGGTACGGTCATATGAATCATGAATGTAAAATATTTCTCAGCCGTATACATCGCATTAAAGTCTGCGCTGGCCAGCTTATTCATAAACGAGAGCACCATCGGAAACAAAATGAGGTAACCGAAGCTGATCCCGATCAGAAACAGCATCGTCATGGCAGGAATGAACATAAGCGTAGAGCGCTGTGCAGGCTCGGACAAGGCTGGCTGCACGAACTTCCAGATCTGATAGGCGGCGATTGGAATCGTAATGGCAAGAGCGCAAACCCCGGCTATCATGAAGTACACCCACATCACATCAGAGGGCCCGAGCACGACCAATTTCTCGCCCATCCCTCTTACGAGCCATTGATAAATATCATGGACATATAGGAAGGCAGCGATCAAGGCGACTACAAAAGCGATAAGGGTGTGAATAAGCCGCCGCCGCATTTCCTCAAGATGCCCCACTACATTCATTGGTTTTCCGTCGCTCATCTTACTTGGCTGCATCAGCAGTTGTCTGCTGTGATTCTATGACGGTTTTTTTCTCGTCCTCGGAATCCGTACCGTTCACCAAACCGCGTGTAGCTCCTTTAAATTCGCTCAGCGTTCTTCCGAAGGCTCGTCCAAGCTCAGGAAGCTTGGCAGGTCCGAATATAATTAAGGCAATAATCAAGATCAAAACAAGTCCGCCAACTCCAATGTTAGCAAAAGGCATAACGTTCAACTCCTATTCGAATTGGTCTAACCTAGCTTAAACCCGCTGATTGCAACGACGCCGCATCTTGCAATTTTATCGCCGGGACGGTGCGGCCATAAGCTGGTCGGTTTACTTAAGTCGGTTGTATTCTCACCTGGATGCTGGACCGAGAGGAACAGTGTCTGTTCATCCGGTGTGAAGAAGGGGCCGGTCATTTCACTATCAATTGGCCCGGAAGCAAACTGCATCGCTTGGCCTTTGTTGGGTCCGCTTGTCGGGATGACGAACAGGCCGTTGTTCATGAAGCTGGTATAAACACCTTTGTTCATGCTGCTGGAAGAAATGTCGGTAACGACCCATAGGTCTCCGTCCGAATCAAATGACAGATTGTCCGGTGAACTGAAGCCGGATTGACGGCCGCCTGCGGCAAAGATTTCAAAGTTGAACTCGAGCGCGCCCAGATCGTTGTCTTTCTCGAAAATCCGCGTAATATGGCCATGAATGTTACCATGTGAATCATTATTGGTGTGGCAGATGAAGATGGTATTATCGAAAGGGGAGATTTCGATATCCTCCGGTCGGTCTGTCGGCATGCCGCCTACCAGCAATCCCGCTTCCTGGCAGTAGGTAACTACATCACCTTGTGTTTTATATTTCTTCAGGAGCTCTTCCTTCGATGCGGACACACCTGCAGGGTTCTTGAACTTCTCATTGCCCAGAACCTTGCTGACTTCCTCAATCGTTACAGGCAGCCACTTGCCGCTCTTCAGATTCGCCACGTACAAGGTGCCGTTTTCCAGTAAAGCCGCGTTAGAGCGGCCTTTTGCCGCATTGTATTTGTCTTTGCTGACAAATTTATAGATGCATGCATCCTTCTTGTCATCCCCCATATACACAACGACGCGTCCGTCAGCTGCAAGACCCATCGCCGTATTCTCATGGTTGAAGCGTCCGAGCGCAGTATGCTTTTTCAAATAATTGCCGTCGAAAGGATCAATCTCAATTACCCAGCCGTAATGAGTGACAGGGAGTTTTGCGAGATTAGCCGTTTCTTCATAGTTCTCTTCACAGGACAGGACCGTGTTCCAGAGTGTTACGCCTCCGGAGCAATTAGCGAACGTTCCTTGAACGGTGTACGCACCGCCGACAACCGCTGCGCCTTTGGCAGGGCCTGTCAGCTGGAATTGAGATAAATAGTTGATCCGCCGCGCATGTTTGGACGTGGTATCCATTTTCCAGGTGCCATTTACATCGCGGTATACCTCAATGACGGACATACCTTGGTAATAGAGCGTTTTTTGAATTTGCTCGGGAGTCATTTTATCATTTGCAATCGGCCCTATTGCGAAAATATTCGTATATTCATGATTATTAGCAAGCAGTCCACGGGCATTCGATCCGTCTATTGGGAAAAAAGCGTTATAGTCGCTGCCTTGTCCGAATTTATCACCAGCTGCATTGATGACATCGTCGAAAGCGGCGACAACATCGTACTTGAAGTTATTTGGAAGCAGAAGCTTGTCCTCATTGGATGGTTTAATTGGTTCGAAATATCCGCTGACTTTATTCGTCTTGAATCCAAATAAGTGGTTAGCGGTTGATGACATTGCTGATGCCTTGCCATCTAGGACGCCAAGCCCAGCCGATGCTGCTGCAAGCGCTGCTGTTCCTGTACCCAGATACGAGAGAAACGTACGACGGTCTATATTTTTATCCAATTCTAACACTCCCTTTATGATTCGATTCGCCATTCATTGACAAGTATAGCTGCCAAGTGTCAATTTAAGATTGTGGCGATGTGGATAAATTGTAAACGATTGTAAACAAATGTAAGAGTATGATTGAAGCGAGGGCATGGGATTTGTCATAGCTTTGTCAAGGAAAGTCGATGCATGGCGGTTGTTACACGGTTGCAAAAAGGGCATAATGGAAACGTAGGGATAATCAGAGAAATGGGGAACTTCAATGAGCTACAACGACCGGTTCATCCGGGCTTGCCGGAAGGAGCAAGTCGATCGCTTGCCCGCATGGTATATGAGACAAGCGGGACGCTATGATCCCGATTACCGTAAAATAAAAGAAAACTATTCACTTCTTGAAATATGCCGTCAGCCTGAGCTCGCTGCTGAAGTAACGCTTCTGCCAGTGAAGAAGCTTGGTGTGGATGCGGCGATTTTGTATTCTGATATAATGAACCCCGTTGCGTCTATCGGTATTGATTTTGATATCGTTGCAAACGTTGGGCCTGTTATTGCGAATCCGATTCGATCAGCGGCCGATGTGGCGAAGCTTAAGCCTATCGACGTAGAAGGCGATCTGTCTCACGTACTGGAGACCATTCGTATACTCGATCGCGAGCTTGATGTACCGCTTATTACGTTTGCCGGCGCACCTTTTACGATTGCCAGCTACTTGATTGAAGGCCGTCCATCTAAGTCCTATATCCGGACCAAATCGCTCATGTACAGTGAGCCTGCAGTCTGGTTCCAGCTGATGGACAAGCTTGGCGACATGGTGATCGCTTATTTGCGTGCTCATGTGAAGGCAGGCGGCAAGGCGTTCCAGCTGTTCGACAGCTGGGTTGGCGCGCTCTCGCCAGAGGACTTTAAGACATTTGTCCTTCCTACGATTGAACGGATCTTCTCCGAGCTGTCTGATTTGAAGGAGCCGAAGATCTACTTCCCGGGCGTCGCATCGGGAGAATTGCTTCCAACTCTTAGCCAGGTAAAGGCTGATGTTATTGGACTGGATTGGCGGGTACCGATTGCGGAAGGACGCCGCCGCCTCGGTGGAGCCTATGCCGTACAGGGAAACCTGGATCCTTATGTGCTGACTGCACCGATGGATGTCATTAAATCGTACGCGAAAGCGATTATCGATGAGGGAATTCAGGAGCCGGGGTTTGTATTTAACCTTGGGCACGGGTTATTCCCCGAAGCATCCCTGGATAAGCTGCGTGAGCTGACTGAATACGTTCATTCCTATTCGGAAGAAGCGATTGCAGGGCTTAAGCAGAAGGAGGCGCGTCATGTCTAAACAGGCAATCGGCGTGCTCGTCATGTCCTACGGTACGCCGGAGAGCATGGAAGGCATCGAAGAATATTATACGCATATCCGGAGGGGGAATGCTCCAACTCCGGAGCTGCTTGCTGAGCTGAGCGGCAGATACGAAGCCGTTGTTGGCGGCGTTTTCCCGCTTCGCGAAAATACGAATCGCCAAGTAGCAGGCTTGCAAGCGGTGCTCGATCACAGCGAGCCAGGCCGTTATGTTTGCTATCAAGGGCTGAAGCATGCGCGTCCGTACATTGAGGATGGTGTGTCGAATATGGCTGCTGACGGAATCCGGCAAGCGATCGGGATCGTACTTGCGCCGCACTATTCGGTAATGAGCGTGGGCGGTTATATCAAACGCGCCAAGGAGCGCGCGGATGAGCTTGGCATCGAAATGACCTTTGTGGAGAGCTATCATCTGCATCCGAAGCTGATCGAAGCACTGGTCGCTCGTGTGAAAGCAGCACTCGCGCCTTTTAATTCTGATGAGCCTATTAAGGTGCTGTTCAGTGCCCACAGCTTGCCGGTCAAAATCCGTGAGATGAATGATCCTTATGAGAAGCAGCTGCTTGAAACCTCAGCTGCTGTTGCTGAGGGGGCCGGCGTGAAGGATTGGCAGTTTACTTGGCAGAGCGCTGGACGAACTCGCGAGCCTTGGCTTGGACCGGATATTCTAGAAACGCTGCAGGAAGTAAGCGGGGAAGGATATAAACAGGTGCTGGCTGCTCCTGTTGGATTCGTATCCGACCATCTTGAGGTGCTATATGATCTCGATATTGAAGCCCAAGCAGCAGCCCGGGCTATTGATATGAAGCTGGCCCGCATTCAAATGCTGAATACCGACCCGCTATATATGGAGACGCTTGCTGAGTCAGTCCTTGCACAGGATGCTTGGCGCAGCTAGTAATCGTTATCCGGCAGTACGTGACATAAGGAGATGAACATGATGCGGAGAGAAGGACTACCTGATCGATTTGTCGTCATTGGCGGAGGAATCAGCGGACTGAGCTCCGCTTTTTATTTGCTTCGGGAAGCGAAGTCTCGCGGACGCGAGGCGGTAGTAACTCTAGTAGATCCATCGGAGCGAATTGGCGGCAAAATCAATACACTGCGGAAGAACGGTTTTGTAATTGAGAAAGGGCCGGATTCGTTTCTGGCGCGTAAGACGCCGATTATCGATTTGGCTCGTGACCTCGGGATTGCGCATGAGCTTGTCGGAACGAATCCCGCTGCGAAGAAGACTTATATTCTTCATAACGGCAAGCTTCATCCGATGCCGCCGGGACTCGTCCTCGGCATACCGACGGAGATCGCGCCTTTCGCCATGTCGAAGCTTCTGTCATGGGGCGGGAAGCTTCGCGCCTCTATGGATTTCTTCAAGCCCGCGAGCAGGGAGACAGGCGATGAGTCGCTGGGCGATTTCTTGTCGCGCCGGCTTGGCTCAGAAGTGATGGAGCGTGTTGCGGAACCGCTACTTGCCGGCATTTACGCAGGAGAGCTGCGCAAGCTCAGCCTGCAGGCGACATTTCCGCAATTCCGCGAGGCAGAGCGGAAGCATGGAAGTCTGATCCGCGGCATGAGAGCCAACAAACGTAAAGCAGCAGCAGCGCCTAGTAACATCGCCAACCTTCCAGCAGCTGTGAAGAATAGCGTGTTCATGACCTTCAGAGGCGGTTTAGCTACGATGGTCGATGCGCTTAACGATGCGCTCGCTGGAATAGAGCGCAGGCTCGGAGTGAAGGCTGTCGCTTTTCGCCAAAATGATCCTGAAACCGAGGGTGAGCATGCTGCACCGTATGAAGTGCTGCTCGGCAGCGGTGAGATTTTGGAGGCGGATGGCATTATCATTACCGCGCCAGCCTTCGATTCAGCAGAACTGCTGGAGCCGCATATGAATGTTGATGCGCTGAAGGCGATCCGTTATGTTTCTGTGGCTAATGTTGTGATGGCCTTCGATAAAGCGGAGTTTGACGCAGACTTGGATGGCTCAGGCTTTGTTGTGCCCCGGTCCGAAGGAATGACGATTACTGCTTGCACTTGGACGTCGGTCAAGTGGCTTCATTCAAGTCCTCGCGATAAGGTGCTGCTCCGCTGTTATGTCGGCAGATCGGGCGACGAAGAGGTCGTCGACCTTCCTGATGATCAGCTCACAGACGCGGTGAGGCGCGATATTCGTTCAGTAATGGGCATTACGGCTGAGCCATTGTTCACTGAGATTACCCGGCTTCATAGGTCGATGCCTCAGTATCCGGTCGGGCACTTGCAGGAGACCGCGAAGCTGCGGACGAAGCTCCGCTCTGAGATGCCAGGAGTCTGGATCACCGGCGCAGCCTTTGATGGTGTCGGCCTGCCTGACTGTATACGTCAAGGCAAGGAAGCGGCTGTCGGGGTATATAAATCACTGATTGGTGAATTCAAATAATCGATTCTCCCATCCGATTATAGTAGCTTTTTCCAAGCAATCGATGTACACTCTACTTAACATTTCATGATGCGTAACTGGCGGAGCATGGATTAACCATGAGGGAGCGCATAGCATAATCAGCCGTACGCCTGGGCAAAGGTAAGGGGAATCTCCCCTTGCCTTTTTATGTTGTTAATAACATACGAAAGGGTTGGGGCATATGAATGCAAAGAAACATACGTTAGTGCTGAGTGGGCTGCCGGTTGCTGAGAGTCTAAAGGAAAGCTTGAAGGTTCCGCTTAAGAAGCTGGCAAGCATTGGGGTTGTCCCTTGTCTGGCAACAATTCTGGTCGGGGACGATCCCTCCTCAGAAACCTATGTCCGCATGAAAAGCAATGCTTGCCGCAAGCTTGGCATTGCTTCTAAACGGATTACACTGGATAAAAGCATATCCACGGCTGAGTTAATCGACGTTATTGAGCAGTTGAACAAGGATGCTTCCGTTCATGGTATCCTTCTTCAGCATCCGGTGCCGTCCCAGATTGATGAGAGGGCTGCTTTTGAAGCTATCCGCATCGATAAGGATGTGGATGGCGTTACGACGCAGGGCTTTGCTCAGAACGCATTTGGCTTCGCGCATTATCCTTCTTGTACACCTGCGGCAATTATGGCGATTCTGGACTACTATCAGATTCAGGTAGAAGGTAAGCATGCTGTCGTCATCGGCAGAAGCCCTATATTAGGCAAGCCGGTTTCGTTGATGCTCTTGAATAAGAACGCGACGGTCACGATCTGTCATTCCAAAACAGAGAGGCTCGCTGATATTGTTCGATCCGGTGACATAATAGTAGCCGCAGTTGGCCGTCCAGCATTTGTTCAAGCGGATTGGATTAAGCCCGGCGCTGTCATACTGGACGCTGGTTATAATGCCGGGAATGTGGGCGATGTCGACTACGATTCCTGTGAGCCGATTGCCGGTGCGATTACTCCTGTTCCCGCAGGAGTTGGGCCTGTCACGATTGCGACGCTGCTGAAGCATACGGTTGAGGCGGCAGAGAGATCAGTTATCATTCGAGCAGGTAGAAGGGGGGAACCTGGTGCAAACGAATGAAAAACGAACGATTCTAATTCGACGTGCAGCGATGGAGGATAGCGGTGGGGTTCTTCGGCTGTTGAAGGGATCGGCGAACTGGCTACAATCCAAGGGGATTCAACAATGGGATCCGGCGTATTTTACTCTTGAACGTATCCATGAATGTTTTCAGGACGGATCAGAATTGTTTGTAGCACAGTTAAATGAAGAAATTGTCGGGACGTTACTTATATGGTGGTCGAGACCCACAGATATGGGAGGAGCTTGATAATACCGATTCCGGATACATCCACCGATTTGCGGTAAGCCGAAACCATTTGGGGCTAGGCATTAGACAATCATTATTGCAATGGGCCGAGAACTACATACGGAATGCCGGGAAGAATTTAATGAATTGGATTGCATGGCTGAGAACCTGCGATTAAATCAGTATTATAAGGATCAGGGCTTTGAGCTTCAACGGGTAAAGGAGTGGGGTAACGGGTGGAAAAGCAGCTTGTATGAGAAATACCTCAGATTTAGATGTGGATAAGAGCTGCCAGGGCAATGGAATTGGCAAAGAGCTGATCAACCAATTGATCCATAAGCTGGGTAACGAAGAAATCCAATATGTTTTAACTTCAGCACCAAATGCTGCCGGGTTCTATGAAAATATTGGCTTTGAGAGAGCTGATAAGGCGTTTGTGCTGAAGCGGCTTAAAAATGTATAAGGCTTATCAGGGAGATTGATCAGATATGCCTCAATCAGAAAGCCATTCTAAAAACTCAAGACGATTCCCAAAAGGGTCATTTAAATAGAAGCGTTTTACACCTTCATCTGCCCTTGCTTCATCATCAATGACTTGAATATTATTTTGACGAAGATATGCACGCAACTCACCTAAGTTCTGTACGTGAAATGCTGGGTGGGCTTTTGTAGCGGGAACAAAATCTTTTTGTACTCCGATGTGTACTTGATGAGTGCCGCATTGAAACCAAACGCCACCACGGTTTTTTAGAATTTCAGGTTTTGGAATCTCCGTCCAACCTAATAAGTTATTGAAAAAATTCCGAGCTTCTGTTTCGCAACCTTCTGGGGCTGCCAGTTGTACATGGTCAAGACCATAATAATTGTAAGTCATATATTCCCCTCCTCATTAGTTTCACTAAGTAAGACTAAGTTTCGTTTCATAATATAGTTCCATTTTATTGCAATACACAATATAAATCCAGGTCCAAACATCTCTGCCGCGACTAACCTGCAATGAACACCATGCATATAATGAGTCTTAGCAAGTAAAGTGCTCAAAGATTGGAGTGTAGATAGATATGCCAAACGGACATGCGGCACATGCCGAAGGTTATGCTACAACGGCGAGTGGGGATGCTTCCCATGCGGAAGGCGGGGGGACCCAAGCGGATGGACTATACTCTCATGCTGAAGGCCAAGATACAAAGGCAAAAAACGCAGCAGCGCATGCAGAAGGATTTACTACAATAGCTGAAGGTCTCTATTCCCATGCAGAAGGGCAGGAAACGATAGCAAGTGGAACTGGCTCTCATGCGGAGGGATTCAAAACTATAAGCTCATCCAGTGCCTCTCATGCGGAGGGGGGACAGTACGAACTCTCAAGGTAATGCCTCTCATGCGGAGGGGGGATTTACTTCGGCAATCGGCGATTATTCGCATAGTGAAGGTTTTGAAAGTAAAGCCAACGGATTTGCCTCTCATGCCCAAGGAGATATGACGACTGCAAACGGAGCGTACTCCCATGCGGAGGGGTCTGGAACAGCCGCGAACGGAGATTCTTCACATGCACAAGGCGAAGATACTCGTGCCGACGGAAAAGCTTCTCATGCGGAAGGGAAAGGGACAGCTGCCAGCCAGTTAGCCTCTCATGCAGAAGGTATACAAACGGCTGCCAGCGGTATCGGAACTCATGCGGAAGGATACCAGACGAGCGCCAGCGGCTTCTTGTCATCAGCAGCAGGGAAACATACCGATACGGCACAGCTGTCCGGAGCAGCTATTATCGGCAAGTTTGGAAATGCTCTTGAGAGCTATGCATGGCATCTTGCGAACGGAATTAATCCAGATAAACCTGGACTTGCCGCGAAAATCAACCAGTCGGGCGAAGCGGCAATCGACCGAACGTGGCTTGCAGGCGGACAGCATTATTCGGAGATGTTTGAAACGAGCAATAGTTTAGGGATTGAATATGGGTATTTTGTAACTTTTGATGGAACAGAGGGGAAAATCCGCAAGGCGAGAAAAGAAGATGGATATATCTTGGGGGTTACTAGTCATTCCTCTTCGATAGTCGGTAATTCCATGGAGCTTCGATGGTCGCAAAAATATGTAACTGACGAATGGGGGGGCATTCATCAGCAAGTAACAGTTCCAGCTCTCTACGATCGCACCGGAAATCTTATCGAGCCTGCACATGTGGAGAATCAACCTGTACTGAATCCGAATTGGAATCCAAAACAACCTTATCTGCCTAGAAGGCTTCGGCCAGAGTGGGTTGTGGTGGGATTGTTAGGACAGGTTCTTGTCCGGGATGACGGAAGCTGCAAACCTGGCGGATATTGCAAGCCAAGTGCGTTAGGAACAGCTATAGATGCCAGCAAAGGATACCGGGTCATGAAAAGAACGGGGGTCAATCAAATCTTGATTTTGTTTCGCTAATCATTAAATTAACAAAATAAAAGTCTTCTGGTTAACGGCAGAAGACTTTTTGCTGTATCTATTATCGATTTCGGTAAATGTGCTCTAAGGTATCCACCAGCTTTTGTTCAAAATCAAGCTTTCTGAATCGGCTGGCTGATGCAAGCCCGCCGGCAATCAGTTTTTGATACAGCGATTCATTGCTCAACACCGTTAGCAGACCATAGCCTAATTCAACCGGGTTTCGAGGCTGCGTAATAAAGGCGCTTTCCATATGGACAGAAAAATCACGAATCCCTCCTGAGTCTGTTGTGACGACTGGCGTACCGCAGGCCATTGCTTCTAAAGGCGGGAACCCATAAGCCTCTATCCAAGATGAAGAGACAAAAACATCAGCCTCCCGGTAAAGCTCGGCAAATTGCTTATCGCTGATTGCCCCAAATGTCCGGCAAGGAATGCCAGAGGGAAGCTGTAATTTATTTTCTGGACATACCATATGAACGATAAATTTCCCCGGATACAGGCGGTTGAATAAGTCCATACATTTAACAAAATCGTAAAACCCTTTTATTTCATAGCCGGAGTTCGGATCACGCGCTAAGTATAGGATGATCTTCCGACGATCGGAGTTAAGTGTTTTCGGAATTGGTGAAGGATAAAAGACTTGAGGATCTACTCCAGGATTAATGACGAAGGTTCTCTGTCCTACATCCCGGTAAATTTGTTGATCAAGCCAATGGGAAAGCGTAATTACGGGCACACCATGTGAATAGGTCCAAATGGCGAAATCCCGATCCGGTACCCATGAGGGCTCATAGGCTTGAGAGAAACGTACGCATTGAAGAGGCCATGCTTCATAACATGCTTTAAATGTCGTGTAAAAATTAGCAACAACAATATCTCCATATGGGATATAAGAAGGGTGCAAAGAAGGAATTCTTGTTAATTTACAATGAATATCATAGACAACTGGTTCAGTTTCCGGTACGAGAACTTCCGTATCATGACCTCTGGCATGTAAAGCATTCGCTAGATCGGCCAAATTTTTACATCCGCCGCCAAGATGCAATGCACCCACTGGAATAATAACCTTCATTTTTGTTCCTCCCGCAAGGATATCTCAATATCTATTCGTTCTAGTATATAAAGTGAAGCTTACAAAAGTAATGGACATCCGTGCAGATCGAAAATTATCATGATAGTTGTCTATACGGATTTTAATAGCATGAATAACCTATTAAAGACCTTCAAGAAGAGGTGACTTCTTATGCCGGATGTTGGAATTGTTATGCCCGTATACAAACAAAGGCCGTCGTACTTGCGTGCAGCCATTCAGTCCATACTTAATCAGTCCTATTCAAACTTCAGATTCGTTATCGTTATCGATGGCGCGCCTGAAGTCCGCAGTATTATTGAACAGGAAGTTCAGCATGACCGGCGAGTAACGCTTATAGTAAATGAACAAAACCAAGGTGTGGCAAAAACGCTGAATTGCGGTTTCGAGCAATTATTTGCAGATTCCCAGCTCCAATATTTGACATGGGTTTCCAGTGATA
Organism: uncultured Paenibacillaceae bacterium; assembly: GCA_963793665.1. Classification (GTDB taxonomy): domain Bacteria; phylum Bacillota; class Bacilli; order Paenibacillales; family Paenibacillaceae; genus Paenibacillus_Z. The sequence continues at coordinate 203,453 of CAWCBD010000016.1, forward strand.
ATATTTATTACTCTGATTTCATCCGGATCCAACGCAATCATCTGAGACAAGGACCAGAGCAGTTGGGTATGGTTTACACCTGCTTTAAGGAAATTGACGACAATGATCATCCAGTTTATGACGATTTGCATACTGAAGGCATGAAAGTATACCAAGCGAAACCGAAAGAAGAGCTGCTGGATTTCTGTCTGATCGGACCTTCGTTCATGTATAAAAGCAGGTATGCGAAAGCTATCGAAGGGTATGGTATGGAACCAGTCGAGGATTACGAGTACTGGCTCCGCCTGACTGAGCTTTGCGACATTGAATATATTCCCCAAGTACTCATGGATTATCGCGTGAATTCTCCATTTAGCGTATCTGCACAATTACATTCGAAGCAGCAGCACCGCCGCTGGAGAAACGCCTATCAAATGGCCAAATATTTAGCCCGCAGCCGTAGAAACATTCCTCTTGAAACAACGATTCTGTACCGGTAAGAGACGGTTCGGCGGAGGCTATGGATTTGCTGGAGCATTTGCTGGAGCAGTATTACAGCAACTTCCGGTTGGTGAGTTCTCGATTTGTCTCCGGCTGGACTTGCCCCAGCCGCTTACCGACATCCCTGATCCGAAAATTCACTATCGAGTCAGCGCCGGGAATGAGTGAAAGGGAAGCCGTCATTCATGCTATTGGGAACGTTCACACGCCGTTTACGCTTGTATATGGCAAAGAGACGATGAGCATGTTTGATTTGGAGCGTCCACCATTCAGCTCAGAAAGACAGCAGACCCTTGCATCTCCGCTTATTTCCCGCCTAGTCGTGAATGGATTAACTGCCGAAATGAACCGGTCTCACAGGAGCCCGTTTTCAATCAGCTTTATAAAACGCATAGGTTGAAAAAGGTGCTAATCCCTAATCCATAAAACTCAAAAATGAGGGAAGCATATGGCGAATTATCAAGTCACTCCAAGCGGCAATCCGAAATTCGAACCGAGTGTGGCTGTTCATTTGCTCAGCCCCAATATCATTATTGCAACCTCCGTCAATTTTACAACGGGCAGCCCATTGGCCGGGCCTTTACAGGTCTGTCGATGGAGGTGTGAACTGGACAAATACGCTCTTGCCGCCCCCTGCTGGATTTACCGGTGCCGAAGCGCCTTTTGTCGCGTACGGCTTCCCGAATCTGTTTATTATCATCGCGCATACTTTCCCCTCAAACGGGTTATCTGGATCGGTTATCATATACAGATCGACGGATAGCGGGGTTACCTTTTCCCCTCCGGTTATCGTAGATACGGGCTACGGCACTTTTATCAATAATGACGCGACCATTATATCGATTGATACTTCACAGAAGAGCCCATATCTGGGGAATGTATACCTCTGGTTATGCCCGACAGACCAATATCGACGTTAGCGGGAGAACCCTTCGCGTTTTTCCAGCGTTCGGTGATGAAGGACTTACATGGGAAAGGCCGGTGCTGCTGTCAAATGTGGAGCAGTCGACGACTGAACGTCCTAGTATAGCAGTCGATTTATTCGGCAATGTGTACGCGGGATGGATTAACCTTTTCCCCACATTCGAATACGAACTTCTTCATCCGCAGGTCGACCGATGGCGGAGCCTCCTTCGGGCCGATAATCGCGCTTTCACCGGTTGTGATCGTTCCCAGCCCGCTTCCGGTTCCGGGTTACGAATTTCGCTGCTTAACCTGGCCGAACCTTGCGGCAGACACGTCTCTGAACCTGCAAACGAGCAACACACTATACGCGGTATGGCAGGATTACCGTCTTGGATATGCCGATATCTTTATGTCCAAGTCGCGCGATCAGGGAATAACGTGGAGCTCGCCGGTCAAGGTGACCGATAGCCCAGCGGGTTCGCAAAATTTCTTCCCGGCCATCGACGTTTCACCGAAGACTGGAGCGATCAAAATCATCTACTATACGAACAAGCTGAGTGGTTTTTTTCTGGATGTATTTGTCGCAGAGTCCAATAACGGCGGGAATACGTTTGTAAACAGCCGGGTGACAACCACATCTTTCAATCCGAACGGAACGAGTGTTGTACCGACACCGCTTATCGGGGATTACATTGACGTCAGCATCGTACCGACGCAGAACTTTATTGCGGTTTGGATGGACACACGAACTGGCGCTCAAACGATATTCGCCGGGAATTTGGCGCCGTAGTAAAACTTGCCTAAAGAATAGGGTGAAGCGTATGGCAAATATTTTAGTAACCCCAAGCGCTAATATTAAACAGGAGCCTTGCGTGGCGGTCAATTATTTGTCCCCGAATATTATGGTTGCTACTGCAACAGATTTTCTCACAGGCCCCCCTGCAACAGGCGTGTATCGTTCATTAGACGGGGGAATGACCTGGAATAGTACGATTCTGCCATTTCCGGCGGGCTTTACCGGAGCGACATCCTGCGTCATTTCTTACAGCTTCCCGACTACCTTTATCGTGGCTGCCTATGTTTTTCAACCGGGTCTCAACGGTACGGCTATCGTTTATCGGTCAACAGACAATGGTGCGACATTCTCGCCGCCCATCATCGTTGCACCTGGTTATGGAACGTTTACCAATAACGCAGAAGTGAATCTCAATACCGATAAATCGCAGGCCAGCCCTTTCCTGGGTTTCGTGTATTTAACCTACACCCATCAAGTTAATATCGATATCGTCGGAGGCAGTGTTACATTCTTCCAGAGATCGGTAGACGGCGGGCTGACATGGCAAACTCCCGTCCTTATATCGCCTGAAGCGGATTATGTCACGAGATCGGACGTAACGGCAGGATTTACTGGCATCGTCTACGTCGCTTATATTACGTTAAGTCCGACCGTCACGTTTAAAGTGCGCCGCTCGACTAACGGAGGTGTAAGTTTTGATGCTGCCGTATCGGTCTCTAATGTCGTTCTTGTTCCGACTGTGCTGCCTGTTCCCGGATATGCATTCCTGGTACTGACGTCAGCCAACATCGCTTCAGATACGTCATCGACGCCGACCAATGGCAACGTCTATGCCGTATGGCAGGATAACCGGCTCGGTTATGCAGATGTATTCCTGTCCAGATCGTTGAATGATGGACTTACATGGAGCGCCCCGATTAAAGTGACGAATGCCCCTGCAGGATCGCAAAATTTTTTCCCATCCATCGATGTTTCCCCGAAAACCGGTGAAATCAAAATCATCTATTACTCCAACCAGTTAAACGGGTTTCTGCTGGATGTCTTTCTTTCCCAATCTACTGACGGAGGATTTACCTTTATTAACACCCGGATTACGACGACTTCATTCGATCCTAATGCGGGCAGTACTGGCCCTGCTCAATCGATCGGAAACTATATTGATATATCAATTGCCCCCCCCAGCCAATATGTAGCCGTATGGACAGATACAAGAACAGGCTCACAGAAAATCTTTGCAGGTATATAAAAAGCGGCGATCGAACTCCTGGATACCGGTGCTCGATCACCGCTTTAAACCGTTTGAGCTGGACAAGCCGGGAATGCTTGTCTCTTTTTAAATCATGACTTGTCTGCATGAGTTACTAGGAAGGGGAAAGGGCGGAAATCGTAGTAAGCTCTGACTGAAGAACCCTTTGTTCCTGAACAATATTACCGAATTCATCCAGACCGTAGGAAGACAGAACAACATCTCCTGGTGTGGCGCTCGCTACACTGTACTGTACTTCGTACGCTAGAACTCCCTGTACAAAGAACACGCCTCTTCTGATGGAGTTGGCCGGGAGGGCAAATGACGATACATACAGCGGGATTTTTACATCCGGTGATTGCGAATAGAAGATTTTGACCAGCACACTAGCTGTGCTTAAGGTATTTTCATTTACAAGATTGATTACAACGTTTGAAGCTGCGGTACCCGAACTTCGAGTATTGGTAATATAACCTGTTGTGAGTGCCATTGATATCACCTCCTTTTATACATAATATTTTGCAAAACACTAGTCGGAAAAAACGAGAGCATTCAAACTTTCGGGGCCAACGCGAGTGGCACCAATAGTGTTTGCGGAAATGAATACGGTATAAACGACGGTTCCAGTGATAGTGATCGGCACATTAAAATCGGAACCGGTAAACGCTATTACTTGTGGACCCGCAATAGCTGTATTGAGGGTTTGAGTTTCCGAAAAAATAATAAGGTCGGATGGCGTAGTTCCTCTTACCACCGTTATTGTGACGCTTGTCAATACTGGCAAGAGCGGGAGCTGAATAGCAGCGACTCCTGTATATTGCGCACGAACAAGACCGGCAGCACCTGCAAGACTTAAGGTTAGCTGCGCAAATAGCTGAGGAGCATTAATAACTGTGAAAGGTATACTGATAGAGTTTGCGTAGCTTGCGTTTTGGGAAGTTTTAGCATCTAATAATTTTGCCATGATTATCCCTCCTTTCTGAAATAGAATATGAGAGAGTGAAAGAGAAAGTGTGGGTGAGTGTGACTAAATACAACCCCAATTTTAGTAAAAATAAACATTTATTTAATTTCTACAATACGCAGTCACCTTTACTTTGCCGGCTTTAGAAGGGCAGCTAATTGGGGGCTCACAAGTTGAAGGTCGTAAATCTCCGGAAAAGGGAGGATGAATTCCTTCTCCTGCTGAAGCGAGTTTTTATTCAGCAGCTCGACAGAGCCGTATCCGCTGTCCGCTAAATGGCGTCGGCGACTGATGCCGACAGCAATATATCGACTTGTTACAGCGAGGCCGCGCGGATATCCTTTCAACGGGATTTCAGTGATTACTTTATTTCCGTCCGAGATGAGGAGGCGTCCAGTTCCTGAATCACAAATATAGTAATTGGAGTCCACATATTTGGGTGAATGCGGCTCTGTCAGCTGTCCCCAGCGTATGTTGGATGATTGAAGATCCATAATGAATCCATTTTGGTAGGAATGGCCGATATATCCCCGGTGCGTTTGAAAATGACCGAATGCTGACACGACCATCCGTCCGTTCCAACGACCCAAACCATTGAGATGCCAGGAATCGTTTTCCCCCGGGTACGTCCACCTTTGAACGATATCACCATTTACACGGAAATGAGAACAACCTCATTGCTCCCGCTTGAAACGGCGTAAAAATGATCGTTCACCAAAAACACGTCATGGATATCCCATATGTCCTTGTATATGAATCGTTTCGCACTTCCATCCCGATACTGCAGCTCAAAAACCGCATGATCTCCGTGCTGGAGGGAGCGCACGAAAAGATTATCATCCGAGCTGATGCCGGTGGTGGATATCGCATCGATTACCTCAATTCCATCGTCGGTGATTTTCGATAACCCGCCTAAGTTAGGCGATGAAATAACGAGCGTTTTTTCTCGATTCCACATAGCAGTCAAACACCTTCCTTCTATGAATTCTTGTTATAAAGTATTCCGATTCCCTAGATATTGCTTGCATCCTTGCCCTTACCATATTGGAATTCTCTTCATAGATTGATAGGGAATGATTCGTAAAGGAAGGTGCAATTCATGTCTACAAACATCGTAAGGCAAGAATCAACGATTAATGAAGCCGAGCGCAGCCGCATGAACGGTCACAGAAGCGGCGTCCTTTGGTTTACCGGGTTGCCAGGCTCGGGGAAATCTACGATAGCTATCGCCCTGGAACAGCATTTGTTCTCCAGTGGAATTCATTCCTTTGTGCTTGATGGAGATAACGTAGGCACGGGTTAAACCGGGACCTTGGCTTCAGTCCTGAAGCTCGTATGGAGAATGTAAGACGGCTTGGCGAAGTGTCCAAACTGATGGCAGAAGCGGGGCTTATCGTCTTGACAGCTTGCGTGTCTCCGTATCGGATGGAACGGGATAAGGTACGGGCGTTCTTCCCCGAAGGAGCGTTTATCGAGATCCATGTGAACTGTTCCGTGGAGGAATGCGAACGCCGCGATCCGAAGGGGCATTACAAGAAGGCTCGGGCCGGCGTTATTCCCAAGTTCACCGGGGTCAGCGCTCCGTATGAACCGCCCCTTCAAGCTGAAATAACCATTGATTCGGAGAAGGAAGCTTTGGAGGAAGCAGTGGACCGTATTTTCATGTTTTTGAGGGCAAGAGGATGGATAATACAGTAATTATGGTACAATATGGTCACATTAGAGTCCCGCGAACTGCTCGTTCGGGGACTCTTTTCACCTCAAGAGACGAATTCCGCAATAGTAGAAGGAGGAATTTCTAGTGAAACAATTTTATCTGATCAGACATTGTAAAGCGGAAGGCCAGGAAGCATTAGCCAATTTGACAGCCGAAGGGAGAGAACAAGCGGATGCACTTGTGCATTTCTTGGCTGACATTCCAATTACCTATGTAATCTCAAGTCCTTGGTTGAGAGCATTGGATACGATACGTCCTTTCTGTGTATCGAGAAATTTAACTCTACATACGGATGATAGACTAAGGGAACGAGTATTAAGCTCGGAGAATTACGCGGATTGGCAGGATAAGCTCAAGCAATCGTATGAAGACCCGGAGCTGAAGTTTATAGGCGGGGAATCATCTGGCGAATCGACGATCAGAGCAATTGCAGTGATCCAGGAGCTATTGACAAGAGAAGAGACTCATATTGCCGTTGTCACGCATGGAGCGCTAATGTCATTAATTATTCGCTATTTTAACCGTGAATTTGGAATTGAAGGCTGGAAAAGTCTATCCAATCCCGATGTATATAAACTAGTTTATTACGACAAGGATCGATGCGAGATCGAACGTATTTGGAATAACACTTTTTAAATGACGACAGCAGCCATTTTATGTGCAGTTTGATAGATAGAGTCTGGAGGAATGATATGCGAAGCGAACAAGCTATGATGGACTTCATTCTTCAATTTGCGAAGGACGATGAGCGAGTGCGGGCCGTTATTATGAATGGCTCCCGTGTTAATCAGAATGCCCCGCGTGACCGGTTTCAAGATTACGATATTGTATATCTAGTAACTTCCGTTGATGATTTCGTTCTTGACCGCCGATGGATGAGTCAATTTGGCGAGCTGATGATTATTCAGACACCGGGCGATATGGTAGTCCCCCCGCCGGAGGAGATCACCGATGGTAGTTTCACTTTTCTAATGCAGTTTATGGATGGGAACCGTATTGACCTTACGTTCTTCCCTGTTAGGGGGATTGCAAAGCTGCAGCCAGATAGCTTAAGCGAGCTGCTGCTGGATAAAGACGGGGTTATAGGGCCTCTGCCGCCATCAAGCAACAAGGATTACATGACCGTCCCGCCAACAGCCAAACAATTCGAGAATTGCTGCAACGAATTTTGGTGGGTCAGTACTTATATCGTGAAGGGGATATGGCGAAGAGAGCTTTCCTATGCGAAGGCTATGTATGACGGCCCTGTTCGGGATATGCTCATGAATATGCTGAAATGGCATATTGGCATCCGCTCCGAATTCACAGCAGATCCGGGAAAAGAGGGCAAATATTTTGAAAAGCATCTCGATCCGAAGCATTGGGCAGCCTTCGTTCAGACCTATTGCGATGCAGAATACGAGAATATCTGGCGGGCACTTTACGTCATGAGCGATTTGTTTCGGGAGACCGCGATTGATGTCGCGGTCCACTTCGGTTATCAATATCCCTATGAGGATGACAACCGGGTTACGGCCTATTGTCAACAGGTACAAAAACTGCCCCGAGATGCGGAATAATTAAAATTTCAACCGAATTAGAAGCAACATTCTTCCCGTTGCATCGTTTATTAAGTTACCCTATATATGGATTGGAGCGGAATAAGATGAAGGTGAAAATGAGTAGAAATCATACGAATGCCTATCTAATTAGAAGACTGTCTGCCTCGTTGGTTATGACAGTCTTTATTGCGGTTGGCGCAGGCTGTGAGGAAGCAAACACGGATAAGGAAATTGAACAACCATTTCATACGAGCGGGGTAACATCATCTTCAATGAACAAGGCGGTCAATAACGATCAGATCCTTCCTGCTGTTCAGCAGCAGCCTGCACAAGAACCGCCCGCGTCTTCTGCTTTTCCGGTATATACGGATAAAGAGTTTGCTGCATTATTAGCGATTCCTTTCGATAAGGTTCATAGAGTACAGCTTCAAACTGATGAACAGCTCGATGCTGTCACTGAATTGATCAGCGACACAGCGATTATATATTCAATAAATGAGAACGCAGCTGGAATCACGAAGCTATTCCAGTATGATTTTCAAGCGGACAGGACTCAAAAAGTTCTCTCAATAGAAGGTTCTATCTCTTCCTTACACTACGATTCTGATCGAATGCTGCTGGAAGTTACATATTGGCAGGGAGGGGTCAAGAAGTTCGCAGCCTGGTCCCAATCCTCTGGTAAGGTAGAGAAGAACCCTCGTATTATATTGGCGGCGAACGAGCAATGGACATTATTTCGAACCAATAAAGGGCCTGGAATTTGGGCATCGGCTTCTAACAGTTCCAAGGACATTCAACTGACTCCCTATGATCTTGACGGATCGCCGCTATGGCTGCCCGGGAAGAATCAGTTTGTCTACACGGCCTACACAGGCAAGACAATCGCGGATGGATCAGGCTATGGATTTACACTTTCCCTTTATGATATGAACACCCGGACTAGTACGGGGCTCGCATTCGTTATAGACCATAGGTGGATCTATGGGTGGCTGGAGCCAGGCAAAAAGCTGCTCGTCGAACATGCGTTTAACGAGGGCCAGAGCAATAACTATACCGAGCCCTATGAAGTTGATTTGGTGCAAAAAAAAGAATATCGCTTGCTGCCCGAGCGTATGCGTGCTTATCATTTGCAGTTTGATCCGAATTCCTCATCATTCGTTATAGCCATTCCCGGATATCTGGCAACCTATAATCATACAGGAGCGATCCGCTCGTTGGAGCCTTTGTTTACAGATGCGTCTGATCGTTTGGGCGGACCCTTCAAATACTCCCCGGATGGTACAAGATTGGCCTATCTGATGAATTTCGACACGACCGAGGACGTTCCGATCTCGGGTGGACGCCTTGTCATATCCGACTCATCAGGTAAAAATCCTAAGTTTCTAAACACAGAATATTTGCCAATCTCCGATTACGATTGGTCTCCGGGCGGGAATGCTATGGCTGCGATTGTTCAAGATGCGCATGGCAGTTTTCTGGTGAGGAAAAGACTGTAATAGAGAATGAATCGAATCGTATTATCTGCTTGGTGCCAGGGCAGGCTGTTCTTCCCTCATTAATTGACGAGTGTACTTCCTTGCTTCGTGGTTGTGTCCCCATACTAGCCTTCAGCCGTTTGCTGCTTCTGTTTTTCTCATTTGTGATAATTTATACATATCCTGAACGCAACAACTTGCTATAATGGGAATTAATACCACGGTTTGAGCGTGTGATGAAGAGTCTGTCATTCATGCATTCTACCCATGCACTGAATGCTGGATGGAAGCCCCAAACATGCGATAGAGCTGCATGCCAAAGACATTCGAGCTTTGAAGGAACTGCTGCTGGAATATGGGGCCAAAGTTCCGGAAGAGCTGGAGTTCACGGGCTGCGGAGGGTATTTGAAATTCTACACACCAGAGGGTCATTATGTCTGGGTGAATCAGAATCGCCGTTGCAGTTATTGTGATTATTGAATGGGGAAGTTTATAAAAGGACCGTAGATATGGGGAGTTGTGAATAGCCTATTTATCCGGAGGTGCTTGAATGCAAGGTGCAGTAACACTCGTTAAGCCTTCAATGAAATACAGGGAAGCCTATCTTTCCTTCTATGCGGATTGGATAGACAGCGGTGAGGGTATGGTGCCATGGGTAATTGAGAAAGACCCTGCGGATTTCCAAGCGATGATCAAATTTCTATATGCAGAAGATTGCGAGGAGAAGATTAACGATTCCAGCTGGGTGCCTCATTCTACCTATTGGCTGCTGGATGACCAGAATAATGTAGTAGGGGCAGTGAATATCCGTCACCGGTTAAACGAAAATCTGTTCTATAGAGGTGGTCACATCGGCTATGGTATACGTCCATCCGCGAGACGTAAAGGCTATGCCACGCTGCTGCTGGCGGGAGCTTTGGAGAAGACGAGAGAGCTTGGAATTAGCAGAGCATTGGTCGTTTGCAACAACGGGAATTTGGGCTCTGAACGAACGATAATACGCAATGGCGGTGTTTTTGAGTCTGAGTTTATAGAAGACGATGGTAAAATAATGAAGCGGTTTTGGATTGAATTGCAGATGAGAAACGCTGTTGATGCTTTTAGGAGAACCATTCCTTTTTTACACGATAGCTCTAGGATTGAAGAAATAAATAAAGGGTATTCGACAGACAGAAAGTATATAGCCTATAAAGGTGATCAGAAGTACGTATTGCGAGTCTTTGACCGGAAGCAGTATAAAGCCAAGAAAGCCGAATTTGATATCCTCTTGATGATGGCAGACAAACATGTGAAATGTTCAAGGCCAATCGAAATTGGAGAACTCTATGAGGATGAGCTTGGCTATATGCTGTTAACCTTTATCCATGGTGATGATGCTTCTGATGTATTGCCTGGACTTCGTGCGGATGAGCAGTTTAGGATTGGTTATGAAGCAGGACAAGAGCTGCTGCTCATGCATCAATGTGCGGCACCTGACCTATCATATTCACCGAGAGGACGCCCTCTTCAAGCGAGGCAAGGAGCTAAGGGGGTGGTGAATCGGTGACTTCCTTGACATTCATTCAAAAAAACTAACCCTGTGCGAACCAAATTATGTTAGAATAATATAGAACATATGTTTGGTTCGAAGGGGGTGAAACCATATCTAATATCGTATACAAAACGTTGCAAATTGAGATGAAAAAAGGTCACCGCTTATTTCCCTACTTTGAGCAGATGTGTCAGAATGCCAAGGATTTATTCAACACCGCCAACTTTTACATCCGCCAAATTTTCACGGCTTTCCGGCTGGAGAAGCCCCTTCAGCCGTTGCAGCAAGAGGTGCTGGACACGCTTAATCGATACATCGGAGTCATGAATGAAAGACAGCTCCAAGCTTATCAGTCGAGAGTCGCGAAGGAACAGCTTAAACCCGTAGAAGAGCGACAAGAGATTCGCTGTAATCAATTCGAGCTGCCATCCGAAGAGAGCCCTTGGATCGACTATCATTTCTTGGACAGCTTATTCAAAGTCATGGAGCAACCGGATTACCGGGCGCTGCCGACACAAAGCAGCCAGTGGGTGATGAAGAGCGTCCTGCAAAATTGGAAATCCTTCTTTGCGAGCGTCAAAGACTACCGCCAACATCCTGAAAAGTACAAAGGAAAGCCCTGCATTCCATCTTACAGCCGCGCCAAGGAGAAGGAAATCCAGTTTACAAATCAGGATTGTGTCATCAGGGACGGGAAGTTCCTCAAGCTCCCGAAAATCAAACAGCCGCTGAATATCGGCAAGCTCGGATACACCAAAGGAAAGCTGAAGCAGGTTCGAGTTGTTCCGAGGTACGGTCAATACGTTGTGGAATTGATCTTTGAATGTACGATTGAAACGAAAATGATGGATAAAGAGAGTTTCATGGCGATTGATCTAGGCGTTGATAATCTTGCAACCATCGTCACCACCACGGGTACGCGCCCCGTGTTGGTGAAGGGCAAGCACATCAAGGCGGTCAATCAGTATTACAACAAGATGAAGGCCTATTATATGGGCATCATCCGTCATGGCATGCAACCAAGGGAAGGGCAGCATACCTCCAGGCGGTTAGAGCGGCTGCATCAAATCCGCCGTCGCAAAATCAAAGACCTGTTTCACAAGGCGAGCTACCGGATCGTGCAGCTGGCGGTCGAACAGAACGTCGGCACGATCATCATCGGACAAAACCGGGGATGGAAACAACATGCCGACATGGGCAAACGAAACAATCAAGCTTTTTGCCACATCCCTCATCAACTGTTGATTTCGATGATCCGCTATAAAGCCGCTGAACAGAGCATTGATGTGCAGTTGACGGAAGAAGCTTACACATCCCAAGCCAGCTTTCTGGATCACGACCCATTACCCCGATATGAAAAGGGGAAGACATGGACGTTTTCTGGAAAGCGGATCCAACGCGGCTTATATCAAAGCCCAAAAGGGCTGATCAACGCGGATGTGAACGGTGCGGCGAATATTTTACGAAAAGTAATCCCAACAGCTTCGGCTTATGGGATAGAGGAGTTGGACGGTAATCAGTCCGTCAACGTGTCAACTCCACTGGTGTTAAGCATTCGGCAGTTACGATTGACACACCAGAAACCCTCCACTTCAACCGAAGCGTAAGCGAAGGTAAGTGGAGGGAGTATACATTCTCCCTTGGTATGACCGGAAGCTGGAGAAACATCAACGGTACGTTGAAGAGTACGAATCGACTGGTATTCGGTTCAAGAATGATGAGAAGGCTCTCTTATTTATAAATAATAACCTGAACTTGATGCGCGATCGACCGAATATGCTGCAGCATGACGATTATCACGTTGGGAATTTGATTGTCCAGAATGCCCGGCTATCAGGAATCATTGATTTTAACCGCAATGATTGGGGGGATCCCATACATGACTTTCTTAAGCTTGGTTTCTTTAGCGCTGAGGTCAGCATTCCCTTCTCTATTGGGCAAATCAGAGGCTATCACAACAACGAGGAGCCTAGTGAATTATTTTGGCAGTTATATGCGTTATATATCGCCATGTGTCTCCTCTCATCGATCGTATGGATTAACAAAGTGAAGCCAGAAGAGAACGATGAGATGATAGAGCGGATTAACCGAGTCATGGCGGATCACGATGATTTCGAGCGCATGATGCCTAAATGGTATAAAGGGGATTAATAGTCATGGAACCGAAGCTTATTCTTATCGAAGGTCTACCCGGGTCTGGCAAATCAGCATTCGTTAATCGGAATGAGGAAGGAACTTTCTTTGAAAACAAATCATTCATTTATGAAAAGAGTGGGCAATCCTGAATAGAATCATCCAATCCGCCGAGAAGTATGAAATAAATATCGTTTATCAGATCATGCAGGATTCATTTATGGAGTATCAGGATAAGCTGTTCCCTTCATCGGGTGCCCTTCGGGAAACAGAGGCAAGCATTGCCCTCAAAATAGCCAACCATGGAGGGGCTATCATTGTTTGGGAAGATGCAGTTCCCATAGGAACAGCGATCTATAACTTTATCGATAATTATATGTATATTGGCCGAGTATCCGTAATACCTGCATATAGGGGGAAGGGAATCGGAAAGGACATTATTTTATACTTAGAAGAATTAGCTCGGCAGCAGAATTATACAGAGACAAGAGTAGAGGTCCGATTATCGATCCCTCAGAATATCTCATTTTATGAGAAGCTGGGCTATATTGCGATTGAACAGATCTTCTATTCAGAAGGGACGGACAGCTGGTATGTGATGAAGAAGACACTGTAATAACTAAATTAGACCCAGCCGATCACGCGGAGGAATGCAAACTTGAATAGCACGAAATTAATTGTTGTAGAGGGATTGCCAGGCTCAGGTAAGACGTCAACGGCCGCATATATCAAGCAGTTATTCGATGAGCAGCAAACATTAAATCACTTGTTTCTTGAAGGAGACCTCAATCACCCAGCTGATTATGAATCAGTTGCCTGTATCCCAAGAGATGAGTATGACAATTGGATCAACAATTTCGATAAACAGAAGAGTGTTATTGAAGCCTGCTGTCAGGTAGAAGAACAGCGAGTATTCATATATTACGGAAAGCTGATCGAGCAAAGACTCCCAGACGAATATATAGATTACATCGATGAAATACGGAAGTATGACATCTATAACCTGCCGCTAGGCGACTATCAAGAATTAGTTCTCGAGAGATGGCAGAGCTTTGTTGATCAGGCAATGGGTAAAGAAGAAGTATTTATATTAGAATGCTGTTTTATCCAGAATCCTGTAACTATGATGTTCGGACGTTTTGGTCAGTCTATGGAACAGATGCTAGCGTTTATTAAAAAAATCGAACAGATCATTCAACCTTTAAACGCTAAAATAGTGTATTTTTATCAAGATGATCTTAAGACATCATTGAATAGAATAATTGAAGAACGATCTGCAGAATGGCTTGCATTCATTACGTGGTATTATACGGAGCAGGGCTATGGGCTGGCACATGGTTTGGCAGGTTTAGAAGGACTTATCGAATGCCTTCAAACACGGAAGTCCTATGAGCTGGAAATCATAGATAATCTGGCAGTAAACAAGCTGGTGATCAATAATACGGCATTTAATTGGGATGCAATACGAATGGATATTCAAAAATTTCTGATGTAGCATCCTCCAAGCAAAAAGGGTCACAGTGCGCATGAAGTGCGCCTTGTGACCCTTTTTGCTTATTACTAAGTGCTCATTCGACGCTCAATCAATCGGCGGATCCATACTATTCTCGCGCTCCGCTTGCTTTCGATGCGCGATACGGCTGCTTGCAGCTGCTGCAATCGCACCGACGATATCATCAAGAAAGGTATGACAAGCACTGTCTTCTTTATCATTAAGCTTCTTTAAAATACCTGGCTTTAATTTATCGACGTAGCCGAAGTTCGTGAAGCCAATGCTTCCGTAGACATTTACGATGGACAATGCCAGAATTTCATCGCATCCATATAAGCCTTCATCATTCTCGATCATTTCCTGTAAAGGCGGGAGCAGCTTGCCTTCTTCAGCTAGAATATCGAGCTGGATTCCCGTCAATACCGCATTTTGTACCTCGCGCTTTGTCAGCACGGCCTCTACATAACGCTCACATAAATCAGCAGTCAATTCAGGATAATAATCCTTCTGCAGAAACATCACGAGTTCACCGATCTGCGAAATGGTCACGCCGCGTTTGAGGAGCCACTCTCTAGTAGCCGATGCTACGGTTTGGCTATTTAGGCTGTACAATTTGGACTTGGCCACTGGTTTCACCTCTTGCTCAATTTGTGGGACAAAACTGGTCTAATTACTTCTAGGGGCTCGTATACATAGTACTACAAAAGACGAACTTGTACCAAACGCCTGACAAGCTGCAAACCATTAACTAACCCATGGGGAGGAAAAATCGACATGACTCACTATCGCCTGTTTCGCCGGGCTGCGCTCGCCGGAGCGTTGGCGCTGCCCCTTCTTACGACCGGTTGTGGATTATTCTCGCAAGAAGCAAGTGAATCCATTGACCCGCCGCAAAACAGCACGCAGAACGTAAGCGGTGCTGCAGACAACAATGGGGTAGCGGCAGCCACTGATCAGCAGACGGACCAATCGCAAATGACACTTTACCTCAAGGATCGCAATGGCCTGCTGGCTCCAGTCACCGTACTTGCTTCACTTGGTGATTCAGAAAAAGCAGGACAGAAAGCAATGGAGATGATGGTGGAGGACGGTCCATTTGCCAGTGAGCTGCCAGCGGGCTTCCAAGCTATTCTTCCCAAAGGAACGACAGTCAAGCAATTCAACCTCGTACCTGACCAGAAGCTGGCTATCGTCGATTTCTCCAAGTCATTTGGTGTTTACGATGCAGCGGAAGAACGTCAAATTGTTGAAGCAGTCACATGGACATTAACTGGTATGCAGGGGATCAAAAACGTTGAAATTTGGATGGAAGGCCAGCTGCTTACGGAAATGCCCGTCAATGGTTTGCCGATTAACGGATCGCTTACACGCGCAGTAGGTATCAATCTGCAGGCTGCCGATGGCGTGAACTATAGCCAATCGATTCCGGTTACTCTGTACTTCGCAGCTGTAACGCCTGATGACGAATCCTATTATGTGCCGGTAACGCGGCTCGTTGATCGTACAGATAATAAAGCGAAGTCGGCTATTGAGCAGCTGATAAGCGGCCCGCTCGATACGGACCCTCTCACTGCCGTTGTCACATCGGATGTCATTGTGAAGAGTGTCACGACGAATAAGGATGTCGTAACGGTTGATCTTCAAGACGATGGTTATAAAGAAGGACAGAAGGAACCGGCGCAAATGCTGCAGGCCGTTATACTGGCTTTGACTGAAAATACAAATGCGTCCAAGGTTCAAATTAAGCTGAACGGTAAAACCAATATCATCGACACAAACAATCAATCCTACAGTGAGCCTGTCAGCCGTCCAGAACATGTGAATGCGTTCAAATCATAATTAGCTAAGAAGCTGCCCCGGAAAGTCATGTAAATGACTGGATGGAGCAGCTTTTTTTGTGCAAATATAAGAAAGTATAAATTTCCACTATACTTTGCTTATATTTCTCCGGAATGAACCGCGCTCCGCCGCCAAAGGACGGCGTTAGCCGGTTCACCTTGGTAAACAGCCCTTGGGTAAGCCGCTCACCTAACGGCGGGTGCTTTTCACTTCTGTCTTTGGTAAAATAGAATAGTTGTACGGCTCGAACCGATCCAATGAGAAGCATGAGACTTAAATATGGAGGATTACATAATATGAGAACTGACGGACGACAGTGGAACGAGCTACGACCGGTCACCATAACGATGAACCCGAATAAATATGCCGAAGGGTCCGTACTAATCGAATTTGGCGATACGAAGGTTATATGCACCGCATCGGTTGAGGAACGAGTCCCCCCCTTTATGAAGGGTCAAGGAAAAGGCTGGATTAATGCTGAATATTCGATGCTCCCCCGTGCGACACAAGTACGCAATCAGCGTGAATCTGCAAGAGGTAAGCTCACGGGACGTACGATGGAGATTCAACGGCTAATCGGTCGCGCGCTGCGTTCGGTCGTTGATTTACAAGCGCTTGGAGAGCGGACGATTATGCTCGATTGTGATGTTATTCAAGCAGACGGCGGGACTCGCACAACCTCAATTACAGGTGCTTTTGTTGCGCTTTCCCTAGCTGTTCATAAGCTTTCAAAGACGGTTGATTTTGCAAAATATCCATTAACCGATTATTTGGCTTCGGTAAGCGTCGGTGTGATTCAAGAGAAAACACTGCTTGATCTCAATTATGATGAAGATTCCAAAGCAAAGGTCGATATGAATGTGGTCATGACCGGCTCAGGCAAATTCGTTGAGGTTCAAGGGACTGGAGAGGAAGCGCCTTTCTCAAGACAAGAGCTTGATTCTCTGCTCGGAGTTGCGGAAGATGGGATCCAAGGGCTTATCGCTAAACAGCGTGAAGCTTTAGGTGAAAAGGGAAGCCGGATCGGTGTCGTTACGGTATGAAGCAAGGGGATACGATTGTCGTAGCAACCAAGAATGCCGGCAAAGTAAAGGAATTTACGCATGCCTTTGGCAAGCTTGGCATGCAGGTCGTTAGTATGTTTGACTATCCAAATGTACCTGATGTGGTGGAGGATGGCACTACATTTGCCGAGAATGCCCGCAAAAAAGCGAGAGAGGTAGCCGTAGCACTTCACCTCCCCGTACTTGCAGATGATTCAGGCCTTGAGGTTGAATTACTTGGCGGTGATCCCGGTGTATATTCAGCCCGTTACTCTGGCCATGGGGCAACAGATGCGCTAAATAATACGAAGCTGCTGCATGAGTTAGTAAAAGCAAGAACGGGTTCCGATTATAGGGAGCCAGAACAATTAGAGGATGGAACCAAGCTGCTCAGCCCAGCCAGATTTGTATGCGCCTTAGCCTTATTCGACCCTTCCACTGGTGAGTTCGTGGAGACGGAGGGGTACGTGGAAGGTCAGATTGCAGATAAACCAAGAGGCAGCGGCGGATTTGGCTATGATCCCTTATTCTGGCTGCCTTCGCATCACCGTGGCATGGCCGAGCTGTCAACGGAAGAGAAGCAGACGATTAGTCATCGCGGCGCAGCGCTTGCCAAGCTGCTGCAGAAGCTTGAAATTTAGATTGTTGAATATTTGAAACTTAAACGACCGCCAGGGACGATGAAAGCTCCTGGCGGTCATTTTATTGAAGTAACTCAATCCCAGCGGTGGAACAAAGGCTTCAGATTCGGTTAGCCGACATCCATTGTACGGCAAAATCGACGAGTTCCCGTTGTGGCATTAAGCGAACCGCAGCATCTCCGATTTTACCTATCCGAACCAATCCGGTTGCTTCCTCAAAGGCTTGTCCAATCTCTACGAAATCGTCCGTATCAAAGACGATATCATCAAATGTAATCCATTCTCTCTTGCGATGAACATAACCGACTGTACCGATTTTCGCAGGTCGTTTGGAAGGAAAGGAGGCCCTATATTCAGCAAGATGCAGTGAAGTGTTGTTATCATAATTAACACCGAGAAGCAGAACCCACGCTTGGCAGTCATAAAGCCTTGCAAGCGGAGAGTTTTCGCCTAAGCTATAGGCTAGAGAATGATCGTACGTTATTCGCTCGGCTTCAGAGCCTCTGGCGGCAAAAGAAACCTGCGGATGGTCGCTGCGGATCGTTCCACCCTGCTTGCGGAAGGTTTCTGCTAAAGCTCCCATCGCCCAAGTCGGAGTTAAGTCGCGGTCAAAAGCAGGCATTTCCTTACGAATGAGATCCCACCACTCTTTGGGTACGGGTGGATTTTGCCAAAGTGCAGGGTCTGACAGATCTCCGGTATGTGCAGGCATGACGAGTGTACCTTCATTACCAAGTGCTTCTTCCAATGCCAAGATAACAGCTGATGTCCCGCCAACTATCCAGCGGTTTAGTGACTTGAGTGAGCAATGAACGATCAGGGTCATTCCGTTATGGACACCAAGGGCAGTGAAGTCACGTGAAAGTGAGGAGACAGTAACCGGCATAGCGGATTCATTAATGATCATTTCTGTAAATCCTCTCATAGGTTATAATTGAAAATCAGTGTACAAACACAAAAAAACTGCCCTTAACGATTGTTAAGGGCAGTTCCGAAAACTGATTACTACAGTTTTACAACGTTTTCTGCTTGTGGTCCACGGTTGCCTTGAACAACGTTGAATTCAACATGTTGTCCTTCGTCAAGGGATTTGAAGCCTTCGCCTTGGATTGCGGAGAAATGTACGAATACGTCATTTCCACCTTCAACCTCGATAAAACCGAAACCTTTTTCTGCGTTAAACCATTTTACTGTTCCTTGTGCCATTTTAAATGACCTCCAAAAGTTTATTAATATGTTTTTTTTGAAATGTTATAACAAAAAATCACACATTGAAAAGGGTATCATAACAAATGCTAACCTTTTCAATAAGTGAATTTAAGGTTTAATTTGCTTATAGACGTATCCTACCACACTAAAATGAACAAAGCAAATGAGTTTTTAATTGTGCGAAATTTGTCAAATTGAAAGGGGTTGATATGTGCTCAAAATTACCTATAGTTAAGCCCCATGAGAAGGCAAGAAAATCGGCCTAACTCCGGGGCTTTTCGCATGAAACCGACTTCAGCGAATGGAAACGTGATATTCGCGCAGCCACATATCGACTTGCAATAAATAGGCAAAAAGTTGGGGTCCAGACATCAACTGGCCAAACCATGGAAAGTTTGAGCTGGCTGTCTTGGATTCGGCGATCTCACGGATTTTCTTCACGTTGATCAGCGGAAGTAATGGCGAGTTGCCTTCATCTAATATATCCAGCAGCCTTGTGCGGACAGCTGATAAGTAGTTCGGATTATGTGTTTTTGGATAAGGACTTTTTTTACGATACAGCACATCTACCGGAAGAACCCCTTCTAGCGATTGGCGAAGAATGCCTTTCTCCCGATCACCAGCCATTTTGATCTGCCAAGGAATGTTGAACACGTATTCCACTAAACGATGGTCACAGTAAGGAACACGAACCTCGAGTCCAACGGCCATACTCATTCTGTCTTTCCGATCCAGAAGGGTCGGCATGAAGCGCGTAATATTGAGGTAAGACATCTCTCTCATCCGCGTGGCTGCAGCGTCTTCACCTTTTAACCGGGGTACTTCAGCGATGGCATCCGAATAGCGGTCACCCAAATATTCGAGCGGCCTGATCCAAGCAGCAACGTCTTGGGACAGAAGATCCGCGCGCATACCAGCAGCTAACGACCATGGGAAAGTGTTCGCATTTAGAGCATCCTCACGGTGAAACCAAGGATAACCTCCAAAAATTTCATCTGCTGCCTCACCTGAGATCGCCACGGTTGCTTCTTTCTTGATCTCTTTGCAGAATAGCAATAATGATGCGTCTACGTCAGCCATTCCTGGTAAATCCCGAGCAAGCATAGCATCTCGAAGTGCATTTACAAGCTCTGGGGTATCAAAGGCAATAGGATGATGTTCAGTCTGCAGATAGCTGGTCATCCGTTCAATCCAAGGAGCGTCGGCGTTGGGCTGAAAGTCATGTGCTTGGAAATGCTTATCGTTATCGACGTAATCGACCGAGAACGTATGGATATTCCCTTGGCCGGTTTCCTTGTAATAACGAACAGCGTGTGCAGTCAGAGCACTGGAATCAAGCCCGCCTGACAATAGCGTGCAAAGCGGTACGTCAGATACAAGCTGACGCTCTACGGTATCACTAAGCAGCTCGCCTACTGTACGTGCTGTAGCAGCGACATCTTCCGTATGCGGCTTGCTTTCCAGCTTCCAATACGCAGCAATGGATACACCCGAACGATTGACAATCGCGCATTGGCCTGGCAGCAATTCAGAGAGGTCGCGATAGACGCCATGTCCAGGCGTACGTGCAGGACCTACGATGAAGATCTCGGCCAGCCCTTCGGGACCGACCTCCGGTTTAACAGCAGGATGGGCGAGCAGCGACTTCGGCTCCGAACCGAATATGAATCGTCCAGGATGCTTAGCAAAGAACAGCGGCTTAACGCCAAGTCGGTCACGCGCCAGAAAGAGCTGCTGTTCTTTGGAATCCCAGAGTGCAAAGGCGAAGATACCGTTAAATTTCTCAACACATGAAGCGCCCCACTCCATATAAGCGACTAATAGCACTTCAGTATCGCAGGTCGTGGTGAATCGTCTGCCCCGACCTTCGAGTTCGCGTTTAAGTTCAGGAGCGTTGTAGAGTTCTCCGTTATATACGAGGACGTACGTATCATCTTCAGTGGTACGAATCATCGGCTGCGCGCCGTTGATCGGGTCGATTACAGAAAGTCTCCGGTGTCCGAGGGCGCAATGCGGAGATATCCAGGTGCCAGAGGCGTCTGGACCGCGTTTAGCCAGCGTTCCAGTCATCTTTTCCAGCGTCGCAGATTGTTTTGTCAGGTCATCCGTCCAGTCGATCCAGCCTGTAAATCCACACATGGTCTCATTCCTCTCTTTGCAGGGCGTAAACAGCGATACTAAGATGGTTATGCGGCTGTGAAGCATATAATGTCTGTCCGCAGGGGGATGCTAAAGATGGCGGGAACAGGCAAATAGGAGCGAACCAATCCCACTTTGAAAATCGTTATGAAAGGGAGTTTCAAGCGTGGCAAACAATCAGGATGAAGCATTTTACGCGCGTAAACCTTATTATGTGTCCGTTCAGGCAGGGTCAATTTTGGAGGATCCGACGGCTGCAGCGTATGAACTGGTAATAGAAGCAAACGAAGAAGAGCTGGGACGATTAGAGGAGCTGTTCGGTGAGCTGTCTTCAATCGATGAAGCGCAGGCTTTGCATTTTGTTCAAAGCCCTTTCGGATCAGCATCTGACGAGCAGATGAATAAGGGTGTTGACGGATTTCTCGTTGATATTTACAGATTACTTTATAAACTCGGTACGCCCGAAACGAGAAATCATATTGCAACGATGGGTCTTTTTTCGGAGGAGAGCCTGAAATGATGGTAACGGAAGCGTATGTAACAAGGGCTGTAGATCGGGACGGCATCCGCTGCTGTGAGGTTGAGGTGCGGACGGATCAGCAAGAGGCGCAGGAACTGCTTGCTTTTTTTGGAAGCTCTCTAGATAACGATTATGATTTGGTTGCGATCGTGAAGAAGGATGCGGCAGCGGAGATCGATTGGTATGATAACAGCATGCACCGTGCATATCCCGACATCAGTATGGAGCTGTTTGAGACCCGAACTATGAAGACCGATTGGGGTCAGCGGGAAACCTTCAAGGAGCAGGTGCTAACGTTCCCTGGCATCAGGGAGGAGCTGCACCGCTTGTTGCACGTGTAAACGGCTTATTTGATTGAACATACGCGCCTTTACTTCGATCATGCTACAATATAACAGAGTGTTTATTCGGGGAGTTAATGCCCGCTCACCCGAATGCATGCGAAGTGAGGAGGCGGCTTCATGGGGACAACCTTATTGCGTAATGCAACAATTGTAACGATGAACAATCAGGATCAAATCTTGGTTGGAGATGTGCTGCTGCGAGATGACCGAATCGTATCCGTCGGTGAACCAGTTACCGAATATGATGCGGACACAACAGTCATTGAAGCAAAGGGAAAGCTGCTGCTGCCCGGCTTCGTACAAACCCATATTCATTTGTGTCAAACGTTATTTCGCGGTCGGGCAGATGATATGGCGCTTATGGATTGGCTTCGCAAACGCGTTTGGCCGCTTGAAGCAGCCCATGACGAGGAATCGGTCTATTACTCTGCGATGCTCGGCATCGGAGAACTTCTAAGAAGCGGTACAACGACTATTCTCGATATGGAGACGGTAAGTCATACGGAATACGCTTTTCAAGCGATGGCCAGCAGCGGTATTCGGGCGATATCTGGCAAAGTGATGATGGATGCAGGCGGAGATGTGCCATTGGGCCTTCAGGAGCAGACAGATAAGTCTGTGGCAGAGAGCACGAGATTGCTGGAAAAATGGCATGGTCATGATGGCGGAAGATTAGGGTACGCTTATTGTCCGCGGTTTGTTGTTTCCTGTTCGGAGCAGCTTCTGACCGAGGTAAGAGACTTATCCGCACATTATAATGTACTTGTACATACGCATGCGGCTGAGAATCTCGATGAGATCGAGCTGGTCAGAAGTCAGCGAGGCATGCGGAATATCGTTTATCTTGACCATATAGGGCTTACATCACCGCGGCTTGTGCTCGCGCACTGCATCTGGCTGGATGAAGAGGAGCGGGAGATTCTAAGGCGTACCGGAACGAAAATGACCCACTGTCCGGGCTCCAACCTGAAGCTCGCTTCCGGTATCGCGATGGTGCCCGAGCTGCTGGAGCAGGGAGTGGAGATTGGCATCGGTGCTGATGGTGCCCCGTGCAACAATACATTGGATATGTTTCAGGAAATGCGGCTGACGGCCATGCTGCATAAGGTGCGCTGCGGTCCGGAATCGATGAATGCGCGCACCGTCCTGCGGATGGCGACGATCGGCGGGGCGCGGACGCTGGGACTGGATCATCTGATCGGCTCCATTGAGGCTCAGAAGAAAGCCGATTTGGTCATGCTTGATTTGAATGATTTTCACACCTTCCCTTCTTATGAAGCGGATCCTTATTCCAGAGTCGTATATGCCGCTTCACGGGGTAATGTCGATTCTGTCTGGGTGGACGGCAAGCGTGTCGTTGAGCGCGGTAAAGTACGTACTGTCGATAAAGGGCTCGTACTGCGTGAAGCCGATCGCTCTATTGCAAGGCTGCTTAAACGCATTTAAATAGTAAATAAACAAAAACCGACGAGTCCCTGTGCGATCCAAAGGGATGTTCGTCGGTTTTTGTTTTTATAAAATAGTTATCCGTTCACTACTTCACCGCCATTATTGTGCAGTACTTGTCCAGTCATATAGGAAGAGTCCTCACAGGCCAAGTAGACGTAGGCTGGCGCCATCTCATCTGGCTGGCCGCAGCGCTGCATCGGCACATCCGAGCCGAACTTGGCTACCTGCGGCGCATCGAAGGTGGAGGGGATCAAAGGCGTCCATACAGGACCGGGAGCTACAGCATTAACGCGGATTCCTTGCGCTGCAAGATTCATCGACAGGGAGCGTGTAAATGAGACAATGGCTCCCTTAGTTGAGGAATAATCGAGTAAATTCGGACTTCCGCGATAAGCCGTAACCGATGCTGTATTAATAATAATGGATCCTTTTCTAAGCTGCGGCATTGCCGCTTGAGTCAAATAAAACATGCCGAATATGTTGGTCTTAAATGTGCGCTCCAGCTGCTCAGGCGTGATTTGTTCAATCTTATCTTGGGGATGCTGCTCCGCCGCGTTGTTGACTACAATGTCCAAACGGCCTAATTGCTTGACGGTATTATCTACTGCCTGCTTGCAGAACATAGGATCACCAATGTCACCAGCAATGGCGATGCATCGGCGGCCTTTCTCTTCAATGAGACGCTTCGTTTCTTGCGCATCTTCCTCCTCGTTGAGATAAAGGATCGCGACATCCGCACCTTCTTTGGCATAGATAATGGCAACAGCGCGGCCAATCCCGCTGTCACCGCCTGATATGATTGCGACTTTACCTGCAAGCTTGCCAGCAGGGAGATATACGGGTGAGTCTGATTGAGGCTGGGGATTCATAACGGATTGCAGACCCGGTCTGCGGTCTTGATGCTGCGGCGGAAATGATGAGGGTCTCACCGGCGCGGTTGCTTGGTTGGATGGTTGAGCTTGCTGCTGCTGTGGGGACATAGGTTATACACTCCTTTTTAGGTATAGTGTGCCTAAAGTGCATTATTATTACACCTGTACGATAACCTATTACCCACATCGGCGAGAGTCAAATATGTGATTTGATTCCTTTAAAGTCATCCTGCACTTGTCCAGATTCATAGTAAGGGTAATCCATAGAGGGTATTTGCCGTCTGGCTCAAGCGCTTAAGCATGCATATACATCTTAAGCGCTTGCGTGCTTGCTCTGCGTTCATGTCAACCGTATTTACAAGCCATTCGACACTCCAAAATATCATTTTAAATGCTCAACTGATGCAAGGTTTTGTAAATGGTACTTTCCGCTTTCATAAATCAAAGTAGTTATAGAACACTCAGGAATTAACTCGCTCTGTTCTGCCGTAAAATTTGGATGCCAAAGGGAGAGGTGGCTCTCAGGAAATGTATGAACAAGGAAATCCGTGATTAGTCCTCCGTGTGTTACGATTACAATGTTACTTTTAGACGGGTATTTTTTGACTATTTCGGATAACATCGCAGATAAACGTTCACTTGCTTGCTTTACCGAATCACCCACAGGCGGTACATATTCAGGTTCTCGTGTGCTTCGTTCCCACATCGCTACAAATTCGTCGTACGTTTGCCCTGGCAGATCCCCCCAATTAACCCGTTCTCGTAAACGATTATCCTCACTAATGGATGCTTTTGTCATTTTGGAAATGTATTCCGCAGTTTGTTTCGCTCTACGAAGAGGACTTGTAAGTATGATCGTTATTGGAAAATTACAAAGGTTCCTTGCTGTCAGCTCTGCTTGCAGTATACCTTGAGGGGTTATTGGGACATCTCCAATCACCCTTTCTTTTATAGCGTGTCTTACAAGGAAGAAGGTTATGTTCATAAAAGACCTCCTCTTATTTAATCCTTCATGATCAAATTCCCTAATTGAGAGTTTTCCAATCTCGCCAATCTTCGGGTACATTCACTTCGTAAATGTCGTTATTTCGGTTTACAAATTTGTGTATAAAAAGTTCCCTGCGTATCGTAGCGTAGTCTTCGTTCAGTGGCTTAATGAATTCATTTATTTCCTTTTCTGTGTACTTTTTTTTGGCATTAAGCTGGTTTGCAAGATGCTCGAGTACGATTAACCTTTTTTTCAATTGTGACGGAAGATGCTTTATGCAGCCTTGCTCGGTGAAAAAATTTCGAAGCACAGATTTCTTCAGCTTTTCGTGTTTGGACAGAACATTTGTTACTTGTTCAGACATCATGGCCCTCCTATTAATTAGATGATAATCTAATTAGATAATAATCAAATTGGTGTCTGATGTCAACAATTCAATGAAGCCATTGAGCACGATTTAAAGAAAGTTACACCGGAGGAACGTTACACCATCCGATTGGGGCAAATTGCTCTGTTCTGGATGAAATCATGTGTGCTGTCCAAAAGTGTTGAGGAGGATTATCTGATAGCTGTTGAGCGGCTTGAATGCGTGGTTGGTTTGACGCTGTGATTTGTAGGATCGGATTCTGTATGCTTTAGATGAACATGAAAAAACCTCGAATCCCAATGGTAACAAGGGATTCGAGGCTTTTTGTGCTTTATTAAAACTCACGTGTTTGAAAGTTATGGCGTCCCAGGAGGGATTCGAACCCCCGACCCACGCCTTAGAAGGGCGTTGCTCTATCCAGCTGAGCTACTGGGACACGTAAGGCATATTATAGCATGCGTTTTCGGGATTGCGCAAGCCCTAATATTTATGTTCTTTTTGTGACTTGATTCCCAATTTGTTGACTATTGAATCCTGTTCAAATATGATTGAATAATTATTGAACAATCGGTCAAATGACTCATAAAAAAGATAATAAGTCAGGGAGTGGAAGAATGAAGAGCGTGATTGGTTTTTCGATCAGCAACAAATTTGCAATTTGGATTATGACCATCATTGTTACGGTTGGAGGGTTATATGCCGGTCTTAACATGAAGCAAGAGACCATTCCGAACATTACGGTTCCAATTTTAACCGTTAATACGGTATATCCGGGAGCGGCGCCGGAAGAGGTAGCTGAGAACCTTACGGTCCCGCTAGAGACTCGGATTAAGAATTTGGATGGTGTTACTTCCTTCACATCAACCTCCATGGAGAATGTTTCATCCATCGTTGTCCAGTATGATTATGGCAAAGATATGAAAGAAGCCGAGAGCGAGCTTAAGGATGCGGCAAGCGGATTCGCAGCTCCAGAAGGCGCACAAGAAACGAAAGTTTCCAAAATCAGCCTGAATGATTTCCCCGTACTTTCGTTAAGTGTAACATCAGACAAGCAAACACCGGAAGAAGTAACGAAGCTTGTTGAAGAGGAAATTAAGCCGTCCCTTGAAGGGATCCATGGAATCGGTACGGTTGCCATTTCCGGCCAACAGATGAAAGAAGTTCAATTGACTTTCAAGAAGGATAAGATGCAGCAGCTTGGATTATCCGAGGATACGGTCAAAGCAATCGTCCAGGCTTCCGCAATCAAAGCGCCTTTGGGCATCTTCGAGATGGACAAGTCCGAAAAAACCATCGTCGTGGACGGTAATGTTAATACGCTGGAGAAGCTTCAAAACGTTGCCATTCCTGTTATTCCATCTGGTGCAAGCAAGGCAGGTGCACAAGGCACAGCACCTCAAGCAGGCGGTGCTGCCGCAGCTTCGAAAGGGAAGACAGGAGCAGCTACCGGCATTCCTACTGTGAAACTATCTGAACTTGCAGACATTAAGCTTGCATCAATTGCAGAATCTATTTCAAGGACCAATGGCAAGCCATCAATTGGAATCAATGTCACGAAGGCATCAGATGCCAACACTGTTGATGTTGTTAATGCGGTAAAAGATCAAGCGGATCTAATGGAGAAGGCTCATCCTGACGTTAAGATGATTGTCCTGATAGACCAAGGTAAGCCAATCGAGAAATCGGTCAGCACGATGATTGATAAAGCATTATTCGGCGCATTATTTGCGGTCATCGTCATTTTATTGTTCCTGCGAAACTTTCGTACGACTATTATTTCCATCATCTCCATCCCGTTGTCGCTCGTTATCGCTCTGCTTGTTTTGAAGCAGATGGACATTACTCTTAACATTATGACTCTTGGCGCCATGACAGTAGCCATTGGACGGGTCGTCGATGATTCGATTGTCGTGATTGAGAATAACTATAGGCGGATGTCGCTGCGTTCTGAGAAGCTGAAGGGCAAAGCGCTTGTTATTGATGCAACTCGCGAGATGTTTCTCCCGATTTTATCCTCTACACTCGTAACCATTGCCGTTTTCTTACCGCTGGGAACAGTAAGCGGACCAATCGGGCAGATCTTTATGCCATTTGCTTTGACGATAGTTTTTGCACTTCTTGCATCGCTTCTAGTCGCCATCACAGTCGTGCCGATGATGACGCATCTCATGTTCCGCAAAGGACTGAAGGAGAATCAAAAGCACGAAGAGAAACCGGGAGCAATCGCAATTCGCTACCGCAAATTATTAAATTGGACGCTTAATCATAAGTTAATTACGTTTATTTCAGCTATTGTGCTGCTAGTGGCAAGCTTTGGGCTTGTACCGAAGGTAGGGGTCAGCTTTCTTCCGGATGAACCGGACAAGTATGTCATGATAACCTATGCGCCAGCACCCGGACAGCTTCTGGAGGATGTAGTGCAAACTTCACTCCAAGCAGAGAAGCTGATTATGGCCCGTCCCAATGTGACGAACCTGCAGTATTCGGTGGGCGGACAAAGCGCATTCAGCGTTGGAACTAATAAATCCGCATTATTCTACGTGCAATACGATACCGATACGAAAGATTTTAATAACGAAAAAGAAAAGCTGGTTGAAGCCTTGAAAGCCGTTCAGCCGGATGGCAAATGGGGACAACCCGATTTCGGTGGCGGGGGACTTGGAGGCAGCAAGCTTAGCCTTTCCGTATATGGGGATTCCTTCGATGAGATCAAGCCGGTTGTCGCACAAATTCAAGCTTTAATTGAAAAAGACAAAGCATTTGAGAAAGTGGATACTTCACTTTCGAAACAATATGAGCAGTACACATTGGTAGCGGATCAAGAGAAGCTCAGTCAATACGGATTGACGGCAGGTCAGATTGCGATGAAGCTCAGTCCAGTACGTAACCGTCCAGTGCTGACGAAAGTATCCGTTAATGAGAAGGAATATAACGTTTATGTACAGGTCGATGCGAAGCAGTACAGCTCGATTTCCGATATTGAGAACGAAACGGTCACATCGCCGCTTGGCATTTCAGTACCGATTAAAGATGTAGTTAAAGTTGAGGCGGGTACATCTGCGAATACCGTCACTCGAAAAGATGGCAAGCTGTTTGTTGAGGTTTCGGCGAATATCGTCGCTAAAGACGTTAATAAGGCCTCTGCAGATTTGAAGAAGGAAACCGATAAGCTCGAATTACCGGCTTCTGTAAGCTTGGATTATGGCGGTGTAACTGCGCAGATTAACGAGACATTCACGCAGCTGGGTCTTGCGATGGCGGCAGCGATTGCTATCGTTTACTTGCTCCTCGTCATCACCTTTGGCGGGGCGATAACACCTTTCGCGATTTTATTCTCACTGCCGTTTACAATAATCGGTGCCTTGGCTGGACTTTATATTGCCGGTGAAACGATCAGTGCAGCAGCGATGATGGGAGCACTTATGCTGATCGGTATCGTAGTGACGAATGCAATCGTTCTACTAGACCGTGTACTTCACATGGAGAAGGCTGGGCTCTCGACACGTGCAGCGCTCATTGAAGCAGCTGGTACGAGACTTCGTCCGATCCTCATGACGGCCCTGGCTACAATTGGCGCACTGCTGCCGCTTGTTCTTGGCTTCGAGGGTGGAAGCGGGGGACTTATCTCCAAGGGGCTTGGAGTTACCGTTATCGGCGGTTTGGCAAGCTCGACGGTACTCACCTTGCTTATCGTGCCGATTGTTTACGAATTCCTTGCTAGGTTTCGTAGAAAGTCCGTAACTGAAGAATAGAAAGGCGGGAACACACTTATGCAAGGTAAAAAGCAGCAGATAATCGAAGCAGCGATTATCTGTTTTTCTGAAAAGGGATATCGCGGGACGTCCATTCAGGACATCGCGGACGCTCTAGGTATCGCGAAAGGGTCCATGTATTTTTACTTCAAATCGAAAGAGGATTTACTCCAATCGATTTGTAAGCATTACATGGAAACGATCGTCAAGCAGGCTCAAACCATAGCGGGGTCATCGCTTGAACCAAGGGAGAAACTGATCCAGTTCATTACGCTAAGCTATAAGCAATACGAGAAAAATAAAGGGTTTATTATGATTCTGATGCAGGAACGTTTTGATCTGAATGAGGAGATCCATGAACTAATCATCAAGGTGAGACGGATCGGACTATTCGTCAGCCGTTCCATCATTTGTGAGCTGTACGGTTCAGAAGCAGAACCTTACGCATGTGATGCAGCTGTAATGTTCCATTCTTTTATCGATGGATATTTAGGGTTTGTTATTTTGGAGAATAAGCAGTTTGATATTGAGCGTCTTGCCGCTTTTATTATGAGCCGTTTGGATGAACTTATGAGCGGGATGATAGGCAAGAGCTCCGACATTATTTTTGGGATGGATATTCTGGAGCAGTGGAGCGCCTCCGCGAATGACGAGAATAGCGGAGGCAAATCAGGTGTTGCTGCGGAGATTGCATCCATTCGTGCAACGGCAGCGCAATTAACTGAGCTTCCAGTGAATAAGGCTGAAGAGATGACCGCAGCACTGCAGGTAATCGAGAATGAATTCGAAAAAGCAGACCCGCAGCCGGTCGTTATTAAGGGGATGCTTTCTTTGCTCAAAGGTATAAAGGCAGCAGGACTCAAGAAGCAGCTGGACAAGCTTGAAGCCTCTGTGTTGGATCTCATTTGACAGTCGACTTGAGACGATTGAGGCAGGTTTATCATAGTGAAGCGGGTGAAGGGAATACTCGAAATCTGGATTGAAGTGTTCCCGTTCGGGAACTTTTTAGAGGTAGATTTAGACGCTCGTCCTACTTAGATGATTCAAGGAAGCGTGCACGGACGGTCGAACCAATAAGGGTTCTCATCCCTTCCGAAGAAGCAAATTCAAAGTGAAGCGGGTGAAGGGAATACTCGAAATCTGGATTGAAGTGTTCCCGTTCGGGAACTTTTTAGAGGTAGATTTAGACGCTCGTCCTACTTAGATGATTCAAGGAAGCGTGCACGGACGGTCGAACCGCTGAGGGTTCTCATCCCTTCCGAAGAAGCAAATTCATTGCGAAGCGGGTGAAGGGAATACTCGAAATCTGGATTGAAGTGTTCCCGTTCGGGAACTTTTTAGAGGTAGATTTAGACGCTCGTCCTACTGAGATGATTCAAGGAAGCTTATACGGACGGTCGAACCGTTGAGGGTTCTCATCCCTTCCTAAAGCAGCTTAATCATAGTGAAGCGGGTGAAGGGAATCGAACCCTCGCCTCAAGCTTGGGAAGCTGGCGTTCTGCCACTGAACTACACCCGCATGTTGTAGTTTAAGTAGAGACAATAATAGCATAAGCATAAATGGAAATCAACAACAGGTAGTGTTATAATCGATCTCGAATCAACAAAAAAGCTTGAATGCAGCTCCATTTGGTTCGACAGACAAGGCGGTGATTTTATTACAACAACAACCCCCCCTCAGGACGACAATAAAGATAATGTTTATCTGTTTCCTACTATGCTGGACCAATATCAGAACCAGCTCACACGAATGCTGGAGGCTGAACAGTATGGAGAAGCGAAGGAGCTTCTGCGTTTCTTGCTGCTGTGCCAAGGGGAAGAAAAGCATCATTATGAAGAATGGGAAAATTTATTAACATGGCTGGATATGGCTTTCCCAACTTATGAATCCAGCGGAGCAGGCGGGAGCTTAGAAGCGGATGACGACGAGATGGAAGCTTCATTTCGTAAAGAAGCACTTATTCCAGGACAATACGATGAATCCTATGTTCAACAGGTGCTTTATATCATTCAGAATCATCCTGTCGCGGATCAGCAGATTCTTGCGCTAGAAAGAGCCGCTCACCTCGAGCATCCTGTAGTCAATGAGACCATAATGAATTGGCTCACCACTCAAGTTTTGCACCCGGCGCTGCAATTTAAAGCGCTCCAGTGCTTGAAGAAGCGCGGTGTAACCGGCGAGATTCAACTTGAACGGCTTGGTGAACTTGTGGTGCTCGATATTGAACAAACCCCATTGTCTATGGATGAATTTCCGCAGGTGGTTTTAAGAGTCGTAGAAAGGGTAGAATTGGTAACAGAGGTTATTGATTCGTCTATGCCCCATTTTGCCAAGGAATTATGGAAAGATTGCCTGCAATGTTTATACGGAACTTTAGCCTATAATCGGTTGCTCAAGGATGATGATGATTCGGTAGATTGCTTTGCAGGGGCCCTTCATCAGGTTCTGGAGCTGTCTGTATATGGCAGAGTTAACGACGACGACGTACGAGATACATACGGAATTACGGATACGCTTCGATTTCGATATGAACAAGCTTGCCGTTCCTTACGGCAGGTTGCCTTACTCAAGGAAAATAGTGATGGCGGCTAGCCTTGATATTCGAACGGATGTTGATTATAATAGAATGGTTTATTACGCGTAAAACATGACGCTGATGCGTTATTTAATTTGGAGGGGAAAGCATAACATGACAGCAACTTGGGAAAAAATAGACAAGAACCTTGTCTCCATCGAAGTAGAAGTAGACAGCAGAGAAAGTAAACGAAGCAATCGACAAAGCATTTAAGAAAGTCGTTGCGAAAGTAAACGTACCAGGATTCCGTAAAGGTAAAGTGCCGCGCGGCATTTTCGAAGCTCGTTTCGGTATTGAAAGCCTGTATCAAGATGCCATCGATATTTTACTTCCGGATGCTTACTCTGATGCTCTTAAAGAAACGGGTGTAATTCCTGTAGATCGTCCTGATATCGATGTGGATCAATTCGCTAAAGGGTCAACCTTTCAAATTCAAAGCTAAAGTACGGTTAAGCCTGAAGTACAGCTTGGCGAGTACAAAGGTCTTGAAGTTCCAGCTGCTGAGGCAGTCGTTGGCGATGAAGAAATCGCTGCAGAACTTGAGCGTTTGCAGCAGCGTCATGCTGAGCTTACGGTTATCGAAGAAGGTGCAGCAGAGAACGGTGATATTACTGTAATCGACTTTGACGGTTATGTGGACGGCGAACCTTTCGAAGGCGGTAAAAGCGAGCGTCATTCCCTGGAGCTTGGTTCAGGTTCATTCATCCCAGGCTTTGAGGAGCAAGTAGTTGGTCTTCAAACAGGCGACTTCAAGGATATCGAAGTTACCTTCCCTGAGAGCTACCATGCAGAGAATCTCGCTGGCAAGCAAGCTGTCTTCAAAGTTAAGCTGCACGAAATCAAACGCAAGAACCTTCCAGCGCTTGATGATGAGTTTGCAAAAGACGTTAGCGAGTTCGATACGCTTGAAGAATACAAACAAGATCTTGCAAGCAAGCTAGCTGATCGCAAAAAACAAGAAAACGAATCGGCTCGTGAAGCTGCAGTCGTTGAAAAAGCATCTGAATCCGCAGAAATTGAAATTCCAGATGCAATGGTCGAATCCGAAACCAGCTTCATGCTTCGTGATTTCGAGAACCGCCTTCGCCAACAAGGTATGAACCTGGAGCTTTACTTCCAGTTCTCCGGTCAAGATGAAGCAGCTCTTCGCAGCCAAATGAGCGGCGATGCAGTGAAGCGTGTTCGTAACAACCTCGTGTTGGAAGCTATCGCAAAAGCAGAAAGCATCTCTGCTGATGATTCCGATTTAAACGAAGAGCTTGAGAACCTTTCCAAACAATACAACCGTCCAGCTGAAGAGCTTCGCTCGATCTTTACAGAGAACGGCAACCTAGACAACATCAAAGAAGATCTTGTTCTGCGCAAAACCATTAAGTTCTTGCTTGATAACAGCAAAGCAGAAACAGTAGTTGCATAAGAAGACGCAGCTTGTCCGCTTGGACAAACTCGTTCTATGATTCGATAAGGCACGTATCTACGTGCCTTATTTCATCCTTATGATAGCTTTCTGTAAACAAATTGGGCTGCGTCCCGTACATATGTATTAACGATAACCGTATAATGTAGTATTAGAAAAATGACATTGCTTTCGGAACATGTTAAAATAAGTACGAAACAAAAGTCGATGGAGAGAAAGAAGGTTGGTCGCATGAATCTGGTGCCTATGGTCGTTGAGCAAACGAATCGGGGAGAACGTTCTTACGATATTTACTCCCGTTTATTGAAGGATCGGATTATTTTTCTAGGAAGTGCGATCGACGACGATGTTGCGAATGCCGTCATTGCACAGCTGCTTTTCTTGGCTGCTGACGATCCGGAGAAAGACATCAGTCTGTACATTAACTCGCCAGGCGGTTCTGTAACCGCGGGTATGGGGATATACGATACGATGCAGTTCATAAAGCCGGAAGTTTCAACGATTTGTGTTGGTCTGGCTGCTAGTATGGGGCGCTTCTTCTTACGGCAGGTGCAAAAGGCAAGCGGTTTGCTCTTCCAAACAGCGAAGTTATGATTCATCAGCCGCTTGGCGGCGTAAGAGGTCAAGCATCGGATATCAAAATCCACGCGGATTGGATTTTGAAAACGAAACAAAAACTTAACCAAATCTTAGTGGATCGTACGGGACAGCCTTACGAGAAAATCGACCGTGATACAGATCGCGATAACTTCATGAGCGCGGAAGAAGCCCTGAATTATGGGCTTATTGACAAGGTTGTAACATCATCCATCTTGTAATGTAAACGAAATGAAGGGGTGATTCCATGTTTAAATTTAACGACGAGAAGGGCCAGTTGAAATGTTCCTTCTGCGGCAAATCGCAAGATCAAGTACGAAAACTGGTTGCCGGCCCGGGCGTCTATATATGTGATGAATGTATAGAATTGTGCACGGAAATCGTCGAGGAGGAGCTCGGTCATGAAGAAGAGCTCGATCTGAAAGACATTCCGAAGCCGAAGAGATATCCGCAACATTCTCGATCAATATGTAATTGGTCAAGATCAAGCGAAGAAATCGCTTTCTGTTGCAGTATACAACCATTACAAACGTATTAATTCACAGAGCAAACTGGAAGATGTTGAGCTTCAGAAGAGTAATATTCTTCTTGTAGGCCCGACAGGTTCCGGTAAAACATTGCTTGCACAAACGATGGCGAAAATTCTGAATGTTCCTTTTGCGATTGCAGATGCGACTTCGCTTACGGAAGCCGGTTATGTCGGTGAAGACGTTGAGAATATTTTGCTGAAGCTTATTCAAGCGGCTGATTACGATGTGGAGAAAGCAGAACGCGGCATTATCTACATCGATGAAATCGATAAAGTAGCACGTAAATCAGAGAATCCATCCATTACTCGTGATGTATCTGGTGAAGGTGTACAGCAGGCATTGCTGAAAATATTGGAAGGAACGGTCGCATCTGTTCCTCCACAAGGCGGACGTAAACATCCGCATCAAGAGTTTATTCAGATTGATACGACGAACATTTTGTTTATTTGCGGCGGTGCATTTGACGGTCTTGAGCAATTGATCAAGCGCCGGATCGGTAAGAAAGTGATCGGCTTTAATACAGCTGGTGACAGCCAGAAGGATCTGAAAGCAGGCGAATACTTGTCGATGGTGCTTCCGGAAGACTTGCTTAAATTCGGTCTGATTCCCGAGTTTGTCGGTCGTCTGCCGGTCATTTCAACTCTAGAGCCGCTTGATGAGGATACGCTGGTTCGGATTCTTTCTGAGCCGAAGAATGCGCTCGTTAAGCAGTATCAGAAGCTGCTTGAAATGGATAACGTGAAGCTGGAATTTGAAGCTGCAGCTTTGGATGCTATTGCCAAAGAAGCAATCAAACGCAACACAGGTGCCCGCGGATTACGCGCGATCATCGAAGGTATGATGCTGGACGTGATGTACGAAGTGCCGTCACGTGACGATGTCAGCAGCTGCCTGATCACGGAGAAGGTTGTTCAGGAGAAAATCATGCCTGAATTAACTCCGAAGAAGGGCAAGAAGAAAGAAGAAAGTGCCTGATCCAATATAGACCGCCAATACTTCCACCCTTTTGCATGGGCAGCCATATTGCTGCCCATGCAAGGGTGGACTTTGACGTTAATGGGAGAGGTTAGAAATGTATACACGGAGAGATACGATACCGGTTAAAGTAGGGCCGATCTGACAATAGGCGGAAGCGACGAAGTTATCATTCAAAGTATGTGTACGACGAAGACGGCGGACGTTGAGGCGACCGTTGCCGAAATTTTACGTTTAGAAGAAGCGGGCTGCCAGGTTGTCCGTGTGACGGTCAACAACAAGGAAGCCGCTGAAGCGATCAAAGAAATTAAGAAACGCATTCATATTCCGCTTGTTGCGGATATTCATTTCGATCACCGGTTAGCTCTGCTGGCTATTGAGAATGGCATGGACAAGGTCCGCATCAATCCAGGCAATATTGGTCGCCGTGAAAAGGTAGAAGCGGTTGTCAAGGCGTGTAAAGAACGGGGAATTCCGATTCGTATCGGCGTTAATGCCGGCTCGCTCGAAAACCATCTGCTTGAGAAGTATGGTTACCCGACACCTGAAGCGATGGTTGAGAGTGCTCTTTTCCATATTGGAATTCTCGAGGAATTAGATTTCCATGATATTATTGTTTCGTTGAAAGCTTCGGACGTGCCGATGGCAATCGAGGCATATCGCATGGCGGCAGAGGAAATTCGCTATCCGCTTCACTTGGGTATTACGGAAGCTGGCACTCTTCATTCAGGCACAATTAAGAGCTCAGCGGGAATCGGTGCTCTGCTGGCAATGGGAATCGGTAACACGGTTCGGATTAGCTTGAGTGCAGATCCGGTGGAAGAGGTTAAAGTAGCCCGTGAACTGTTGAAATGCTTCGGTCTTATTACAAATGCGGCAACGCTTGTTTCTTGCCCGACTTGCGGACGACTTGATATTGATTTATTCTCCATCGCTAATGAAGTGGAAGAGTATATTAGTAAAATCAAAGTTCCGATTAAAGTATCGGTGCTCGGTTGTGCGGTGAATGGACCAGGTGAAGCGCGTGAGGCTGATATCGGCATCGCTGGTGCTCGCGGCGAAGGCATGCTGTTTCGCTATGGCGAGATGATCCGTAAGGTTCCGGAAGCTGAAATGCTCGTAGAGCTGAAGAAGGAAATCGATGAGATTGTCCGTGTATTTGAAGCAACTGGCGAGATACCAGGGCGGAAGCAGCACCCGGTTCCTGTGAAGTAATATGCGGCTCTAAGGGAATCTGCTCAAACTTTACATCAAAATAGCGATTATTCCATCCGGCTGGGGGCAATACTGAAAAGTATAAGTCCCGTAAAGCCGGATGTTTTTTTGTACTGAGAGGAGTGCTAATCGCTATGAGTTTGAGTTTGATATTAATGTTGGTGCAAGTATTTTTTGCGATTGTAATTGGCCTATACTTCTGGAATCTGCTGCGGAACCAGAAAACGAACAGGTCTGCTGTAGACCGTGAATCACGAAAAGAGATGGATAAGCTGCGCAAGCTTCGCTCGGTATCGCTCACAAAGCCATTATCGGAGAAGACGCGCCCGCAATCGATCAATGAAATCGTCGGTCAACGGGATGGTCTGCGCGCGCTTAAAGCGGCGCTCTGCAGTGCTAATCCGCAGCATGTCATTATTTATGGGCCGCCGGGCGTCGGTAAGACAGCCGCAGCTCGCGTCGTCTTAGAGGAAGCCAAACGCAATCCAACCTCCCCTTTTCTTCAAGATGCCAAATTCACGGAAATCGATGCGACAACAGCGCGTTTTGATGAGCGTGGGATTGCGGATCCGCTTATTGGCTCTGTGCATGATCCTATTTATCAGGGTGCAGGCGCTATGGGGGTTGCCGGTATCCCTCAGCCAAAGCCTGGTGCAGTGACGAAGGCGCATGGCGGGATGCTGTTTATTGATGAAATTGGTGAATTACATCCTATTCAAATGAATAAGTTGTTAAAGGTGCTGGAGGATCGTAAGGTCTATCTCGAAAGTGCTTATTACAACTCGGAAGATTCGAATATACCGATGTACATTCATGATATCTTTCAAAATGGGCTTCCGGCGGATTTTCGATTGGTTGGAGCAACGACGCGTTCGCCTCAGGAGCTGCCGCCTGCGCTTCGCTCCCGTTGTATGGAGATTTATTTCCGTCCGCTGCTGCCCGGTGAAATATCGCAGATCGCGGATAATGCCCTGAAGAAAATAGGGCTGCCGCCTTGCGACGAAGCGATCGACGTCATCACTCGATACGCGACGAACGGGCGGGAAGCCGTCAATGTTATCCAGCTTGCGGCTGGCTTAGCCTTATCGGAAAAACGTGACACCATATCGGCTGCCGATGTAGAGTGGGTTGTGAACAGCAGTCAAATTCCTCCGCGTCCAGACAAGAAGGTTCCTGCAATGCCCCAGGTTGGTTTTGTAAACGGTCTAGCCGTCTATGGGCCGAATATGGGCACATTGCTGGAAATTGAAGTGAGTGCGATTCCGGCCCGTACGGGTAAAGGTGTATATACGATTACCGGCGTTGTGGAGGAGGAAGAGCTTGGCGGTGGAAGCAGCCGCACATTAAGGCGTAAAAGCATGGCCAAAGGGTCCGTAGAAAATGTGCTGACTGTACTCAGACGTATCGGCTTGAAACCGGAAAATTATGACCTTCATATCAATTTTCCGGGCGGAACACCTATTGATGGGCCTTCCGCAGGTATTGCGATGGCGACAGCGATTGCCTCAGCTATAAAAGGGGAACCGATCGATAATAAGCTTGCGATGACCGGGGAAGTAGGCATCCATGGCAATATTAAGCCAGTTGGCGGCGTGCTGGCAAAAGTGGAGGCTGCTTTTCAATCTGGTGCAGATACGGTTATAATACCTCGAGAGAACTGGCAGGCTATTTTTGCTGATTTGCAAGGATTACAAGTCATACCGGTTGATCATGTCGAAGAAGTGTTCCGGCGTATCTTCCAAACCGTGGATATACCTATTCCTGTTGCCGGGACTTCACCTGCAGCTGATGTTTTTATCGCAAAAGGACTGCCCTATTTGCAGGCGGATTCCATTGAGTGATAAAATAGGTGGAAGACGTAAGCTTATAGCTGAAGTTTTTCAACACGGGTTAGGGTGGAAAAAACTTCAAAGATGGAGGTGCTGAATGGGACCTGCTAAATGGAAAGGTCGTCGGCTGCCCTTGTTGCCGCTTAGAGGGCTGCTTGTATACCCCAGCATGGTGCTCCACCTTGATGTGGGCAGGGAGAAATCTGTACGCGCGTTAGACCGCGCGATGCTTGACGATCATATGATTTTGCTATGCTCACAGTCAGAAGTAAACATTGAGGAACCAACACAAGAAGATATTTATCGCGTCGGCACGGTTGCCAAAGTCCGGCAAATGCTGAAGCTTCCGAACGGCACCATTCGTGTGCTTGTGGAAGGTGTCGTACGCGCCGAAATTTTGGATTATTTGCCGAACGACGATTTCTACGAAGTAACGGTTAAAGAGATGCCGGAATCCGAATCGACCGATCCTGAAACTGATGCGCTCATGCGAACACTGCTGACTCAATTTGAGCATTATATCAACCTGTCGAAAAAAGTGACACCTGAAACGCTCGCAGCCGTCTCGGATATTGATGAGCCGGGCAGGTTAGCAGATGTGATAACGAGCCATCTCTCGCTCAAAATCAAAGATAAGCAGGACATCTTGGAAATCATCGATGTCCGCGAGCGACTGGAGAAGCTGCTTGACATCCTGGGCAATGAGCGTGAAGTGCTGGAGCTCGAACGCAAAATCAGCCAGCGCGTGAAGAAGCAGATGGAGAAAACGCAAAAGGAATATTATTTGCGTGAGCAGATGAAGGCCATTCAGAAGGAGCTTGGAGAGAAAGAAGGCAGAGCTGGAGAGGTTGAAGAGCTTCGTAACCAGATGGCTGAGTCTGGATTGCCGGATAAAGTGAAAGAGAAGGTTGAGAAGGAAATCGACCGTCTGGAGAAGATGCCGTCTACCTCTGCGGAGGGCGGAGTTATCCGTAATTATATCGATTGGCTTCTATCGCTTCCATGGAGTAAGAAGACAAATGATGATTTGAGCGTAACCAAAGCCGAAACGATCTTGAATGAGGATCATTACGGGCTGGAGAAACCGAAAGAACGTGTGCTGGAGTACCTGGCCGTTCAGCAGCTTGTGAAGAAGATGAAGGGGCCTATTCTCTGTTTGGTCGGTCCTCCAGGTGTCGGTAAAACCTCGATGGCCCGTTCGATCGCGAAGTCTTTGGAGCGGGAATTTGTCCGCATTTCACTTGGCGGTGTTCGTGACGAAGCTGAGATTCGTGGACATCGGCGTACTTATGTCGGTGCAATGCCAGGTCGTATTATTCAAGGCATGAAGACAGCCGGTTCTTTAAATCCAGTCTTTCTGCTTGATGAGATTGATAAAATGGCGATGGATTTCCGGGGGGACCCGTCTGCTGCATTGCTAGAGGTGCTAGACCCTGAACAGAATAATACCTTTAGCGATCATTTTATTGAAGTTCCTTTCGACCTTTCTAATGTCATGTTCATTACGACCGCTAATGCCGTTCATAACATTCCAAGACCTCTTCTTGACCGGATGGAGATGCTTTACATCCCTGGTTATACGGAGCTTGAGAAGCTGCAAATTGCGAAGCGATATTTGCTGCCGAAGCAAAAACGTGAGCATGGGTTAGAGGAAGGGCGGCTGGAAGTTGAGGAAGATGCTCTTCTGCAGATTATTCGTGAATATACACGTGAGTCTGGCGTTCGGAACCTCGAGCAGCAGGTGGCGGCGATCTGCCGCAAGGCGGCCAAAGCGATCGTCACTGATACTGAGATCGGTTCGATTCAAGTTGATACAGCCAAGGTTAAGGAATGGCTGGGACCATCCAAATTCCGTTATGGAATGGCGGAGATTGAGAACCAAATCGGTGCAGTTACAGGCCTTGCATGGACGGAGGTTGGCGGAGATACGCTCGTTATCGAAGTCACCGTCCTGCCAGGCAGCGGTAAACTGACACTCACGGGACAGCTCGGAGACGTGATGAAAGAGTCTGCTCAAGCCGCTTTCAGTTTTACTCGCTCCAAAGCGACGGAACTGAACATTGAGCCGGATTTTCATGAGAAAAACGATATTCATATCCATATACCCGAAGGGGCTATTCCTAAGGATGGGCCTTCAGCGGGTATCACGATGGCAACGGCGCTCATTTCAGCGCTTACAGGCCGGTATGTATCGAAGGAAGTTGCGATGACTGGAGAGATCACACTGCGGGGTCGCGTACTTCCTATCGGGGGGCTGAAAGAGAAATCGCTTGCCGCACATCGTGCAGGGATCAAGACGGTATTAATGCCTAAGGAGAACGAACGTGACCTACGGGATATCCCAGACAGCGTAAGAGCCGATCTGGAGTTCATCCCAGTCAGTCATATGGACGAGGTGCTTCAGCATGCACTGCTTCCGAAGCAGGCACCTGTTCAGACGCACTAAGAAAGCAGGTTATTCAACGTGAAGATTACGCAAGTAGAGTTTGTCATAAGTGCAGTTCAGCCTCACCAATATCCGGATGATGCCTTGCCAGAGTTCGCTCTGGCAGGGCGTTCCAATGTCGGAAAATCCTCACTTATCAACAAAATGATTCAACGCAAGGGGCTTGCGCGTACCAGCTCGCAGCCCGGTAAAACGCAGCAGCTTAACTATTACCGAGTAAATGATCGTATGTATTTGGTTGACTTTCCTGGTTATGGATATGCCAAGGTGTCCAAGGTACAGCGGGCACAGTTCGGCGAAATGATCGAGACCTTTCTTAGTGATCGTGAGCCGCTCAAAATGGTCTTGCAGATTATCGATATCCGCCATCCTCCTTCTAAAGATGATATTCTTATGTATGACTGGTTGAAGCATTTTGATATTCCTGTCTGTATCGTAACGACCAAGGCAGATAAAATTCCAAAGAGTAAATGGGACAAGCATGTCAAAGTGATTAAACAGGAAATAGGCTTCAAAGCCGGCGATCAGCATGTGCTGTTCTCCTCGGAGACTGGGCTTGGCCGGGATGAGCTTTGGGCAGTGATTAACGGTGAAATAGCGCGAGAAGCAGAAGAAAGCGCTGAAGTACCGTTCGAATAGTGAGGATAATGCACAAAAGCAAGGACTCTTCGTAAAATCTCCCTGTTTTTTCAGAAATATGCGAGAATATCGCAACCAGAGAGCAGGAATAAACCTCGATGATCGGGTATAATATACTTAAGCAAAGGTTTATCAATGTTTTAGTTTAAAGAATTGAGGAGATTTTTATGGCTCAGCGGATAGCCACGGAGTATGTCAATGCTTCACTGCAATTAAGTGCTGATGAGATGACAGGATTTGTCCGTTTTTTTGAGGAGCAGCATGTTAAGCAGCAAGTGCGAGTACTCGATAACGGCAATCACGAGATGGTTCTCGAGGACGACGCAGGACGGGAGGAAGTCCGCTTAACTTTCGAGCGTCAACAAGATCGCTATGTATGTGTAATGTCCTGCAGACTGATCAATCCTAAATTGACGAACGCGATGCGCAAAGCAGTATCCGTTTTTCATGGGGACGCAGTTGTCAATCGCATTTATCCGAATTATACAATGAACTATAGTTACGTACAGGGTGCCGTTCACAAAATCGTTGAACATGCAGGTGGAAACACGAGAGTTGTCTTTGAATATAAAGATACGCTCGGACAGCTGGAAGCACAGTTCAGATTTACGGATGTCGAACAAGAGATACAAGTTGCTGCAAGGCGCCATTAACCAGCTGCTTGATCTCCGGAACCAATGTAAGAATGAAGGGCAAATCGCTGTAATTGATGAGCGATTAAGAAGACATACACGCTCATTATTCGTATTAGAAGCTTAATTTAACAGAAACGCTCATATAGCTTAATCCGTAAGCCGCAATCATGCGGCTTTTTTTAATTTTCCTGACTGATTACTCACCGTTTGCTGATAAACTACATACGCTTATTATTGGAGTTTGGGGGATGCTCTCACCTTTCGTTCCCCAAAAAAAACTATTGCATTTCTGGTCAATAGATGTTATTTTTATTCTCGTTGAAATGAATATTAGGAACCAGGATTCACTCAGGACATGGTTATGTTGCGAGAGATTATTCCCTCGGGCAGTGAATGACGTAGGTCCTAGCGGATGAAATTTTTCAAACATTTTATTCCTAGGAAGGGGGAACCGAAAGATGGAATACTCAACTTTCGGAAGACACGTGGCTGTTGATACTTGGGGTGTAGATTTTGACCTGCTCAACAACGCGGAATTTTTACAAGCCCAAATGGTGGAGGCTGCTGAAGCATGCGGCGCTACCGTACTCTCAGTGCAAGCCAAACAGTTCGAGCCGCAAGGCGCTACTGTTCTCGTACTTTTGTCTGAAAGTCATCTCTCCATTCACACTTATCCAGAAAGAGGCTTTGCCGCTCTTGATTGTTATACGTGTGGAGAAACAGTGGATCCGCAGCTCGCGATCGACTACATGTTGTCCGTGTTGAAACCAACAACGACTCATGCAAAGAAACTTGTTCGTGGTATGGGTGAACTTCAAGTGGTTGAACCGGAAATGAAGCAAGTTGAACTTGTGTAAGTTTTAATAGGAATGTAACCAATGATCATGGAGAAATCCATGGTCATTTTCATGTTTATACGTCTGTTTTTATTTCAAATAATTTTCATATTTGCAGGGGTACGAGTTGTCGAACTGTGCTATACTAAATGATGATTAAATGATCAAAAGGCAGGTGAACGCGCATGCACATAATCGTTGTAGGGCTAAATTACCGGACAGCTCCCGTTGAGGTTAGAGAACGGTTTGCTTTCTCTGAAAAAGATCTTCCTATTGCTCTTAAACAATTACAGCAAACGAAAAGCATCATGGAATGTGTCATTGTGGCGACCTGTAACCGTACAGAGCTATATGCAGTAGTCGACCGGCCGCATTTGTGCGGACACTACATTCGCAGCTTTATGGAGCAATGGTTTAAATTGCCAAGGGATCAGTTTACTACTGATTTATATATGCATGAAGATGAGAAGGCAATCGAGCATCTGTTCCGTGTAACTTGCGGCTTAGACTCTATGGTTATCGGTGAGACGCAAATTCTCGGTCAGGTCCGTAATGCCTTCCTGCTTGCGCAGGAGCAAAAGACGACAGGGACTTTATTCAACTCGATTTTCAAGCAAGGCATTACACTCGCAAAGAAAGCACATTCCGAGACTTCGATCGGAGAAGCTGCAGTTTCTGTGAGCTATGCAGCAGTCGAGCTTGGTAAACGGATCTTCGGTCAGTTTGGCGGTAAGACCGTTATGATCATCGGTGCAGGCAAAATGAGTGAATTAACGGCCAAGCATTTGTATGCAAGCGGAGTGAAACGCGTATTCGTCGTGAATCGCACCTATGATCGGGCGGTTCAATTAGCCGATAAGTTTAACGGCACACCGTTGTCTATGGCGGATGCCATTCAGAGGCTCCCGGAAACAGATATCGTCATTAGTTCAACAGGATCGGATGGATATGTGCTGACACGCGATCAAATGGCGGAAGCCATGCAAAAACGAAAGTCACGCCCATTATTTATGATTGATATTGCAGTTCCCCGTGATTTGGATCCAGGGATTGCATCCGTAGAAAATATCTTCCTGTATGACATTGATGATTTGGAAGGCATTGTTGAGAGCAATTTGGATCAACGCCGGACGGAGGCAGCGAAGATCGAAGTGTTTATAAACGATGAAATAGCTGCATTCCGCCAATGGTACAAAACACTCGGAGTCGCGCCAATTATTCGCGCACTGCAGGATAAAGCGGCGAACATTCATAAGGAAACGATGGACAGCTTAACGAATAAGCTCCCTGACCTTGGTGAACGAGAGCTTAAAATTATTCGCAAACTAACCAAAAGCATCGTCAACCAGATGCTTCATGATCCTATCGATCGTGTTAAAGAGCTCGCTGGTGAGAAACAT
Source organism: uncultured Paenibacillaceae bacterium (assembly GCA_963793665.1). Classification (GTDB taxonomy): domain Bacteria; phylum Bacillota; class Bacilli; order Paenibacillales; family Paenibacillaceae; genus Paenibacillus_Z. Next base: position 247,992 of record CAWCBD010000016.1, read on the forward strand.
GCGGATGAAGCAATGGATATGTTTGTGAAAATTTTCGCTCTAGAGGAAGCTTTGGAGAAGTCTGAGCAAGAAGAACGGAAGCCGGCTGCGGCGTTGGAAGCAAAGTCGGCAGACCCTATCATCGGTTTTGGCAATGCGTTGAATGCACAAACGGCAGCAGGCGTATGAATACAGCAGTAACGAAATAATTCGTTTCTTGAAATAGGGAAGCGGATTTAGATGGGCAAAGGAAAGGCGGCGGATAGCCGCCGTTTCACTATCTTAACCGTAATTGTGGAGGCGCCTATGGTTACGCATAATTGGTTTTATGATGGGATTCTTTACATTTACGCCCTGAGCCTTCTGTTTTACTTTTCTGATTTCGTAGAGCGAAATCGGCAGGCAAAACGGATGGGCACAGGGCTGCTTATTTTCGTATGGGTGCTGCAGACCGGATTTTTAGTTCATCGTATTATTTCTCATTTGGATATGACACTGATGACGTTATTCGAATATTTGCTGATTTTCTCGTGGCTCCTCATTACGGTATCCTTTGTGATTAGCAGGTTTTTTCGAATCGAGTTTATCGTCTTCTTTGTAAATGTGATAGGTTTTGCTGTTCTTACGCTTAACCTGTTTGTTATCGGATCAGGAGCTTCGCTGGAGATTTGGCAGCTGGTTCGGGAACTTCTAGTCTTACATGTGATCCTCATGATTTGTGCCTATGTGGCACTTACGCTCAGCGTCATATTTTCCGGTATGTACATGTTCCTTCATGGCAGGCTAAAGGGTAAGCAGTGGTCGAAGTCGATGCAGCGCTTGCCAAGTCTTGATGTCATTAACCGCTTCATGCTGGGGACGACGCTCGTTGGGACCCCGTTGTTAATGCTTTCTCTAGCTGTTGCCGTGACATCGATATTAACAGAGGGCCGTTACGGTCTCTTGTTGGATTTGAAGGTCATTATTTCGTTTGTTGCCTTGGCGCTGTATATTGGCATTATTTTGCAATATCGCTGGTTTAACGGAACGGGCTGGAAGTTTGCAAAGTGGAATCTGCTGTGCTTCATACTAATGCTTGTTAATTTGCTCATCAATAAATTATCATCCTTTCACGGATGGTCATAAAGGTAGGCGGATTATCGATGCCTGATTATTATCCTTTGTTTGTTGATCTGCGCGGAAGACGCTGCGTCATCATTGGCGGCGGTACTGTAGCTGAACGCAAGGTGCGAGGGCTGCTGGATTCGGGAGCAGATGAAGTGATTGTGGTTGCTCCAGCAGCCTCTCAAGAGCTATCAGACCTAGATGCAAGAGGGTCTATTCAACTGCTGAGAAGGGAATACCAAGAAGAGGATTTAACAGGCGCTTTTCTTGTGTTTGCAGCTACGGATAAGCGGGAAATTAATGAAGCGGTCAGTAAGGAAGGCGCTCGGCTCGGACTGCTTGTTAATGTGGCGGATAGAGCTGAAGAAGGCGGATTCATCACACCATCCGTCGTTAGACGAGGAGATTTACTGCTAAGTGTTACAACAGGCGGTGCAAGTCCTTCTCTAACAGCTCTCATTAGGCAGAAGCTGGCTGAACAATACGGGAGCGACTACGGGATAAGAGTGGAGCTGCTGCGACTGCTTCGTGAGAAGTTGTTAGTGTCGGCGGCTGATCCTACAAGCAAGCAGGAGCTGCTTCGGAATGCTGCGGGGGAAATGGCAACCATGAAGCTGGATACTGAGGCTATCAGTAATAAGCAGCTTCATGAATATATAGAACAATGGATGATGCGGTTGACGACAGGAGGCAGCAGTATGGTTAATAAAGTGGAAGATCGACGTGTAATCGTCGTTGGAACGAGACAGAGCGCCCTTGCGTTGACTCAGACAGGTCAAGTAATCGATCAGCTAAAAGCAATTTGCACCTTACATAAACTTCACTATGATTTTGAAATTCGAAAAATTGTGACTAAAGGTGATCGTATTCTTGATGTCACCTTATCGAAGGTTGGCGGAAAAGGGCTTTTCGTCAAGGAAATCGAGCAAGCGTTATTTGATAAAGAGATCGATCTTGCCGTCCATAGCATGAAAGACATGCCTTATGAGCTGCCGGAAGGACTCGTTAATGGCGCGGTTCCCAAACGTGTTGACCCTAGAGATTGTTTAATTTCAAAGGACGGGCTTAGTCTTGATCAGCTCCCGCAAGGAGCAAAAGTCGGAACGAGCAGCTTACGAAGATCCAGTCAGCTCAAGAACGCGAGACCGGATATTCAGATTGAATCGATACGGGGGAACATCGACTCGCGAATCGGCAAGCTTGAGACGGAAGGCTTTGATGCTATCGTGCTTGCTGCTGCCGGATTGCACCGTATGGGCTGGGAAGCGAAAATCTCATCCTATGTGCCCGTGGAGGTATCGGTTCCAGCGGTGGGTCAAGGTGCGCTTGGTATTGAATGCCGGGAAAATGATCAAGAAATTCGTGATTTATTGGCACTTTACACCGATTCCATGACGCTGCTGGCTGTTCGCGCGGAACGCAGCTTCCTCGGTGAATTGAATGGCGGCTGTCAAATTCCGATTGGTGCATATGCAACAATTGTTGAGCAGCAAGAGGGGGATACTCCACTGCTGGAACTTACCGGAATCGTAGGTTCGCCTGATGGTTCTGTCCTGCTTAAGGAAACGCTGCGCGGGCGGGACCCTGAAAGACTTGGCAAACAAACAGCTGATGCGCTAAGAGCTCGCGGAGCGGACCGCATATTGGCGGAAGTTAGGGGATGAACGATTTGCTGAAGCAAAAGAGCAAAGGGAAAGTGTATCTAGTCGGCGCTGGACCTGGTGATCCAAAACTAATTACCGTGCGCGGTATGGAATGTATACAGGCCTGTGATGTCATTGTTTATGACCGGCTGGCAAGTCCGAGACTATTGAAGTATTTGAAGCCGGGAGCCGAGAAGATCTATGTGGGTAAGCTTCCTGACCGCCATACGATGAAGCAAGAGGATATCAATCAGCTGCTTGTTGATTTATCTCTCGAAGGCAAGATAGTTACACGGTTGAAGGGCGGCGACCCTACGATATTCGGACGTGTTGGCGAAGAAGCAGAGCTGCTGTATAAGAACGGTATTGAATTTGATATTGTCCCAGGTATTACATCTGCGATCGCTGTACCCGCTTACGCTGGCATTCCCGTTACGCACCGTGACCTGGCATCATCCTTATCGATCATTACCGGACACGAAAGCCCGGACAAGCTGGATCAATCGATCCATTGGGATAAAGTAACCAATGCGACAGGGACACTTGTTTTTCTTATGGGTGTAGCCAAAATCGGATACATTGCTGAACAGCTCATGAAGCATGGAAAATCACCGGAAACGCCCGTCGCCCTTATTCGTTGGGGGACAAGGGTGGAACAGCGTACCATTACAGGCACGCTTGAAACGATTGAAGAGATCGTGAAAGCGGCAGATTTTCAACCGCCTGCAGTCATTGTCGTAGGTGATGTCGTTCGTCAACGTGAGATGCTCAACTGGTATGAGCTTAAGCCTTTGTTTGGTACACGTGTTCTTGTGACTCGCGCTAGAGCTCAAAGCAGTGACCTTGTGGATCGAATCGAGGAGCTTGGCGGAGAGCCTTGTGAATTCCCTGTTATTGAAACTCGCGAGCCATCCGATCCAGCTGCTATTTCATTGATTGAAGCTGCTTTACAGGATGCCGGGCAATATGATTGGATTATGTTTACAAGTGTCAATGGTGTAGAATACTTTTTCTCATGGCTCAAAAAACATCGTATCGATATTCGGCAATTTCATCGGTCACGCATCGCGGCCGTCGGCCCGCGAACGGCTGAAGCGCTCGAACAGCACGGATTGTTTGTCGATGTACTTCCGGTTAAATTTCAAGCGGAAGAGCTGCTCGGCAGTTTATCAGACAGTCTAGTACCCGGCCAACGCGTGCTGCTTCCTCGTGGAGATCTAGCTAGAGAGGTCTTACCTCGTGAACTGAAGGACAAGGGACTTATACCTGTAGAAATTGATGTATATGAGACGATAATCGCGGCAGATCAGGATGAGCAGACGCTCGAGCTTCTTAAGAAGCGCAAGGTGGATGTAATTACCTTCGCGAGCTCCTCGACGGTTACTAATTTACTTGAGGTACTGCGCAGGATGGGTGTTGAACAACCATTGGAGCTTCTGCAAGGCATTGATATCGCTTGTATAGGTCCAGTAACAGCAAAGACTGCGCAGGAATGCGGACTTACGGTGACCATTCAGCCAATGGATGCAACGATCGATTCCCTTATTGATTCCCTATCAGAAGCGCGGCTTGCTAAGCGATCCATATAAATATGCAGCATTAGAATTCAGGAGGTTAGTACAATGACTTTCCCTATTACGAGACATCGCCGGCTGCGCCGTACAGCTTCACTGCGGAATTTAGTGCGTGAGACGCAGTTGACGGTTCATGACTTTATATATCCTTTATTTGTGACAGTAGGAACTGGAATTAAAGAAGAAATTCCATCCATGCCGGGCGTATATCACTTCTCCCTCGACCAGCTTCAGGCAGAAATTGAGAAGGTTGTTGCTTCTGGCGTACAATCGATCCTTCTGTTCGGTGTTCCGCATGATAAAGATGCTATTGGTACATCCGCATACGATCATAACGGTATCGTGCAGGAAGCAACGCGTGCGGTGAAATCCTGGGCACCTCAGCTGGTCGTTATTGCTGACACTTGTTTATGTCAATTTACAGACCATGGCCACTGCGGGTTGATCCAGCATGATGAGCGCTCAGGGGTAACTGAGGTCGATAATGATGGTTCACTTGAACTGCTCGTAAAGACGGCTGTTTCACAAGCGGAAGCGGGAGCGGATATTATTGCACCTTCTAACATGATGGATGGCTTTGTCAGTGCGATTCGTGATGGCTTGGATGAAGCGGGCTTTGAAATGGTGCCGATCCTTTCTTATTCTGTCAAATATGCATCCGCCTTTTACGGTCCATTTCGAGATGCTGCGCACTCCACACCGCAATTTGGAGATCGCAAGACCTATCAGATGGATCCTGCAAACGCGCGGGAAGCGCTCCGTGAAGCCGAGGCTGACGTTGTAGAGGGTGCTGACATGCTGATGGTTAAGCCTGCTCTTGCTTACTTGGACGTCATCCGTATGCTGAAGGAGCATTTTGACTTACCAGTTGCAGCTTACAACGTTAGTGCGGAGTATTCGATGGTAAAAGCGGCGGCTGCTAACGGATGGATTGACGAGCGTGCAGTTGTTCTGGAAACATTGACGGGTATGAAACGTGCGGGTGCAGATATCATTATTACTTATCATGCGCTCGATGCGGCACGTTGGTTGAAAGGCGAATGAACTCGCTTAAGCCCGTCCGGCTGAACATCGGGGAATCAGGGTGGAGACTCTACTCCACCTGATTCAGAGCCCGCCTATAGAGGTGGGGGTCTTGACCCGATTAACAATGGTCGGGATCAAATTCCTGATAAAAAAAGCCTGAACGCTGAAGCGTTCAAGCAAGATAAGGGTGTGTCGTATGAGCGGAAATAGTCAAAAAAGATCGGATGAACGGTCCAAAGCAGCATTTGCAAAGGCGAAGCTTGTTATTCCAGGCGGAGTTAACTCTCCTGTGCGTGCGTTTCGATCTGTCGGATTAACACCAGTTTTCATGGAACGCGGTGAAGGTTACCGTGTATTCGACATCGACGGGAACAGCTATATCGATTATGTCGGATCATGGGGCCCGTTAATTATGGGCCATGCGCATCCTGAAGTTATCGAGGCGATTAAGCGTACCGCGGAAAAAGGGACAAGCTTCGGGGCGCCAACTGAGCTAGAAACACTCATGGCGGAGCTGGTGTGTGATCGAGTACCTTCCGTTGAAGTTGTAAGAATGGTGAACTCCGGTACGGAGGCGACGATGAGTGCTCTGCGGCTTGCACGCGGTTACACGAAACGCAGCAAAATTATCAAGTTTGAGGGCTCTTATCATGGCCATGCGGATAGCCTGTTAATTAAAGCCGGTTCAGGCGTAGCCACATTAGGCTTGCCGGATAGCCCTGGCGTTCCCGAAAGCGTAGCTTCTCATACGATTACGGTGCCTTATAATGATTTGGAATCGGTGAAACTTGCTTTTGAGAATTATGGTGAAGAAATCGCATGTATCATCGTTGAGCCTGTTGCAGGCAATATGGGGGTAGTTCCGCCGCTTCCAGGCTTCTTGCAGGGCTTGCGCGACGTGACGGAGAAATACGGGAGCCTGCTTATTTTCGATGAGGTAATGACCGGCTTCCGTGTAAACTATAATTGTGCGCAGGGACTCTACGGGATTACACCGGACCTAACCTGTCTTGGGAAGGTAATCGGAGGCGGCTTGCCTGTTGGCGCATACGGCGGCAAACGCGAAATCATGGAGATGATTGCCCCAAGCGGCCCGATTTATCAAGCTGGTACGCTCTCTGGCAATCCGCTTGCAATGGCTGCGGGATATACAACGTTAAGTTTACTGACTCCAGAGACTTATGAGCATTTAGAGCGACTGTCGGTACGATTGCAGGGCGGATTTGAATCAAATGCAGCGAAGCATGGCATACCGGTCACGATTAATCGTGTCGGATCGATGGTATGCCCGTTCTTTACCGATACGCATGTTATTAACTATGATACTGCCAAGCATGCGGATTTGGAGCGATTCAAAGCTTATTTTGCGGCGATGCTGGATCTTGGTGTTAGTGTTGCTCCATCGCAATTTGAAGGTATGTTTGTATCTGCGGTTCACGATGAGGCTGCAATCGATGCGACGATCGCCGCACATGATGAAGCGCTCCGTCGATTGTAGGAGATGACAACGATGCTGAAGCCTCTAAGAATGGACGATTATATAAGAAACGGTGAGTGGCTGGAGCTTTCGGCATCCACGTTGAAAGATCAGGCCGCAGCCGCTGGTCAGGAAATACAACCTTTACAAGCCAACAGCCATCCGCATCATGTGCGGCAGTGGCTGCTGGCTCTTGCTTTTTTTCCGGACAAATGGTTGAATCGGTTGTTTTCTGTAGGCGGCATTCAGATGGAAGGGGATCTGGTAAAGCTTCGTACCTTCATTCCCGTTGATCCAAGTCAGGATCCCGTGTACCGGTTAGCCCGGCTGCCGAGAGCAGAAAAAAATGCAGAAGCGTCTGTGCTATTTGAGGATGATTGGTGCCTGGTTCTGGATAAGCCAGCAGGCATGCCGGTGCATACGTCAGCACCAGGACAGCGTGGAACGCTTGATGAGGCTGCAGCAAGGCGATGCTTCGCAAGCGGAGATTATATGCCCGTTAAGCATATTCATCGGCTGGATGATGATACAGCTGGGCCTGTGCTGTATGCCAAGAACGAACTGGCGCAGCTGAGGCTGGATGAAGCCATGCGGAATAAAGAAATTGACCGTGTCTATGCCGCACTGGCTCAAGGGTTGTTAAAACGCAAGAGCGGTACAATCGATGAACCGATTGGAAAAGATAGACATCATAGTGCCAGAAGAAGGGTTTCGCCGTCTGGCGAATCCGCTGTTACTCATTATGAGATGGTTGCTGCATACGCCAGCGCTTCATTATTGCGAGTACGTCTGGAAACAGGTCGGACCCACCAAATTCGCGTCCATCTCAGCTATATCGGGCATCCCCTTGTTGGCGATACCCTTTATGGCGGAAGCGATTCAATGCTGCGGCATCAAGCCCTTCGAGGGGAGCAGCTGACATTTCAAGCACCCTTTTAATGGGGAATTTATCACAGTCCTACTCCCCGGAACCGCACTGGTTTAAACAAGTCCGAGAACGATACATGGCTCTGTAAAAATCGTAGTCATGCCTGCCTCATCCTCACCATATAGATAAATAGGGAAGAAAGCTGTAACAAGCTATGTGAGGGGAAAGGAGGGCGACAAGCGTGCCCAATGAATCAAAGGGTTTACGATTTGACGTTTACGAACGCGTTCATCTGCCGGATGATGTGGCAGCAATCGACGAGCTGGAAGAAATTGAGCTCGTTCCCCGTATTCAAATTGTTCAGCAGGGAGAGCAGGTTTTACTGAAAGGGCACCTGCTTTTAACTGGCGTTTATCGAGCTGAGAACGAGCTTGATGCCGATCAAGCATTAGAGCATTGGATACCGGTGGAGATCACGCTTCCGATGAATCGCATTCATCGGCTAGACGATATTTCGGTGGAAATTGACAACTTCGATGTCGATTTGCTGTCTGCGCGAACGATTAACATTACGGGCGTACTGTCTTTGCTTGGCATTGAGCTAGACCAGCCCCGTGATCAGGATCAATGGCCGCGTGAGGAGCCGTTCACAGTTGTTCACAAGAGGGAAGAAGAACAGAATCAGTGGCTGGCTGAAGCAGAACCGGATTCGGTTTCGTCAGATCAGCTGGATTTCTAACGGATGGCTCGTACCCGCCCGAGAGCTGGTCAGCAGCAGAGCAGCCAGCAATCGAGGAGACATTTCGCGAGACAGAAGCGGTGAAGCGTGAACGTGAATCTGCAGAGCGTGAATTTGCACAGCGTGAATCTGCACACGTGAATCTGCAGAGCGTGAAGGAAACTTCGCAAGGCACAGCAGTGGGGGCTGGAAACGCGCCAAACAGAGGCGCAGCCAAAACCGTTTGAAGAAGAAGTCCCGCAGCACGATGCAATCGCCAGCGCAGCCTTCGCGCGTGAAGAGCAGCTTATGGCTGAAGCGAGGCAGAAGGCATTAATTCAGGAGTCAGCACTAATCGAACAGGAGCGATTGCTCCGCGAACAGGAGCTTGCGGCAGAAGCGGCTGAGGCGAATAGAAATGCCGAGCAGCTTCTGCTCGATCAACAGGTGCAGCCACTTGCAGAGGCCAATGCTCAGCCGCAAGCGGTACAATCCTTTGATGCTCCTGCTCCGCAGGTGTACGGTGGTGAACCATCATCCGTAGAATCCGGAGTCGGAGCGCAAAGAAATGCGAATTGCGATGGGGAGTAAGCGTGTCGAGGAGGAGAAAGAGCCTTCGGCGGGCGGAATCGGGTTCCGGTCACTTCTGCAATCAAGCCGCAGAGAACAAGAGGCAAGGGCAGCCGCGGAGCAAGTCGCAGAGCGCGCGGCGGCTGAGGCGAGGAAATCAACTGGGGATGATATCGAATGGAAAAACCTCTTTTATGGTCGTTCCAACGATGATCATTCCTTCCGCAAATTAAGGCTTTGTATCGTCCAGCGTGAGGAAACGCTTGAGGTGATTGCAGGCCGCTATCAAATGCAGCCAAGGGAAATTGTACTTTATAACCGATTACCGGATCAGAGCGTCAGTGAAGGTCAAGTGTTGTATATTCCATAATGGTTTCAGGCGGGCCCTTTCAAGCTTCTTTCTTAGCTTGAGAGGGCTTTTTCGGTATGAAAGTACATTGGAATGGACTGAACAGGCACTGGGATTGACGCGAGCAAATAAGAACGTGTATGATAGAAAATATAGGGTTATACTTTTAAGTAAAGACGTTGAAGGGGAAGAGCAACAGCAATGCCTTCAGAGAGTGGAACCGGTGCGCTGAGAGGTTCTGCAGGAGATTAGCTGCGGCAGGTCACCCCAGAGTTGCTTGAATGAACGATAGTTTAACGTAGTTCAAGCCGGCCACAGCCGTTATCTGTTTGAGTTGTCGCTTAGCTTGGCTAGGCGGAACAAAGGTGGTACCGCGGAAGCAAAACCTTTCGTCCTTTGCTGTTTAAGGGCGGAAGGTTTATTTTTTTTTCATACGGAAATACGCCATGCTAGCCGAACATATAACCTGAATCTTGGGTTTACGAATTTATTGGAGGTAAGAAGCCATGTCTGACAAACAATTAACGACTGAGATGCCGACAACCTATGATCCGAAGGCATCGGAAGCCAAATGGTATGACTATTGGATGAAAGGGAATTATTTTGAAGCCGGTAAGCGCCCTGATGCCGAAACCTATACGATCGTGATTCCACCGCCTAACGTAACGGGCATGCTTCACATTGGGCATGCACTCGATTTTACATTGCAGGATATTCTGATTCGTGCCAAACGGATGCAAGGCTTCGACACACTCTGGCTTCCAGGCACGGACCATGCCGGAATTGCCACGCAGACAAAGGTGGAGCAGAAGCTTCGCGAGGAAGGCATATCCCGCTACGATCTAGGACGGGAGAAATTCCTTGAGAAGGTATGGGAATGGAAGGAAAGCTATGCCGGAACTATTCGTGAGCAATGGGCTCAAATGGGCCTTTCTCTTGATTATTCACGCGAGCGCTTCACACTCGACGAAGGTCTGTCGCAAGCCGTTCGAGAAGTGTTTGTCCGTCTCTACGAGAAAGGACTTATATATCGCGGCAAGAAGATCATCAACTGGGATCCTGCAGCCCGGACGGCTTTCTCGGATATCGAAGTTGAGCATAAGGAAGTTAACGGACATTTGTATCATCTGCAATATCCGCTTAAGGACGGCAGCGGCTTTATGACGGTTGCCACTACTCGCCCTGAAACGATGCTTGGCGATACGGCTGTTGCGGTTCATCCTGAGGATGAGCGCTATAAGCATCTGATCGGTAAAATGCTGATTCTTCCGGTTATCGGCCGTGAAATTCCGATTATTGGAGATGAGTATGTCGAGAAGGAATTTGGCTCCGGCGCGGTCAAGATTACACCTGCGCATGATCCGAATGACTTTGAAGTAGGTCTGCGTCACGATCTGCCGCAAATTGTCGTTATGGACGAGAGCGGCATTATGAATGCATGAAGCCGGTCCATACCAAGGTCTGGATCGTGCGGAATGCCGTAAACAAATCGTAGCAGACCTTAAAGAGCAAGGGGTTTGCATCAAAATAGAGGACCACTTGCATCAAGTCGGCCACAGCGAGCGCAGCGGAGCAGTCGTTGAGCCTTATTTGTCGACGCAATGGTTCGTCTCGATGAAGCCGCTGGCTGAAGCAGCAATCGAAGCTCAGAAATCAGGTAAAGGCGTCAATTTCGTACCGGATCGCTTCGAGAAAATATATCTGCAATGGATAGAGAATGTCCGTGACTGGTGTATTTCCCGCCAGCTGTGGTGGGGCCATCGGATTCCTGCCTGGTATTGCGATGGCTGCGGTGCATATGCATGTAGCCCGCGAAGACCTGAACGCATGCGATAAATGCGGCAGTACAGACATTCGCCAGGATGAGGATGTTCTTGATACATGGTTTAGCTCGGGGCTATGGCCTTTCTCAACTCTGGGCTGGCCGGAGCAAACCGAGGATCTCAAACGTTTCTATCCAACAGACGTACTCGTAACCGGGTATGATATTATTTATTTCTGGGTGGCGCGGATGATATTCACTGCGCTTAGAATTCACAGACCAAATGCCATTCAAGGATGTACTGATGCATGGACTTGTTCGGGATGAGAATGGCCGTAAAATGTCCAAGTCGCTTGGCAACGGTGTTGATCCGCTCGAAGTGATTGAGAAATACGGCGCTGATGCTATGCGTTTCATGATTTCTACGAGCAGCACGGCTGGCCAAGATTTGCGTTTCCGCTGGGAGAAGGTTGAACAGGCACGTAATTTTGCGAACAAAATATGGAATGCTTCCCGCTTTGCCTTAATGAACCTTGAAGGCGTATCTGCCGCAGGATATTGATATTAACGTTAAGCTTGGTACAGCTGACCGGTGGATTCTGCATCGTTTGAATGAGGCAGTCACGCGATGTCAAACGTCTCATTAACAGCTATGAATTCGGTGAAACGGGCCGGGTACTGTACGATTTTATCTGGGATGATCTGTGTGATTGGTATATTGAATTTGCGAAGCTGAACCTGTATGGAACCGACGCAGAAGCTAAGAAAGCAACGCAGTCCGTCCTTGCTTATGTACTGGACCGTACGCAGCGGCTTATCCATCCATTCATGCCGTTTATCAGTGAAGAAATATGGCAACACTTGCCGCATGTAGGCGATACAATTACACTTGCAGCGTGGCCGGAATATGACGAGAAGCTTGAAGCGCCGGATGCTGTAAGCGAGATGGGGCTCCTAAAGGATATTATCCGTTCGGTTCGGAATATTCGTGCGGAAGTAAACGTGCCGATGAGCAAGAAGGTCGAGCTCATGATTAAACCTGCGGGTGAGTCAGAAGCTGCGATTCTGAGCCGCAATGGAGAATTCATCAGCCGTTTCTGCGGTACATCCCAGCTTGAGATTGATATTGCAATCCATGCTCCAGATAAGGCGATGACAGCTGTAGTAACAGGAGCTGAGCTGTACCTGCCGCTTGCTGGCTTGCTTGATATCGATCAAGAAATCGCAAGGCTGGAGAAGGAAATCTTAAGCTTGAACGGAGAAGTAGAACGGATCGAGAAGAAGCTGAGTAATCAAGGCTTCGTAGCCAAGGCGCCAGCGAAGGTTATTGAAGAGGAACGCGCGAAGATGGCTGATTATGCAGATAAACGCGATAAAGTGACATCACGCATTGCTGAGCTGCGAGGATAACGAGCTGTATTGGGAAGAAGGACGATATTCGATGACAGACAATCTTCATATAGAAGGCCATTCAAAGCTTGAAAGCTATGAGGATGCAAGGGATTGGATTACAGGGCTTGTTCCTTTCGGCATTCGTCCTGGCATGGAGCGAATTCAAAGGCTGATGGAAGCGTTCGGCAATCCAGAGCGCCGGTTGAAATTTATCCACGTTGCAGGCACGAATGGCAAAGGATCGGTCTGTGCTTATTTGACAAGCGTACTCTTGCGCTGCGGTTATGATGTGGGAACATTTACTTCTCCATATATCACGAAATTCACCAATCGTTTTCAATATAATGGAATGGATATCCCTGAAGAAACGCTGCTTCAGCTCTCCAATGAGCTGAAGCCTCATGTTGAGGCAATTGCACAAACTGAACTTGGCTCACCTACGATGTTTGAAGTTTCCACGGCGCTAGCTATTCTGTATTTTGCCAAGGTATCTTATCCGGATTTTGTCGTGTGGGAGACCGGACTTGGCGGCCGTATGGATGTGACGAATATTGTTTCGCCGATTATTTCGGTTATTACCAATGTCGGTCATGACCATATGGATATTCTTGGTGATACGATTGAGGCGGTTACTCATGAGAAAGCTGGTATCATCAAGCCGGGAATGCCGGTAGTCAGCGCTGTAAGCCAGCCTGAAGCTATCGCTATTTTAGAGTCAACGGCAAAGACCGCGAACAGTTCTCTCTATTTGCTCGGTCAGAAATTTAGCGAAACGCCTTTGGATATTCGTGAGAATGAGCAGACGTTCCGCTTCAATGGACTATTTCGCGATATTGAGCCGCTTACCATTACACTTAACGGTGCTCATCAACGGACGAACGCTGCTGTAGCCGTAATGACGCTTGAGGTACTTCGTCAATATTATGCGCTAATTGTGGAAGACGATGATTTGATGCAGGGACTTCGCGATACGGCATGGCCCGGGCGCTTGGAGATGGTCCAGACTTCGCCGCGCATTCTGATTGACGGTGCTCATAATCCGGAAGGCGCAGAGACGCTTGCTGCTGCGCTTCGCGATACGTATAAGTACGAGCGGCTTCATCTCATGATGGGGATGCTTGCGAATAAGAATCATCTCGACACATTACGGCATATACTACCTCTAGTGGATACGCTTGTCGTAACCGAGCCTGATTTCCGTAAGGCTTTGCCTGCGGGGGCTTTAACTGAGCTAGTTCAAACCATTCGGGAGCAGCTTGGATATTCCTTCGAGCTCATCGTTGAACCGAATTGGAAGCAGGCACTTACAAGGTTGCAAACGTTAACCAGCGATGCTGATTTGGCGGTCGTTACGGGAACGCTTTATTTGATTGCGGATGTCCGCTCACAATTGCTTTACAATATGGATTCTGAAAAAGGTTGGTGAACCGTCTTTGAAAACGGCAGAACACGTTCATTTCATCGGGATCGGCGGTTACGGTATGAGCGCTATTGCGCGAGTCATGCTGGAAATGGGATATAAAGTGACCGGTTCCGACGTTGCCCGTCAGGAGCTCACGGAGAAGCTTGCTGCTAAAGGGGCCCGTATTTATATCGGTCATGAGCCCGAGCATGTAAAAGGAGCAGATCTGGTTGTCTATTCCACCGCATTGTCTCGTGACAATGTGGAACGGAGAGCGGCAGAGGAGCTCAACATACCGATTCTACATCGTGCGCAAATGCTTGCGAGACTGATGAATAACGGCAAAGGCGTAGCAGTAGCGGGTGCGCATGGCAAAACGACGACTTCGTCGATGATTGCTCTTGTTATGGAAACATGCTTGCTTGATCCCACCTATATTATTGGCGGAGAGATTGTTAACGTCGGTACGAATGCAAAAGCAGGAAAAGGCGAGTTTGTCGTAGCAGAAGCAGATGAAAGCGATGGTTCATTTTTACAATATCATCCCACTATAGCGATTGTTACGAACATTGAACCTGATCATCTTGAGAACTATGAAGGTGATTTCAATAAATTGATAGCCGCTTATGTCCAATTCCTGAATCAAGTAAAAGAGGACGGCAAAGCGATTGTTTGCTCGGATGATGAAAACATACGTGAAATGCTGCCTAAGCTTCAAGCGGGTCCACTCGGAAGCTCTGGAATCCTTACCTATGCCATCAATAGCGAAGCTATTTATAAAGCGGGCAACATTATGCTGGGTGACCGTAAAGTATCCTTTGATGTGACAAAGCACGGAGAATTGCTGGGTCGTATTCAATTATCGGTACCGGGCCTGCATAATGTGTCCAATGCGATGGCAACCGTGATCACCTGCTTGGAAGCAGGCATTCCTTTTGCTTCTATAGCAGCGGCTATCGTTGATTTTCGCGGAGCAAAGCGCCGTTTTCAGGTGCTTGGCGAAGTGAACGACATTCTAGTCATCGATGATTACGCCCATCATCCGACCGAAATTCAAGCGACGATCAGTGCTGCCAAATCAACCGGTAAACGAATTATTGCCGTGTTCCAGCCGCAGCGTTATTCCCGGACCTTCTTTCTTTTAGAGCAATTCAGCCGTGCGTTTGCTGAAGCGGATGAAGTCATTATTACCGATATCTATTCTCCGGCAGGCGAATTGCAAATCGAAGGCGTTCATTCGAAAAAGCTGGTTGAGCTGATTCTCAAGAACAGCAATGCCAACACCTTCTACTTCCCTACGAAGGATGAGGCTCTTGCCGATTTAGAAGGACGCCTTATGCCAGGCGACCTTGTCATTACCATGGGCGCCGGCGACATCTGGAAAGTTGCAGACAGCTTAGCCAAAATGCTGCGTGCCAAATATGAATAGCGGAACCTAATATCCTTGGAAGGACGTTTGTTTTCCAAGGACCTTCGGTCCTCTGGACACCTGGTTATATTTTAACTGGGTGAGTCCCAGGGGACTTTTTTAATTCCCACCTTAACCTGAGGGACTCCCCTAGCTGAAGACCCCCCTAAATCCCCCAGAGGGGGACCCCATGGGCCCCGGCCCTCTGGACACCCGGATAGAAGTAACGTTCGAGCGACAGAGCAGCGCGTATTATCAACTATGTGCTAGGCTCGCTTTCGTCCCTCCCGGGACACGCTCTAATGCGTTTCTCTCTTACTCCCCCTAAATCCCCCAGGGGGACCCCAAGGGCCCCGGCCCTCTGGACACCCGGATGAAGTAACGTTCGAGCGACAGAGGATCGCGTATTATCAGACCATGTGCTTGCCTCGCTTTCGTCCCTCCCGGGACACGCTACTAATGCAATTTCTCTTTACTCCCCCTAAATCCCCCAGAGGGGGACCCCAAGGGCCCCGGCCCTCTGGACACCCGGATAGAAGTAACGTTCGAGCGACAGAGGAGCGCGTATTATCGAACCATGTGCTAGGCTCGCTATCGTCCCTCCCGGGACACGCTCTAAATGTCTGCGCTCCCGTGCTGCCTCTGGACTTTCGTCCACTTAATAACGTTGGCCCTCCTGAGATGCATGAGAGTAACATGTAGATGGGACACATCCACTCCGCTGCCAGACCAATTCTTGTTCCTCGAATTTAGAGTGTCACTCAAGTGACACCAATATAGTAAAGTCTTGTCACAACGTGACAATCGAGTTCAACCACGAAGAAGCTCACAACCGCCTCTCTAGCTCAAACGTTATACCTTCCCGGGTGTCCAGAGGGCCGGGGCCCTCGGGGTCCCTCCTCAGGAGGGATTTAGGGAGGGCATTGAAGATTTAGGGAGATAGAGTTATGGATTGAATATGGGTGTCGAGTCGGGCCAGGGTATAAATCTCTCAGATTGTTCATAGACTTGTACTAGAGAACATGGACAAGGAGAGAGTGACATGAATCCAAAAGCGCGTATTACGTATCGTTTCGACAAACAAGATGGAACAAGGACGGAACAGAAGACGGAAGAGACGGGGCGTAAGGCGAACTCGAATGTCGTGTCTTTTTTTCAAGACGAAATGAAATTCAGTTCCGATGTCGCCTCTTGGAACAGCCCTTTTCAAGATGATGCTTATGCCTTAGAACAGTTAATTCGGGATGCCGACCGCAAGCCGGAGAGCAAGCTGCCCATTAATAAAGAAACGTTGAAACCAACCGCGTCAATGAGAGACATACCCCATAAAGCAGCTGCAGCCCTATGATGATTTCGCAGAAGATATCATTCTACTTGGTGACGAGAGGGTGACTCGCAGACCTCAATCGAGCTCGGATACACAACCGCCAGTACCTAAGCAATTTCAAACCCAGTCTTATCCCATTATCGATCTCGATGAAGTCGAACAATACGAAATGGACCTGCAGAGCGGAAAGGCAAAGTCTCTTGGCTCCTTTAAGACCGCAGCGAATTATCGGCCGTCTCGCGGGCCATCATGGTATAAAGTATTTGCGTCGGTGACCGCTGCTGTCGTCACTGGTGCGTTATTCGGTTATTTTGTGCTGGCTTTGTTTACAAGCAGCCCCAACACGAATCAAACTGCTGGAACCATACCATCTGAATCCACACTAGGTAATTCGGTTGCGAATACGGGTACGGGGAAAACGAATTCAACAACCGGGGATGCGAGTACAAAAGGTAACACAGGGAAATCATCAGCTGGAACAACAAATACGCAAGCTTCAGCTTCCAACTCTACCCCAAAAGTAAAAGTTCAAGTTCCAGCGGCTTCCTACTATATGCTGCAGTATGGCGTATTTAGCAATAAAGATGGTTTAAATGCAGCAGTTAAAGAGTTAAGTGATAAAGGGTTTGCGGCAGCGGCGCTCACAACCTCAGATGATTATCGCGTATATGTCGGGATGTCGACGGACCAGCAGCAAGCGCAGCTTCTCCGCCAAACGCTTTCGGATATGGACGTCTACGTGAAGCAGGTCGATGTTCCAGCGTTGAACCAAATCGCTTTTACGGGTGATAAGGCGATTGTCGAAAGCTTTTTCAAACAATCGAATGAGCTGATAAGTCAATTGGATGCAATGGCGCAGGAAGGATTAAACGCAAGCAGCGGGGCTGAGAAAGCCAATTGGACCGAGCTGCATCAGGAGTGGACGAAAACAGCGGCTCGTGTAGAGGCTGGCATTGTGAACAAGGCTGATAAAACGGCTCTGTTGAAATTTGAACAATATATAAATACGGCTGCTGTGACAGCCTCGGAATATACGAAAAAACCAGTAGATGCTCACTTGTGGTCGTTGCAGACAGCACTAATGGAAGCTATCTTTACTCAGAAAGCATGGTTTGTGTCTATCGATGCATTGTAAAGCCCAACGTTGCCACGTATAATATATTGTGTGTGTCAAAATATGGCGAGGGACGTTGGAAGATGAAGAAAAACTTTTGGATGCTGCTCCTTTTCATCGTAATCGGTCTGCTGACTGGTGCTTTGGTGTCACGTTGGCTTGCTCCCGTACCAGGACTCTCATTTCTTACCAAAACATCAGAAGTGAGATGGTCGCCATCGGCAGATTTGCTTGTATTCAGTTATGATTTCACTCTGCGGATTGATTTGAGCTTACTTAGCATTATTGGGGTTATCCTGGCCATTTGGGTATACCGCAAAATGTAGAAAAGATGCATGAGTGCTTAAGGAGTGCTACCATGAACGCACCACTTCATATGAATTCGTCAAACGTTCGCCAGCTAGTGCTGGCTTCATCTTCTCCACGCCGGCGGGAATTGGTCGCTTCGCTTGACCTTTCCTTGCCGGTTCTCATTTTGTCGACCGATACGGATGAACAGACGCCAGATTCTTGGCCGCCTCAGCACATTGTCGAGCAGCTTGGCCTTCGGAAGGCGCTTGCGGCCTCTCATATGCTGAAGCAAGCCGAGCATGCCCTGCATTCTCTCGTTATCGGTGCCGATACGATCGTTGTTTTGGATGGCGAGGTCATGGGTAAACCCGTTGACCAAGCGGATGCGATCGGGATGCTCAGCAAGCTGCAGGGACGCTGGCATGAGGTATATACAGGCATTGCCTGTGTGGATACAGGAAGTGGGAGTGAGCTTATTGCGCACCGTGTGACACGCGTGCAGATGAAGCCGCTCAGCTTAGCCCGTATCGAGCGTTATGTCGCGTCAGGTGAGCCGATGGATAAAGCCGGAAGCTACGGAATTCAAGGGTTAGGCGCTACACTTGTTGATCGAATCGACGGCTGTTATTTCAATGTTGTCGGACTGTCGTTGTCATTATTGTCGGACATGCTGTCCTCCTATGGAGTAGAGGTCTTTTAAAGATTCGTTCACAGGCTAGGAAGATTCAATACATTCTTAGAAGGCAGGAAAAGGACATGGAAGCGCAATCGTATGTGCTAAAGGATGTCCCCAATGAAGACCGACCTAGAGAGCGCTTGATGATGATTGGGGCAGAAGCATTGAGTCACGCGGAATTGCTGGCCATATTAATTGGGACAGGCACTAAGCGAGAGTCTGCTGTTTTGCTGGCAACGAAGGTTTTGAACCAAAGCGGAGGCCTGAGAGGCCTTGTCGATATGAGTATTGAAGAGATGACGGCAATCCGCGGCATCGGACCGGCCAAAGCGGTTCAGCTTCGCGCCGGGATTGAGCTCGGACGCCGTCTATCCAGAAGCCAGCAAGGTGAGCTGCCGACGATCCGAAAACCAGCCGATGCGGCAA
Source organism: uncultured Paenibacillaceae bacterium (assembly GCA_963793665.1). Lineage (GTDB taxonomy): Bacteria > Bacillota > Bacilli > Paenibacillales > Paenibacillaceae > Paenibacillus_Z. Next base: position 267,098 of record CAWCBD010000016.1, read on the forward strand.
ATCTTTTAATGGAGCAGCTTCGTTATTTGAAGAAGGAGCATTTCATCTGCTTGTTTTTGAACACAAAGAATCAAGTTATTGTCACAGGAAACTCTGTCGGTGGGAACACTGAATGCATCTTTAGTACACCCGCGTGAAGTTTTCCGGGCCGCCATGAAATGCAGCAGTGCTTCCCTTATCTGCGTACATAATCATCCGAGCGGTGATCCGACCCCAAGTCCGGAGGATATCGCATTAACAAGACGTCTTCATGAGGCAGGGGAATTAGTCGGCATTGACGTGCTCGATCATTTGGTAATAGGTGACAATCGCTTTATAAGTTTGAAGGAGCAAGGCTGTATGTAATATAATAAGAGAGATTTTGTTTAGAATAGAAAGGAAGATTAAACATGTTTGGTGGTTTTACGAAAGATTTGGGAATTGATCTTGGGACAGCCAATACACTTGTATATGTAAAAGGCAAAGGCATCGTAGTGAGAGAACCTTCCGTGGTTGCGATTCGTACAGATACGAAAACAATTGAAGCGGTAGGCGAGCATGCCAAAAAAATGATTGGTCGGACACCTGGCAACATTCGCGCAATTCGTCCGATGAAGGACGGCGTTATTGCCGATTTCGAAACGACGGCTACGATGATCAAATATTTTATTCGACAAGCGCAAAAGCAGCGCGCTTTATTTCCGCGTCATCCGAATGTAATGGTATGCGTTCCTTCCGGAATTACTGCGGTAGAACAGCGTGCGGTTAAAGAGGCGACGGAGCAAGCTGGAGCGCGTGAAGCATTTACGATTGAAGAGCCGTTTGCAGCAGCGATCGGAGCAGATCTGCCAGTATGGGAGCCGACAGGCAGCATGGTGGTTGATATCGGCGGCGGCACGACGGAAGTAGCTGTTATTTCGCTTGGCGGTATTGTGACAAGCCGTTCCATTCGGGTAGCGGGTGATGAGATGGATGAAGCGATTATCCAATACATCAAACGCATGTACAATCTGATGATCGGTGAACGTACGGCAGAACAATTGAAGATGGAGATTGGATCTGCACTTACAATTGATAAAGCCGAAACGATTGAAATTCGCGGCCGCGATCTTGTTAACTGGCTTGCCTAAGACACTTCCTATTTCTTCGGAGGAAATTTGCGAAGCGCTTGGCGGATACCGTTAATGCCATTGTAGATGCGGTCAAAGTAACGCTGGAGAAATGTCCGCCCGAGCTCTCAGCAGATATCATGGACCGCGGTATTGTTCTTACAGGAGGCGGAGCTTTGCTTCGTAACCTGGACAAGCTGCTCTCCCGTGAAACAGGCATGCCTGTCATTGTCGCCGAGAATCCGCTTGATTGCGTGGCAATCGGTACTGGACGCGCGCTCGATAACATTGATTTATTCAAAACTCGGGGAGGCCCAGTCACTCGTTCCAAACGATAACGTCCGCTTGTCAGCGTTATGGAATTCGGATGATTGGAATGGGCGGGTGAATCGTAAATGTTTAACTGGATGCGTAATCGACGCATGTTTGTACTTATGATTGTGTTTATTGTATTTGTTGCAGTAATGGGGTTCTCCATAGGCGATCGCAAGAAGCTGTCTTGGCCGGAGAACTTCGTCCTGGATTCATCCGCTTTCGTGCAGGAATGGTTTTACAGGCCCGCTGGCTACTTAGCGGGCTTGTTTAAAGATGTAGCGAATCTGCATGATGTGTATAAAGAGAATGAGCAGCTTCGCATAGCCGCTGCTGCTTATGCTCGCGACAGCATTAAATTCAATGATATTGAAACAGAAGAATGTAGCGTTTGCAAGAAGACGCTGCAAATTCACCGAGCGACAGAAGTCATTATATGATTACAAATATCTAATTGCTCAGGTTGTTGCTGTCAGCACTAATCCTTATGACGAGACCATTCGTATTAATTTGGGCTCCAAGGATGGGATACGGGTCAATATGGTCGTCATAACGGCCCAAGGAAAAGGCGGATTAGTTGGAATCGTTACGCGTGTCGATCCGTTCTACTCATCTGTTATGCCGCTGACAGAGCTTAACGAGAATTCAACGAAAGCAATTGCTGCAACGGTTCTCGGTCATGAGAATGATTCCTTCGGCATCATTGAGAGCTATAACAAAGAAACTGATAAGCTGACAATGACGAAGATTGCCGAGAACGGATAAGCTTGCCAAAGGCGATACGATCATTACTTCGGGTAAAGGAAATGTGTTCCCGAGAGGAATGGTCATCGGAACCGTGGATTCTAGTCAGGTCGGTGATTTTGGATTAACGTACACAGCAACGATAACACCTGCGGCTGACTTTAATCATTTAACGGAAGTTTTCGTCGTTCAAGTTCCTGAATCGGAGGAGAGCGGCGAATGAGTATGCAGCGTATCGTTCTCGTTATGCTGCTCTTCTTCATAGCGGAAGGAACAATCTTCTATTGGCTGCTGCCGGATAGCTTAGTTGGACGTGTTGTCCCTATGTTTACATTGGCTTTCGTACTGTTCTCAGCTCTTTATCGAGGCCGGCATACAGCGCTCATACTTGGGATGAGCTTCGGATTACTGCAGGATTTGGCTTTCTACGGACTTATCATAGGTGTTCATTCCTTCGCGATGGGTCTTGTGGGCTATTTGACTGGACTTCTTATGGAACGAAAAAGAAGCACACTCCTTATGGCTGTGACGATGATCGGCCTATCGACGCTCGTTTATCAGACGCTCGTCCATTTTATTTATCGTGTGTTTCGCTTGACCGACCAAACCTTTGAATGGGCTCTGTTCCAGCATATACTGCCAAGCTTGTTCCTACAGCTTTTAGTTGTAATTGTGATTTATGTTCCAGTAAGGCGATGGTTCGAAGGAAGCAGCAAGAAGAAGAGCGAGGAAGAAGAATAGAAGAGCAGGCAGGAATTGGCGCGCGTCAACAAGAATCGTATATAGAGAGAAGGAGGGACGAGCGTGACCGATAAGCAGCATATTACAATAAAAGGCGTCAAAGAAGGATTGATTTTTCTTCTCGACGACGATTGTGAGTTTTCCGCCTTGCTCGATGAGCTTCAGTATAAATTGGAAAAGTCGCATCAACAGCTGCTGACCGGTCCGATCGTTCATGTACATGTGAAGCTCGGTACCCGTCAACTGGATGAAGACGATAAGGAACGTATACGAACCGCGATTCGACAGCAGGGAAATCTGCTCGTTCAATCGGTTGAGAGTGATACGCCGGAAGTCGTTAAAGGTGAGGACGGAAGAAATTTAAAAATATTGACGGGCATTATCCGTTCTGGACAAACCGTTGAGCATGACGGTAATCTGCTGCTTATGGGCGATCTTAATCCAGGCGGAAGCATAATGTGTACCGGCGATATCTATGTGCTCGGCGCATTGCGCGGGTTGGCACATGCAGGTACTAAAGGTTTGGAGCATGCAATTATTGCTGCATCGCTGCTGCGGCCTACGCAGCTCCGGATCGGAGAGGTCATCAGCCGTCCGCCGGATGAGTGGATGACTGGTGACGCGGCAATGGAATTTGCTTATTTGAATGAAGGCGTCATGAAAATCGACAAAATGACTCAATTGCATCGTATGCGTAAAGAGCCAGTCATTTTCAAAGCTTAGTTGCAGGTGTACAATGTACTTATCTGTCATCCGGGCTCACGAATAGTGGAGCAAGGCTGCAGCGGGGAGTGTTAGTCATGGGAGAAGCAATAGTAGTAACATCGGGTAAAGGCGGGGTCGGGAAGACAACGACTTCTGCTAATGTCGGAACGGCGCTTGCATTACTTGGGAAAAAGGTATGCATGGTTGATACCGATATCGGGCTGCGCAACCTGGATGTCGTAATGGGGCTCGAGAACCGAATCATTTATGATTTGATCGACGTCGCGGAAGGACGCTGCCGTTTGAATCAAGCGCTCGTGAAGGATAAACGATTCGAAGAATTGTATATGCTGCCAGCCGCCCAAACAAAGGACAAGCATGACGTGACTCCGGAGCAGGTCCGGGACATGGTGCTTGAACTGAAGAAAGAATTTGATTATGTTATTATCGATTGCCCGGCAGGAATCGAGCAGGGTTTCCGCAATGCGGTTGCAGGAGCGGACAAAGCTATTGTGGTCACGACGCCGGAAAATGCAGCGGTTCGCGATGCCGACCGCGTAATAGGACTGCTGGAGCAGACTAAGGTTCCGGCAAGACTTGTCATTAATCGAATTCGGGCCAACATGGTTCGCAGCGGAGAAATGCTGGACATCGATGAAATTTGCCAAGTACTGGCGGTTGATTTATTAGGTATTGTGCCAGATGATGAGAAGGTCATTAAATCTGCGAACGCAGGTGAACCGACTGTTATGGACCCGTCATCGCGCGCTGCAATTGCTTATCGCAATATTGCGCGTCGGATGCTTGGTGACATGGTGCCGTTGATGCCGCTTGAAGAGAAATCGAGTGCTCTCAAACGATTCCGTAAGTTTCTTGGAATAGGATGATTTAACATTGTTTACTAAACTCAAGAAAATTGACATCAGTATCGTTCTCATCCTCCTGGCATTTATGGTGGTTAGTACGCTGCTCGTCCATAGTGCTACGTATGGTAATCCTGATTACGCCAATTACGATTTGAAAACCATTATTTTCTTCGGACTTGGTTTTTTTGTTGCTATTATGGTCACAATCATCGATTATCGGGTTTTTCTTAAATCCTGGCTATTTTTATACTTGCTCGGCAATGTGCTCCTAGTGGTTGTCTTCTTGACCGCTCCATCTATTAATGGTGCCAGAGCGTGGTTCCAGCTTCCAGGCGGCCTGCAGTTTCAACCAGCGGAAATGGTGAAAATCGTTCTGATCATTACGACTGCATACTTAATGGGGAGAAGGCAAGGGGACACCTTGCGTGTTCGCAGTGATCTGTTGCTAATCGCCGCTCTTGCCTTCGTGCCGTTTATGCTTGTCATGATCCAGCCAGATCTCGGAAATGCCATCATCTATCTGGTTATTTTACTTGGTATGCTGTGGATTGGAAATGTCAAATATTCACATGTACTGCTGGGTCTGACGATTATTGTCGGTGGACTGTTACTTTTCATCTTCCTCTTCAATACGTATAATAAGCAAATCCATGATTACCTCTATGAGAAGGAAAAAGTACATTGGTATGAGCGCATTAATGGCTTCATTAATCCCGAAACAGCTTCCGAGAAAGAGATTTACCAGGCAAGTAAGGCGAAGATTGCCATTGGCTCCGGAGGACTGATGGGCGATGGATACATGAAGGGCGAGTCCAAAAACCGCAAATTCATTCCTTATCCCTATTCAGACTCCATATTTGTCGTTATTGGAGAAGAATTCGGCTTCCAGGGTGCCGCCGTCGTATTGATGCTATATTTTTTGCTCATTTATCGAATGATCATTATTGCCTTTCAATGCTTTGATTTAAGAGGCTCCTTCATCATTATCGGAATCGTGTCGATGTACGTATTCCAGGTATTCCAGAATATTGGGATGATGATTGGACTAATGCCGATTACAGGAATTACATTGCCATTCATCAGCTATGGGGGTACGTCACTTCTGCTGAATATGCTCTGTATTGGATTGGTTTTCAGCGTTAAAGCTCACCAGGAAAAATACGAAATGGTCGAGTAGCCGTTTAGCGGGAATCCGCTAAACGGCTCTTTTTCGTCGAAAAAGTGATAGCAACATAAACAAGCTCCCCTCCTCATATAGATAAGTGAACAAGCCTTATGTGGAGGGATGAGCGATGGACTCGAAGAATAGTATCCGTGAGCGTCGGCAGGAGCGGATTCGCCTGATTATGAACGAAAATCAACAAGCAGCAGGGACGCACACTCGCGTCGAAAAGACGAATGATGGTTTCATGCCTCCCCATACAGCAATAGAACCGAAACCGGACTTGGAGCAGGATCCTGAACGGTTATGGAAATCGCAACCAAATCCGTGGGAGAGTGCCGGGTTGGAGATTGGCTCCTGTTCTGAGCAAAGATAACCGGAATATGCAGAAGACAGACAGGGGCAATCCAACAGGTCCTGATATGAAATTTGTGGCTAGAGGGCTGTTTATCCAGTCAGCAATCTCGGCTGCTTTATTCATTATTTTGTTTACGATGTTCCGGTTGGATAGTCCGTTAGCTAAACAAGGACAGCAGCTGGTGACGGCGGCTCTTACGGAAAATATGGATTTTGATTCCGCCGAGAAGTGGTACAAGCAGGTCTTCTCAGGGGCTCCCTCCTTCATACCCATGTTCGGAAGTGAAGAACCTAATCCTGCCAAGCTGGCGGAGGGCGAAATGGAGCTGCAGCTTGTAACTCCGCTGACCGGAGGATCAGTTGTAAGGTCATTTGCCGAAACGTTAAGCGGGGTAGAGATAGCTGGGCGATCTGAAGAATCCGTATCAGCAGTTGAAACCGGCCGCGTACTGCTTGTGACCGATGATGAGAAAACGGGGAAGACGATTGTCATTCAGCATGCCGATAATCGTGTTACGGTGTACGGAAGGCTTGGACTTGTTCAAGCGGCGGTTAATGATTGGGTCGAGGCAGGACAGTCAATTGGCAAGCTGTCCGCAGCCGGAACGGATACAGAGGGTGAACAAAGCTTATTATTTTTCGCGGTGAAGGAGAAAGGTATCTACGTCAATCCTGCTGACGTGGTTCCGCTTGATTAGAGCGGCGGGCATAAAGTGGTCGATCCATCCTCTATTCGTTCTCGTCATGATGGCTTCTATAGTGACCGGCTACTTTGTAGAGCTGATCACTTTATTTGCTATTGTGTTTGTCCATGAACTCGGCCATGTCGCAGCAGCGCGCGGATTTGGCTGGAACGTGCTTGAAGTGAAGCTATTGCCGTTCGGAGGTGTTGCTGAGGTAGAGGAAGCGGGAAGCCTGCCCTCTAAGGAAGAAGCCATCGTCGCGATTGCTGGTCCGCTTCAAAATCTATGGATGGGTATACTCGCATGGTCATTCGGCCAGCTGGGTGTATGGAATGGAGATTGGTCTGATTATGTATGGAGGGCGAACCTGATGATCGGATTGTTCAATCTGCTCCCTATTCTTCCACTGGATGGGGGCAAGCTTATGCAGGCTGCACTCAGCCAAACACTATCGTTTCATCAAACGCTGGTATGGGGTATAAGAATCAGTCTCGTGTTCAGTGTCATTATGATTGGTTATTCTATTATTCCTTTGTTTCATATGAACAGCTCAGGCATTCAATTAAACCTGCTCGCAGTTGGTCTGTTTTTATTCTTTACCAATTGGGTGGCCAAGCGGCATATCGCCTACCTGTTTCTTCGTTTTCTTACCAACAGGGGGGCAGCTTCCTCCCGTTCGGTAACGAAAGGGGTGTGGGCGCTTCCGATCATCATTACGAAGCGTCATACCGTTTCTGCCGCACTTCGTCTATTCAAGCGTGACAGCTACCATCTTGTTATTGTCATGGAAGAGCAGGGGCGTATCCTTGCCGTGCTCCCTGAACAAAAGCTGGTTAATGGATTTTTGTCCGATGGAAAGTCTGATCGTGCAGTTTTGGACCTTTTCATGTAAAATCATTATAAAGATGGATTGGACCGGGGCAGGAGGCAGGTACGATGAAACGAATGATTGTTCATGGGCAAAAGGAGATGCTGCAAGTCGCAGTTGTTGACGGTAATCGCCTGATTGAATTTTATATGGAGAAGACAGATAACGCTGTGCATCTGGTAGGCAGCGTCTTTAAAGGCCGAATAGTCAACGTACTTCCGGGTATGCAGGCCGCATTCGTAGACATCGGGCTTTCAAAAAATGCTTTTCTGTACATTGATGATCTCCTGCATCCGCACCTTGAACGGCAGCCAGCAGTTAAGCCGACAATTGAACAACTGCTAAGTCCTGGTCAGGAGATCGTTGTCCAAGTGATGAAAGAACCGCTTGGAAGTAAAGGTGCGCGGGTAACGACGCATTTTTCACTGCCAGGCCGTTTCCTTGTTTATATGCCAAATGCTGATTATGTCGGTGTCTCGAAGAAAGTAAACGGCGAGCATGAACGTGCGAGGATGCGGGTGGCAGGGGAATCTATTCGTCAGAAGGGCGAAGGCGTTATTATGCGAACTGCAGCAGAGAGCGAAAGCAATGAATCGCTTCAAGCGGACGTTCAGTTTCTCCGGGAGCTCTGGCATGGAATCGAGAGGCGGGCCATTCATGCTTCAACTCCTGCAGAGCTTCACCGTGAGGCTGATTTGGGGCATCGATTGGTTCGGGATTTGCTCACCTCCGAGATGGACGAAATTTGGATGGCTGACCAAGAGAGCTACATGAAGACCGAGGCTGTCATGCAGGAGATGGCACCATCCTTAGTTAAGCGCATGAGGCTGTTTGAGAAGCAGGGCCCGGTATCTTTGTTTCAACAATATCGCATTAATGAACAGCTGCAAGAGGCATTTGAACGCCGGATTAGACTGAGTAATGGCGGTGACCTCGTTTGGGATCAGACGGAGGCTCTAACGGTAATCGATGTAAATACGGGTAAATTTGTCGGGACAAGTGATTTGGAGGATACCGTTTTCCGCACGAATATGGAAGCCGTTGATCAAATTGCCCGGTTAATAAGACTGCGTGATGCTGGAGGCATTATCATCATTGATTTTATCGATATGGAGCTTGAAGAGCATCGGGATCAGATCCTGCAGCGGCTGGAGCAGCTTGTACGCCAGGACCGGACCAAATGTCAGGTCGTCGGTTGGACAAGACTAGGTTTGCTGGAGCTCACCCGCAAGAAGGTCCGTGAGCACGCGATGCACCAAATGCTTGAAACTTGCTCCACCTGTAAAGGTCGAGGGAAGGTATAGCGGATGCCGCTGCCCATGGACAAGCCCAGCTAATTTAGAACAGCCAGCTCACCCAGTAATAAAGAATGAATAATGTAAACAATACGGTTGGCGGTATGACAAGAATCGTTACCCTCGTATAATCCTTCCAATGAATCTTCACTTTGTTTTTTCTCAAAATATGCATCCAAATCAATGAGGCCAGCGTTCCGATAGGCAGCAGCAAGGAACCGATATCACTGCCGATTACATTAGCTAAATAAGCGATTTTCAAAGTGAGCGGATCAAGATTCATTTGGGTCAATGTCAGCGTTCCGATCATGAGGGCAGGATGGTTATTAAACAAGGTCGACATCAGGCTTTGCACGGCTCCCATAATCAAGCTGGCATTGAGCAGGCTGCCGCTAATGATTGGCTGGAAGTAAGTGACCAGCCATTGTGTAAATCCGATATTATGAATGCCATAAATGATCACGTACATGCCGAAAGCGAAAACAAGGATATGCCAAGGTGTTTTTTTGATCATATCGGTAGGCGGCATTTTTAAATAGTACCATCTCCAGCTAAGAAGGATGGCCGACCCAAGCACGGAGACCAGCTCGATGGGAATTGCCAGATAAGAGGCAATAAATAAACTGACTCGAACACAGAACACAAACAATAGAACCTTCTGCATGAATCTAGTTCGTTGTTTAGCAGACATGTTCGTAAGCATATTTACAGGCGATTCCTTCAAGGGATGACGCCAAGCGTCAAAGCTATTGGCCCACAGCCTCCCGTGCATAGCAGGCAGCTTCTTAGGAAGAGAACGATAATTGATTAAAAATAATAGGCAAACCATCAGCAGCAGTCCAAGTGTTGCAGGTACGAACATCATGATGGTATGCATGTACAGGCTCATGTGAACGATTTTTAGAGCGATCAGATTGACGATGTTGCTTACGCCGATCGGGGCGCTGGAAGCAGTAGCAACAAGTGCTCCGGATAGAAGATAAGGGATCTTTTGGCGATTTTTCAATCCGAGATTTTGCAAAAGAATGAGCAGGATCGGTGTCGTAATCAGTATACTTCCGTCATTGTTAAAGAACAGTGTCATCAGAAAGCAGATCAAATTGACATACCAGAACAAACGGATACCCGAGCCTTTTGCCCTTGCAGCTAGTCCTTCCGCAGCCCAAATAAAAAATCCGAAGCTCTCCAGAACGACTGCCATAACGATCGTTGCCATAATGGTAATGGCTGCTCCGCTGACCGTAGCGCTGATTTGTGCGAAGTCGGATAAGGAAACGGTTCCACTGATAAGGACAAGCAATGCCCCGATGGAGGAAGGAATGGCCTCATTGAGATCCTTCGGTCTCCATATAATCAGAATGACGGTCATAATAAAGGAAAAAATGGTGATAGTGGCTGCCACAGAACCATACATGATTATGATTCCCTCCTGACTGATCTGGTTTGTTATAACTGGATGTGTGAGTAAGACGGCGCCTCCCTCGGCAGCTATATGAATCTATCATTTGTCTTGGATAGATGTTCATACTTCAACATATGAGAGTTTGCTAGAAAGGGTATGGTCGCCAACCCCGTCGCCTGTAAATCTTTTAAAGAAATCTTTTGTTTGCTAATCCTTAGCCCATGTGCTAAAATACTATGGTGCATGAGAAGGGGTAATAACCTATCATTCATTTACCGCACAGAACAGGTTTGCAAGTTCGCAAGACTTCGAGTCTGCGACACCTGCATCAGGCGAGTCTTCGACAATAAGGAGGTGCAACACACATGTTTGCGATTATTGAAACTGGCGGAAAACAGTACAAAGTTCAAGAGGGCGATGTTCTTTACATCGAGAAATTGAATGCTTTCGAAGGTGAAGACTTTACGTTTGACCGGGTATTGGCTGTAACTAAAGGCGACGAGTTTGTAACAGGTACACCGGTTGTTTCCGGCGCAACTGTAACAGCTAAAGTCGAGAAACACGGCAGAGGACAAAAAATCATCGTTTATAAATATAAAGCGAAGAAAAACTACCGCCGTAAGCAAGGTCATCGTCAGCCGTACTCGAAAGTAACGATTGGCAAAATCCAAGCTTAAGAGGTTAAATTATGATTACGGTCACCATTGTGCGGCAATCCGCCGACGATAAGCGGATCGTATCGTTCGCAATTGAGGGACATGCCAAGTTCGCGAATCCCGGTAAAGACATCATCTGTGCTGGTGTATCAGCCGTCTCGGTTGGTACGGTGAACGCCATTGAAGAGCTGGCAGGCTTTGAGCTTCCAGCTTCAATGAAGAACGGCTGGCTCCAATCGAATATTCCGCTGCAGCCGGATTCCTCAGTTAATGAGCGTATACAGCTGCTTCTGGAATCGATGATTGTGATGCTGAACACAATTGCATCCTCATACGGTAAGTACGTTGTTATTCGTCAACACTATCAATAAAGAAGGAGGGAACAACCATGTTGAAACTGAATCTTCAGCTATTCGCTTCGAAAAAAGGTGTAGGCTCCACGAGAAATGGACGCGACAGCCAATCGAAACGTCTAGGCGCAAAACGTGCTGACGGTCAAGCGGTAACAGCGGGAAGCATTCTCGTTCGCCAACGCGGAACGAAAGTTCACCCGGGCAACAACGTTGGTATCGGTAAAGACGACACTCTTTTCGCGAAAGTGGAAGGCGTCGTTAAGTTCGAACGTTGGGGACGCGACCGGAAGAAAGTTAGCGTCTACCCGATTGTTGCTGCTCCTGTAGCTGCAGCTGCGGAAATGTAATAAACGGCTTTCGCCCCGGCCCTGCTTGCAGGCCGGGGTTTTTCTTTTTTAATAAACAAGACTAAAGCTGTGATGAACTTTCATCCTTCTCGTGCTATACTGTTTAAGGTTAGGAAAGAACAGGAAAGTAGGATCGGCTGATGAATCGCTTACGAATAACCAAGCTCTATGCGGCGGCTTCTATCTTATTGCCAGCTGCGGCAGTTCTCATTTGGCGATCCGAGCTATGGCTGCTTGCGGTTTTTATTGCATGGATTCTTATAGCGGCATTGCTCTGGGTTTGGTGTGAACGAAAGGAACATGAATGGCGGATGGCACGCTCTATTCATGCGCTTCAGAGTACATCGATAAGAACATTGAATCATCATCGTCATGACTGGATGAATGACCTGCAGGTATTGTATGGCTATATCCGAATGAACAAGGCGGATAAGACCGTTCAGTATGTGGAACAGATAAGAGAAAGAATGATTACGGAAAGCAAAATAGCAAAGCTCGGCATTCCTTCGCTCGTAACGTTTATGCAATCGTTCCGTACGATGACGCATGCGCTGCAGTTTGAGGTCGGTATTGAAGGCGAACTTAATTTGGCTGAATTGCCGCTTGATAGTGATCATGCAGCGGAGACGATCGTGGAATTCATTAATGCTTATCGCTTCTCGGCTAAACCGGGGATTGGCGAAGCGGCCAAACTGAAGGTAGATTTGGCGCAAGAAGAGAAGGCACTTTCCGTATCGTTCCGTTACGAGGGCAGCTTGAATGACATGAGTGAATGGAAACAGAAATGTAAGCGTGCGCTGGAAGGCTCTCCTTTGAAGTTAGTTGATTTGGACATAAAACCCGAGAATATGGTACTTCAAGCGCAGCTTGAGAATTAAACGGAGGATAGAGCATGTTTGTAGATAAAGCGAAGATATTTGTAAAAGGCGGAGACGGTGGAAACGGGATTGTTTCGTATCGTCGTGAGAAGTATGTACCTAATGGCGGACCTGCCGGCGGAGATGGCGGAAGAGGCGGAGACGTTATTTTCCGGGTGGATGAAGGGCTTCGGACGCTGATGGATTTCCGTTATCAGAAGCATTTTAAAGGCGAAAAAGGCGAACGCGGCAAAGTAAAATCGATGCATGGGGCAAATGCGGAGGATACCATTATACGCATACCGCCAGGCACGGTTATCATCGACGATGATACACAGGAAGTCATAGCGGATATGACGCAGCATGGAGCTGAAATCGTAGTTGGCAAAGGTGGACGAGGCGGACGGGGGAACACCCGATTTGCAACCCAAAACAACCCGGCTCCCGATTTCTGTGAAAATGGCGAGGAAGGTCAGGAACGCTGGATTATACTTGAGCTTAAAGTTATGGCTGACGTTGGTCTTGTTGGATTCCCCAGCGTAGGGAAGTCGACGCTGTTATCCATCGTATCTGCAGCCACGCCGAAGATTGGCGCGTATCACTTTACGACTATTTCTCCGAACCTTGGTGTTGTAGATGTAGGCGATGGGCGCAGCTTCGTTATGGCTGATTTGCCTGGACTCATAGAAGGTGCTAGCGAAGGCGTCGGTCTCGGGCATGATTTCCTGAGACATGTTGAGCGGACTCGGATTATTCTTCACGTATTGGACATGTCCGGATCAGAAGGCCGCGATCCTTATGACGATTGGGTGAAAATCAATGCCGAGCTTGAACAATATAATCCGCTGCTCGCTACTCGTCCGCAAATTATTGTGGCAAACAAGATGGATATGCCTGAGTCCGAAGACAATTTAGTTCTATTCCGTGAACAATTGGCAGAAGAATCGGAAGAAGGCCAAATCCAATACGATATTGTCCCGATGTCTTCTCTAACGAAGCAAGGCGTTCAGGAGCTGCTTTACAAAGCGGCTGATTTACTTGCCACTGTCCCAGAAATGCCGCTAATCGAAGAGGTTAAGGACGTAGCGGAGCGTAAGGTCTACACGCTTGAGAAGGAAGAGGACAACTCTTTTGTTGTTTACAGAGAGAATGAAGGCTTCGTTCTGGAGAGTGCCGCAATTACGAAATTCATGAAACGGATCAATCTCAACACCTATGATGCAATCAATAAATTTGGACGTACATTACGCTACATGGGTGTCGACGCTGAATTGCGCAAGATCGGTGCCAAGGACGGTGATACGGTCCGGATCGGTGATTTCGAGTTCGAATTCTTCGAGGGCAGTGAATATTCCAGCCAATAAACATTAGAATCGCTGCGGGCAGCTTTTGCATATAAGATGCAGAACCTGCCAATGGCGGTTTTTTCGTTTTGCCTATTGCCGCATCGCGCATATTTTGATAAAATGTCCTCTATACACGTACAGATGTCTTTTTTGGGAGGACGATAGATGACGGAACGATATTTTATCGTCCGCGAGGACATGTTGCCCGAAGCGATAGTGAAGACCATTCAGGTGAAGGAGATGCTTCGCCGTGGTGATGCCGCTACTGTCCATGAAGCAACGGAACGGGTAGGGCTTAGCCGCAGCGCCTTTTATAAGTACAAAGATGGCGTCTATACTCAGAATCAATTGGCACGAGAACAAATCGTCACCATTTCGATGGACTTGGATCACCGCTCTGGTGTTTTATCCAAAGTGCTTGGTATCGTTGCTAGTTCAGAGGGGAATGTACTTACGATTCATCAATCTATACCGTTACAGGGACTAGCCAATGTGGTTATTTCCGTTGAAACTTCGCTTATGAGCGGCGACTTATCAGAGCTTATTGATGTCATCAAGCATCATGATGGCGTTCGGAAGGTATCCGTAATTGGACAAGGATAGAACAGACATTGGGGGAATAATAATGGTGAAACCGGTAAAGGTTGGACTTCTTGGTCTTGGAACAGTTGGAACAGGTGTTGTTCGGATTGTAGAAGGGCATCAAACGGATTTGGAAAGTCAGGTCGGCTCACCGATCATTATTGAGAAAGTACTTGTTCAGAATAAAAGCAAATTGCGTTCGATTGGCATCGATTCTGAGAAGCTGACGGAAGATCCTTGGGAAATCATCCATAACCCTGAAATTGACGTAATCGTTGAAGTTATGGGCGGCATTAATGAAACAAAAGGCTATATCCTCGAGGCGCTGTCCCGTGGCAAGCATGTCGTCACTGCGAATAAGGATTTAATGGCGATGCATGGACCGGAAATTCTGGCTAAAGCGCAGGAGCATCAATGTGATGTGCTTTATGAAGCTAGCGTTGCGGGCGGAATACCAATTATTCGTACGCTTATCGAAGGCTTCTCATCCGATCGCATCACCAAAATCATGGGGATCGTCAATGGAACAACGAACTATATTCTCTCCAAAATGAGCCAAGAGGGCGCTGCCTACGCAGATGTCCTTAAAGAAGCGCAAGAGCTTGGATACGCGGAGTCTGATCCGACTTCCGATGTGGAAGGTCTTGATGCGGCGCGTAAAATGACAATTCTCGCAACGCTTGGATTCCGCGCAAATATTGCGCTTGAGGATGTCGATGTAAAGGGGATTTCGTCAGTCAGCCGCGAGGATATTCTGTATGCCAAACGACTGGGCTATGAAGTGAAGCTGCTCGGCATTGCAGAGCGTCAAGATGATTTCATCAGTGTCAGCGTTCAGCCGACGATGGTGAAGCAAAGTCATCCGATTGCCTCGGTTAATGGCGTATACAATGCGGTTTATGTATACGGTGAAGCAGTCGGTGAAACGATGTTCTACGGAGCTGGAGCAGGCGAGCTGCCTACGGCAACTTCCGTTGTAGCGGACTTGGTTGCTGTTGTGAAGAATTTGAAGCTTGGGGTGAACGGTAAACAAAATCTGCTCTCCTACAAGATCAAGAAGCTTAAAACAGACGAGCAAATTGCTTCGAAATATTTTATGTTACTGCATGTGGATGATCGCGCTGGCGTCTTGGCCCGTATTACGCAAGCTTTTGCAGAGTTCGAGGTCAGCTTGGAGTCGGTGCTGCAGCAGCCAAACGCAACCAATCCGGAAGCTGAAATTATAATTATTACACATGATGCGAACAAAGCAGCCGTTCAGAAAGTTCTGAGAGCTTTCAACAGCATGGACGTAGTGAAGAGTGTTAAGAGTGTATACCGCGTAGAAGGATAAATTTCATAACCAGTCAAAGGAGTCCTAACTAATCATGAGATATCTTGGATTACTAGAAACTTATAAAGAATATTTGCCCGTAACGGACAAAACACCGCTTCTATCTTTGCATGAGGGTAATACACCGCTTGTTCGTGCAGAGAATCTATCTGAGGAGCTTGGGCTTGATCTCTATTTCAAATATGAGGGCTTGAACCCGACAGGCTCATTCAAAGACCGAGGTATGGTTATGGCGGTTGCTAAAGCAATCGAAGAGGGCAGCGATACGATTATGTGTGCTTCCACAGGCAATACCTCCGCGGCAGCTGCGGCATACGCAGCACGTGCTGGTTTGAACTGTATCGTGCTTATTCCAAACAACAATATCGCTCTGGGCAAGCTGGCACAGGCGATTATATATGGAGCAAAGGTTATCGCGATTGAGGGCAACTTTGACCGCGCGCTTGAAATTGTTCGTGAAATTACAGCTAAGCATCCGATTACGCTTGTAAACTCGGTTAATCCATACCGCATTGAAGGTCAGAAAACAGCAGCTTTTGAAGTTTGCGACCAGCTTGGCAAAGCACCGGATTACTTGGCTATTCCAGTTGGCAACGCAGGTAACATCTCTGCTTATTGGAAAGGATTTAAAGAGTTTTACGCGCAAGGAAAAATCTCATCCCTGCCCAAAATGGTCGGCTTCGAGGCAGAGGGCGCGATGGCTATCGTAAAAGGAGAGCCTATCGCAGATCCAGAAACGGTCGCTACAGCGATTCGTATCGGTAATCCAGCCAGCTGGAAAACAGCGGTTGCGGCAGCGGAAGAATCAAAGGGTCAAATTAACTATGTAACGGATGATGAAATTCTTCATGCCTACAAAACGATTGCTGCCCGTGAAGGTATTTTTGCAGAGCCGGCATCAGCCGCTTCCATCGCAGGTGTAATGAAGCTGAAGCGTGAAGGTGTATTCCGCGGCGGTGAAACGGTCGTTTGTGTGTTGACTGGGCATGGCTTGAAGGACCCTAATATTGCGATTAAGAGCGTTAATGCTGAGCCGCTTGTTGTGGAAGATACAGAAGCAGCTGTAATGGAGGCTATCCGGAAGCTTCAAGGTGAGGCCTAATGACAAACCGCCGGATAATCGTCAAGGTTCCGGCCAGTACGGCTAACCTTGGACCAGGCTTCGATACGCTCGGTATGGCATTGTCCCTCTATGCGTGGATCGAAATGTCCGCTTCATTGAATGGAGAAACAGTCATTCAGCTTCATGGAGAAGGATTACACGGAATTTCCACGGACAAGTCTAACCTCATCTATAAAGTAGCTCAGCTTGTATTCAAGGAGGCAGGGGTAACTCTGCCCGAGCTGCATATTTCGATGTACAGTGATATCCCGTTGACGCGTGGACTTGGCAGCAGTGCTTCCGCTATAGTTGGCGCGCTTGTAGCTGCTAATGCACTTGCAGGCAGCCCGCTTTCCGAAGATAGGCTGTTTCAGCTGGCGACAGAGCTTGAGGGGCATCCCGATAATGTGGGAGCCTCTCTCTTCGGCGGGATCGTCGTCTCTGCTTGGGACGGTAAGCATGCTGCTAAGGTTCGAATTGAACCGCATGCTAAATTAGAAGTGCTGGTTGCCATTCCGGCATTCCAGCTATCGACCGAGAAGGCGCGTCATGCGCTGCCTTCACAGATTACGATGAAGGATGCGGTGTTCAATTTGGGCAGCAGCTCGCTGCTTGTCGCTGCATTAGCAAGCGGTCAGCTCGAGATCATTCCTTATGCTATGCGGGACCGGCTTCATCAGCCTTACCGGGCGGCACTTATACCAGGGATGACTGAAATTCTTGATAAAGCGACAGATCACGGAGCCTTGGGGGCTGCACTGAGCGGTGCTGGTCCTACCCTGCTCACACTTGTTGATGCTGCGAGTACACGCAAAGCTGAGCTTGAAGCTTTCTTGGTCAGTACGCTCCGCAAAGAAGGAATCGAGGCTCAGACCATGTGGCTTAAGCCATGCAGCAGCGGTCCGGAGCTCAAAGTGTTCAATGATTCAGAAACAGCGGCTAGTTCATTCATGGATCGTATTAAAGGAGAAGTAAGGGCATGATAACTGCAGCTTGTTTGACAAAAGGCTCAACATCCGACGAAGCGGTAAGATACTTGTTTCAAGGCATCGATTTCCAAATTGATTATCACCGGATCATTGCGGATGTGTTTCTAGCTGCAGCTAACGGAAAGACGCAGTACAGCGTCATCCCCATTGAGAACACGATCGACGGCTCCGTCGGTTTACATACGGATTGGTTGGTAGACGAGGTGGATTTGCCGATTCAAGCGGAGTGGGTGTATCCCTCTATTCAAAACCTGATCGGTCCACGCAGGGAGCTGTCTGACGATAACGGTGAGCTCGCTTACGACCGCATCATAAAAGTGCTCAGTCATCCGGTTGCGATGGCGCAGTGTCTGCAATATTTGCGCAAATATATTCCTCATGCAGAGCTTGAGCATGTGGGCAGCACTGCGGAAGCGGTACGTATCGTAAGCGACAATCCCCACCGGGGGTGGGCCGCAATCGGCCAAATATCAGCAGCAGATGATAATAACTTGGATGTATTAGAGCGCGGGGTAACCGATCATGATAACAACTTCACGCGGTTCCTGCTCGTAGGCTCGGAGCCGTTCTTGAATGGCGAGCCGGCGCTGTATAAGACAAGTATTCTCATTACGCTGCCGGAGGATTATCCGGGTGCGCTTCATCAAGTGCTTTCTGCTTTCGCATGGCGCAAAATCAACTTGTCCCGCATTGAATCGAGGCCAACGAAGAAAAAGCTTGGCAATTACTATTTTCTAATTGATATCGAAATGTCCATGGATACCGTGCTGCTGCCATCGGCTATTGCGGAGATCGAGGCCATTGGCTGTCAAGTTAGAGTGCTGGGCAGTTATCCAAGTTACAGATACGAAGCGGAATAATATCTTTCGGAGGTGCTGACAAAGGTATGGCAGAGCAAGTGATTTATCTAAATGGTGATTACGTGAGCAAAGAAAATGCGAAGGTTTCGGTATTTGATCACGGGTTTCTGTACGGCGACGGCATTTTCGAAGGCATTCGTATTTATAACGGCAATATTTTCAAGTGTAAGGAGCATCTTGATCGTCTTTATGATTCTGCAAAGTCGATCATGCTCGATATTCCACTCTCCTATTCCGAGATGGAGCAAGCGCTTATTGAAACGATTCGCCGCAATGAGCTTCGTGACGGTTATATTCGTCTTGTCGTCTCACGCGGCCCAGGCAACTTAGGGCTTGATCCGAAACGCTGCCCGAGAGCATGGGTGATCATCATTGTCGAGCAGCTTGCGATCTATCCAGCTGAAGCTTATCGTGACGGGCTGGTATCTGTTTCGGTTGTGCAGCGCCGTAACATCCCGGATGCCTTGAATCCAAAGATCAAATCGCTCAACTACTTGAATAATATTCTTGTCAAAATCCAAGCAAACCTCGCTGGAGTGGGCGAAGCGATTATGCTCAATGCGCAAGGGTATGTTGCTGAAGGGTCGAGCGATAATATTTTCGTTATCAAAAAAGGAATTGTTTTCACTCCTCCTTGCTATATCGGTGCGCTCGAAGGTATAACACGCGGGGCAATCATTGAATTATGCGGCAAGCTCGGCTATAAGTTGAAGGAAGAGCCATTCACGCTTCATGATGTTTATATTGCAGATGAGGTTTTCTTCACAGGGACAGCTGCTGAGGTTATTGCTGTCCGCGAGGTTGATGGCCGTATGATCGGTGAAGGGAAAGCTGGGCCGATTACGACGCATTTGCTTGAGGAATTCCGCAAACTTGTTGATATTGATGGGGTTAAAGTATACGAATAACGAATTCCTTTGTCATAGACAGATGTGACCGAATGAAGCTCTTTTGTGGCCAATGGC
Source organism: uncultured Paenibacillaceae bacterium (assembly GCA_963793665.1). Taxonomy (GTDB): domain Bacteria; phylum Bacillota; class Bacilli; order Paenibacillales; family Paenibacillaceae; genus Paenibacillus_Z. Next base: position 286,711 of record CAWCBD010000016.1, read on the forward strand.
CTGAAGGGCTTTATTTTTTTTCATTGAAAAGGGTGACACCCGCCTACCTTCTGCATAGGATGTATGGAATGATAACGGGCGTTTGCCGCGTCTTGCTTCAAGACGTAAGAACGTGACAGGAGGCATGTGGCGAGTGAAAATTCATATTGTAAAAAAAGGCGATTCGTTGTTTTCGATTGCGCAGAAATACAACGTTTCGCTGGAAGAAGTACTGCAGCTTAATCCTTCCATCACGAACCCGGATGTAATCGAGGTTGGCATGAAAGTAAAAATACCAACATCAAAACCGGGTGACATGGAGATTATGCATCAGCATGTCGTGAAACAGGGGGATTCACTTTGGAAGCTCTCTAAGGCATGGGGTGTTCCGCTTAGTGACATGATCAAAGCCAACCCGCAGCTTAAAAATCCAAATGTATTGCTGACCGGAGAAATTGTTAATATACCTAAGGCTAGCTCACCTAGCACAATGCCTGAGATGAATCATGAACATTCTTCGCATGAAGTGACCCAGCATGGTTCTGGAACATCACCCTTTGCACCCTATGTCGATGATGCAGGGCGTCCAGGGTCTTGTCGGTAAGATGTCAACGGCGCCATTTATCGGCAAGAAACCGACCGGTCAAAAACCGCTTACCGCGCCAATCGCAACAGCTGTTCCTACACCGATGCCGACTCCGCTGCCTGCACCAGTTCCGACTCCACTGCCAGTCATGCCAATCATGCAGAAACCGGCTGAGAAATACCCTGTTCATATTGAATATGAGAAGCACATCGATTTATTCCAACAGTATGGCGTGCCTGCAACGGAAGTGATGTCACTCTATGAGATGCCCAAAATGCCGGAAGCCGTATCGCCAGTCACGCAAGCGCCTCACTATGGATATGGATATGAACATCCAATGACTTCACCGGTATCAGCGGGTGGATACGGATATCCGCATGTCATGCCAACAGCGGTCAGCCCGGCACAAACATCCCCTGACTGGTGTCCGCCTGAAGATGTTGCGGGAGCTTCAAGTTTACCATGGGGCGCCCCTGCTCCAATGCCGTATGGATCATGGGATTCCCAGATGTTAAGTCCTGCGGGTATGGAGAACTGCGGACCGGAGTGGGTATCTCCAGCAGCAATGGGTCCGCAAGGTTACGGATACGGCAGCTACGGCTATGAGCAGCCGACAGCGGTGTCACCAGCAGCAATGGGTCCGCAAGGTTACGGATACGGTAGCTACGGCTATGAGCAGCCGACAGCGGTGTCACCAGCAGCAATGGGTCCGCAAGGTTACGGATACGGCGGCTGCGGCTATGAGCAGCCGACAGCGGTGTCACCAGCAGCAATGGGTCCGCAAGGTTACGGGCAAGGCAGTTACGGCTATGAACAGCCGACAGCGGTGTCACCAGCAGCAATGGGTCCGCAAGGTTATGGATACGGCGGTTACGGCTATGAGCAGCCGACAGCGGTATCTCCAGCAGCAATGGGTCCGCAAGGCTATGGATACGGCGGTTACGGCTATGAGCAGCCGACAGCGGTGTCTCCTGCAGCAACGGGTCCGCAAGGTTACGGGCAAGGCAGTTACGGCTATGAACAGCCGACAGCGGTGTCGCCAGCAGCAATGGGTCCTCAAGGTTACGGGCAAGGCAGTTACGGCTATGAACAGCCGACAGCGGTATCACCAGCAGCAATGGGTCCGCAAGGTTACGGGCAAGGCAGTTACGGCTATGAGCAGCCGACAGCGGTATCTCCTGCATCAATGGGCCCGCAAGGTTACGGGCACGGCAGTTACGGCTATGAACAGCCGACAGCGGTATCTCCAGCAGCAATGGGTCCGCAAGGTTATGGATACGGCGGTTACGGCTATGAGCAGCCAACAGCGGTGTCTCCAGCTTCCGCAGGTCCGATGGGAATGCCATACCCTGGTTATACTTATGCAGGATACGGCCAAATGGCTCCTGTTCAATCAGCAGGGGCATATAAGAAACCTTGTGATTGCGGTTGTAAAGATAAACGTGAAGAACAACCTGCTTCCAACTCGGAAGAAGACAGAGCTGATTTGATCAACAGTATCAAATCTGTTGCCTCGCGCAAGCCAGCCAAAAAAACGGCAGTTCGCAAAACACGTCCAGCCCAGCCGAAACGACGCGGCAGTGCGCCTTGGATTAATAATTAAGCCTTATTATTGTTCTTGAATAACCGTATCACCCCGAGGCGGCAGCAGTGATATCCCGATCACTGCTGGCTTTGGGGTATTTAGCATGTGCCTGAATGAAGGTGATTAAAGCGGTATGCATATTTCCCCACCCGAGGAGGCAGGATAACAAAAAAGGAAAAAAGGGGAGTTCCTATATGATGGAATTCAGCCTGTGGAAGCAGCTAAAGAAAAAGCTCCGCCGCAGTCGTCGACCGGTTTGGCAGCTAGGATGCTGCCTGGGGGCAGCTATAGCTTTATCCGCAATACTAGCTCCAACTGGGGTTCAAGCTCAAGCATGGCAGCGAGATACCGTTCAGTTGACACAGGAGCCATCCGTTCAAGCTCAAAGTGTTATTCAAATGCTGGATGAACATCAAGGCCCTATTACGGTAAAGCTGCATCGCATTTATATATGCGGCGAGGAGCAGTCTCTTCTTGGCCAAATGGATGCTGCAGTTGTGCTTGAGCTTCTCCAGCAGCATCCAGAGTGGATGGCTGTCCAGGAGCAATCTGGAGCAATCGTCATGCAGCAGCATATCGATGATATGTCCGAGGCCTGTAAACGTAATGCATTTATAGGCATGGATAAGCATGGTAATCTATCGCTGTTTGAAGGATCGCCGAAGAAGGAGAAAGTGCTGAGAACTTTTTTTCAGCTGGATGTTCGTTATATGGAGAGCAACCTGCCAAAGGAACAGGTAGATGATTTGATGAACGGCATACGAATTACGGACAAGGATGCCTATAACAGTGTGCTGTCTACTTTCAGCGATTATGCAGTGGAGAAAAGTGAGAAAGTGATGAAACGAACGTATTAAATCAATGTTTGGACAAGAGGACAGCCGGTAACGGCTGTCCTTTTATCATTTCTGTATATCCTCATAGATGTCATCTCATACAAAACGCGTGTTCTCATACCGCTCATCATTTGCTATAATGAGAGAAAGCCAATTTTTGACCAAGGCATTGGCGTGAGGAGAGAAGAGGCTTGCGTGTACTAGGGATTGACCCGGGGATAGCAATTGTAGGATTCGGTTTTATTGATAAAATCGGGAGCAAGCTCGTTCCCGTCCAATATGGCTGCATCCAGACGGAGGCCCATACGCCTCATGAAGATCGGTTAAAGCAGGTATATGAATCGGCATGCTCATTAATGGATAAGTACCAGCCAGAAACAGTCGCGGTCGAGAAGCTGTTTTTTAATAGGAATGTAACGACCGCTTTTTCCGTCGGCGAAGCTCGCGGAGTCATCATATTGGCTGCAGCCCAGCGGGGATTGCCCGTATTGGAATACACGCCGCTTCAAGTGAAGCAGGCAGTGGTCGGTTATGGCAAAGCAGAGAAGCGGCAGGTGCAGGAGATGGTTCGCATGCTGCTCAATCTAAGTGCAATTCCGAAGCCTGATGACGTTGCGGATGCTCTTGCCGTGGCGATTTGTCACGCGCATTCCTATGTTCTGACGAAAAAAGTAAACGGGGTGAGCGGTCGATGATCGATTTTGTGCGAGGCCGGATTGCTCATTGGGATACGGAATATGTCGTCGTCGATGTAAGGGATATCGGCTACCGGTTGTTTACACCGAATCCGTATTCTTTTGCAAAGAACGATGATGTCGTGACGATTTATACCCATCATCATGTACGTGAAGACGCGGTACTGTTATATGGCTTCGCAACCCGCGAAGAACAAGCGATGTTCAGGAAGCTGCTCGAAGTCTCGGGGATCGGCCCAAGAGTTGCGCTTGGGATCTTAGCAGGAGGTAAACCGGAGACGATCGCAGCTGCCATCCAGCAGGAGAATCTCGTCTTCTTGACGAAACTGCCTGGTATCGGCAAGAAAACTGCGCAGCGGATGGTTCTGGATTTGAAAGACAAGCTTGATGCTATTCCAGGTGGCTTCAGCTTTGCTGCTGCAGGCCTGGAGCTTGAGGGGGCATTCGGCAAAGATGCTGATGCGCCAGGCGCAGAGAACTGGCGTGAAGCACGTGAAGCACTTGCTGCACTTGGCTATACAGCAGCGGAGCTTGATCGTGCATGGCAGGGGCTTAAAGAAACACAGATATCAAGCGAGACTGTTGATGCTCTGATGAAGCGGGCACTGCAGCAGCTGTTTAAAGGTTGAGTGGAGAGGGGCAAGCGTGAATGGACGACCGGATAATTTCCGCCAACCTCATGATGGAAGATCAAGCGGTGGAGCTTAGTTTGCGTCCGCGTTTTTTGTCTGAATATATCGGCCAAACGCAAGTGAAAGAGAATTTGAAAGTTTTTATCGAAGCGGCCAAGCTGCGCAAGGAAGCACTTGACCATGTGCTGCTCTATGGTCCGCCGGGACTTGGGAAGACTACACTATCCAATATTATTGCTAATGAGCTGGGAGTTAGTTTAAGGACGACAAGCGGGCCTGCTATCGAACGACCGGGAGACCTTGCCGCTCTGCTTACCAATTTGCAGGAAGGCGATGTGCTGTTTATTGACGAGATTCATCGTCTTCATCGAACCGTTGAGGAGGTTCTCTACCCGGCGATGGAAGACTTTGCGCTTGATATAATGATAGGCAAAGGTCCGAGTGCGCGGTCGGTAAGGCTGGAACTGCCGCCGTTTACGTTAATAGGCGCAACCACGCGTGCTGGTTTGTTGTCGGCACCGCTCCGTGACCGCTTTGGCGTTGTAAGCCGTCTTGAATTTTATAATGTGGACGAACTTGCGTACATAGTCATGCGAAATTCAGAGATTCTAGATGTTACCGTTATCGGAGAAGCGGCCGGTGAAATCGCAACACGTTCTCGCGGAACGCCTCGCATTGCCAATCGCCTGCTGAAGCGGGTACGTGATTTTGCTCAAGTGCGCGGCGATGGCATTGTAACGCATGAGCTGGCGAGATCAGCCCTGGAGCTTATTCAAGTCGATCCATTGGGCCTTGATCAAATTGATCATAAAATGCTTCGCGCGATGATCTCGATTTATCGCGGCGGTCCAGTAGGACTCGATACAATTGCTGCAACGATCGGTGAGGAAAGCCAGACCATTGAAGATGTCTATGAGCCTTACCTGATGCAGATTGGCTTCCTGCAGCGTACTCCGCGCGGTCGCATGGTGACCTCACTTGCTTATCGGCATTTAGGCCTTCCTGTACCCCAAGAGCCTGGAAGCACGGATAGCGCAGTGGATGAAGGAGGCTTATAAGCGCGATGAGGAGACGGAGCGATACGGGGAGAAACAAGAATCAGCGTGAGAAGCTGTATATCATCTATGATGGTACCTGCAATCTTTGCCTTGGCACCGTGCGAAAGCTGAAGGAACTGCATTCACACGCGATATTACGTTTTGTCTCTATTCAATCCTTTGAGGATTCTTATGAGGAAATTCCGAATATAGAATCCATTCCTTTAGAGCGTCTGATGTCCAAAATGCATGTTGTGGAACAAAACGGTGATATTTATGCAGGCGCGGACGGCGTTGTTCGAATTTTACGCACGGTAAGGGGATTTACCTGGCTGGGGCTGCTGTACCGAATTCCTGGCATGCGGGGATTCGCAAATGTGCTTTACCGGTTTATAGCTGCCCGAAGATATGAATGGTTTGGTAAAACGGATGAAAGCTGTGAGAATGGTGCTTGCAACCTGCCGAGGCGTGATTAAACAACAGGGGGATGAGCGGCAAATGAAAATCGAAATACCGAAGATGCTGCGGACTATCACGCTGCTTCTAATATTGCTGTTGGTTTTATCTGTTTGGACGGCGTGGCCTTCACGCGGGGCAGTTCCGAAGCTGGATACGATAAGAGTCGGTATATTCCTTGAGGTTCCAAATAAGTACAAGCTTAACACGACAACTGCAACCTTTAGTTCGTCCTCGGCTATGCAGATTGGTCTGCGCCAGCCCTCAGCGGTACTTCCCATGGGACAGACAAAGGCTGGAGAGACGATTAGATTTACACTGGATGATTATAAACCAATCGTGGCCGAAACCGCGAATTTTCAAGCGGCCCTTAGCGTTGTTAAACGATTGAAGACTCTGGGAGGAACCGGAATTCTATCATCGGTTTACCGGAACAGCGGTCTTGTCTATCAGGTGGTAGAAGGCAGCTATGCCACTTCTGCTGAAGCGCGTACAGCAGCAGATCGATGGGTGAAAGACGCTGTGATCGCTGGTGCAGCTGGAACTGCCAAATTGGAACTCATGGGCCCTTTACATATGGAAGCAGGACAATTTGTATCGAAGGCGGAGGCGGATAAAGCAGCTCAAGCATTTGGCGCTGTCGGCGTAGATGCTTTTGCGGCTATGAAGCAAACCGGTGAGGCTAACCCGACTTATACAGTGCTTGTAGGTGCTTCCCCAGATGCCGCCGCCCTTGCAAATGTGAAGGTACAAGCTGGTAAAGCTCAAAGTGGATTTGTTTTGCAACCATTAGATGCTTCAACCGTATATATGGCATTGCGTGATGATTATTCTATAACCGAGTCGGCCCAGTCACCTGTTTCTTTGTATACCGTTCCTATGAACGGAGCTAAGTTATGGCTCTCCACAACTGCGCCAACTGGAATCAAGCTCTCTGAGCGTTATAACCGCACGTACCGCGGCCAATTCGAAGTTAGTGGATTTAATAACAGGCTGGCGGTCATTAATGAGCTTCCTTTTGAACAGTATTTATATGCAGTAGTTGGTGCGGAGATGCCAGCATCCTGGCAGGAAGAGGCGCTTAAATCACAAGCTGTTGCTGCTCGTACCTATGCGCTTTATCAAGGATTTGGTTTTCAAGTGGCCCAAGTTGTCGATACAACGCTGAGCCAGGCATATGGCGGCTTGGGTGCGGAGAAGCCGACTACGATTGCGGCGGTAGATGCGACAAAAGGCGAAATAGCTACTTTCAATGGTAAAGCGATCGAAACTGTCTTTTCTTCGAGTGCGGGAGGAGCAACCGCAGATGCAGCTGAGATTTGGGGAAATAGCATCCCTTATCTGAAGACGGTTTCGAGTCCGGATCAATCTTCGGAGAAAGGTTTATATCATTGGTACCGTGTTGTGCTGCCCAGCGGTGATGTTGGTTATATCCGCGAGGATTTGCTGGAAGAGACCGATATGAAAACAGAAATCGGACAAGTTATTATGCGGGTGAAAAACGATGGTGTTAAAGTGCGGCCCATGCCGCTGATCCAAGATAATGTTCCGGTTGTAAGCCAGGTGAATAAAGGAACGTCTGTCGTTATCCTCGAGAGAGTAACCCAGTCTAATGAAATGTCCTGGGTTCGCGGCCCCTACACAGCGGATGCTTTATTAGCCCTTACAGTTGGTAAAGTGCGTACAGCAGTTAAAGGCCCTATCCGAACACTGGAAGTGAGTCAGACAGGGCCATCCGGCCGCCCCACCCAGCTCTCTGTTAACGGACTGACGTTTGACGTGAAGAATCCCGATAGCCTAAGATCTGCTCTTGGTGGATTACCGAGTACACGATTCGAAATTGATGAAACGGCACGTATGACAATCTTGGGATCTAATGGTCGAACCCAGGAACGCCCAGCTTCTAACAGCCCGCTTACGGTACTTGGCGATGATGGGCAGCCGAAGGATCTTGATAGTCCAAACCTATTTATTCTAAACGGTCAAGGAACAGTTCGAGCGGCGACTAAGGATCCGACGTTCCGTTTTGTCGGTAACGGTTATGGTCATGGGGCTGGGCTTTCCCAATATGGAGCACGCGGTTTAGCAGAACTCGGGTATGACTATAAATATATTTTGCAATACTACTATAAAGACATAAAGATCGTTAAGGAATGACATAACTGATGAATGTAGATGACTTTGATTTTGAATTACCGGAGGCTTTAATTGCTCAAACTCCGTTAGCTGACCGTACAGCTTCTAGGCTGCTTACGCTGAGCCGACAATCGGGTGCGGTTGAGCATCACAGATTTACGGAGCTTGCTTCTATGCTGCAGGCAGGTGATACCTTAGTCCTCAACGACACACGGGTGCTGCCTGCTAGACTTGTCGGAGCGAAAACCGATACGGGAGCCAGGGCAGAGCTGCTCTTATTAAAGCAGCTTACCGGTGACCGGTGGGAGACGCTGGCTAAGCCAGGCAAACGTTTGAAAGTCGGCGCAGAGATTTCCTTTGGCGATAACGGCAATGGCGAGCCGCTGCTGACCGCGACCGTTGTTGCTGAAGGTGATATGGGAGTCCGTGAAGTTGAGTTTCACTACACAGGCATATTTCAGGAGCTGCTTGACCGGTTGGGTGATATGCCTCTGCCGCCGTACATTAAGGAACGGCTCGATGACCGTGAGCGATATCAGACGGTCTATGCCAGGCATGAGGGTTCTGCAGCGGCTCCGACAGCAGGGCTCCATTTCACCCAAGATTTCTTGGAGCAATTGAGCCGAAAAGGTGTCCATATTGCTTATGTGACGCTTCATGTTGGACTAGGTACATTTCGACCTATGTCAGTGGAACGGATCGAAGAGCATACGATGCATTCAGAGTATTACGAGCTGAGTGAAGAGACGGCCGCACTGCTTCGTGCAACGAAGGAAAGAGGCGGGCGGATCGTTGCCGTTGGAACAACATCTGCAAGAACATTAGAGACGGCAGGCTCCCGTTTTCCGGAGGGACAAGTTCAGGCTTGCAGCGGCTGGACTGATATTTTTATTTATCCGGGCTATGAATTCAAACTCGTTGATGCCTTATTGACGAACTTTCATTTGCCTAAATCAACGCTTGTTATGCTGGTCAGTGCACTGGCCGGGCGTATGGCGGCAATGAATGCATACAAGGAAGCGATCGAGCAGGAATATCGGTTTTTCAGTTTTGGTGACGCAATGTTTATTTACTAGCACGGCATATGGCATTCATTTGCTCAGAGATAGGAAGCGTGTAGAGTGGCGATAACTTACGAACATATTAAGACATGTAAACAATCTGGGGCGCGGCTTGGCCGTATTCATACCCCGCATGGGATCATTGAGACACCTGCATTTATGCCAGTTGGAACACAAGCAACTGTAAAGACGATGAGCCCGGAAGAACTTAAAACGATGGATGCTCATATTATTCTTAGCAATACGTATCATTTATTTATCCGTCCCGGGCATGAAATTGTCCGTCAGGCTGGAGGACTGCATAAGTTTATGAATTGGGACCGGCCGATTTTGACTGACAGCGGCGGCTTCCAAGTGTTTAGCTTAAGCGAAATGCGTAAGATCTCTGAGGAGGGTGTTGAATTCCGTAATCACTTAAACGGAGACAAGCTGTTCTTGTCGCCGGAGAAGGCGATGGAGATCCAAAATGCGCTCGGCTCTGATATTATGATGGCATTTGATGAGTGTGCGCCTTACCCAGCTGAGTATGATTATGTGAAGAAATCGCTTGAGCGGACTTCACGTTGGGCTGAGCGATGCCTGGCTTCGCACGCACGTCCGCATGATCAAGCATTGTTCGCGATTGTCCAAGGCGGCATGTATGAGGATTTAAGGCGCCAAAGCGCGCGTGAGTTGACTTCCATGGATTTCCCGGGGTATGCTATTGGTGGATTGAGCGTCGGAGAACCGAAGGATATGATGTATAAGGTCCTCGAATGTACGGTTCCGCTGCTTCCGTGTTGATAAGCCTCGCTATTTGATGGGGGTTGGGTCACCGGATGCGCTTATAGATGGATCTATCCGAGGTATTGACATGTTTGATTGTGTCTTGCCGACACGTATTGCTCGTAATGGTACAACGATGACCAGCACGGGACGCTTAAACATAAAAAATGCGAAGTTTGCAGAAGATTTTGGCCCGCTTGATCCAGCATGCAGCTGCTACACCTGCAGCAATTATTCAAGAGCATACATACGCCATCTGATCAAAGCGGACGAAACATTTGGTCTTCGATTAACGACCATATCACAATTTGCATTTCTTATTACAGCTCATGCAGGGACGTGCGCCAAGCGATTATGGAAGACCGGCTGCTTGATTTCCGGGAAGTTTTCTTCGCCAAGTACGGACTATTTGAGAATGATAAAGGATTTTAAGGAAAGGGGTGAAAATATATGTCAGGAGCAGCATCAATTCTTCCATTTATACTAATGTTCGCGGTATTCTATTTCCTTCTGATCCGTCCGCAGCAGCGTAAATCGAAAACTCGTAACGCGATGTTGAGTCAGCTGAAGAAGGGCGATAAAATCGTTACAATCGGCGGTATGCACGGAACGATTATGGAAATCTCGGATGACGTCGTTGTCCTTCGTGTCAACGATGCTACTAAGATCACATTTGATCGCAGTGCGATCAATAATGTAACAACGAGCGCGGCGGTAACATCGTCAACACCTTCACTTGAGAAAAAAGAAGAGAAGGCAGGAGACATTAAAGCATAATTAATCGGTTGAATAACCGAAAAAACCGGAACAGGGAGCCAGCTCCTTATTCCGGTTTTTTACATTAAAAATACCCTTGCCATATATCCAATATCATCGGATACGGCAAGGGTATTTTAATGGGCTTCCGCTGCTACTTAGCATCTTCGCGTGCGTAACTGATGCTGGCTCGGCTGAGCGAACGCTGGCGACGGCGAAGCGAGAATTGTACAGAGCTTAGACGCATGGCAATTGTAGATGCCAGTACCCCAAGCACAACACCGCCGCACATATCGATAAGCCAGTGTATGCCAAGGTAGAAGATGGAGAAGATGACGATTGCAGCGCTCGTACAGCAGAACCATGCCCAGCGTTTGTTGCCTGAGCGTACGGCCAGAATAGAGAGTGTAACTGAAATAGCCGTATGCAAGCTGGGAAAGCAGTTGTCAATTCCAGATAATGCCCGGTACTGCGTCTCGAAGTTTGGAAAGACATTGTCAGTAACCATCAAAAATTGGACGGTAGGGTCATATGCCCAAACTTCACTAACGGGCAAAAAGAGGTAAAATGGAATGGCTACCACGTAGATAATCATAATGGCATAACAGACGGCATAGAACATTCTTTTGTCCTTGCTTTGCTTCGTATAAATAGCGATTGAAGCAATAAGTAAAGCTTGGAAGACAACAACATACATAAAGCCAAGGAAGGCAGTTAGAATTCTGTTATGAAACATATGTTGAAAATTTTTGACGAAGTCGCCTTCAATCGAATGGAAGAAGGCCGCGTAATCATAGGTCATCGTCATGTTATTCTCGATCTGAAGCTCCAGCTTGTTACAAAAAAGGATAAGCATCAATGCAACGAAGTGAAGCATATATTTGCGGTTCATGACCATTTCTCTTAAAAATAAACCACCGGCTCGAAAAGGGTTCGCCTTCGTTCCGTACCAGATCAGAAGCGTCACCGTTATTGCGGAATAGATGGCTACTGTCCTCATGCTGTCAAACAAAGTCATGGTATTGTCTTGCCCCCTAGAATGTTACATAGCAAAATGGCCTCATACGTTTCAGAAGCACATTTTGTATCCGATAAAATCGGTTCGATCTAGTATAGCACACTTTAGTGGGGGGATTACAATTCCAATCCCATTCACATACGGTATTCAATGTCAGGAGCGTTTGGCGTTAACCCCTACGATCCCCCCAAATGCACCGCATAGAAAGCTCTCCCCAATCATAGCTAGTGTCCTTCCGCTTATCCCTGTGTTGGATGCTAAGAAGCTTACAAGAAAGACTAGGAGTCCATACAGCACTCCGAGTATGCCGCCATAATACCAACCTCGAGTACCTGATCTTTTGCCTGCAATAAACCCGCCGGCAAGAGCAGCTAAACCATGCACCAGTAAGCTGTACAAGGGAAGCTGATCCTCCTGCATATTGCCAAATCGAAGCAAAGCTGAGAGAAGAAGCGCGCCAATCGCAAGCCAGATGGCCGCATACAGGATGCCGGAGAACATCGGTGAAGTGATTTGTACTTTAGAGGGTGCATTCTTGTTAGTCGAATGAGTGGAATTCATCGGCTTCATATTGAATCATCCTTTCTATGATTTATCGCACGGGTTCTGTTGTTAATACAACATATGGTCAAGCTTCCGTAAATAGTACAAGATAGACGTTAACGCGCGTGTTCGTGTATAATGTGGAAGAATGCGAACAGAAGGGTTGTGAGTCATGGAGCACGAAATAACAGTCAATCCCGCTTTTTGGCAAGTTGTATCAGCGGTATTCATCTTTCTGCTTACATATGCAATCATCATTACTGAAAAAATGAACAGGGCGGTAATTGCACTTTTTGGCGCAGTTATGATGCTTTTGCTTGGAATCGTGGATATGCACACCGGGTTTACCGATTATATGGAATGGAGTACAATCTTTCTGCTTATCGGTATGATGATCCTTGTAGGCATAGCAGGCAAAACGGGGATATTTCAATATATCGCGATTAAAGCAGTACAGCGGGCCAATGGCGATCCGTTAAAAATACTCATTATTCTAAGCTTGTTGACTGCAGTGGGGTCAGCCGTTCTAGATAATATAACGACGGTAGTACTGATTGTTCCGATTACCTTCTCGATAACAAGAATATTAAAGATATCGCCCATGCCTTTTTTGATTTCACAAATCCTGTCTTCTAATATCGGAGGGATGGCAACACTAATAGGTAATCCGCCTAATATAATGATTGGATCGGCTAATCCCCATTTGAGCTTTAATGATTTTATAATCCATCTTGCTCCTGTATCCCTTGTTATCATGCTTATTACGATGGTGCTGCTTGTGTGGTTATACCGGCGTAAGCTCACTGTTTCAGAGGAATCCAAAAAAGAGTTAAAAGCATTATCTGCCGAAGCCTGCATTCATGACCGTAAATTAATGCGCAAATCTGTTTTCGTTATGCTCCTGACGATAATAGGGTTTATTTTACATGCTGTTATCCATGTCGAGGCTGCCGTAATCGCGCTGTCAGGCGCTACTCTTCTGATGCTTATTGGAATCAGTAAGCATGATGCCGAGGAAGTGTTTGACTATGTAGAGTGGAAGACGATATTTTTCTTTATCGGACTGTTCATTCTAGTAGGCGGTTTGACTGAAGTCGGTGTAATCGGCAAATTAGCTACGATGACACTCCAGATTACATCAGGTGATAGGACGTATACGTCTTTGCTTATTTTATGGGTGTCCGGAATCGCCTCGGCAACGATTGATAATATCCCTTTCGTTGCAACCATGATACCGCTCATTCAAAATTTGGGTACCGAGATGAATCTTGGAAGCACTGAAGCGTTAAATCCACTTTGGTGGTCACTAGCATTAGGTGCTTGCCTAGGAGGCAACGGGACGCTAATTGGCGCATCTGCCAACGTCATCGTCGCTGGTCTTGCAGCGCGGGAAGAAAAAAGTCTCAGCTATGTAGAGTTTCTCAAAATCGGTGCACCGCTGACGCTCGTATCCCTTGTTATATCCACTGGCTACGTTTACTTTTTCCTGCTGCCATAATTTCTCCCGTATGATGGGACTGCTCACAGGTGACAATACCTGCATGATCGGTTAGGAGGGCGGTTCCATTGGAATTGTGGAGTCTGTTAATCCGTACGGTTTTGGTTTATTTGATCGTGTTATTAGTCATGCGATTCATGGGAAAGAGGGAAATTGGCAAATTATCCGTGTTCGATCTGGTTATTTCCGTCATGATTGCAGAAATAGCGGTAATCGTTATTGAAGATACGGACCGGCCATTAACGGATGGCTTGCTGCCGATGGCACTTCTGATGGTGATTCAGATTGGATTAGCTTATGTATCTTTGAAGAGCCGCAAGCTTCGTCTTTGGTTCGATGGCAAACCAACGGTGATCATTGAGCAGGGGAAGCTAAATAGTGAAGCCATGAGGAAACAGCGGTACAACCTGGATGATCTGATGGTGCAGCTGCGAGAGAATCAAATCCCAACCGTTGCTGATGTAGAGTTTGCTATTTTAGAAACAAGCGGCAAATTATCGGTTATTCCAAAAGAGAAACAACAAAATAACATCAATGGATCCAGCCAGGAGCAAAGTTCACCTTTTTCAGCAGAGAAGGGGATGCAGGAGCATTCCCGGATAACGGAGCTGCCAAAGCCTTTTCCAAAAAATTACCGATTTTGAGTCCTTGCCTGTTCCGCTCATCATGGATGGCAAAGTAACTGTTAATTTAGAACAGCTTGGAAAAGACCGATTCTGGCTGAACAATGAGCTGAAACAAAGAGGAATCAACGATATCAAGCAAGTATTCCTCTGCACAATTGATCATAAAGGGCGGCTGTTTTTTGATTCACGGAGAAGTCCAAGACGATAGTATGGATAGTACAAACGGGAGCAAGGCACATGATGTGTCCGGCTCCCATTTTCAATTTATTGCGATTTAGCGAAACCATCTGCCTATGCCTGGCAAGCGTGCAATATCGTAACGGTTAATGATTCGCATGTACACCATAAGGATAAGATAAACAGTGATGCCAGCTAAGCAGGCTGTTATCATATTTTGCCATAGAGCGGGAAGGATCTGGCGGTTCATGACCCACAAAGAGGCAGCTCCCATAATGACCATTGCGGCTCCAACCTTTATAAAGTCGAGCACATGCATTCGAAAGCCAACGAACCGGACAACACTAATCCAGTGAAGTACAGTAACCAGGACGATATTAATATTAATGGCAATTAAAGCGCCATAAATGCCAAGTTCTGGATCGGAGGCCAACTTAATAATGAGCACTAATTTGACGGCAGCTCCGATGAACGTATTCATCAGCGCGGTACCCGGCTTGTCTAACGCCTGAAGCGCGGCCTGCAGCGGAGCTTGCAAGTAGATAAATAGTCCGATTGGGGCCATCCATTTCAGCATCGGAGCAATCTCGGCATGATTGTATAGAATACGGCAGATCGGTTCAGCGAATAAAGTCATCACGACGACGAATGGCGCGCCTGCTACAAGAGCAAGCCGCATGGATTGATGCAGTCTCATATGAATAGTTGCCCGGTCACCTTTAGCTGCGGCCTCTGACAGGGAAGGGACGAGAGAGACTGCAAGCGAGTAGGTGAGGGCAGTCGGCAGCAGCAGAATGGGAATAATCATCCCCTGCAGGGCGCCGTATTGTGCCGTAGCTATTCCAGTTGCAATACCAGCGACAGCCAGCGCACGGGCAGTTAGAATCGACTCAAACAGGTAAGATAATGAACCGATCATTCGGCTCGCCGTAACAGGTACAGACAGATTTATCAGCTTGCGCAGTGCAGGCTCACTGTCAAGTGAATGCTTCATGGGGGCGGCAGACTGTTCAGGGTTTGGAGACGGCATGCCATGTTGACGCCGATGTTCCTTGAAATATTGCCAGAGCAATATGGAGAATCCGGCTATTTCACCAACAACAACACCCATCATCGCCCCAGCTGCGGCCCAAGCAAGTCCAAAGGGAAGCAGCCATTTGGCAAACAACAAGGCGAAGATAATCCGAAATATAGTCTCAATTGTTTGCGACAATGCGGTTGGTATCATATTATGCTTCCCTTGAAAATATCCGCGATAAACAGAGGATACTCCAATAATGATTAGAAGCGGGCTCATAACAAGAAAAGTCTGGTATACACGCTTCTCGGTCATAAGATGTTCAATGATCCATGGAGTGAGAAACAGAAACAGGGCGGTCAGAACGATAGCCAGAACTGTCGATAATCCCATCGCCGTGCGGAATATATGTTTAACCCGTGCAGAATCCCCTTTCGATTCCGCCTCAGCAATCCACTTGGCAACGGCTAGAGGGATACCGCCTGTGATTACAGTCAGAAGTACAATTAGAAACGGATACCCTAATTGATAAATGCCAACGCCTTCAGCACCGATAATACGTGGTAATGCGATGCGTGGAACGAATGCGAGTACACGGTTAATGATTCCTGCTGTAAGCAGGATAAGTGCTCCTTTGATAAAAGTTTGCTTCGTCACGATCGCTCCCTCTTTCCTAAACATGTCCTATCTTCATACTTATGCGCGGCATGTCCATTTCCATGCAGTCATTTTTTTGAAGGTTTGCAGGGCGACGGCAGGAATTAAGAGGCATCTTATCGAATAATAACGAGTACGGAGGCTGCTCAAGAGAAGGAGGACATGCCGATGACAAGTGAAGACCACCCAGCAGCAGAAGCGGGTAACGAAGCGAAAATGTCCGAATATGAATGGGCGACGACCATTGAGTCGTTATGCAATAGCAAGGCAGAAGAATTTCGATTAATCGGATACGAGCATGTAGAAGGAAATGATGTTTGGCAATGCGTCAATGATAAATACGTGAAAACAGGCCAACCGGCGATGCATCAAGTGGTTAACGACATTTTATCGCTAAAAGTAGTAAAATTCATGAATTTCATGACATTGAGCGCCTATAAAGGAACCCATTTTTAAGAGCGGGTTCTTTTTTTTTGACTCGTTTTTCTGTCATCGTTATAATAGGAATATTGAGTAGCGAACTTAAGGGGGAACTAAGAGTTTATGAATCGTCTGTTAGCATTCGTGCTCATCGTCGTCATTTCTATTGGCGTCGTCGCAGCAACAAGCCCAAGCCTTGTTAATAAGGTCAAGCTAGGTCTAGATTTAAAAGGCGGATTTGAGATTTTGTATGAAGCAGAGCCCATTGAAAAGGGCGGTAAAGTATCTCCAGAATCATTGATTGAAACTGCAAAAAGCTTGGAGGCTCGTGCCAACGCAACTGGCGTGGCTGAGCCTGATGTAACGACTGAAGGAAAGAATCGTATTCGCGTCAAAATCGCTGGCGTTAAGGATGAGGACAAAGTACGAGAAATTCTGAAGAAGCCGGCAGAGCTGACTTTCCGCTCCGCACGCGGTTGTCCAGCAAGCTCCGATCCGGCGAAAATTTACTGTAAAGTAGAGCTTCGCGGTAATGATTTCAAGCAAAATGGTGCTTAAGTGAATCAAACAAATCTCAATGCTTACGAAATCGCAATTAAGATGAAGAGTGCAAGCAAGTTCGCGGAAATTACCCGCGAGATTGCCAAGTTATCGCCTGCTGGGTCGAATCAGCTCGCCATTTATTTGGATGAGAAGATGCTTTCAGCACCAAACGTATCGGCAGAAATCCCCAGCTCAGATGCTGTTATTACAGGCGATTTCACACGTGATGAAGCAACTGATATCAAAAACACCATCAACTTGGGATCTTTGCCGCTTAAGCTGACGGAGAAATATACGCAAAGCGTTGGAGCTTCGCTTGGTAAACTCTCGCTGCAAGAAACATTATTCGCAGGCGGGCTTGGAACAGTGCTTATTCTGATGTTCATGATGCTGTTTTACCGTTTGCCTGGTACAATTGCAAGCTTCTCCATTATTGTTTACATTTGGTTGTTATTGCTTGGGTTTAATCTGATTCATGCAACACTCACGCTGCCAGGTATTGCGGCGTTTATCTTGGGAGTCGGGATGGCCGTCGATGCCAATATCATTATGGCTGAGCGGATTAAAGAGGAATTACGCAGCGGCAAGAGCTTGCTATCCTCCCAAAAAGCAGGATCGAAGAACTCGTTCCGCACCATTATTGATGCGCACGTAACGACGCTTATCGCCGGTCTAGTTTTGTTCTTTATCGGTGTTGGCTCGGTAAAAGGGTTTGCTGTTATTTTGATTTTAAGTATTATCATTAGTATTATCACCAACGTTTTCTTCTCGCGCTTGCTCCTTTCCTTACTCATTCGAAGCAACGTAGTGAAAAAGAAATCCTACTTCGGTGTGAAGGAGAGTGAGATTCGTGCGCTTTAGTACTGCTTATACAGAAAACAGCAATAAGTTTAACTTTATTAAGAAAGCTCGTTACTTCTTTATTTTCTCCATCATCATTACGGTGTTGGGTGTTCTTACACTCGGAATCTTTGGTCTAAACTACGGTGTTGACTTCCGTGCTGGATCGAGTGTAGATATTGCAGTCAAGAAGGACCTTAGTGGTCAAAAGGATGAAATCTCTAAATTTCTAGCCGACAATAATTTTGGTAATCCAGGTCTGACAGTCGGTACCTCCCGGGTAACCTTGCGGTTCGATAAAGTTCTCTCGCCGACGCAGGAGCAGGCGTTGAAGAAGGGATTTGCGGACAAGTTCGATAAAAATGCTTCTGCAGAAGTAAACACAGTCGATGTTGAGATCGCGAAAGAATTGCAATGGAATGCGCTTAAGGCGGTTCTAGTTGCAAGTATTGGTATCGTTCTTTATGTCAGTATTCGGTTTGAATGGCGGTTTGCGGTTGCGGCCATCGTTGCATTGCTGCATGATGCGTTCATCGTAATCAGCTTATTCTCTATCTTCCGATTGGAAGTGAACCTGCCGTTCATCGTTGCGGTTCTGACCATTATCGGTTATTCCATCAATGATACGATCGTTATCTTTGACCGTATTCGTGAGAATCTGCGTTTTGCCAAAATCAAAACGCCTGCCGATACGGCACGGGTCGTTAATGAGAGTATTTGGCAGACGCTTACTCGTTCGGTCAATACCGTTATGACTGTTGTAGTAGCGGCGGTTTGTCTCTTGATTTTCGGTAGCGAATCCATCAAGCTATTCTCGCTGGCTATACTATTCGGTCTAATCAGCGGAGCGTATTCATCCGTCTTTATCGCGAGTCCGCTGTGGCTTTTGCTGAAAAATAAACAAAAACAAAAAACACCAGTCAAGTCTTCGGCTGCGTCGTAGTATAGTAAGTTATCAGCAAATCTACAGATATATGTTACGAAGTAAGTTTTGCTTTCGAAGTGAGTTTTTGCTTGATTATGCCCTAACTCAGGCATATCAGGTAAAACCAAAGCAATAACTCGGTTTATGCTTACGAAGTCAGTTTTGCTTCGCAAAACTAAGCCTATGCTTTCGAAGTGAGTTTTTGCTTGATTATGCCTTATTGAGGCATATCAGGTAAAACCACGCAATAACTCGGTTTATGCTTACGAAGTCAGTTTTGCTTCGCAAAACTAAGCTTATGCTTTCGAAGTGAGTTTTTGCTTGATTGTGCCTATTGAGGCATATCAGGTAAAACCACGCAATAACTCTCAGGAGGCGTCCATGACAGCGAACCAACGTTACGCGAAAGCGGAGTCCGCGGCGTGGACCGGATTCATCGGTAATGCCTGTCTCGCGGCTGTAAAGGGTGGAATTGGTCTTCAATCAGGCAGTAAAACGCTGCTTACTGATGCCTGTCGTTCCGCAACGGATGCAGCCGCATCCTTCATTGCTTTAACCGGAGTTCGTAGATGCCGGAAGCTTGGTGCACCAGATGCACCAGTTCCGGTTATGCGGGGTCGAACTGAGGCTGCGGCCGGTGTAATGGCCGCTCTTTTTCTAATGATTGTGGGACTAGAAATCGGCATAGCTGCTATTAAATCAATTGCAGACGGTGTTGACGAAGGTCCAAGCTGGACGGCCACCGTTGTAGTCGTACTTGCATTTGCAGTAAAGGAACTGCTGTTTCCGGTCAAGGAAAGACGGACGGACTTATACGCTTCATTAGCTGCTATCGTCGGAACAGGGGGAGCCGCTCTAGGCGACCTTCTGAACCTGCCGTTACTCTATTATTTCGATCCGGCTGCTTCGCTTATCATTGTTGTCATTATTTTCACCACCGGTTACCGAGTTGCGTCAGATGCAGTGAAGAGAAGTAGATCATTTGAAGTAGAGCCAGCCGATATGAGCGAAATCATGACCGTTGTGCAGCGGATGGAGGGTGTTATTGCCATCCAGGAGCTCCGTGCCCGCGAGCACGGACATTATGTAATTACCGATGTTGTAATTAGTGTTAATCCTCGGATATCCGTTCTCGAAGGCAATGAAATCGCAAAGCGAGTCAAATATTTTCTAATGAAAAGGTTTAGCCATATGATCGAGGTTACGGTTCATGTTGAACCGTATGATCCAGGCTTTCCTTATAAGTCTAACCATGATCCTAACCAGGAGCAGATGCCGACGCTGCTGCAATAGCAGCAGCGTCTTTTTTATGTTAATCTTATAACCGCGGCATGCTTCGCAAAACGTGGATGATGCAAATTTTTAAGGGGGTGCCCGTCTTGATACGTTCCAAAACACGATGGACGGTGGCTTCATTAGATTCGGATGGCGAGGCGAAGGCTGAGGTGCTGTCGAGCGCATTATCACTGCCTCCACTTGTCGCCAAGCTGCTTGTACAGCGCGGGTTCAATGAATTGGAATCAGCCAGTCAGTTTCTAAGTGGCGGGTTGGAATGCCTGCATGATCCTTTTTTGCTCAAAGGGATGGATAGAGCCGTTGAGAGAATCCGGCTTGCTCTGGAACGTAAAGAGAAAGTTCGGATTTATGGAGATTATGATGCAGATGGTGTTTCCTCGACGACTTTGATGACGTATTTGTTCCAGCGTCTCGAGCTGTCATTTGATTCTTACATACCGCACCGAACACTGGAAGGTTACGGTTTGAACAATAAAGCAATTGACCTTGCTGCACAATCAGGAGTTACTTTAATCGTTACCGTCGATACAGGAATCAGCGCAGTGGAGCAAATCGCCTATGCAGCAAGTCTTGGAATCGATACGATTGTGACCGATCATCACGAACCGCCGCATGAATTACCAGCAGCTTGGGCTATCATAAATCCGAAGCAGGAAGATTGCCCGTATCCGTTTAAAGGCTTAGCCGGAGTCGGGGTTGCTTTCAAGCTGGCGCAAGCGCTACTCGGCGAGCCTCCTGTAGAGTGGACGGATGTTGCTGCACTCGGGACGATTGCCGATCTCATGCCATTGATTGATGAGAACCGAATTCTGGTTAGGCTGGGTCTGGAGCAGCTGCGAACGACTGAGAAGCCTGGCTTTCAGGCTCTGGCTGAGGTAGCCGGCATCCAATTATCTGCGATTAGTGCAACTGATATTGCCTTTGGAATGGCGCCTCGCATTAATGCGGCAGGACGTCTTGAGCATGCTGAGGGCGCTGTCCGATTGCTGACTGCACCAAGTGGCGAGGTAGCCGCAGCAGCTGCCCTGACACTTGACCGCTTGAACAAGGAACGGCAGCTCATCGTAGAGGACATTCTTGAACAAGCTCAATTCCAGTGGATGGACAAATGCGAGATAGCGAAGCGGAACGGACGTCCGGCTCCATCAGTAATTGTTCTTGCTGCGGAAGGCTGGAATCCTGGTGTAGTAGGTATTGTTGCATCCAAGTTTGTCGAGAAACAATATAAACCAACGCTCATTCTGGGTATCGATGCCGATAGCGGAATGTGTAAGGGCTCGGCTCGGTCAATAGCTGGCTTTGATCTTCATGCAGCATTGACGAAGTGTGATGAGTTTCTTGATCATTATGGCGGTCATCAGGCGGCAGCCGGTATGAGCCTGCATAGAGACCAGCTGGAAGCCTTTGAAGAGCGGCTGGGCCATCTTGCCGATGAGTGGTTAGATGCCGATGATTGGGTTCCCAAAACCATCGTTGATCTTGCTTGCAGGATGGATGAGGCTACCTTACATGTAAGGGAACAATTAGCTCAACTAGAGCCGTTTGGGATTGGCAATGCGGCTCCTAAGCTGCTCCTTCAAGGCGCAGTTATAGCTGACCGGCGTACGATGGGCAAGGAAAATAAACATTTAAAGCTATCGCTTAGCGGTGAAGGCAAGCTGCTCGATGCAGTAGGATTTGGATTCGGGTCACTTGCTGATCGTTTATCCGGCGGGGCTCCTGTTGAGCTTGTTGGTGAGCTTGCGATTAATGAGTGGAATGGGCAGCGCAAAGCGCAGTTTCTTATGCAGGATATCCGTGTCTCGCAGGTGCAGCTGTTTGATCACCGTTTCGGCATGGACTCTGATTCAATCGCCTCTCTTCGTAAGCTCATCCAAGAGGCTGGGCTAACAGAAGGGGCTGTGCTCGTCCCGTCAGCTGCTTGGCAGGATGCGGCGTCACAGATCGAGAAGCTTCCGTTTCTTAAGAATCTGCGTCTGTATACATATGATCAATTCGCTGATGAGGGTATCACTAGCTGTCCTTCAATCATTATCTTTGGCAAGCCTCCTAGTGCTGCCAAGCTTGCGGCAGTCATATGCTCTGCTCCTGAACTAGAAGCTGTTTATGCGCTTTACGGTGACCCCAAGAAGGCTGCGGCTCCAGTGAATCGGGCGAGTGGTTCGCGCTCTTCCAAGGGCAAGGAACAGCAGGCAGCAGTCAGTGAAGAACCGGTATTTCCGAGCCGTGAGAAGTTTGGGCAGCTGTATCAAACGCTGCGAAGAGTATGCCCGATTACAGAAGATGGGCACACAGAACGTCTAGCGGTCATGATGGGCTGGCCCTTTGAGAAAATCATGTTCATGCTTCATGTGTTTGAGGAGCTTGAGCTGGTGTGCGTCCAAGAACAGCAGCTCCAGCTTATCCCGGACCCTGTGAAGAGAGAATTGACATATTCAGCTGCTTATCGCGAAGAACTGCGGAAGTCCGAGTCCGACCAAATTTTATTTGCGGATACCGCTGCATTATTAGATTGGATTACAAAACAAAAGGAATCATTCGAATTTTCAACGAAAAAAGGAGCTGGCATTTCATGAATTTCAAAGACTATATTCGCGTTATCCCGGATTATCCAAATCCCGGTATCCGGTTTAAAGATATTACTACACTTATTAGTAACGGTCCTGTCTACGCTGCGGCTATCGACACAATAAAACAAGCTGTGGCTGATAAGCAGATTGATTTGGTTGCCGGTCCTGAAGCTAGAGGCTTTATCGTAGGTGCCCCGCTTGCGGTTTCGCTGGGCGTTGGATTTGTTCCGATTCGCAAGAGCGGCAAGCTTCCCGGCGAGGTTGTTGAAGCGAGCTATGATTTGGAATACGGAAGTGATAAGCTGGCCATTCACAAGGATGCGATCAAGCCAGGCCAACGCGTGCTGATTGCCGATGACCTCCTTGCAACTGGAGGAACCATTGCTACGACAATTAATTTGATCCGTCAATTGGGCGGGGAAGTTATTGGAGCCGCGTTCTTAATTGAGCTTGGGTATTTGGACGGCCGTAAAAAACTGGAAGGTATGGATACCTTCTCGCTCGTTACTTACTAATAAAATGGCTTAACGATTGACCGTCGAATGAAGGGGGCAGCCTCTTTTTTTCGGCGGTTATTTTATTTGTAACCCCTCGTAAATGCCACTTAACATCATTCGACTCTCTCTGCTGCAATTCCCCGCCCAAGTACCTACCGAACTCTTATAGCTTCAGGTTGACGGAAAGCCTTCAAAACAGGCATAATAGTATGAAAACGACGAGATTAAAACTTGCGGCCGCATTTGCGGTTGTTTTTTGTTATAGGTCCTTATCATTAGGTGACGAAGTTGGAAAGTGAAACGCGCGCGCGATGCGCTTTTCCGGAAAGGGACATTCATGGGCATAGACCATTTACTCGATAAAGCATCAGCTTACATGAAAGAACAAGATTTGAAGCGGATTAGTGAAGCCTATGAATTTGCGGATCAGGCCCATCACGGGCAAGTGCGTAAGTCGGGAGAACCATACATTCTTCACCCCGTAGCCGTTGCTGAAATTCTCGTTAACATGCAGATGGATGTGTTGTCGATTATTGCCGCACTGCTTCATGATGTGGTTGAGGATACGACTGTCCCTTTGGAAGAGGTTAGATCCCGTTTTGGTGAACCGTGTGCAGCCGTTGTTGATGGTCTCACCAAGCTCGAGAAAATTCAATTTCGTTCCAAAGAAGAGCAGCAGAACGAGAATTATCGAAAAATGTTTGTCGCCATGGCGCAGGATATTCGGGTCATTCTGATCAAGCTGGCCGACCGTCTGCACAATATGCGTACGCTAAAATATCAATCTGAGGAAGCTCAGCGCCGAATCGCCTATGAGACGCTGGAAATATTTTGCCCAATCGCACATCGTCTTGGGATTTCCGCCATCAAATGGGAAATGGAAGATATCGCGCTCCGGTATTTGAATCCGCAGCAATATTACCGCATCGCCAACCTTATGAAGAAGAAGCGGGTGGAGCGGGAGCAGTACATTAAAGATGTTATTACCCGAATCACAGAGAAGATGGAAGAAATGAACATCGAGGGTGACATCTCCGGCAGGCCGAAGCATATTTATAGCATTTATAAGAAGATGACAGCGCGCAGCAAGCAGTTTAACGAGATTTACGATTTACTTGCCATTCGAATCATAGTGGATAATATTAAAGATTGCTATGCGACACTTGGTATCATTCATACGCTGTGGAAACCGATGCCGGGGCGGTTCAAGGATTATATCGCGATGCCTAAGGCGAACATGTATCAATCCCTGCATACGACAGTGATTGGCCCTACCGGCGAGCCAACTGAAGTTCAGATTCGAACCTGGGACATGCATAGAACCTCTGAGTTCGGGATTGCTGCTCATTGGGCGTACAAGGAAGGCACGGTCGTACCGGGCGGGTATTTTGAAGATAAAATGACATTATTCCGCGAAATAATCGAGCTGCAGCATGAAGCGAGTGATGCGTCGGAATTTGTTGAATCACTGAAAATGGATTTCTTCTCTGATCTCGTATTTGTCTTTACGCCAAAAGGAGAAGTTTTTGAGCTTCCAGCTGGATCTGTACCGCTCGATTTTGCATACCGCGTGCATACAGAGGTAGGCAACCGGACAATTGGTTCAAAGGTCAATGGGCGAATCGTACCGCTGGATTATAAACTCAAAACAGGTGATATCGTTGAAATCCTGACCTCTAAGCATTCCTATGGCCCTAGCCAGGACTGGGTCAAAATCGCACAATCGTCACATGCCCGCAGTAAAATCAAGCAGTGGTTCAAAAAAGAGAGACGGGAAGAGAACGTGGCTAAAGGCCGCGATCTGCTCGAACGTGAGCTGAAGCGTCTGGCGCTTGAGCCATCCGCATGGTTGTCGGATGCTCAGCTGCAGGAAGCGGCTTATAAGTTTAATTTTAATGATATAGATGATATGCTTTCGGCGATCGGTTTTGGCGGAATTACGGCTGCGCAGATTTGCACCAAGCTGACAGAGAAAATGCGCAAGGAAGCTGAAGAAGCGAATCAGATCGAGCTTTCCAAGGAAATGAAGGAAGTTAAAACTGCACCTTCAATGAGAAAGACGCGTCCGACTCATGGTGTTTCGGTTAAAGGTGTCGATAACCTGCTCGTCCGCTTTGCGCGATGCTGTAATCCTGTCCCAGGTGACGAGATTATCGGATATATTACACGAGGCCGCGGTGTATCCGTCCATCGTCTTGATTGTCAAAACCTGAATTCAAGTACGGATAGTGAAGAAGCCGCTCGTGTAATCGAGGTGGAATGGGAACAGTCTGTTGAGGCAAATTACAGCGTCGATATCGAAATTACCGGGCATGATCGTCCGGGATTATTAAATGAAGTGCTTCATGTGGTTTCGGAGAGTAAGACGAATATATCCGCCGTTTCGGCGCGTTCAGATAAGAATAAGGTCGCGATGATTCATATGGCGGTACTCATTCGGAATATCGAGCATCTCCAGTCGGTTGTGGAGAAGATCAAACGTGTGAAAGACGTCTATACGGTTACCCGTATTATGCAATAAAGACGGTTTTGGAGAGGGTACAAGGAAGATGAAGGTAGTCGTTCAACGAAGTAAAGAAGCAGCAGTGACAGTAGACGGTCAACTCATCGGTTCTATAGATAAAGGGCTTGTGCTGTTGGTTGGAATAACGCATGAGGATACAGAGACGGATGTCCGCTAGATGGCGGACAAAATCGCTGGTTTAAGAATTTTTGAAGATGAGTCCGGTAAAATGAATCATTCGATAGTTGAGGTAGGCGGAGCGATCCTATCCGTCTCCCAGTTCACGCTGTACGGAGACTGCCGGAAGGGCAGGCGGCCGAACTTCATGGCAGCAGCCAGGCCGGAGCAGGCGGAAGGTTTATATTTGTTATTCAATGAGGCGCTCCGCGCTTCCGGACTTCACGTGGCGACTGGCCAGTTTGGGGCGATGATGGATGTATCACTCGTTAACTGGGGACCGGTAACGCTAATTATAGACAGCAAAAACAATAATCGGGTTGATCTAGCGTGTACGCATAAGACACCTAGTCCCCATAAGCTTTAGGCTTATTTCTGCTTCATGGGTGTTAGAATAGAGCGGACAGGCAACACTAGAAACCGTAGAGATATATGCAAAGGCATAAGCTTACACTCGGATGGCGGCATCGGAGGAAGAAGCTAGCAGACTGCGAAACATCGGTGGAGGGAGCTTGCTTGTCATGCATCAATCACGCAAAGAACAAGGGATAGAGCGGTCATCGCGAAGGCTGCTCAGCCCTGACCGCAGAGAAGCAATTATCTTCTCGCAGCTCGAGGAAGATATAGAAGCAGCCGCTGAATGGGCTGGCGGCGGCCATACCGCAAGAGGCCTTGGTCCCCGAGGTCAACGAGGAATCTAAAAATATTGCACAAAGTGAACGGGCAGCCCAAGCTGTCCGTTCACTTTGTAAACCGGTCTTAAAGCGGTGTACAGGTTCTTATTACAACGGAGGTTTTGAGCATTGGAGCGACTTTTGTACGAAGTACAACGGGAGCACCAATGCCAAAACCGGAGTATGGTTTAAGCTTGCACTCTGCACTTCGCACTTCCTACAACGGAGGTTTGAGCATTGGAGCGACTTTTGTACGAAGTACAACGGGAGCACCAATGCCAAAACCGCAGTATGGTTTTAGCTCTGTACTTTGCACTTCGCACTTACTGCCAACGGAGGTTTTGAGCATTGGAGCGACTTTTGTACGAAGTACAACGGAGAGCACCAATGCCAAAACCGCAGTATGGTTTTAGCTCTGCACTCTGCACTTCGCACTTACTGCAACGGAGGTTTTGAGCATTGGAGCGACTTTTGTACGAAGTACAACGGAAGCAACAATGCCAAAACCGCAGTATGGTTTTAGCTCTGCACTTTGTACTTCGCACTTACTACAACGGAGGTTTTGAGCATTGGAGCGACTTTTGTACGAAGTACAACGGAAGCAACAATGCCAAAACCGAGTAAGGTTTTAGCTCTGCACCTGCACTTCGCACTTACTACAACGAAGGTTTTGAGCATTGAAGCGACTTTTGTACGAAGTACAACTGGAGCACCAATGCCAAAACCGCAGTAAGGTTTTAGCTCTGCACTTCGCACTTACTACAACGGAGGTTTTGAGCATTGGACGACTTTTGTACGAAGTACAACGGGAGTACAATGCCAAAACCGGAGTAAGCGGTTTATTTTTTGTAATACAATTGTAACGTATTTTCAACACTCTTATAACATGCTAGGTCTATACTAGAACTCGACCCCCTTTTTTGAATATATTATTGATGGACCTACAACTTGTTTGTAGGTTTTTTTCTGTCTACTTCGCTCATAACCACAAGGAAAAGGTAACCTTTCTGCCTTCTTTCGTTGCATTTCTTATATAGGGTTTAGGAGTACTTGACAGTTGAATGGGAGACCGATACAATTGATGTAATATTGTGTCGATCCATAGATGGGACCGCATCGTTCAAAGGCACCCACGCAGAGAGGGATTCCATGGCTGTAAGAATCCTTGGCGTGCATGAACGAACAGACCTCCCGGAGGACAGGCAGTGAACAGCGTCGCGAGCATAATTCGCAGCTGAGTAGCTGATCTGCGTAGTCAGGGCGTTAACCGATAAAGCGAATGAACGACGCCTAATTGGCGTGTGTTAGTTCGAAATGTGGGTGGTACCACGGTAGCTTCGCATCGCGCAGCTCTCGTCCCTTTTGCCTTGTAATAAGGCGGAGGACGGGAGCTTTTTTGATTTCATATCGCGTTGTCAGGTTTTATGTTAATGGACAAATGAAGAACAGGAAAGTTGAGGAGGGTTTTAGATGGGCTTTCAAAAGCCTCCGGGCACGCAGGATTTTTTGCCGGGCGCGGTAGAGAAGTGGCAGTTCGTAGAAAGCAAGGCGCGTGACATTTGCCGCCGGTTTAATTTTCGCGAAATTCGGACGCCAATGTTTGAATCGACCGATTTGTATAAACGCGGCGTAGGAGAAACTACGGATATTGTAGAGAAGGAAATGTATACCTTCACTGACCGCGGTAACCGCAGTCTTACTCTCCGTCCGGAAGGTACAGCAGGCGCAGTGCGTGCTTTTGTGGAGAATAAGCTCTATGGCGAGCCGGATTTAACGAAGCTGTATTATATCGGACCGATGTTTCGTTATGAGCGTCAGCAAGCAGGACGTTACCGCCAATTTCATCAATTCGGCGTCGAAGCGTTCGGAGCTGTTGATGCTGCTACTGGATGCAGAAGTAATTGCACTGGGTTATACCTTTTACACTGAGGTCGGCCTGAAGGGCGTCCGCGTTGAAATCAACTCTGTTGGAACACCTGAGGTACGTGCGGTATATCGGGACCGATTACTGGCCTTCTTGGAGCCGAAGCGGGAATTGCTTTGTAAGGATTGCCAGTCACGTATGGATCGTAATCCGCTCCGCGTGCTGGATTGCAAGGTGGATCAGCATCATTTTGAGGGGGCGCCTTCTATACTGGAGAGCTTGGATGAAGAGTGCCGGACACATTTTGAAGCGCTGCAATTTCATCTGACAAGTATGAACATTCCCTACTCGATTAATCCGCGATTGGTGCGAGGACTTGATTATTATACGCATACAGCCTTTGAATACAAATCAGAAGGTATTGGCGCGATTGATACGATTGGTGGGGGAGGACGCTTCAATGGTCTTGTGGCTGATATAGGCGGGCCTGACCAGCCAGGAGTTGGTCTTGGACTCGGCTTGGAACGTACCGTTATGCTTCTGGAAAACCAAGGTGTACAGCTAGATGAATTACATCGTGTTGATGTATACCTGGTCGCTCTTGGCGAAGCTGCTGAGAAAGAGCTGACTAGTGTGCTGTATAAGCTGCGGCTAAACGGAATATCTGCGGAACGTGACTACCAGGGACGCAAAATGAAAGCCCAGATGAAATCGGCTGACCGGCTTCAAGTACGCTATACGGCTATTCTCGGAGATGATGAATTAGCTCGCGGTGAAATTGCAGTCAAGAACATGTCGACCGGCGAGCAGCGGTTCGTACCGCTTGATAAACTAGCGGAGGCCATAAACCAATAAACGTATTCTCAAAAAACAAATTATAGAGGAGTCGACTTAAATCATGATGTTAAAAACACATTCTTGTGGAACGCTCACTAAAGCAGAAGTAGGCCAGACGGTTACATTGAACGGCTGGGTGCAGCGTCGCCGTGACCTCGGCGGCGTCTTGTTTATCGATCTTCGCGATCGTACGGGTATTATGCAAATCGTATTCAACCCGGATTTCTCCGGTGATGCTCTTGCAATCGCGGACCGTGCCCGTAATGAATACGTATTGGCTGTTCGCGGTCAAGTCGTTGAGCGTGATGCTGAAACGGTAAACTCGAACCTAGCTACGGGTGAAATTGAAATTCGCGTGACGGAGATCGAAATTATGAACGCTGCCAAAACGCCGCCGTTCCCAATTGAGGATGGCGTTGAAGTCGATGAGTCTATTCGTCTCAAATACCGTTACTTGGATCTGCGTCGTCCTGAAATGCAGAAAACGCTGAAGCTTCGTTCGAAAGCGTCCAAAATATTCCGTGACTTCCTGGATGGAGAAGGCTTTATCGATATTGAAACACCGATCCTGACGAAAAGCACACCAGAAGGTGCGCGTGATTATCTTGTACCGAGCCGTGTTCATCCAGGTGAGTTCTTTGCACTGCCGCAATCACCGCAGATTTTCAAGCAGCTGCTCATGGTCAGCGGTTTAGAGCGTTATTATCAAATCGCTCGTTGTTTCCGCGATGAAGATCTTCGTGCGGACCGTCAGCCTGAATTTACGCAAGTCGATATCGAGACTTCGTTCCTGTCGCAGGACCAACTGCTTGAGTTATTGGAACAGCTTATGGTGAAATTGTTACGCGAAACGGTTGGTGTAGAGCTTGAAACCCCGTTCCAACGCATAACCTATGCGGATGCAATGAATAAGTACGGTTCTGACAAGCCAGACCTCCGCTTCGGCATGGAAATGGAAGATATTACTGACATTGTCTCAACGAGCGATGTGAAGGTATTCGCTGCTGTATCAGCAAGCGGCGGAGTTGTAAAAGTTCTTAATGCGAAGGGCTGCGCGAGCTGGAGCCGCAAAGAACTCGATGATCTTCAACCATTCGCTGCACGTTATGGCGGTAAAGGGTTGGCATGGGTAACGGTGAAGGAAGGCGAATGGCGCGGCCCAATCGTTAAATTCTTCAAGCCTGAAGAAATTGCAGCATTGACTGACCGTCTTGGTGTTGAAGAAGGCGATTTGCTGCTCTTCTCGGCTGATAAGAAGAAGGTTGTTGCAGACGTTCTGGGCAACCTGCGGCTTAGAATCGGTAAACAGCTAGGCTTGATCGATGAATCCAAATTCAAATTCGAATGGGTCGTAGACTTCCCGCTTCTTGGTTATGATGAAGAAGCGAAGCGATACGTGGCCGAGCATCATCCATTCACACGTCCAAACGAAGATGATGTTGCCTTGTTCGATACAGATCCAGGACAAATCCGGGCACAAGCATATGATCTCGTTCTGAACGGCTACGAAGTTGGCGGCGGCTCCATGCGTATTTACAAACGTGAAGTGCAGGAGCTCATGTTCAAAGCACTTGGCTTCTCGGCTGAAGAAGCGCATGAGAAGTTCGGATTCTTGCTCGACGCATTTGATTATGGAACGCCTCCGCATGGCGGGTTTGCATTCGGTTTCGACCGTCTGGTTATGCTGCTTACTGGACGCACGAACCTTCGTGAGACGATTGCATTCCCGAAAACAGCGAGCGCAACGGATCTGCTGTGCGATGCGCCGTCCGAAGTGGATATTTCCCAGCTCCAGCAGCTGCATATCCGCACGCTTCCAAAGGCTGTTAAACAAACCGAGGCTGCAGCCGCTGCAGGCACAACACAGAGCAGCTAGTCACCTTTATAAGACTTACTAATAAACCGAGAAAAAACACCAGGTAAGGAAGAACAGACACGGCTGCTTGCTATGTTTGCTCTTCCTGGAAAGGAGGAAAGACAATTGCTGCATCAATTTTCGCGTACGGAACTGGCAATTGGTCCGGAAGGACTTGAAATTATGAAGCAGAGCACAGTAGCCGTTCTAGGTATTGGCGGAGTCGGCGGGATTGCTGCTGAAGCGCTGGCACGTACAGGGATCGGACGAATTATTTTGATTGATAAGGATGTTGTAGACATTACGAATATCAATCGCCAAATTCATGCCCTGACAACAACAGTAGGCCAACCAAAGGCGGATCTGATGCGTGAGCGGATTAAGCTCATTAACCCGGAATGCGATGTTATTTCACTTCGGATGTTTTATACGGAAGAGACTTATGAGAAGCTCTTCGAGTACCCGCTTGATTATGTCGTCGACGCATCGGATACAATCATTTACAAGATTCATTTGATTAAACAGTGTCTCGAACGTAAAATTCCAATCATCTCCAGCATGGGTGCTGCGAATAAGATGGATCCGACGAGGTTTCAGGTTGCCGATATTTCCAAGACATCAATGGATCCCATCGCGAGGGTCGTACGCCAAAAGCTTCGTAAAGAAGGAATAAAGAAAGGCGTTAAAGTCGTTTTCTCAACTGAGGAGCCGCAAAAGCCGCGTGAAGATGTGACGCAGCGTATCGTTCCTGAGAACGCACCGGACATTCGCAAAGCCAAACAGCCTCCTGCAAGCAATGCGTTTGTTCCTCCGGTCGCAGGGTTAATTATGGTGAGCGTGGTCGTTCGCGATCTGCTCGCAACAGGAGGACAAGAGGAATGAATGCAGCATTAGTTAATAAATTAGGTCTATCTCTGGACATGAAGGTGTTAGTGCTTGAAGCGCCTGACTCCTCGTACGAAGAAGGTCTTGGGGTAAGCAAAGAGAATACCAGCTATGATCCGGCCAAGGATGGTACCTATGATTTTGTGCTTCTGTTTGCTTCGGATATTGCAAGCCTCAAAGAGCACGCTCCAGAGGCATTGAAGGCTGTTAAAAAGGATGGCCTGCTGTGGGTCTGTTATCCAGAGGAATCATCCAAAATCCGTACGGACATAAACCGAACGCGTGGCTGGAGAGTGGTTACCGACGAGGGTTGGGAAACCGTTTCTCTCATTTCCATTGACGATACATGGACGGCAAAACGTTTTCGCCCGGAAGGAATGGAAGCGCCGAAGACTACGACTCGCTCGAATCGTACGCCAAGCACAGCGAGCCGGATTTTGCCGGCGCAAGAATTAACGGTACCGGATGAATTAATTGCTGCGCTTGCGCTTGAACCGGAGGCTGATGCGTTCTTCATTGCTCTGGCTCCGCTTGATCGAAGAGAGTATGTGGACTGGATCAATGAGGCGAAGGATGAGGAAGCAAGAAATACCCGTATTTCCGAAACCGTGGTGAAGCTTCTTCAGAAGCTTAAGCGTCCTTCGGACAAAACAAAGTGAACTCGCTTCAGCCCGTCCGGCTGAACATCGGGGAATCAGGGTGGAGACTCTACTCCACCTGATTAAGAGCCCGCCTATAGAGGCGGGGGTCTTAACCCGATTAACCATGATCGGGATAAACATTAATTAAACGTCATCCATTAGGACAAGCATGCAGGATGCTAAGTCTTAATGGATTTCTTTATGCATATATTTGACCTAATGAATAAAAGTTGCCTTTGACAAACTTTTTTGGCGGTGTACAATGAATATAGGAAACAATGGTCTAGGCGCTGCATACATGTAGGGAATAGATCATGCAGATAATGATATTAACCCCGAGGTGATTAGTGATGAATGAGGAGACGGCCCTATTAGCGAAAGAACCGGGATGGCGTAATCAAAGACCCCAACCAACGCTCCCTGAAGTATACAGATCGATGAAAATTCCGAAGACCGGCTCGTGGATTCGGAAATTTATTGCTTTTGCAGGGCCGGGATATCTCGTTGCCGTAGGATATATGGATCCTGGAAACTGGGCGACAGATCTAGCCGGTGGTTCCATGTTTGGCTATACGCTTTTGTCGGTGATTTTGCTTTCAAACTTAATGGCTATTCTGCTGCAAGCATTAGCCGGGAGGCTGGGTATCGTCACAGGACGGGATTTGGCGCAGGCTTGTCGAGACCATTACAGTAAGCCGGTTTCGATGGCTTTATGGGGGCTTTGCGAGCTGGCTATTGCCGCCTGTGACTTGGCAGAGGTTATCGGGGCAGCGATTGCATTGAACCTGCTGTTCAACATACCGCTTATAGCCGGAGTCATTATAACCGTTTTAGATGTACTGATCCTTCTTTTACTTCAGAACAAAGGCTTTCGTTATATTGAGGCACTTGTAATCATGCTAATCGTAACGATTGGCGGGTGCTTCCTGTTTGAAATGTTCTGGGCTAAACCGGAAATAGCCGATGTAATGAAAGGCTTTATCCCAAGCGGAGAAATTGTTACAAATCCAACCATGCTGTATAT
Organism: uncultured Paenibacillaceae bacterium; assembly: GCA_963793665.1. GTDB lineage: Bacteria > Bacillota > Bacilli > Paenibacillales > Paenibacillaceae > Paenibacillus_Z. Next base: position 320,323 of record CAWCBD010000016.1, read on the forward strand.
TGCTATCGGTATCCTTGGTGCTACGGTCATGCCGCATAATTTATATCTGCACTCTTCTATCGTTCAAACGCGGCAGTTCGACCAAACAGAGCTGGGCAAACGCCAAGCGATCAAATATACGACATGGGATTCAACCATTGCTTTGTTCTTTGCCTTATTCATCAATGCCGCTATTCTTATCATTGCAGCAGCGACCTTCCACACGAAGGGGCTGACTGAGGTAGCTGAGATTCAGGAAGCATATCACCTTCTTGCCCCTATGCTTGGCACAACGGCAGCAAGTATTTTGTTTGGAGTAGCCTTGCTTGCGGCCGGGCAGAACTCCACGCTGACCGGAACGCTGGCTGGTCAGATTGTCATGGAAGGGTTCCTCAATATCCGTCTTCCAGCGTGGATCAGGCGACTGGTTACCCGATTGATCGCCATTATTCCGGCTGTTATCGTTACTGCAATTTACGGGCCGAGCGGAACGATGGATTTGCTTATTTTAAGCCAGGTCATTCTTTCCCTGCAGCTTTCGTTTGCGGTCATCCCGCTTGTTAAATTTACAAGTGATAAGGCAAAGATGGGTAAGTTCGCTAATCCGCTATGGATGCAGATACTAGCCTGGTCCGTTGCGATTATCATTGCTGGGCTGAACGTCACTCTGCTCGTTCAAACCTTTACGCAATAACGGTGCTAAACCCCTTTCCTTCTCGGAGGAGAGGGGTTTAGTTTTGGAAAAGGAGCCGTTTATGGTGAAGGAGCATGTCTTTGTGGTATGATACTATAAAAAAGGTAGTGCGTTAAATGGATTTATTCTCCTATCAGGAGTCTTCCGAAGCACCGCGTGCCAAGCTGCTTGCCGACCGTATGCGCCCCGAAACTATCGATGAATACATTGGTCAGGACGCAATCGTAGGTCCTGGCAAATTGCTTAGACGCGCGATAGAAGCGGATCAGGTTTCCTCGATTCTGCTGTATGGACCGCCTGGCTGCGGCAAAACGACGCTCGCACATATCATTTCCAAACGAACACAAGGCGAATTTATTAAACTTAATGCGGTAGAAGCGTCGGTGAAGGATGTCCGTGCGGTCATTGATCAAGCAAGAATGAATAAATCGATGTACGGGCGCAAAACCATTCTTTTTCTGGATGAGGTGCATCGGTTTAATTCTTCCCGGCAGGATGCCCTTCTGCCAGCCGTTGAGCAAGGTATCATCATCTTCATCGGCGCAACGACAGAGAACCCGTTTCACTATGTGAATGGCGCGTTATTATCCCGGTCAACGCTGTTCCAGCTTGAGGCACTTACACGCGTTCATGCGTTGGAAGCGATGAATCGGGCTCTTGCTAATAAGGATCGGGGACTTGGCTTCATGGATCTTCATATCGAAGAGGATGCCCTCCTGCATATCGCGAATATGGCTGGCGGCGACATTAGAAGGGCGCTTAACGCTTTGGAGCTAGCTGCGGTTACAACACCATCTCAGCCAGATGGAGCCGTTCATATCACGCTCGGGATTGCAGAAGAGTCTATTCGGAAGCCGACGATTCGGGCCGATGAGTCAACGCAGTACGATGTGCTGTCTGCTTTTCACAAAAGCGTTCGCGGATCAAGTGATGCAGCGCTCTTCTGGTTTTTCTATGCGGTAGAGAAGCTCGGCATGGACCCCATGACTTTTGTGCGCAGACTCATTGTCGCTTGCAGTGAGGATATTGGTCTTGCTAACCCACAGGCTATGGTGCAAGCTGTTACAGCTATGGATGCGTATCATAAGATTGGGTGGCCGGAAGCTAAATATAATATCGCCCAAGCGATTCTGTTCGCCGTTGAAAGTCCAAAGTCCAATTCGACTGCCGTTGCGATTGGCAGCGTCATGGGGACAATCGAAGCAATCGGCTCAGCTGAAGTACCGCTGCACCTTCGGGACGCCCATTACAGCGGAGCAGAGAAGCTTGGTCATGTCGGCTACAAATATCCGCATGACTATCCCGAGCATTATGTGAAGCAGGTATATTTGCCGGATTCAATTGCGAATAAATCGTTTTTTAAAGCATCAGAGCAGGGGATGGAGGACAAGATTCGGCAAAATCAAGAGCGCAGAAAAAACAAGTAAATTTCAGAGAATATACAAAAACAGTAGCAGGAGCTAGGAAATAGCGCATAAAGGGCTGCCTTAACCGAATAAACATAATTACAGACCCAAAACAGCGGAATGCAAGGTTCAGTTCGTTTGACGTAAAGTTCCGCATCGACTAATCTAGTAATATAAACTTTTTTTATAATTTTCATATCCAGAAGGAGGTGCACCTGTCGTCGTTATGATCGCCGCAAGCGATAAACGGCAGATAGGGAATCGTTGAATAGTGACCCGTTACCCATATTGATGAATGGTATCTTGATTTTGCTGCTCGTCTTTCTAAACGGCTTTTTCGTTGCCGCAGAGTTTGCTATGGTGAAAGCAAGAAGCAGTCGTATTGACTTACTCGTGTTGGACGGTAATGCACGTGCGCGCTTTGCCTTGAAACTGACCAATAATTTGGATGCCTATTTATCCGCTTGTCAGTTAGGGATCACACTTGCCTCCCTTGGTCTTGGTTGGATAGGGGAACCGGCTATCAAAGACTTGATTGAGCCTATGCTGCTTAAGCTCGGTTCTAATGAAGCAGTCATAGAAACGATTTCCTTCATAATCGCATTCTCCATCATTACGCTCCTTCACATTGTACTAGGAGAGTTGGCACCGAAAACAATAGCTATACGAAAGTCCGAGGAAGTCACGATGTGGACGGCATTTCCGCTCATTGTGTTCCGCAAAATAATGTACCCATTCATCTGGTTTTTAAATGGCACAGCAAATCGGCTGTTGAAAGTTATTGGGATAGAACCGGCCTCTGAGCATGATTCCGCACACACGGATGAAGAAATCCGGATCCTCATGAAAGAAAGCCACAAATCCGGTCTAATCGATAACACCGAATTGACGCTAATGGATAATATTTTTGATTTTGCTGAAACCCATGCACGAGAGATTATGATTCCACGGACGGAAATGATATGTTTGTACGTCAACCTTTCGTTTGAGGAGAATAAAGCGATCGCGCTCAAGGAAATGCATACTCGTTATCCTGTTTGTGCAGGGGACAAAGATAATATTATTGGCTTCGTTCACATCAAGGATATGATGAAGGTAACTGGTCTTGCATCGGCTGACCTTCGCCAGATCATGCGTCCGATAACAACCGTGCCGGATTCCATGCAGATCAGCTCGCTCCTTAAGCTTTTGCAGAAGAGAAAGACCCAAATCGCTCTTCTTATCGATGAGTACGGCGGAACATCAGGATTGGTTACGCTTGAAGATATCATGGAGGAAATCGTCGGAGAAATCCAAGATGAATTTGACGAGGAACGTCCTGATATCGAAGTAAGGGAAGATGATACGCACTCCATTAACGGACTTATGCTTATCCAAGAAGTGAACAGTTATTTCGGAACCGATATCGAAAGTGACGATTATGACACGATTGGCGGTTGGATGTATGCTCAAATCGAGATCACGCCAACACGGGATCAGAAAGTCCACCATCCTGGCGGGTTTGAATTTATCGTAGAAGAAACAGATAACCTGCGTATTTCTCGAATCCTTTTGAGGAAGCGGGAAGCTGATGAGAAGAGAGAAGAAGAGTATCAAGCTGAAACCGGCTAACTGCTCTTTTTACTATAATCATTACCCATACAAAAGCCTCCTTCATCCGCTTGGACGAGGGAGGCTTTGCCTGTGTAATCTACGCTTGGTGCACAATATCGATCGTACCGCCGCCGAGACAAGTATCGCCATCATAAAATACGACTGCCTGACCGGGAGTAATCGCCTTTTGCGGCGTATCGAATATTACTTCTGCTGTTGTGCCATCTTCTTTGAAGGTTAAGGTAACACCTTGATCGGGTTGACGGTATCGAAACTTGGCGGTGACCTGGATGGAGCCCTCTGGTTTGGCGGGCGAGATCCAATTAACCCCGGCTGCTGTTAAGCTGACCGAATACATACTCGGATGCTGGTCGCCTTGAACGACATACAGAATGTTTTCCTTCAAGTCCTTAGCTGTCACGAACCAAGGCTCTCCATTACCGGATCCTCCAATTCCAAGACCCTGACGCTGGCCCAGCGTATAATACATCAGACCGTCATGACGGCCTTTCGTTTCGCCGCTCTCAATATCGATCATCGGACCCGGCTGCGCGGGCAAGTAGCCGCTGAGAAACTGTTTGAAATTACGCTCGCCGATAAAACAAACACCTGTGCTATCCTTCTTCTTGGCCGTAGCAAGTCCGTATTGTTCAGCAATCCTCCTAACCTCCGGCTTGGGAAGATGACCGATCGGGAACATGGCCATACGAAGTTGTTCCTGATTGAGGGCATGCAGGAAGTAGGTTTGATCCTTGTTAGAATCTTCTCCCCGGAGAAGCTTTGTTGCTCCATCAGGCATACGTTCCAAGCGCGCATAATGACCGGTAGCTAAGTAATCTGCCCCCAAATCTTTAGCTATTCGAAGAAAGTCGCCGAATTTAATCTCGCGGTTGCACATGACATCCGGATTAGGCGTCCTTCCTCGGCGATACTCGTCCAGAAAGTAAGCAAATACTTTCTCAAAATAAGCTTTTTCAAAATTAACCGTATAGTAGGGAATACCGATTTGATCGCAGACGCGGCGTACATCCTCCGCATCCTCTTCAGCCGTACATTGGCCGAACTCATCTGTATCATCCCAGTTCTTCATAAAGATGCCGATTACATCATAGCCCTGCTGCTTAAGGAGCAGCGCAGTTACAGATGAATCTACTCCGCCGGACATACCGACAACGACACGAATATTCGCATTACTCATCAACAATCCACCACCTTGATTCATGCACAATAAGACGTCAAGAACCTGATATATTAGGCTTTACGCTTAAGTTTCTCTATTGTAGCATAATTCGAACATTTTTTTCATGGATACGACAAGCTTTTTTCACCAAAAACGTCAACGGTATGTTAACATATATATGTTATGGGAATACAGTGATTTATAGGCATTTCCACACATCAAGTATACCGCTTAGTGAGATAGAGTTTCTTCGGAGAAGAGGTGTCGCAGTTGAAAATATCAACAAAAGGCCGTTACGGCTTAACAATTATGATGGAATTATCATTGAAATTCGGCGAGGGACCTACATCTCTCAAGAGCATTGCAGAGCGTAATCAGTTATCGGAACATTACTTGGAGCAGCTTATCGCACCGCTGCGCAATGCAGGACTTGTTAAAAGCATCCGCGGCGCTTACGGCGGCTATGTGCTATCTCATGATCCGGAAACCATTACAGCCGGAGACGTCATTCGTATTCTTGAAGGTCCGATCTCGCCAGTAGATTTCACAGAAGAGGATGACCCGGCAAAGCGGAGCCTATGGCTGCGAATTCGTGACAGTATCGCTGGCGTACTTGACTCCACAACATTAGCCGATCTTATAACATACAAAGAAGAAGGGCAACCCGATTCCTACATGTTCTATATCTAAGTAAGGATGATTACAATGAAACGCTATTACTTTGATCATGCGGCTTCAGCACCGATGCATCCGGATGTTGCACGAGTCATGATGGATATATTCGCCACAACGGTTGGTAATGCTTCAAGCATTCACCGGTTTGGACGCGAGGCCCGGCAGCTGCTTAACGAAGCTCGAGATAAGATTGCAGCAGGAATCGGCTGCTCTTCCTCCGAGCTTATATTTACATCCGGAGGCACTGAAAGCGATAATACCGCCATTGCCGGTATCGCCAGAGCGAGCCGAAAACGGGGTAAATCTCATATCATCACATCAGCGGTTGAACATCACGCCGTTCTTCATACATGCGAGGCACTTGAACGAGAAGGCTTCCGGGTAACCGTTCTTCCCGTTGACGAATTCGGTCAAGTTTCCACAGCCGATGTGGAAGCTGCAATTCAACATGATACCGCATTAATCAGTATCATGTATGCCAACAATGAGACAGGGACGATCCAGCCGATTGAAGAGATTGGACGTATCGCACGGAAGAAGGGTGTTTTATTTCACGTCGATGCTGTTCAGGCGCTTGGGCTGCTGTCCATTGACTTGCGCTCGCTGCCAGTGGATCTTATGAGTTTCTCAGCACATAAGATTAATGGCCCGCAAGGGGTGGGTGCCTTATATATAGGCAAACAAATACATTTGGAGCCGCTGCTGAGCGGCGGGACTCAGGAACGCAAACGTCGTGCAGGGACGGAGAATGTTGCCGGAATCGCCGGTTTTGCTAAAGCGTTTGAACTTTCTGTGAATTTCATGCAGGAACGGAAACTTTTCTTGGACAAGCTTCGTTATACATGGATAGAGAGGCTACAAGAGCTAGTCGGACAAGAGCGGATTATCATTAATGGTCATCCGTCCCAAAGACTGCCGCATATTGTGAATCTCAGCTTTATAGGCGTCGATACAGAGACGCTGCTTATGAATCTCGACCTGGAGGGAATCGCTGCTTCCAGTGGGTCGGCATGCACGGCAGGTGCACTAGAACACTCCCATGTGCTGCTTGCAATGAAAATTTCGCATGAACGATTAACATCAGCAGTGCGTTTCAGTTTTGGTTTGGGGAATACTACCGAGGAGCTCGAACAAGCGGCGAAAAAAGTTGCAACTTTTGTAAACCGTGTTCGTAATAATTTCTAGGAGGACCTCCTACCAGTGATACGACTTCAGCATGTGATTGGACTTCCTGTTTTCGAGATGGATGCAGGCAAGCTTGTCGGACATGTGCAAGATGCATGGTTTGATGAGCATTGGCGGTTAGACGGTATCATATTAAATGCTGGCAGAAGGTTTCTTACGGCGATGAAAGCAGTGCTGTGGAGCGACGTGCTTATATGCGGGGACGATGCGGTTCTCATTATGAATGAAGCCTCGATTCGCAAGACAAAAATAGCCGAAGTTCAGCGTTCATTTCATACCGGCACCATTCGTTTGAAGGATTTACCCATCGTAACGGAACACGGTGAACAACTTGGCCGAGTGTCAGATGTTTATTTTGACGATTTACAGGGTACACAAATAGTAGGCTATGAATTGACAGACGGTTTTATAGCGGATTTGATGGAAGGGCGCAAATGGCTTCCAGCTCCGCAAAACTCCGAGGATGTCATGCTTGGGGAAGATGCGATTATCGTACCGGCTGGCTGTGAGGCTAGATTGGAACCTGTCGCGGCTTCTATTTCGGATATAGGGAGAAATGTGTAATGAAGTGCCCAAATTGTAACTCGAAAGATATCGGAAAAATCGGATCCCATCAATATTACTGTTGGGGCTGCTTCATTGAATTGACTGTGAACGGCGAGAAAATGTCGGTGTACCAAGTCGAAGAAGACGGTACCCTCAGTTCGCTTGATGATCTCTTCTTTGAAGATGAAATGCCGCAAGTTCACGCAAACTAGTTAGACCTTAGAAGAATGGTAATGTCCCTAATAGGGATGATGCCGTTCTTTTTTCATTGTGTGCGGAGTTCCCAAATCATTCCGTGATGATTTGTCCACCTTTTACATATACTGAAACAAATGGACATTCGGCATGAGGAGGAGAGTCGTGGAAAAGTTTACAAATAATCGACTGTTCACTTGGCTGGTCTATATCATTCTTGGGCTTATTTCACTTTATCTGCTGCTCTTATTGAAGCCAATGATTACCCATATCTATATCTTTCTTCGCGCAGTATTCGCACCTTTCCTCATTGCGATGATTATTTCTTACGTTCTTAATCCGATTGTGAGCTTGCTGCAATGAACGAAAAGTGCCTCGAACGATTGCGGTGCTTCTCATATATGCCGTATTTTGCGCATCATTGACGGTCGTGCTGGTTAATGCGATTCCGATGTTTCTGGAACAATTACAGGAGCTTAACCGTCATATGCCTGATTTGACGATGAAGGCCCAAAGCATCGTAAATGATTTGAATAATTCTTCCTTCCTGCCCGAGAGTATCCGCGGAGGGATTAATAACATCGTTGTACAAGCTGGAAAAGCAAGCCTCCGACTCGATATTTAGTTTTATTAATAATATCGGCGCAATGATTAATGTTGTCTTTATCGCGTTTATCATCCCGTTCCTGGCATTTTATATTTTGAAGGATTTCGAGGTGTTTGAGCGGACGCTGCTCACTTATGTACCGAAGTCTCATCGCAAGCATGCTGTTCGCTTGTTGAAAGATATAGATAACGCGCTTGGCAGCTATATTCGAGGTCAGTTTCTCGTATGTTTAATCGTAGGTATACTGGCGTACATTGGGTATGTAATCGTTGGAATGCCTTATCCGCTTCTCCTCGCAAGTGTGGTGGCCGTAACGAATATCATTCCTTATCTCGGTCCTTTCTTTGGTGCAGCGCCGGCACTCGTAATGGCGTCAACCGTTTCAGTTAAAATGATGCTGATGGTCGTCATCGTGAATACTGCCTGTCAGATCCTTGAAGGCAACGTTATTTCACCGCAGGTTGTAGGCCGAACACTGCATATGCATCCGCTGTCGATTATCTTCGTGCTGTTGGTTGGCGGGGAGATAGCCGGCATCATCGGGATGATTTTGGCGGTTCCGATATTTGCCGCAATCAAAGTCATCCTGCAGCATATGTTCGCTTATTATGTTAGAAGAAAGACCATTTGACATAATCCCATCGGTCTCGATATACTATTGATAATTACGACAATTGCATGATCCAAAAGCGTGGATGGAACTTAAGTACGCCATAGCCCCCCAATCAGAGAAAGAATTTCTTCGTGAGTGTTAGCAGATCACGTTGGCTGAGAAAATTCTTAGGGTGAAGAATGGTCGGAAGCTCGTTTCGGAGTGTGAATGAAGTTCGCCGGTTGGACCCGTTATCATCTGCATGAGGAGATTGCCAAGGATGTTCAGGTTGCGTGCATTAGCACAGAGCTGAAAGACAGGGCAATAACCAGGGTGGTACCGCGAATTATTCGTCCCTGTTTTTTGGGGGCGTTTTTTTTATTTTCTTATACCGACTAATGGGGGTTTGAACACGATGAAAGCAAGTGAAATTCGTTCCAAATGGCTCACTTTTTTTGAAAGCAAAGGCCATAAAATCGAGCCGAGTGCCTCGTTAGTACCGCATAACGATCCTTCGCTTCTCTGGATCAATGCTGGCATGGCGCCGCTTAAAGCTTATTTTGACGGCAGGGTGAAACCGGAGAACCCGCGTATTGCCAATTCACAAAAATGTATTCGTACCAACGATATTGAGAATGTCGGCAAAACCCGCCGCCACCATACCTTCTTTGAAATGCTTGGTAATTTCTCGATTGGAGATTATTTTAAAGAAGAGGTAATCACTTGGGCATGGGAATTCATGACGGATCCGAAGTGGATCGGGTTTGATCCAAATCGTTTGTCTGTCACTGTATTTCCCGAGGATGAGGAAGCATTTCGCTTCTGGAATGAAAAAATCGGACTTCCGGCAGAGCGCATTTACAAGCTGGAAGAAAATTTCTGGGACATCGGTGAAGGCCCATGCGGACCCTGTACCGAAATATTTTATGACCGGGGTGAGAAATACGGAGACCTGAATGACCCCGAATGCTGGCCTGGCGGTGAAAATGAAAGGTTCCTTGAAGTATGGAACCTCGTGTTTTCGCAATATAATCATAATAAAGACGGAAGCTATACCCCGCTGCCCAGCAAAAATATTGATACAGGTGCTGGACTTGAACGGTTTGCTTCGATTTTGCAGGATGTGGATTCGAACTTCGATACCGATTTATTTCAGCCTATTATCCAGCGGACAAGCGAAATTACTGGCTTTAAGTATCATGTGAACGAAGAGCATGATATTGCTTTCAAAGTAATCGCAGATCATATCCGTACGGTAGCTTTTGCAGTAGGCGATGGTGTCATGCCTTCTAATGAAGGAAGAGGATACGTCATTCGCCGGCTTCTAAGACGTGCGGTTCGTTATGGAAAAACATTAGGTGTCGACCGGCCATTCCTTCATGAGCTTGTGAAGGTTGTTGGCGATATTATGGGTGTATACTATCCAGAGGTGGTAGAAAAACGCGAATTCATCGAGAAGGTAATTCGCACAGAGGAAGAGCGCTTCCACGAAACTCTTTCGGATGGGCTCGCACTCCTTGCTGATCTTGCAGCTGGTGCTCGTTCTGCCGGCCTACAGCAAATCAGCGGCCAGGATGCTTTTAAACTCTATGATACATTTGGATTTCCGTTTGATCTGACTGAGGATTACGCTTCCGAGCAAGGAATGACCGTTGACCGTGAAGGCTTTGATGCCGCAATGGAAGAACAGCGGGTCCGCGCCCGTGCTGCGCGCCAGGATACAGGCAGCATGAATGTGCAAGGTGGACCGCTTGCAGACTTCACGACGAAATCAGATTTTATCGGTTATAACGATCTCATTATTGAAGGGGCTTCGATCCTTGCTATAGTGGAGGGCGATACATTAGTCGGAACGGCAGCTGAAGGCGCTCAGGTGCTAGTCCTGCTGGATCGTACGCCTTTCTATGCGGAGAGCGGCGGGCAGATCGGTGACAGCGGTGTTATCGCAGGCAGCGGATTCACGTTGACTGTCGAAGATGTCACGAAAGCCCCGCATGGTCAACCTGTTCATCACGCGGTTGTGACAAGCGGCAGCGTTCGTGTGGGAGATGCTGTCCAAGCAGCGGTAACAGCCCAAACAAGAGAAGATGTGATTAAGAATCACACAGCGACACATTTACTTCATCGGGCACTAAAGGATGTGCTCGGCGAGCATGTTAATCAAGCGGGCTCGCTGGTGAATGCGGACCGTCTGCGGTTTGATTTCTCGCACTTTGGCAGCATAACGGCAGAAGAGCTGGTGGATATTGAGCGTCGTGTGAACGAACAAATTTGGCGTGGTACGCAGCTTTCCATCGGCTATAAGTCGATGGCAGAAGCGAAAGCGATGGGCGCTATGGCACTTTTTGGCGAGAAGTATGGCGACGTAGTTCGTGTTGTTCAGGTTGGCGACTACAGCCTTGAACTTTGCGGCGGCTGTCATGTAACGAATACCGCTCAAATCGGGCTCTTCAAGCTGATAGGAGAGAGCGGGATCGGTTCTGGCGTTCGCCGGATTGAAGCCGTTACAGGACGTCATGCTTATCTCTACATGGATGGGCAGCTGGAGCTTCTCAAACAAGCCGCATCATTGCTCAAATCGAATGTACACGATGTACCTAAACGTATCGAGGCGCTTCATCAGCAAGTGAAGGACCTTGGCAGAGATAATGAATCTCTTCAAGGCAAGCTAAGCCGTATCGAAGCAGGCTCCCTTGAATCACAAGCCAAAACGGTTAAAGGAATTACTGTATTGTCTGCAGAGGTTCAAGCACCTAGCATGGATGCGCTTCGCGGAATCGTGGATGAGCTGAAAACCAAGCTTTCAGATGCCATTATCGTTCTAGGAGCGATTGCAGACGATAAAGTTAATCTTGTCGTTGCCGTATCTCCTGCCCTTGTGAAACAGGGCTATCAATGCAGGTAAAATCATCAAAGAAGCGGCTGCAGCTTGCGGCGGAGGCGGCGGCGGACGTCCCGATATGGCCCAAGCAGGCGGTAAAGATCCTTCAAAATTGAAGGAAGCACTTCAAATTGCCGAAGAACTGGTTCTGACACAGGCAAATGTGATATGATAAGGTATATTTAGGCTGTTAATTGACTTGGAAAGTGAGGTGCTGGCGATGAATTCCATGGATAAGACAATGAAATTTGACGTGAAGGCGGAAGGAGTTGAAGCTTCTTCGAGAGAAATTATGTTATCGGTCTACGATGCGCTGCTCGAGAAAGATTACAATCCTATCAACCAGATTGTTGGCTATTTGTTGTCAGGAGATCCCGCATACATTCCGCGGCATAACAACGCCAGAAGTTTAATCCGCAGAAAGGAACGAGACGAGCTGATTGAAGAACTCGTACGATCCTATTTAGGTCAGCACCGCAACTAAACCTTTGATGAAATGAGGCCGCCTTATCAATGCGTCTTATGGGATTGGATTACGGCGACCGTAGAATCGGTGTAGCCGTCAGCGACGCATTTGGTTGGACCGCGCAAGGGCTTGGAATCGTGGAGAAACGACGCGATAACGGCGAGGTTGAAGCGATTGAGAAGCTGGTTAAGGAACATGAAGTAAGTGAAATTGTAGTCGGTTTACCTAAAAACATGAATGGCACCATCGGTCCACGTGGCGAAATTTGCATCGCATTCGCACAACAGTTAGAGCAAAAACTAAATGTACCCGTTCACCTTTGGGACGAACGGCTAACGACCGTTGCTGCAGAGCGAACGTTGCTTGAGGCAGACGTTAGCCGTAAGAAGCGAAAGTTAGTGGTGGACAAAATGGCGGCAGCGCTCATTTTGCAAAATTATCTCGATTCTAAAACGAAAAGGTGAGGGTAACGATGACAAAGGACGACGTGCAGTTTGAAGAGCCAGAAATCATCTACATTCCGGATGAAGACGGTAATGAAGAAGAATTCGAGGTTGTCATGAAGTTTGAAGTAGACGGCTCCGATCAGAAATATATGATGGTCGTTCCGCTGAATACCGATTCCTCTGAGGAGGAAGATGACGAAGAAGCAGATGAAGTATATGCTTTCCGTTATGAGGAAGACGGCGATGATTTGAAGCTGTACACGATTGAAGACGAAGAAGAGTGGAATATGGTTGAAGAAACATTCAATACTCTGCTTGCAGAAATCGACGACAACGACTAAGGAATCCGCCGATCGGGGCGAGAGGGGTATATCGTTACATGTCTGAGGTAGAACGTATTTCTATATTAAAGCCGGTGTACGGCGGTGAGGTTGAGCTTATCGGAGATGAGGGAGAGTCAGAGCCCTTCCAAATTGTTGCGGAGTATCGGATTGGTGACCAAGCTTATGCGGGGTTACAATCTGAGGCCATGCGTAAACAAGATGAAGTTGCTTTTTTTCGTATCCTTACAGCTGATAATGCTGGACCTGAGCTTGAATCCATTGAAGATGAAGATGAGTGGGAAGCTGCTGCTGAAGCCTTTGATGATCTGATGTTTGAAGGCGAAGAACAACCATAAGGAAGCTTGCATATTTTGCTGCTTGTGATGGTTTTGCTTTGTGAATCGCATATGGGAACGGAAGGGGCGGTGTAGACCGCCCTTTTTCCGCGCTAACCTAGAAATGGAGGATGCGCTGTCTTGGAACAATCTGAACACCAGCCGGCAGAAAGCAAGCCGGCAGATAAAGTTCGATCTGCTGCGCCTGGGCGCGGCCGTATTACTTTGTGGGTTTTATTGACAATAATTTCATTATTTTTGCTTGTTGGAGGAAGTGCGGCCCTCTATATTTGGAACGGTTTGCGTGCTACTTCAGTAGGGGATACGAAACAGATCGAGCTGAAGAAAGGGATGTCTCCGTTTAATTTCGCTGAAGAGCTCGAAAATCAGGGGATTATCCGGAATGCATTTATTTTTAAATATTATCTTCGCTATAAAAATGAAGGGCCTCGGTTTCAAGCGGGCGTATACGACCTTAAACCAGGCATGGATAAAGACGCTATCATTGCCAAACTGAATGCTGGTGAGACGTTGAAGTCGGCAACGATCCGATTCACGATCCCGGAGGGGTATACGGTTGAGCAAATAGCGGACAAGCTTGCAAAAGAGGGATATGTCGATAAAGCGGCTTTCTTGAAGCTCGCAGATACTGACCGGGTCTGGAATGATGTGGAATCCGTTCGGCAAGTTCCAAAGAATGCGGCTCTGCACCATCGTTTGGAGGGCTATCTATTCCCGGATACCTACGAAATGGAGAAGGGCAGTAAGCCAGAAGTAATTATTACAAGAATGCTGCAGGAGCTAGACCGTAAACTTGACACCCTCCCTGAAGGCTGGGAAGATGCGATGGCTGAGCGGAAATTGGATCTAAACGCGATTATGACGATTGCTTCGTTAGTGGAACGTGAAGTCGTTGTCGACGAGGAGCGTCCCGTTGTCGCAGGGATTATTTATAATCGACTTGAAAAGGGAATGCCATTACAGATTGATGCAACCGTTCAGTACTCACTGGATAAACCCAAGGAGCGGTTGTATGAAGATGATTTGAAGGTGGATAGCCCTTATAATACTTACAAAATCAAAGGCCTTCCGCCAGGACCGATTGCCTCACCGAGCTTAAAATCAATTGAGGCGGCCCTTTATCCGGAAAAAACGGATTATTTCTACTATGTAACTAAAAAGGATGGCAGTCACAAGCATTTATTTGCCAAAACCTTGAAAGAGCATAATCGTAACATTGATAAGAGTAATGAAAATTAAGGAGGTGTGAGCGATGGTAACTAAACCGGAGTTACTTGCCAGTGCTGCTACACTAGAAGAGCTTGAACGGCTGATAGCGGCCGGCGCTGATGCATTTGTAATTGGCGAAGCGCGGTATGGCATGCGGTTACCTGGAGATCTTGACACCAACCAAATAGCCGAGGCGGTCAAGCTTGCTAAGCCGCATGGCGTGAAAATCTATGCCGCAATCAATAATGTAATGGACAATGAAACGGTCGGATTGCTTTCTGATTACATTCGCAAGATTTCGGATGCCGGTGTTGATGGTATTGTATTCGGAGACCCAGCCGTTCTAATGACGGTAAAGCGTATTGCACCTGAGTTGAAAATGCACTGGAACGCGGAAATGACCTCGACGAATTACGGAACAGCGAATTATTGGGGTCGCCGGGGCGCAACAAGATTTGTTCTTGCCCGTGAATTGAATATGGAGCAGGTGCTCGAAGCAAGGGAGCATACGTCGCTTGAAATACAAGTGCAGGTACACGGACTGACGAACATTTATCACTCCAAACGTCCGCTTGTGCACAATTACATGGATCATCATGAGAAATCCGAGCGCAGACCAATTATGGATGAAGGCGTCCTGTCGAATTTGGCAAAAGGAAAGCTCGATGATGGTCTGTATCTGATTGAGACCGAACGCCCCGATGAGCGGTATCCGATTTATGAGGATGCTAACGGAACGCATATTATGAGCTCGGATGACATCTGTATGCTTGAAAACCTGCACGAGTTAATGGAAGCAGGTATCCATAGCTTTAAGATCGAAACGTTGTTAAAATCAACTGTATACAACGAGACGGTTATCCGTTCGTATCGAGCTGCAATTGATGCTTATGCTGCAGATCCAGATGGGTATGCCTTTAAAGAAGAATGGCTTGATGCGATAGTGGAACTACAGGATCCAGCGCGTGAGCTTTCGTATGGATTCTTTTATAAGGAACAGGTTTATTAGATCAAACGGATTTACTGGAGGTGGATCATTATGACAATACAAACTTCTCCGAAGTTTACGGGTAAACGTCATCGGCTCGATAAACCGGAATTGCTTGCGCCAGCAGGTAATTTGGAAAAATTAAAATTTGCTGTCCATTACGGTGCAGATGCAGTATATATAGGCGGGCAAAAATACGGATTACGTTCCAATGCGGACAACTTCAGCTTTGAGGAGATGAAGGAAGGCGTAGAGTTTGCCGAACGTTATGGTGCAAAGGTGTTTGTTGCTACAAATATTTATGCACATAATGAAGATATTGCAGGCTTAGAGGAATATCTCATTAACCTTCAAGAAGCCGGTATCGCAGCCATTATTGCTGCAGATCCCGTCATTATTGAGACCGCTGGGCGAGTAGCGCCTAAGCTTGAAGTCCATCTGAGCACACAGCAATCGACATTGAATTGGCAGGCCGTCCAGTTTTGGAAAGAAGAGAAGATTCCGCGTGTGGTGCTTGCCCGTGAAGTAAGCTTAGAGGAAATTGCCGAGATTAAAGCGCATGTTGACATCGAAATTGAAGCGTTTATTCATGGCGCTATGTGTTCTTCATTCTCTGGGCGCTGCGTACTTTCCAATCATTTTACGGATCGCGATTCCAATCGGGGCGGCTGCTCGCAGTCATGCCGCTGGAAATACGATATTTTTGAGGAAGACGCGCCGATGTTTAATGCAGAAGACGATAAGTTTACAATGGGCTCCAAAGATCTGTGCATGCTCGAACATATTCCTGATTTGATTGAAGTGGGCGTAGATTCCTTCAAGATTGAAGGACGTATGAAGAGCCTTCATTATGTGGCAACAGTTGTTAATGCCTATCGGCAAGCGATTGATTCCTATATGGCGGACCCGGATAATTACGTGCTTAAGCAGGAGTGGCAGGATGATATTCAAAAAGCAGCGAACCGCCCGCTGAATACGGGTTTCTTTTATGATACACCTGGATCTGAGGATCATATCTATGAGCCTGAGGAAAAGATGGCGCCATTCGATTTTGCTGGTGTTGTAATCTCATACGATGATGCGACTCATCTAGCTGTCGTGCAGCAGCGGAACCATTTTAAACCTGGTCAAGAAATCGAGTTCTTCGGACCGCAAGGGACGTTCTTTAAACAAGTTGTAGGCGAACTTCACGATCTGGAAGGAAATTCTCTAGATGCAGCTCGCCATCCCCTGCAGCATATCGTGATCAAAACCGATTTTCCTGTTCATCCGATGGATATGATGCGTAAACGTGTCCGTCAATAATAGATAGGTCCATCATAAGTCAAAAGTCCTAGAGCTTCCTAGTCGATTTCGTCGATCGGGAAGTTTTTTTATGGTATTTTGCTGCAAGCTAACAAAACTGGACTCTTTTACCGATATATAGGATGTTATACATAAAGTGAAATGTGAAGAAAGTTTGGGGACAACGGAGGATATATAAACAAATCGACACGTATCCGCACACTTATTAGCCGCAAAATGAAAATCTACTTCAAAACAGGTGGTGTCCTAAGATGAGTTCCAACAAAAAGACGGACGAAAAGATGAAAGCAGTTTCCGGAAAAAGTTTGAAGAATGTAAAATCTTTATACTCCTCATCAGTTAATGCGATAGGGGGCATGAAATTTCAAAACCCGATTAAATCCGTCGGACTGAAGCTTTTTCTAATTATTTTCTCGGCCATTCTGGTCTGTGTACTTGTCGTCGGTTTATTTTCTTACTCGACTTCAAAGTCAATTATCAAGAAAAAGGTTTCAGAATCTGACACAGTAGCGATATCCCAGTCACAGGGGAAACTTGATTTGATGTTTGGCAATTATGAAGCCTTGACGATGCAAATTTTACTAGATAAAACAATTCAAGAAAATCTTCTAAAATACAATCACACGACAGATGATTATGGGAAATTCGATATTCTTAAAAAGTTAAGCGATACGATTCAAACTTACATACTTGGAAATTCGAGCATTGTCGGTGCAGCGCTTATCCCTCTAAAAGGCGATGATAACAGTGTCTCCGTCGGTGGAACTTCCATTAATTCACAAGAAGCACAAAAGACCGAATGGATGAAAAACATTGCCGATGGTGATGGACGTATTATATGGCTTCCTTCACAAGTTAAAGGCTACAGCGGAAGTTCATCAGAGCCTACGGTTGCTCTGGGGCGCGTTATGAAAAATACGGTTACTAACCAAGGCGACTTTATCATTTTAGTCGAAGTGTATTTGAAGGAGATCGGTAAGCAGCTGGCAGATCTTCAACTAGGCGCCGGCAGCGATTTGTCGATCGTCGATGAAAATAACAAAATCATCTACTCTTCTATTCCAAACAAGACATCGACTGATTCTGTTATTAAGCTGCCCACGGATAACAAGGCAGCAAAGAAAGATTCATTCGAAACAACGAATCAAGACGGCAATGAGGTTTTAGCCATGTACAGCCAATTCAACTCCGATGAATTGGAAACTGCTCGGAACAGTGCCAGTTAATGAGTTAGTCAAAGATGCTGCAAAAATTCGCAATATTACATGGATATTCTCCGCAATTGCAGCACTTCTGGCGATCGCTATCGGTTTACTGGTTATCCGTATGGTTGCTATACCATTAATCAATCTTCGTAACCTGATGAATGAAGGGCAGCAAGGTAATTTATCCGTTCGTTCCAAAGTTAATAAGAAGGATGAAATTGGCCAGCTGTCACAGAGCTTTAATCAAATGATGGCGCAAATCACGGCTCTTGTTACACAAACCAATCAATCTGCTCAGGACGTGTTAATCACAGCAGGCGAGCTATCTGATGCTTCGAAGAAAACGGCTATCTCCGCTAAGGAAATTGCCGTCGCGACAGAAGAAATTGCCAATGGTGCTTCAAGTCTTGCGGTGGAAGCTGATAAGGGAAGCGATTTGACCTCAGAAATCGGAGATCAAATGCAGCAGGTGATGACTGCGAATCAAGAGATGGGCGCGGCAGCCTCAGATGTTGAACGTGCAAGCTTGCAGGGAACAGCTTACATGAACAGCCTGATAGAAAAAACAGGGTTAACCGAAGAAATGACACGTTCTATGGTGGAGAAAGTTGATCGCTTGAAAGAAAGCACACGCTCGATCCGCAAAATTCTAGATGTACTCAACAATATGACGAAACAAACGAATATTTTGTCCTTGAACGCCACGATTGAAGCTGCGCGTGCCGGGGCAGCAGGTAAAGGATTTATGGTTGTAGCGGATGAAATCCGTAAATTAGCCGATCAATCCCGCCAATCCATTGATGTTGTCGGTCAAATTACGGATACGATTCAAAAAGAAATTGACGAGACGGTAAAAGTGCTGTCTGATGCCTATCCGATTTTCCAAGAGCAAATTTCATCTGTAAAAGAAGCTAATCAGATCTTCTTGACTGTACAAAGCCAAATGGGTGATTTTGTTGGCCGACTAAGCACAGTGACGAATTCGATCTCTGGTCTTGAGCGTTCACAGGTTGTCTTGTCTGAAGCGATGAGTAACGTAAGCGCCGTTGCAGAAGAATCATCGGCAACTTCAGAGGAAGTTGCATCACTCAGCAATGAACAAACGAACATCAGTGAAGGACTCGTCAAACTTTCTGACAAGCTGGAAAGCGTATCAAACGGCCTCAAAGAAACGTTATCCAGATTCCGTACGTAATATGTGGCCGGCACAGGAGTGCCGGCTTTTTTTTGGCTTCTATACAATCATCGAGAGGATACAAGTGTGACGTATCTATATTTGAGGTAAATGAAAGCAGCCGCCACATATGTGACGGCTGCTTTTAGTGAAAGGGTATAAAGAGAGGCGAGGAATGGTTCCCGCCTCTTTAAGGATGTATTAATCTCGGCTCTGGGTGAAAATCATGATGTATTTGATTAACTCAAGGAGAGAGATGAGCGCTGCTGCCACATAAGTCAGTGCTGCGGCGTTAAGGACTTTAGCTACGCCTCGTTCTTCATCGTTTGTGATGAACCCTTCGGATACCATAATATCACGAGCTCTGCTGCTGGCATTAAATTCAACAGGCAATGTGATTAACTGAAATGCAACGGCACAAGAGAAGAAAATAATACCAAGACCGATTAACCCAGTAGCATGAAACAGAAATCCGGCTATTAGCAAGAAAGGAGCAAATCCTGAAGCAAAGTTTACGACCGGGAAAATACGGTGACGCAAGGCGAGCATTGGATAATGTTCCTTATGCTGAATCGCATGGCCGATCTCATGACAAGCGACTGAGATGGCTGAGATGGAGGTTTCATAGTATACAGGCTCTGATAAACGAACGACGCGATGAATCGGGTCGTAATGGTCAGTCAGCCTGCCTTGGACAGGTTCAATCTGAATGTCATGTAATCCGTTGTTATCAAGCATCCTGCGGGCCGCCTCATATCCGGTTAGTCCCCGTGTCGCTTTAACTTCGGACCACCGGTTAAACGTACCTTTTACACGGAACTGCGCCCAGAGGGACAAAAGAAAAGCAATAATAATCAAATAATCCATCGGGTGAAAAAACATGGTTGATCCCTCCATAAGAGATTTTGCGTGGTTTTACCTACATGAGACCGCCCTTATTAAGGAGCAGCATCAACGCCTCTACACAGGCCGCAGTTTGCGGTACAAGCCGTTTAAACAGCTGCTTGGCCTGCTGTGGCTTCAAGGAGCTTAGAACCGGCTCAAGCTCTTGTACTTCGCGCTGAAGCTGCTCTAGGTGAAGCTGGAGGTCCGAAAGCTTGCTTGATACCTGCTCCTCAGATGAAACCTTGCGCCAAACGGTAATGTTGGATTTAATTTCATCAAGAGAATATTTATCTTTCTTCATTTGTACAATACGTTTAAGTCGGAGTAAAGTTTCATCGCTATATAGTCGATAGTTTTTTGCGGAACGCATTTCTGGTTCGATGAGTCCCATAGAAGTATAGAAATCAATTGTGCGAGGACTAACGCCGGCCAACTTAGATAATTCTCCAATACGGTACAGAGGATGATCTTGCAACGTTCTCACCTTCTTTCATCATTGCTCAATTGGGGTACTAACTTCTATATCCTATGATACCGAAACAATAACCATACAGTCAAACGTAATGCTTTGTAAAAAAGGAATTGTAATAAACCTGACATAATTTAAGGCAGACCCATTACTTTTGAACGAGGCGGATCATAGAAGAGGAAGATAGATTTAAGGCCAAACGCGAAGGATAGTGGCGATTTACCATAATTTCGTCTCAAATTTGTGAAAAAACTTAACATTCATTCCCTTTCAGCATGTGAATGTTAGACTTTTTTAAAAAAAATGAAGATACCATATTGTCAAACTAGCCACTTCTGACTATAATGACATTAAGTCTTTCCTCACATGTCAAGAAACATTACATTAGGGAGTGGTCGTAGTGGTCAAAAAGTTAATCGTATCTTTAGGGGCTCTAGCATTATTATTTCCGGCAATGGCTTTCGCAGATGATCCATCTGCAGCAACACTGAACATGGGGTTAAACTCGATTTGGGTTTTGGTCTCAGCAATTCTAGTTATTCTTATGCAAGGCGGCTTTATCTTACTTGAATCCGGTTCTACTCGGATGAAGAATGCGGGTCACATCGCAGGAAAAACCATCTTCACATTAGGTCTTTGTACATTAGTATATTGGGCAGTCGGATATGCATTTGCATTCGGAGCAGACAATGCTGAGAATTCCATCAGCTCACTAATTGGTTCAGGCGGCTATTTCTTCGCTCCTGCAGTTGCGGCTGGTGAAGGTGAATCATTACCATCTACAGTATTCTTCATTTTCCAACTTGCATTTGCAGCGGTATCGTTATCCATCGCATGGGGCGGTTTCGCAGAGCGGGCTAAATTATCGGCTTACCTCGTATTCACTATATTGTTCACAGCTGTTATCTACCCAGTTATTTCTCACTGGATCTGGAGCTCCAGCGGTTGGTTGTTCACTAAAGGCGCGCAAGACTATGCTGGCTCGACGGTTGTTCACTTAACGGGAGCAATTGCGGCATTCGCGGCAACCGTTCTTCTAAAACCGCGTATCGGCCGTTTTAATAAAGATGGTTCTGCCAATGAAATTCTTGGACATAACCAAGTGTTTGGCGCTTTGTCTGTTCTTATCCTTTGGGTAGGCTGGTTTGGTTTCAATGCTGGTAGCGCACTTGGCGTAGGTGACGGTTTCTTCGCATACGTTGCATTCAATACACAGCTTGGCGCAGCAGGCGGAGCTGTTTCAGCAATGCTGATCTCTTGGCTTATTAATGGTAAAGCAGATATTACAACAACACTGAACGGTGGTCTTGCAGGTCTTGTTGCGATTACTGCAACTTGCGCATTCGTAGATCCTTGGGCTGCTGTCGTAATCGGACTTGTAGCGGGCGTTCTTGTATTCTTCAGCTCCAAATTTTTCGAGAAAATCAAAGTTGACGATCCGATCTACGCGCTTTCTGTTCACGGTGCTGCCGGTGTTTGGGGTACGCTTGCTAACGGTATCTTCGCAACCGATGCACTTGCTAAGAAACTTAACGTGGGTGAAGGTGGTCTGATCGACACTGGAAACTGGCACCAATTGTGGATTCAAATTGAATCCGTTGTCGTATGCGGAGCTTATACGCTTGCAGCATCCTTCCTGTTGCTTGGCATCATGAAGATGGTAATGGGCTTGCGTGTTACGGAAGAGCAAGAGATTATTGGTCTTGACCTTTCCGAGCATGGCACGTATGGTTATCCTGAACAAATGAAAAAAGCACAGCAAGGTCTGTAATTTAAACAACAGATATTTCATACTGACTTCAGGGGTGAGGATTGCATGAGCGATCCGGTCTGTGCGAAGCTGCTTGCTCTCATCGGTACAACTGATGATGTGAAGACACTTCGCGGCTTGCGGGATCAAATCCACAAGCGAATGGAAGCTCTGCTCTCTGAACAACCGGTCGAACAATTTTATATGGATCTGAATGAGGTGCATGACGCTCTAATCCAGCGAACGATTGCCCTTTCGGAAGTGGAAATGGCACGGATGGGGAATGGTTCCCCTCCCGTGCCTTACGCTTATTTATTGTTCGGCAGCGGTGGGAGAGAAGAGCAGACATTATCTAGTGATCAGGACAGCGGATTTATCTATGAGGATCCAGAAGACGAAAACAAGCTGGACGAAATAACAGAGTACTTTGCAATATTCGCTAAAACGGTCGTTGATCTGCTCAAGCAGGTTGGTTATCCGCCTTGTGAGGGCAATGTCATTAGTACGAATCCCAATTGGAATCAATCATTATCGCAATGGAAGAACAAGCTGAATGAATGGTTTGAGGATCCGAATTGGGAACGTGTAAGATATTTGCTCATCGTTGCAGATTGCAGGATGATCTATGGTCAAGAAATTCTGTTACAAAAGCTAAAAGACCATTTTTATTCAGACATGCTTCGTAATCCGGTTATTGTAAAACATATGCTGAATAATACGATGCGTCATAAAGTGCTTATTGGTGTTTTTGGGCAATTGCTCAAGGAACAGTATGGAGAAGATGCTGGAAGTCTGGATGTGAAGTATGGAGCTTACATTCCAATGGTTAATGCAATTAGAATGCTAAGTATCGAGTGTGGTCTGCGCGAGACGTCAACGTTAGAGCGGATTAAAGTTTTGCTGCGTAAAGGCAAGCTGTCACAAGAGGATGCAAATTCGTACGAGCAAGCATTCCGGTTATTTCTGAGGCTTAGACTCATGACAACAGAGCGCAATGATGAAGGCTATTATTCGAATAACGGTAAGATCTCCAACCGTAATTTGTCGAAGGAACTGATTGATGAACTGAAAATCGGACTTAGACTCGGGAAAAAGCTTCAAAAGCGCGTTTTTAGGCAAACCATGGGTCGGCTCTAGGTAATGCGGAGGGGAGAACGATGAAAGAACAAAAAGGCGTAGGCCGGATGTGGCATCTTTATAAAATGGGCGGTATTACTCCAGCAATCGCCTCCATGCTTGGTTCGCAAAATGCGCAACAAATGGCATTTATTCGATCCATGTCGAAGGATCAGCGCAAGGAATCAATCATGGAACAGCCCTTACGCGAAATGGAAGTTGTCGTATTTGATTTAGAAACGACAGGCTTTTACCCGAATAACGGCGATGAAATTTTATCGATCGGCGCGATTACGCTAAAGGGTGAAGAGGTGATTGAGGGCCGTTCTTTTTACAGCCTGGTGAATCCGAAGCGAAAAGTCCCGAAGCATATCGTGGAGCTCACTGGTATATCAAATGAGATGGCTGAGAATGCCCCTGATCTTATGCAGGTTCTTCATGATTTCATGGAGTTTATCGGAAAAAGAATGCTAATCGCACATGCCAGCGGACATGATAAACAGTTTCTCAACGCAGCTTTATGGCGGACCTCTAAGGTCAATATGACTCATCGAGTTCTAGACACGATGATGGTAGCCAAGTGGCTGGAGCCTAAGCTTGAGGGATACAGCTTGGATGATCTCCTAGAGAGCACTGGAATCGAAATCACCCAGCGCCATCACGCGCTGGAGGATTCGATCATGACAGCGAAGCTTTGGCTGAATTATTTGAGACGAATTTTAAATCGTAATATTGTGACGCTAGGTGACTTATACGCTTATTTGAGCAGACATTAAGGGAATGAATGCATTTCCATTGAACCAATAAGGCTGAACGACTGGATGCTCTGTGTCAGCGAGCGACACAATCCAGTAGGAAGCAGCAGGTGCATACTTCATGCCTTCACAATCAGCATGGCTGGGTTCAGGTGCTGTTGTTGGGTGGGAATGATAGAAGCCGACAAGCGATTGTCGGTTTTTTTGTATGGTCAGAAGACTCTGCACCCATTCACGAGGGTCGAAAATGAAAGCGCGATTAGCGTTTGGAGCTGCATTCCGAATTGGATATATCCGGTCAACTCGAAGTATACCTGCATGATTAACGGGTTGTTCATTATCGTCACAAGCCAAAATTCCACATGCCTCATTCGGGAGCTCTGAGGTGCAGGAAGCTATCAAAGCCATCCATGCTTCTGAAGTGATTTCAGCCTTCGCAGGGAGCTGTGAAGGAAGATTCTTTTGCTTGATAATCATAAGCTTTGCCCCATTTCAACGTTTCGCGCAGATTGAAGTAGGTTTATTATATCGTCAACTTGCTAATTGAGAAAGAGAAGATCCGGTCACTTACTCGTCTGTGCAGGCGGATGAACACAACATATGACAAGGATGAACGCACCTGCAGCAAGTCCGGCAACAATCCCATACAGAAGGGTATCTGACCGTTTAGCCAGAAAACCGAATAGCGGCGGTCCTATGGCAACTCCGAAAAACCGCAAACTGCTGTATAAGGGAGGTAACCATACCCCGATGTGAACGGTCAACAGAGCCCGTAATCAGGGTGTTAAGGCAGGGGAGAAGAAGCCCTGTTCCAATGCTGCTGAGCAAGGCAAATCCGATCAGAGCATAAATATTGGTATGCAGAAAGGCAGCCGCGGTAAGGGATACACTCATGGTTCCTAAACCGATAATCATAAGCCTGCGCATGAGAACGCCGTTGGTTTTGATCTTCTTCCCCGTTATTAAGGCGGTCACAACAAGGCCAAGAAGCGGAATGGCCAGGACGCCCCCTTTTGCCACACCGTCGATGTTGTAAGGTGCTTTCTCAAGCAAGTCAGACAATCGAAATAATACCCCGAACAAAATAAACAATCCAAGCGACCCAGAAACAAAGGCGGAAAGCAGCCATACCCCTTTTTCACGGAAGATCTTCACAAGATCAGTAATGTACTGTTTGGCGGATAGGGGTTCGTTATCATTTGGAGGCTCTTTAATCATGAACAGCATGGCTGCGAAAGCGGCTGCGCAAAATAAAGGAAATGCGAATAAAGGCGCATACCAGGCCATTAATGCAAGTAAAGAACCAAGTATGGGACTGATTACTTTACCCGCACCATTGGAAGCCTCAATTAGTCCCAATGCTTCACTTTCGGTTCCCCCTTTGTACATATCGCCGACTAAAGCCATTGCGATCGGCGCTGTCCCTGCTGCTCCAATACCTTGTAGTGCACGGGCTGTGATTAAGAACCCGTAAGAATGCATAACAGCGGCGATGCCAGCGCCAATACCTGCAATTCCGTATATGGCCAAGCAAGGGAGCATAATCGCTTTACGTGAGAAACGGTCCGATAAGAAGCCCGCAAAGGGAATAACAATTGCCGCTGCGAGTGAGAATAACGTTATAACTAAGCTTGCTTGGAAGTTTGAGATATGAAGCTCGCGTTCCATATCAGGCAGTATTGGAACTAGCATAGAGTTGCCCAGCACCAGCACGAGTGGCACAGTCGCAAGTGCGACATATTCCTTCCATTTTCCGCTGCTGGATGTACTTGGATTATTCTGTTTGCTGCCGGACGTATTCACTGATGATGTTCGCATTTTGCTTGGCTTATTGGTTGCCCACTTAGATTTTGTTTTAGCCATTGCTCTATTCCCCCTGTCAAATGTGGCGATATAGTGGTAATGTGCCCCTTGGCTTGAGTATCCATTCTCCGACATGGTAACATGTAAGGAATGAATCAATTGCGACTTACAACTTGGAAAGAAGGCTTAACATGAAGCGTACGATTGTTTTGATAGTAGTCGTTCTTCTTTTGGCAGGTGCAGCGGTATATCAAAATAGAGGAAAGCAGGACGTGGCGCTTGCAGCTTCTGCTGATATGAAGCCCAAGCCGGGTTACACCGCGCCCACACTCCAGCTGCCTGATCTGAACGATAAGAGTGTTACTATTGGGGGAAAGCGGGATAAGCTGCTTCTCATTAATTTCTGGGCCTCCTGGTGCGGTCCTTGCGAACTGGAGGCGCCTGACCTGCAGAGCTTGTCGAAGAAATACAGCGGTCTGCTTGAGATATACGGAGTGAATGCAACGAGTTACGACAAAGAAAGACAAGCCAGGGAATTTGTCGAAGAGCAGAAGCTCACTTTTCCCATCTTGATGGACCGAGAAAGCAAGGCGACGGATATGTACAAAGTCTCTTCGTTTCCGACCAGCTTGCTTGTCGACAGTGAGGGAATCGTTAGGGAACGAATTACGGGTGTCATCTCGGAGGATAAGTGGGAGACGATCATAGAGAAATGGATTGACCTGGATGAGCGCCAGAAGGTTAAAAACTCGTAAATAAATAAAACGCCAAGATCAGCAGTTAGCTGATGCTTGGCGTTTTTTGTTTCGAAAATAATAAGAAAGTATAAATTTTCACTATACTTTGCTTATATTTCTCCGGAATGAATCGCGCTCCGCCGCCAAAGGAAGGCGCTGGCCGTTTCACCTTGGTATGGGCTTTAATGGTTTACTAAGCCAAGCTGCTCGCGAGGCTCGTCTTGAATGTTTGTTTTCTTAGACATATTCAATAGGGCGTAACGAATGCTGTCGACGAGCGCTTCCCAGCTTGCTTCTATGACATTACTGGAAACTCCGACTGTATTCCAGGTGTTATTAAAATCAGTGGATTCAATCAGCACCCGGACTTTGGCCGCCGTTGCATCCTTCTCATCGATAACCCGCACCTTGTAATCCGCTAGGTGAATATTGTTAATGCTTGGATAGAACTGCTCAAGCGCCTTGCGCAGCGCGTTATCAAGCGCGTTAACCGGCCCATTGCCCTCTGCGGCTGTATAGACGGTCTGTCCCTCAACGTTAACTTTAACGATGGCCTCCGCGTTCATATGACCGTTATTCTTCTCTACGATCAGCTTGAGCGATTCCAGCTTGAAGATTTCTTTCATTTCGCCAAAAGCATCACGAAGCAGAAGCTCAAGCGACGCGTCGGCACCTTCGAATTGATAGCCTTGATGTTCAAGCTCTTTGATCCGTTCCATGATCTGTTTGGTCTTGTCATTATTCGCGGTAACGTCCAGACCAAGCTCCTGCGCCTTGGATATAATGTTGCTTTGTCCAGCTAGCTCGGAGACGAGAATACGCTGCTTGTTGCCGACAAGCGCAGGGCTGATATGCTCATAGGTTTTGGAATCCTTCATAATGGCCGAAACGTGAATGCCGCCTTTATGTGCAAATGCTGCATTTCCAACGAAGGGTTGTCCGACTGGCATATGCGCATTGGCGATTTCGCTTATATATCTGGCTGTTGAAGTTAGCGTCTCGAGCTGTTCATCACTGATGCAGCGATAATCCATTTTGACCTGCAGATTCGGAATGATGGAGCATAGGTTGGCATTGCCGCAGCGTTCGCCGTACCCGTTAATGGTTCCTTGCACCTGACGCGCACCGGCTTGAATAGCTGCTAGAGAATTCGCGACAGCAAGCTCGCAGTCGTTATGAGTGTGAATACCTAGCGGTGCAGTCAGCTCAGCACGAACGCGAGATACGATTTCGTGAATTTCGGATGGGAGCGTGCCGCCGTTGGTATCGCATAAGACGACCCAATCTGCACCTGCATCTTGAGCTTTGCGCAAAGCCATTAGCGCGTACTCCGGGTTATGCTTGTACCCATCAAAGAAATGCTCGGCATCGAAGATGGCTTCTACACTGTTTCTTTTCAAATAAGCAAAGGAATCATAAATCATCGCCAGATTCTCTTCTAGTGTCGTTTGGAGAGCGGTATGCACGTGAAAGTCCCATGACTTCCCGACAAGCGTTGCCGCAGGAACGCCGGATTCCACGATACGAATCAAGCTGCTGTCCTGATCAGCGATGCTGTTTTTCCTTCTCGTACTTCCGAAGGCGGTGACTTTAGCGTTAAGCTTCAAGCCTTTAACACGTTGAAAAAATTCAATATCCTTGCTGTTGCTTCCCGGATTGCCGCCTTCAATATAATGAACGCCGAGAGCGTCTAGCTTCTGGGCAATTTTCAATTTGTCATCTGCTGAAAGGCTAATTCCTTCGCCTTGTGTACCGTCACGCAGCGTTGTATCAAAGATCGAGATTGTATTTGCCATGTACTGGCCGCCTCCTCTAGTGAACCTATGCAAAGTCATAATTTCTTATTATAACATGTGTTTATGATGGCGTAAATGTAGAGTCATGGCCGTATCCACTGGTTAAATATTTGTAGGTTTAACCCGCAGGTTGACGGTCTTCTGTAGCAATTGTATGCTGGTTTTACAAAAAAATGATTACTAAAGCAAGAGAGGCGATCGGAATGCCAATTCATAAGGCTGACGACCACAGCCAGGCTGGCAAAGGGCGGGTTATTATCCATTTGGATATGAATGCTTTTTACTGTTCCGTCCACGAAGCAGAAGAGCCTCATCTATATAAAGGAAAGCCGACGGCCGTTGCAGGAAGCGTTGAGCTGCGAAAAGGTATTATCGTCACTTCCTCCTACGCAGCCCGTCAGAAGGGCGTTAAAACGGGAATGACCGTAAGACAAGGGATGCAGGTATGTCCAGAGCTTATACTTATCCAGCCTGATTTTGATCTGTATCGCAGCTATTCCCGGGGCTTTATGTCGGTGGCTAAGCAGTACACGCCATTAATTGAAGCGACTTCCATTGATGAATGTTATCTGGACATTACCGGTTCTTCGATTTTTGGAGAACCGCTTGAAATCGCTCATGCGATACAGAACCGGGTTCAGAATGAGTGGGGACTGCCCTGCTCGATTGGAGTTGCGCCGAATAAGCTGCTTGCAAAGATGGCGTCTGATTTCCAAAAGCCGAATGGTTTCACCGTGCTTCGTATTCGGGACGTTCCCAAATTATTATGGGATAAACCATGCGATTCCCTGTTTGGCATTGGACGCAAGACGGCTGAGAAGCTGTCTGAAGCTCAACATTCGTACAATCGGCCAGCTTGCAGGAACGGATGAGACGATGCTGGTAAAGCATTTCGGAGTTGTCGGCAGTTGGATGAAAGCCGCTGCTCACGGCATCGACCATTCGCCAGTTCACGCAGACCGGGAACGCAACAAGTCGATCGGGCATACTACAACGCTGCCTAAGAATGTAACAGAGCGGGAAGAGGTACACCGGGTACTGCTTAATTTAGCTGATCAGACGGGACGAAGGATGCGCCGCCAGAAGATGGTCGCTTCAACGGTTCAAATCGTAATCCGAAGGCCTGATATGACTACAATTAACCGTTCAAGCACACTGGTCAGGCCTACGGATTCAGCGAGCGAAATCCACCTTGAAGCATGTAAATTATTCGATAAGCATTGGCGCGAAGGAGAGCCTGTCAGACTGCTCGGAGTGACGCTTCAAAACTTATCTTTACAGGCTGAAACGGCTGTCCAGCTGGATATGTTTAATTACGAGGAGGAGCCCAAAAAGGCTGCTCTAACGAAGACAATGGATATGCTGCGAGATAAGTTTGGCGAGGATGCGGTCCTTACGGCAGGGATGCTTGGCGATGACCCGTCCGCCCTCATTAGGAATAAACGAATTCGCGGTACATCCTTGCAAACCGATGAGCATATGTTATATAGTGATGAGTGAAGGTTGTACGTTTTTATGAGGTTAGAAACGTTAAGCTAGATACGCTTACAAACGTAATAATTATTTGTCAAAAGGGTTCTCTGATCGTTGAGAAGTCATTAAGAAACTTTAGGAGGCTAATACTATGGCGAAATTTACTTGGGTTGAAAAAGATACGTGCATTGCTTGCGGAGCATGCGGAGCAACAGCACCTGATATTTACGACTATGACGATGAAGGTCTTGCTGAAGTCATCTATCTCAGCGACGGCAACAAAGGAAATACAGAAATTCCAGAAGACCTTTATGATGATCTGCAAGATGCAGCTGATGGCTGTCCTACAGATTCCATTAAAATTGCAGACGCAGCTTTCAATAACTAATCTTATTTATAACCATAAATACGAAGCCTGGGTTAAGCCCATTCCTTGTTCGACAAGGGATGGGTTTTCTGTTGTTTATAGATTCTCAGCTTCACTTTTATACTAATTTAGCTATGCGATGCTACATCGGACAGCATTTCTGCCGATATAGAACCTATCTGGAAATTCAGTAGGAGGGTTCTTATGGATCAGAGAGATGATATGTCCTACTTAAAGCGTTATGTACAAAGCCACCCCGATAATCGAATGGCTTGGTATTTACTAGGCAAACAGTATAGTCTGGAAGATAAAGAAGGCAAAGCGAACTATTGCTTCTTGCAGGCGGGAAGTATATATGAAGCTTATGAGCGGAAGAAGCATCCGCTTGCTAGCGAGCCCCAGCAGATCATTAAAGCATGGAACCGCAAAAGGAAATTTAAGGTGCTGGCAGCGCGAACAGCAGGAGCCGCTATACTATTGTGGCTTGCTTTATTAGCAAACCCGTTTGCCGGATTCAATGAGGATAAGGATGACAGCGAGGACGCTCAGCCTGTCGCCGCTTATGAGATACAGAAGCAGCAGCGTCTGCAAGTAGTCTTCACAAAGGCGCAGACACGGCAGCCAGTCGGACAATCGTTAGGTGTTTTACTAGAAGGAAGCAGCTCAGCAGCTGCCGGAACAGGACTTGCGGTAATGCTGGAACAACAGGGCGCATGGCGCAAATGGACAGGCGACACTCGTATTATATTGTCGGCGAAGAAGCAGGGCAGCGGTGAAGCATATGAAATCCAAATGCTTGATGCCAAGACCTGTAATTGCCAGCCTGATGATGCAACGGAAGCCTTTGCGACCTATAAGGCATGGAGCAAGGTCCAGGAAGAACGCTGGACGTTAATAAGCGCAATTACCCACTATGAAGATCTCTTCCACAAATGGCCGCAGAAGCTCGAGGATATGGTTCGGCCTTATCCGAATAATGTGCTCTCAGGAGAGACAGACAACATGCGGGCGATGTTCAGCGAAGTGCTGAAGAAGCTCAAGTCACAGGCTGCACTTGCTGCGGGAGGCTCGGATACAGAGAATGACTCTTCGCAACAGGGAACCAGCCAATCGGACAAAGCTCCGAGTACAGCATCAGGACAAGCTGGTCAAAGCCAGGTATTATCACTGCCAGAATCGCCGCTGTCGATCATCGTCGATAAAGACACTCACCGGCTTGCTGTCATTAGCGGGGATGTCATCGTTCGAAGCTATCCCGTTGGCTTAGGAGGAGAACGTACTCCGATCGGAAGCTTCTATATTAGTGAGAAAGTAAAAAATCCGAATGGTCGCGATGATGGAGAGTATGGCAGCAGAGGAATGACCTTGTCTGGCACGAGATATGCCATTCATGGGACGGATGAACCGGGCAGCATCGGGAAGGACGAATCTCATGGCTGCGTACGCATGAAAAAGGAAGATGTGGAGGAGCTGTTCGATTTGGTGCCGATTGGTACGAAGGTTGAAATAAAAAACGGAGTCATCCCTGCCGCACTCTCACCGGCTGAGGATAAATTCCACCTGAGGCCGATGCAGGACGAGACGAACTCCGCAGTTGTTTACCGCTGGCTTACCTAAAGGATAATAGAATTAAGTATTAAGAATGAGCAGAATGGCCATCACGATGACAATGACGATAAAGATGGATCCAATCCAAATTAACGCTTTCTTATTTACTTCTTCTTTGGGCTTGGTCTTCATCATTGGCGGCTTCTTCTTAGCTTGGCTCATGCGGATCAACCTTTCTCTCACTTTGGATGGGTTTGTTCCCCTATTGTAACCGTTTCCGCAATAAGCCGCAATACTGCCGGCAGCTCGTAAAACGGCTGTTTGCGCTGGCTGTTTGTTCGCCATTGCTCTTTCTTTTTCCAGTTGAACAAGTTAAACTGTTCGGTAGAGCAAACATGAAGAAGCGGAGTGAGTGAAGTTGTTGTATTCGAAATTGGCCAAGCCTTTTTTATTCAAAATGGACCCGGAGAAAGCCCACCATCTAGTCATTGACGGGCTACATACAGCAAGACGGATTCCAGGCGTACCTGCGGCGATGCGCGCGATGTATGGGGTATCGGAATCCAAGGAGCTGGCGGTGGATGTTTTCGGTATCCATTTTCCGCATCCAATTGGTCTGGCTGCAGGTCTTGATAAGAATGCGAAGGCGGTCGATATGTTCGCGAATATCGGGTTTGGGTTCGCGGAGGTTGGAACGGTAACGCCAAAGGGACAGGCCGGTAACGAGCTCCCAAGGTTGTTCCGTCTTCCGCCTGATGAAGCGCTTATTAACCGGATGGGCTTCAATAATGAAGGCGCCGGAGCGATGGTTGACCGATTGTCGAAGATTAAACAGCGTCCCATACCGATTGCCGTTAATATCGGCAAAAATAAGGTAACGCCAAATGAGCTGGCTCATGAAGACTACCGGGCCTGCATAAAAGCACTTATATCCATACGGCGAATTCTTCGTCGTTAATATTAGTTCACCGAATACACCAGATTTACGTGCACTGCAGCATGGTGATGAGCTTCAGCTCTTGCTGTCGACCGTCATGGAAGAGATGAACATTCAAGCCAAAGCATCTGGCCGGAACCGTAAGCCCGTACTGGTCAAAATCGCGCCAGACATGACAAACGAGCAATTAGCCTATACGGTCGAAACCATTGTAGCCAGCGGTGTAAATGGAATTATTGCAACGAATACAACCGTTAGCCGTGAAGGGCTGACGCATTCTCATGCAAATGAGATGGGGGGCCTTAGCGGCAAGCCGCTCAAGGATCGGACGACTGAGGTCGTGCGTGAGGTTTACCGCTTAACGGGCGGGAAGCTGCCCATTATTGGTTCAGGCGGCATCTTTACAGCTGACGATGCATACGATAAAATTCGCGCAGGCGCAAGCTTGGTTGAAGTCTATACGGCGCTTATCTATAAAGGCCCGGAGCTGCTGAGGGAATTAGCTAGCGGGCTTAAAGAGCGGCTTCGCAAGGATGGATTCCGAACGATAAAAGAAGCAGTTGGTGCAGATCATCGGTCATAGACAGGAGGCGGCTGGATGGACGGTAGAGATTGGAACCTGTTTCTACAGCCTTACGAGCAGGCGGTAGAGGAACTAAAGGTGAAATTCAAAACATTACGAACCGAATTGAAATCAAGAGAGGCTTATACACCGATCGAATTCGTTACAGGACGAGTGAAGCGGATCTCAAGTATTTTGGAAAAGGCGAAAAGGCTAAGCGTACCGATGGAGAATATCGAGACCGGAATTGAGGATATTGCAGGTATCCGCATTATGTGTCAGTTCGTTGACGATATCCACCGGGTAGCAGCGCTTATTCGCACGCGCAAGGATTTGAGCCTTGTGTATGAGAAGGATTATATTACTAACTTTAAGGATAGCGGGTATCGGAGCTTTCATATGATCATAGAATATCCGGTACAGACTGCGATCGGCTTGAAAAATGTATTGGCGGAGGTCCAAATTCGGACGCTTGCCATGAATTTCTGGGCGACGATCGAGCATTCGCTTAATTATAAATTTAAGGAAAGCTTGCCCGACGAAGTCCGTGCACGGCTGAAGACGGCGGCAGAAGCAGCATCCGTGCTGGATACGGAAATGTCGAGCATTCGTAAAGAGATTCTGGATGCGCAGCGTGACTTCGAGGAGAAGTCGAATATGGTATCGAGCGTGCTAAGCGACATTCAGGAGCTCTATTTCTTCCATCGCGTGCGTGAGGCGGTTCAGTTCCAGCTGCGATTCAATGAGCTGTGGGAGCAAGAGGATGCTTGGGGCATCCGAAAGTTGGCTGATGATATTCGCGTAGCCCTGCAAAGAGCGAAGAAGAGCGGTCATTCATAAATGGCTGCCAGGGCGGCTTATGACGAGAGATTTGTTCATTTTATCGTGCTGTTCAATGTCGATCAGGATTATTTTGAATGCCATGAGGTGATGGAGGAGCTGTGGCTGGAAGAAGGGCGCAATATGCTCTTCCAAGGCTTGCTGCAGGCTGCAGTAGGTCTTCATCATTGGCGCAATGATAATTATTCCGGTGCAAGGAAGCTCTTCGATCAAGCACTAAACAAGCTTATCCAATATCCAGCCGTCATGATGGGACTTGACCTGAATCAGCTGCGCTCGGATATCGAACGCTCTGTGGAGCCGCTTCGGCGGTGGGTGGAGGTAAACGCGAAGGAGCTGGCTGAGCCTGCCCAGCTGAAGCCGCCGGTGTTCCGCTCGTTCGAAGTGGTTGTCGTTGATGACCACTTGCGTCAACTTGCGAAAGCGCTTGCGGAGATTCCGCTTGAGGTTCGGCTTCATGGTGAAGAACATGATGCTTGACGAGTATACGAACAAAGGTAAAAGGCGGCAGACGTGAACCAGAGATGGTTTCGGCTGCCGCCTTTGTCGTGGTATAGAGCTCTGTTAATTGACAGGACCCATCCAGGTTGTAATTGTTTTACTTTGATGGGGCAGGGGTGGTTGAAGCTTGCCGTTATCGAGCAGATGCTTCAGAACATAAGCTGTTAATAAGCCACCGCAGCTGTCCTGCTTAACACGATAGGCAATTTGCGACTTTAGATGCTTCGGTTGATTAAGCATCATCTGGTCGAGTATCCCATTGTAAAGCTTGCTGATCGAAGGGGAATAGGTGCTGGATAAATCCGGCATCAGCGCTTGAAGACGATCAAGCGTCTCCCTGGAATCAATCCAGATTGCATTGAAACGGTATCCATCTTCTGTCCGCCAGAATATATTCTTTCTCTAGCAGAAAGGCATATTCTTCACGATGCTGTTCATCATCTGCCAACTCGCCGCGCCTGAATAAATCACAAATCTGCACATCATGGAAGTGAAGAAAACGCCAATCCTGCCGGTTGCTCCAAGAGGTATTCATTTGCCACAAATACAGCGGACTGCCACTTTGGCTGCGATTCATCGGACCGCAAGTGGAATAATCGGGATTATCAGATATAGGAACTGTGAAGAGGATTGCTTTGTAGCTAGATTGGCATAGGCGATGTAATGGCCGCCATCTTTGCGGAGCGGCGCGACAGAATCAAAGGAGATGTCGAGCGGCAGGCATTTCCAAGACTGTGCTTCAATATTCATTGGCAGCAGTGTCCAAAGCAGGAAGTTATAATCCTGATCCGGATTATTAATCCCCAATGATTCCACCTCTTTGCGAATGGCGAGCAGAGCGTTGTAAGTGAATATCAGCAATCTCAGAGGCACAGAGCTTGATAAAGATGGTGTATGATTTCTTTTTGTTCCATACGTCGTATTCCAAATGATCGTATTACTCTGATAGTTTCCTGGTGAAATCTTCCGTCAGGAAGGCGTACTCTGCAAGATAATCGCACCTCATCTTCAAGCAAAACAGGTGAAATAGCTAGCTCTTTAGCGATTTCATTAACGGATAATGGCTTCTGATACGCGGCATAGATGATATTTTGAGCTAAAGTTCGTCCTAAAAAATCATTGGTTTCTCCTAGTTGGCCCGGTGATCCCGAATGACCCATCTATTGTAAATCGGATCGGATTAAAACTTAACAAGCCTGGCTCACGCATCTGCTCCATCCCTTTCCTCAATTCCTTCTTGGCATCATGAAGATGCCATTTGACCGTCCCGACAGGAATGGCCAGCACTTTTGCGATATCACTTTGCTTCAAGCCCTCATAATAGTGCAGGATGACGATACGCCGGTGGATGGCGGATAGAAAAGCGATCTCTCGGCGCAGCTCGAAATAAGTCTCGGATTCAAGCAGCTGATCAAGAGGAAGCTGATCCCGTATCTCGTCAGAAGGTTAGAGAAGCCGTTAAGTTCGGAAAGCATTGGGGCTTTCGCTTGCTTGTTCACCCAATGAACCCAGCAATATTTGGCTATCGTCCAAACATAGGCATCCAGGTTATGGATTTCTGTGCCGGAAGAAAGCGATTTAATCAACTGAACGGCAATCTCCTGTGCGAGATCCTCTGCTTCATTACGATTCCTCAATCGGTTAAATGCGAATCCGAATAAAGGCTTGGCGTAATCGCGAATAACCTCAGCAGCATCAATTGGCTTGTTATGCATGAGTGCCTCTGCTGCAACTATTGTTGTTCATGTCCTGACCCTTACATATCGTGTGCCGAAATCGGAAAAGGTTGGGAAAAGATGGATGTTTGAAGAGCGGGTTGGTCAAGTTCGGTTCTTTTATTATACAATAAGGGTTAGTTAAATAAGGGTTAGTAAAAAATATCGATACGATTCTATGATGAGCGATGGATCGGCGGAAGGAGTTTCGAGAATGAGCATCACGCTGCCGCAATCGTTTAAGGATAAAATGAAGGGCTTGCTGCTGGATGATTACGACGCTTTCATCGATTCTTATGAGCGGCCCCGTAAATACGGACTGCGTGTAAATGGGTTGAAGCTGAGTTCGGAGGCTTTTGCGAAGCTGTCTCCGTTCGAGGGTGGTCTTACACCAGTGCCTTGGGCAGAGGATGCCTTTTATTATTCGGAGGGAGACCGCCCGGGCAAGCATCCTTACTATCATGCCGGACTATACTACATTCAAGAGCCGAGCGCGATGGTACCGGCTGAATTGTTAGACGTTCAACCCGGTGACCGGGTGTTAGATCTATGTGCGGCGCCTGGCGGCAAATCAACACAGCTTGCCTCGAAGCTGCAGGGCCGCGGGGTGCTTGTAACGAATGACAATGCCAGAGAACGTACGAAGGTTCTGGCCAAAAATATCGAGCTTGCCGGTGTGCGCAACGCTGTTGTGCTTAATGAGGAGCCAGCGGTGCTGGCGCCGGTGTTTGAGGGATGGTTTGACCGAATTCTGGTGGATGCCCCCTGTTCAGGAGAAGGAATGTTCCGCAAGGATGAGTCGATGATCGGCGAATGGGAAAAGCATTCTGTAGAACGGTGCTCGCTTATGCAGCGGGATATTCTGAAGCATGCTGCGCATATGCTAGCGCCAGGCGGTACGCTTGTCTATTCGACCTGCACGTTCTCCCCGGAGGAGAACGAAGTGCAAATCGCCGGGCTGCTTGCGGCATGCCCAGAGCTGGAAGTTGTGCAGGTGCCGCTTGCCCATGGTTGGGCCCGGGGACGGAGTGATTGGGCGCGTGAGTATGGCGGTGATGCACGGGAAAGCGAAAGTGTGGCGGGCACAGTGAGATTATGGCCGCATTTGACCGAAGGCGAGGGGCATTATGCTGCTGTGCTGCGCAAGCGCGGAGTGAAGCGTGAGGCTGATGGTAAGGCGGAGCGGGTGGTAAGGCGGAGCAAAGCGGTATGGTGGAGCGGGATGGTGAGGCAGAGCAGCGGAAAGCGGAGCGGGTGGTAAGGCGGAGCGATGGTAAGGCGGAGCGGGGTGGTAAGGCGGAGCGGGATGGTAAGGCGGAGCGGTGGTAAGGCGGAGCGGGAGGTAAGGCGGAGCGGTAGAAGGCGGAGCGAAGCGGTAAGGCGGAGCGAAGCGGTAAGGCGGAGCGGCGGTAAGGCGGGGCGCGCGCAGGTGATCGCGGCCGCGTAATTGGGGCGGCGCAGGAGCGCCGTGGCAGCGGTACGCGGAGCCGCGGTGAGCAGCTGCATAAGCGAGCTGGCGGACCGGGTGAGGGACGCGGCAGCGGAGCTGTTGTTGTTGACGCCGCGGAGTCTTGGCGGCGTTTTGCCGCCGACCAGCTGGTCGGCGCGGAGCAGTGGCCGGGCGAGATCATCGCGTACGGCTCACGGGTTTATTTGCAGCCGCCGGGCATGCCGTCTTTCGGCGGCTTGAAGGTGGTGCGAGCCGGGTGGTATCTTGGCGAAGCCGGCGAGCATCGGTTTGAGCCGTCGCAGGCGCTGGCTATGGGACTGCGGCGCGAGGAAGCGGTGCTGACGCTTGGGCTGTCCGCGGATGAAGAAGCAACGCTGCGTTATTTGAAGGGCGAGACGCTGATTATTGACGCGCCCCGTCTGGAACGGTCGGCTGAAGCTGATAGCCGGTCATCTGCGCATGAGCGATTATTGCGAGAAGATGCTCGGAACGGTTCAAAAAAGAATGCAATCAAAGGATATGTACTCGTTTGTGCAGATCATTTTCCCATTGGATGGGGTAAAGTTGGCGGAGAGGGCTTAGTGAAGAACGAGCTTCCTGCCGGTTGGAGGAGAATGTAACGTGGCAAAAAGAATGCGGCTGGACAAGCTGCTGTCAAATATGGGTTTTGGAACACGAAGTGAAATTAGGCGCGTCGTTAAGCAAGGTGTCGTTACGGTCGATGGCGTCATTGTAAAAGATTTTGGATTGATACTCGATCCTGAGGCCGCCGATGTGCGGTTTGACGGGGAAAAGGTTGTCTTTCGTGAGGTTATTTATGTCATGTTGAACAAGCCTCAAGGTGTTATTTCGGCAACGGAAGATTCAAGAGACCGGACGGTCATTGATTTACTCGATCCGAATGACCGGGTACTTCAGCCTTTTCCAGTAGGACGTCTTGATAAGGATACGGAAGGCCTGCTGCTGCTAACCAATGATGGCAAGCTGGCTCATGATTTGCTCTCTCCGCGCAAGCATGTGCCCAAAGTTTATGAGGCTAACGTACTTGGCGATGTCGGGCCAGAGGATATTCGTGTTTTTGCAGCGGGTGTTGAGCTTGATGATGGTTACGTAACGATGCCGGCGCAGCTGCTTATTAATGGACATGAAACGGTAGAAGAGGGACTGCTTAGCCGGATCACGCTTACGATTCATGAAGGGAAGTTTCATCAAGTGAAACGGATGTTTGAAGCCGTCGGGAAAAAGGTTGTATATCTGCGGCGCATCACGATGGGACCGCTTCAGCTGGATCCGGATTTAAGGCTGGGAGACTACCGCTTACTTACCGATACGGAGTTGGAATCGTTACTGTCGGTTCACGATGTGGTGGACGCTGCCGATTAAATAGATAAGAGAACATTGTAATCTACTGATAGGTGGGACCACAGCATGGGAATGAATGTAGACTTGATTGCTTTAGATGTGGATGGGACATTGCTGACTGATGATCATATTCTGACACCTCACGTACGTGATACCGTGCGTGAAGCGGCTTCGCGCGGAGCTGAAATTGTTCTTTGTACCGGACGCGGGCCAATCAATGCGCTGCCTGTACTGGATGAACTCGGTTTGTCCGGGACACTGATTACGCATAATGGAGCTGCCACTATTGAAGCCGAGAAGCGTGAGGTGCTTCATCAGTATAGGATTGATTCAAATGAGGTGGAACGATATCGGGAGTTCTGTATGCGCAATGGGTATCATTTTGACATGAACACCGCCTTTGAAATGATGATCGAAGGGCAGACAGCCGAAGCTGAAGCGATGTATAACCGTTATGAGGCCAAGCCGACTTGGCGAGAACCGGGCAGTCCGTTACCAGAGGGTCTTGTGAAATTCACGGTATTCGGCAGTAAAGATCAAATCGATACGGTGGAATCCATTTGGAGCGGCTGGACAGGTGGTCTGCAGCATATTCGGAGCGGTGATTATTTTATCGACGTTCAGCATCTGGAGGCAAGCAAAGGAATTGCTTTACGTGAGCTCGCACGTAATCGCGGTATCGATCCAAGCCGCGTTATGGCGATTGGCAACTATTATAACGATATCGGTATGCTTACATTTGCCGGGATCGGCGTTGCAGTTGCCAACTCACCGGATGCTGTGAAAGCGGCAGCTGATGTTGTGACTTTATCCAATGAAGAGGACGGCGTTGCTTTGGCGCTGCGGACTTATGCTTTTTAGAGTGAGTGTTACTAGGTTCAAAATGAAGCTGAAATGAAAAGCCGCCACAGGGGAAGCCCCTGCGGCGGCTTTTGCATTATTGGTTAGACATTAATTAGTACAGAACTCCTCGTGCAACGATAACCAAGAGAATAAATAGAACAAGGATCACACCAGAAGATGTAAATCCACCATGTACACCAGACATGCAAATTCCTCCCTAAATGGTATTTCCGGCACCGTGATGCTTTATTGCAGCTGTTATCTCTCGGCACTCGGTATACAGTATAGTATGAAATAAGCCGCATATCGATTGGACAGATGCCCTGCTCATCAAACAATTGGGCATTTGTCCTGCCGGATATGCTGATTGTACCGCTTGCTGCATGCGAGATGTATGTCAGGGGATTATATTCGTCGGTGACCTGTACGGTTGAAAGCAGACCTAAAGATAGGATGTAAAAGGGCAAGCTCCGTACTTCTGGAAGAAGGTTATCCCGACCATTGTTAATCGGGTCAAGCCCCCCCCACCTATTGAGGCGGGCGGGCTTAAGCGAGTTCACTATGTCGTTTTGTACACTTCCCGAATCGCATCTTCAATGTTCGGTTCTTTTACGCTCAAATCCTGAATGGGCAGCTTCTGTGACAGATCAGAAATAAGCTGTGATGCGGAAATGCGCTCCTTCTCGAACTGGTACCAAATTTTTAGCTCTTCACGTTTAATGATTTCCGCATATGGATGCGTAAGGTCATCGCAAGCA
This sequence comes from uncultured Paenibacillaceae bacterium, assembly GCA_963793665.1. Lineage (GTDB taxonomy): Bacteria > Bacillota > Bacilli > Paenibacillales > Paenibacillaceae > Paenibacillus_Z. The sequence goes on from CAWCBD010000016.1 coordinate 360,995, forward strand.
TGCTGCAGCTCTACGACAAGCAAACGGTGCGGAGTTAGCTTGTGAATAATCGAATCGATCGGGCCATCCTCTACAACTTTCCCGTGATTAACGACTACCAATCGACTGCACAGCTGTTCGACGTCATCGAGGTCATGCGTCGTCAGGATAACCGTTACGCTCCGTTTGCGGTTAATTTCTTTGATGAAATTGCGTATGGCATGCTTCGCGTCTGCATCGAGTCCGATCGTCGGCTCATCAAGAAACAATATGGATGGCGAATGCAGCATGGCAGCAGCCAAGTCGCCGCGCATGCGCTGCCCAAGAGATAATTGGCGTACTGGTGTGTTGATAAACTCGTCCAGCTTAAGCACTTCCCTTAGTACGGTCAAAGTTTCATCGTAGCTGCTTTTATCGATTTGATAGATTCGCCTCAAGAGCTCGAATGACTCGCCAAGCCGCAAATCCCAATAAAGCTGCGTCCGCTGGCCGAATACGACTCCAAGCTTGCGCACGACTGATTTTCGATCCGCTTGCGGTGAGATGCCGCACACCTTGATAGAGCCGGAGGTCGGGTGTAAAATACCGGTTAGCATCTTAATGGTGGTGCTTTTTCCTGCTCCGTTAGGGCCTATATAACCGACGATTTCTCCGGGATTAATGGAGAAGCTGATGCCATCGACTCCGCGAACCGTTGTTTTCTCGGGAAACAGGAGCCCTTTGAGCGCTCCCTTCAATCCGCTTTCCTTTTTGCTTATTACATATTCTTTCACTAAATCAATAACTTCGACTACGGCTTCCATGATCGTTAACACCTCGCTTTATTATGAGCCTGCACTCTCATAGCTTTTCATTCCGATTCGAAAAACCCATTGCGATAAGAAGAAGCCCAATATACCAATAGCTGGCGTCGCCAGGGCGAAACTGAGCGGAAGCTGCAGCCCGGCGCTGCTCTTGCCTAAAAACTCGGCTGCCGGATAGAAGCTAATGAACCCGATCGGAATCAGATAGGTGAAGAGCAGCTGAATGACATTCGGATAAATGCTGAGAGGATACATCGTTCCTCGCTCCAGCATGGCAAGAGTAAAGCTCACCATTGAAGCGTTTCGTTTGGTCCAGAAAGCAACTGTGCCTAGACTGATGAATAATGCGGCCCGAATAAATACACCTCCTAATAGCACAAGCAGCAGCTTGGCGATGTTAAAGAAGGTCCAATCAAAGCCGACCAAATGGCAGCCGTAAATGAAAATGATGATGCCTGGAATGCAATCGATTAGGCCGATAAAGTTGACATAGCTTGCCACCAGCTGGAAGAAGACGTTCATTGGGCGCAGCAGCAGACGGTCGAATGCGCCATCAATGACCATATGGTCGATATGCCACGTATTGATAAAGAAGACGACAAAAATACCGTGACTGATAAGTCCGAGACCATATAGAAACGTAAGCTCAGGGAAATCCCAGCCGTTAATCGGCTGGAAGCGGTCGACAATGATTTTCAACATCCAGATGCCTGAGAAATATTGAATGGGAATCATCAGGAGCCAGCTGAACAGAAATAACGGGTATTCAAGCTGCCGCTGAATAGCCAATCGCGCGAAGCAGGCTGCGACAGAGATGTAGTGCCGTATGGACGATACCATCTTGTGTAGATCAGCCTCCCTGGATTAAAGTCTTCGTCTTGGTTCGCTTCCATCCGGCAGCAAGCAGCATAAACAAAAAGGCAATCCATATGAATTGAATGCCCATCGCCGTGAGTGCCTCCATCGTTCCAATATTGCCAATGTAGATGCCTAGCGGAGTCTGGTAGGTATATTGGAATGGAAGAAATTTTGAAATCGTCTGGACGCTTTCCGGGAAAAACCAAAGCGGTACGATGCTGCCGGACAGCACACGAACGATACTATCTTTGACCATGCCCATGTTGCCAAGCTCCATCACCCAAAACGCGATTAAGCCAACAAGCGCGCTGAGCAGCCATAGAATGCCGTAGCTTAATAAGCAGCTGGGGATAAATAAAAGCAGGCTCAAGACAGACGAAGGCCAAGGAATACCAAAAAAGAGAGCTGCGAATAGGAACAGAGGAGCAACCTTGTTAATCAAAGCGCTCAGCATGCCGCCGATATCGTCAGCTAAGTAGCAGGCGAGCAGAGGGATGGGACGGTAAAAATCGGTGACGATTTGGCCTTCTCTAATTTTGTAATAAATAGTGTCCTGTACACCGCAAACGAAAACGGACGACAGCATAATGGAGAGGATGGTGTAGGTGGTTAGATCCTGAAGACTAAGGGCATTTATTTGCTGGCTGCCGCCGCTGTATACGGCTTTCCATAGAAACACCGATGCAAGCATCAGAATGAAATTAGTACCTACGGAAGCAAAAACCTCAAAGCGGTAAGCAAGATTGGTTAGCAGCTTCATTTTGGTAATATACCAATAAGCCTGAAGCATAGACGACCCCCTTAATAGGTTCTATCTTTGTAAATATTCATCAGTATAAGAGAGCGCGATTAAGATTGCAATATAAAAAATACCATATGATGGGTGGGAATAGTCGTATAATAGGGAATATGATTAATAATCGAAAGTAGACAAACACATTACGTTTATATAAAAGGATGGAAGATATGGGGAACATGATATACATCATTTCGGGCCCAGCAGGTGCCGGTAAATCGACAACGTCAAAGATGATTGCAAGGAGACTTCAAAAAAGTGCCTATATCCCAGGTGATGAAATCGACCATATGGTGGTTGGGGGATACGAAATGCCATGGTTAAGTCAATATCATACCGATCTGATTTGGCTTAATATTGCATCTCTAACTAAAAACTATGTTCAACATGGTCACGATGTGGTGATCGATTATGTAGCCTTCATGAAGAATGCCGATTACATCCGCAAGGAGCTCGAAGGGTATAATGTCTCGGTTAAATTTGTACTCCTGATAACCGCGAGAAGATGAGCTTCTTAGAAGGGATGCTGAGCGCAGACCTGAATATCAAATGGGACACCGGTGTGTTGCCGGATTACATGAGATTTTAGACACAAACCAGCCTGCCAAACATATGATTGACACGACGTCTATGCAAGTGGAAGACGTGATCGATGAAATCATGCGAAATGATGATTTTTACGTTACGATAGAGAGTACAATGGAGCAAAAAAACTGATGAATAACGAGGAGTGATGAAGCTGGAAGTCAGACAGATGGCTACTGCCTTTTTGTATTATGGGAACGAAGTATTAATGATGAAGAAATCAAACAGCCGATTATATAACCAGGAGTTTTGGAGTGGCTTAGGCGGTCATTTGGAGCCAGAAGAATTGAATAATCCGAAGCAGGCATGTTTGCGAGAGATTTATGAAGAATCGGGGCTTCAAGAGAGTGATATCGATGACTTAACCTTACGCTACATATTGTTTCGAATCAAAGAGGATGAGATTAGACAACAATTTGTATATATCGGGAGAAGCGCGACAAAAGATTTTACCCCCTCGCAGGAAGGGGAATTACACTGGGTGAATGAAGATGATATTCATCAGCTGCGCCTGTCAAGGATCATTCGCTTCATGGTTGAGCATTACTATGAACATCGGTCACAATCCAATATTATGGTAGGAACAATAACGATGAATAGCCAGCAAGAACCACATATACATTGGGCCGAGCTTAAGGATCCAGAGGTGTTTTAGCACCCAAACAATAATACGATAAAGAGGCAAACACAATGAATGAATTAAAGATCATCCAAGTCGCACATGATGACAGCAGCTTACATCAGTTAATCGAGAAATTGGATGCAGATTTGCTGCAGCGATACCCTGCAGATGAAGTGTTTGGCTTAGATTTCAGTGATCCGGCAATTGAGAATGTTGTGTTCATGGTCGCATATATCGGGGAGTCGGCGGTTGGCTGTGGAGCCATTAGACCACTAGATGAGACCTGCATGGAACTGAAAAGATTTTATGTGGATCCGCTGTACAGGAAGAATGGCGTCGCTGGAGAGATTTTAAAGAAACTTGAGGCTATGGCACAGGAAATGAATGCTGCTTATATCCGATTGGAAGCAGGAGCCCCTCAGCCGGAAGCAATTGGCTTCTATAAGAAGCATGGCTATTATGAAATCGAGAAATTCGGTGAATATGTGGAGTGCGAGTCGAGTCTTTGTTATGAGAAATCACTAAATTTATAGCTTGTGTGCAAAGGTTGAATCATAAGCAATTGTGGCAACCTGAACCAGGGGAAACGAATAGGTGGAAGAAGAATGGAAGCAAAGAGGATGAGGATCTGATCGTATGGAAAATGAATGGCAAAGAGCAAAGGAATTATTTACAATTTACTTAGGCAGCTCTTTTCAGATGCATCGGGAAGGTGATTATGAAGAGTATAAAACGTATAACGTACCGAAAGAGCTCGAGGTTATCTGGTTCAACGAGTTAATTGATCAGTTCTCTAAGGAATTGTCCATTATGAACTGGAATGCAATCAGTAAGTTAGAGTTAATAGCCAAAATTCATCTAGAGCCTCGCATTATTGAAAATGTTACCCAGTTTGCGAGTCGTCATATCATGAGCGCGGATAGTATAGTTAAACTCATGTATGCGGAAAACATCATCCGGCTGACCAAGCTATTTAAGAAAGTCATTCCAAAGGAATTATTGTATAAAGCCTATCAAACAGCTGTTCAGATCCTTGAAGATATCATCTCCAAACCACTGGTCATCGACCCCGGACATGAGCTTCAGCAGTTCAATCTCAGAGACAAGAGATCCTTAAACAACAGGGCTCGAGTAAATATAGAAGAGATTAAAGAAGAGCTTAACTAAGGTGCAGCATCCAACTAAGCATTAGAGGGAGAATGTAATTGGTCACTATACGAACGCAAATAGAGATTAAAGCACCGATCGAGTTATGCTTTGATATGGCAAGAAATATAGAGCTCCATACGAAGACGGTCTGGAAGCATACAAAAGAAAGTGCGATAGCGGGAAGAATGATCGGGATGATTGAGGCGGGCGAGCAGGTAACCTTTGAAGCCACTCATTTTCTAGTCCGGCAACGGCTTAAATCTAAGATCATTGAGTTCAATAAACCGTATAAGTTTGTTGATCAAATGGTGTCTGGAGCATTCAGAACATTGAACCATAAACATGAATTTATGACGGTTCATAATCATACGGTGATGAAGGATGAATTAACCTTTGAAGCGCCATATGGGCTGGCTGGCAGAGCAGCTGAGAGGTTGATTCTAAGCAGATATATGCGGAATTTCCTGAATTATCGTAATTCGCAATTAAAGCTGGTTGTTGAAGAATGTCATGCTCAATCCCTGCCAAAGTCGATGCGAAATCACACTAACTCCCCATGAGCAGACCCCAACTTATTCTTGATGCAGCCGGCGTCCTTGTCACCAATCTATCTCCAGACTACTGGAATGCGATCCATTCCCTGACGGGAATTCCTTATGAACAATTGAAAGATCTATTCAAAAATGAGCTGCGTGATGACTTCTGGTCAGGAAAAGTGCCAGAGGCTTACTTCTGGGAATGGCTTCGGGAAAAAGCGCCTCATATTGACTCTGCTGCTGCACAGCACATGTTAGGGAAGTATCTCAAGCCTATCCTGGCCATGAGTCGGATTGCAGGATGGAGTCAATTCGCTGACATTCATATACTTAGTAATCATCGCTGGGAGTGGTTGGCCCCCCTGCTGGAACCTGTGAGACCTTATGTGAAGAGCATGACAATCTCAAGCTCAGTTGGACTATGTAAGCCTGACCCAAAGATATTTGAAATCGTTCATACGAGCTTGGACAAGCGTCAGCCTATATTTTATGTGGATGACCAAGAGAAGAATATGACCCCAGCTGTGCAGCTGGGGTGGCTTACCGTCATCGCGGATCCAGAAGGACGTTGGATAGACCAAATAACTAAACTCATTGGAGGATTGGAATGAGAATAAAGCTTAGTCATTTGGAGGGTTTTGCTGAAATGGTAGATCTATCAGTCATTACGAAGGACGACTACCCCACTTTATCAGGATTGATAGATTGGGATATCGTTAAAGCGCATTTCAGACTTGGGAATGTCACGAATGAATCGCTTATTAGCAATATCAGCATCATACCGGTCGTGGGCGAGCAGTATGTAATGATGCAAGTAGAAAGCGGCAAATGGGAGCTTCCCGGTGGAACGTTGGAACCGGATGAGCCTTATATGGATGCGTTAAAACGTGAAGTTAAAGAGGAATTAGGTGCAGAGCTTGTATCCTTTACAGCAATCGGTCACTTCCTGTGTCACTCCGCTGCTGATCAACCTTTCCGGTCGCATATTCCACATCCTGACTTCATTAGACTGGTGGGGTATGGGGAGGTTAACATCGTCGGAGCACCACTGAATCCACCAGATGGTGAAACCGTAATCGCAGTTGAAGTCGTTCCCATAGAGGAAGCTGTGAGAAGATTTGAAGAAATCGACCGCTATGATATCGCCGAGCTATATCGTCTTGCCCACCATATGAGAACGATAAATGGGTGAGTGCGAGATGAAGCCCAAAGCGATTTTATTCGATCTATTCGAGACACTCATCACTGAATTCTCTGATAATAAGCGAATTTCAAAGCGCAGCTATGATTATATGACATTATTGGGTCTTAGTAATGGAGATTTTAAGCAAGAATGGGAAACAGACAAGAGAAAAGAATGACTGGGGAGTATCCTGATTACCATGCGGTGCTGAATGATATGTTAACAAACCGAAGTTTGCCATTTAAACAAGCAATCATTGACAAACTGTATCAGGAAAGAGTGAGTGAGAAGCTCCTGCCCTTTAACTCTATTCGCGCAGACATTATTGAACTATTAGCTGATCTTAGAACGCAGCATATTAAGATTGGGCTTATTAGTAATTGTACGGAAGAAGAAGTCCAGTATTGGGGAAAAGCGAACTTTCACCGTATTTTGATGATGTTATTTTCTCCTTTGAGGCAGGCTTTGCGAAGCCGGATAAACAAATTTATCTGTTATCTTGTGAACGGTTAGGAGTAGCCCCGGAAGAAGCTGTATTCGTTGGGGATGGCGGTTCCTCGGAATTAGAAGGCGCAGCCGGGGCTGGCATCAGGCCCTATCAGGCATACTGGTATAACACCAATATACAAACAAATTACATGAAGCTGGATCAGCCTCTAGATCTGTTGAAGATTATTACTCAATAAAGCAGGGGGGCCAGTTATGATTGATCTGAAGGGGTATCAACCATCTAAAGAAGTTATTGATCTGTTAGCCGAATGTATGTGGCCCGATGATGAAGAATAAACAACGAATATCGCCAATACATGAACGACGATTCTAGAATTTTAATTGGAAAAGTTACCAATAACGTTTTAGTCGGACTTATCGGGATAACATATTCATCGGCTAACCAGATTGAACTAAGGCATATTGCAGTTAAACAGGGGTATCGTAACCAAGGGCTGGGTAAAGATATGCTTACAGATCTAAAGAAACGTAACCTTACCGAGATTGCAGCGGAAACGGATAAGAATGCGGTAAACTTCTATCGGCGAACCGGTTTTCATATCACAAGTCTTGGTGAAAAATATCCGGGTGTTGAACGTTTTCATTGTGTATTTCGAAAGTCTGATTGTTAATTCCCCCCATTCTTGGTTAACCTATAACAGCCTTGAGAGATCAGGGTCATTACAGGAATGGGAGGTCAGTGCTATGGCTCGCCGCAAAAAGCAGTCCATTGACGCAAGAAACCTGGCAATGGAGACAAGATCGAGGCAAGCGGAAAATCAGGTGGCGGCTTCCACCTCAGATAACCGCAACCAGAAGGCCCATGTACCAAACAGTCCTTCGACAGGCTAACAGGTCAAGTTGGTATGCAAGAAGAACGGCTGTACTGTCCTTGGACGGTGCAGCCGTTTCTTCTTGAAGAAAAAACCTTAATCGCCACAGGATGACAAATATCGTCAATAAAAACCGTTGTCTCCGGCAGAAGCATTGACTTGGAAGATTTGCAGCAGCAGAGAAAGAACTGTTGGACTCCTTTGTTTGTTTTATTTGAATTCTTGTTCTATCCCAAACAAGTACAAAGCAGCATTTCCCAACAATTGTAACTCATGCTATAGTAGAACCAGGTTAGGGCTTGGCAGATAACTGAATTGCCGATGCTCTTTTTTTGTTATAAAGGCAGCTGTATTGAAAGTTAAGGAGGTTACATACAGAGTCCAGTTAACAAAGAGGAAGGTTGTTGATTAAGTGAAGTCCTGCTTTCACTTCAGTCGAGCGAGCCGAATATCGCATATATTGAGCCAAGAGGCAGCTCGAGAGATATGCGATTGAATGAACGAGCCATGGTATGGGCGGTAGATGAGTTTCATGCTCCGCATTATTGTCTGCCAATGAGTTCCAACGGATTACCTCCCGCGGAATTGAATTTCGAATAACACCATCGCTTCTGCCTTTGCGAGATTCCATTCTTGCCTCTACCGTAAATTTCTCTATGATCCGTATGAAATATGCAAACCAAGCTTAAAGGAATGAACTTCTCCAGATAAAAATAGAGTACCGTTGCTCTTTCCAAACAGAAAGGAAGGGTTAGATTCGAGAACGTATGATTTCCAGCCTCATGGCGCATGTCTCCACAAATCGGAATTTATTATGCCATGGTTACCTCCAATTACGAACGATTAATCAATCAAGTTGAGGGTTTGACGCAAGAACAAATTGATGAAAGTGGGTTAACCAATAATCGAAACAGCATCGCGCAATTGCTCAGACATATCGCGGTCGTTGACCTGCATTGGGTATTTAGACTGCAGAAGAGCAGCATTCCAGAAGAACTAAGTAAAGAATTTGGCCCCATGTATGACAAGGATGGAAAATTGCCATTCATTGAGAAAGTTCCGCTGCAAACGTTATTGAATCAGTACATGCATATTCATGACTTGTTTAGAGAAGTGTGCCTGTATCTAACGGTTGAACAGTTAGAAGATATCGTGCCTTTCGAGAATGGGCGCAGCGCAACGGTTCGTTGGGGCATCTGGCATGTCGCTGATCACACTAGACATCACTACGCCAACATTGTACAGGTTAAGAAATACCTTTCGGTTTCCAACAACATTCATAAACTGCAACATAATCCTTACCCAGGCAGAGGCATCATTATCGGAATGACGTCTTCTAGAGACCATTATGTTCAAATCTATTGGATCATGGGGAGGAGCGACAATAGCCGAAATCGACAATTTGAACGCGAAGGAAGCTTCGTGAGAAATAAAGCATTTGATGAGGCGGCAATCATATCTGCAGCCTGATCATTTATTATCCGCTCAAATCGGTGAAGCGAATATCATATCATTTCAAATGGTGATCAGACGGAAACGATTATAAGATGGACTAAACAATCATCAATCCTTTGAGGAAAGCTTGATCCAGCCGAGAATACGAGACTGACGCACCGCATTTTACGCCTCGGATATCGGGTATCATTGATACGGAACAGAAGAACTATAAGCTTTCTATTTTGAAGAGTTCTCATAATCGAGAGGAAGTTTGCATCCGGAATTTCTTTAATTATAATGCATTTATACCGGGTCAAGGACATTGTATTCACACCTACAGTAAAGAAGAGAATGGGGTCATGCGATCGTTCGTTGGCGAACCGTTCGATCTATCTTATTTGATGATATTGATGAAGTGAAGGACTATTATTGGAATCTTCTTCAGGAGGATAACAAAATCTCACTATTGGTTAAGTTTATTCATACTTCAAGCTCTCACGACAGAAATAGCAATTATCAATAAAAACCAGTCAGAAGCCACTCGTTAGCAGGAGGATTACTTCATGATTCACATTCATAATATTAGAGACCGGCAAGATAAATTTGAAGATGCCGTGAAATATTTTGTTAAACAATGGGGAAGTGAAATGAATTATCATTTCTATAGAGATTGTTTTTTTTTTTTTTTTTTTTTTTTTTTTTTTTTTTTTTTTTTTTTTTTTTTTTTTTTTTTTTTTTAAAATATAATATGGAGCTGTCTTACAAAACCATGCCATCGATTAAGCCAAGCAAGTGGCTATCAACAAATCTATCTGTGTACCGATTTGGAGGCCTATTATGAGAAGAATGACTGGGAATTCATTGGTTATGGTTACTCATTTAATGGTGACCAGACGCGAATATATAAACATTAATGAGGAAGGCTTCAATTGAGTAAAGATGCTAGCCAACCCAAAAAAAGGATCTGATCACTTACTGAATGGAGATACCCAGATGAAGCTATTATCCGGATTTTCTAATTCATAATGGAATTCGTATCCATTATTTAGACAGTGCACCCTATGCCGATACTGAATATACGCCTGTCGTCATTTGTCCGGGCTTATCGGAGACGGCTGAAGAATATGCGGAGCTCGCCTTATTCCTCTTACCAAGGAGATGCATCATACTTTCCTTTCGAGGCAGGGGACTCAGCCAGACGCCATCCGAAGGCTATGACCTGGATGATCATGTTACAGATATTGAGAGTGTACTGCGTGAGACGAACTTGAGCTATCCTCTCACGTATTCTTATTCGCGAGGGGTATCTTATGCGCTGAAATACGCTCAGGCTCATCCTTCTTCAATTGCTTCCCTAATTATAGGAGATTATCCTGCAGAGCATCGCCAGATGACTTCCGAGTGGGCAGATGAGTACATTGAGCACTATTTAATCCCACAAAACCGGTTAGGTCATATCCGTCCCGAAGCCGTCAGAGCCATTCAGCGCGAATCAACCCAAATCGCCCTGCATTCGCAAATAAACGTCCCTGTTTTAGTAGCAAGAGGTATGTACAAAGACTCTCTCATTAAGGATGAGGATCTCCAGAAGTATAGAGAAATGTGCACCAACCTTTCAATTGAACAATTCTACCAATCCGGACACTCTTTGAAGAGTAGTGAGAAGGCCTTATTTTACGAGACGGTCGAACTTTTTTTGAAACAAAACTGATCCAGCGTTATAATTAAGAGTAGATTGACGGAAGCTTTACTCGAAGGCTTGGAGGTACAGGAATGTTTGTTAAGAACTCAAAATTACATAGGATAGTTCTGCTGTGTACATTCGTTTGTATGATTCAATTAAATAACCGCATGCGGTAATGTTCAAATAAATGATAGCGACAAAACTGATAATGTTATGAGTGAAGATATCGCGCAGAAAGCAATGATTTCCTATGAGGAATCCATCATAGAGGCTATAAACAAGAATCGATTTTCGCTAGTAGAAGGCTTGCTTGATCCGGAAGGCCCGCTCTACATACAGCAGCAGACGTTAGTTAAACGTCTGAATGATATCAAAATCAAAGAGAAGCTAATCAAATACCAAATCATGAACATTCAAAAAAACCAATGGCGTCTATAAATTTTATATGATCGAAAATATCGAAATCCGTTATACAAATCGAAATTCCGAAATTAATGAGTACAAGTATATTTATACGGTCAAGGAAGATGACAGCAAGCAGGAAGCAAAGGTCTATAGTATTGAAAAATGGAATGAATAAATTATTTGGATAGCCAATATTCGTCCAAAGCATCACTGAATGCCCATGCTGATGAACCGTGGTATAATCAAAATCAATATGATATCGCAAAACGACTTGAAGATGAGGTGCAGGCAAGAGTGAACGAGCTGAAGTTTGTGGACTATTCCCCTGTTTATTTAGAGCATGTACGTAACACCTACAATTATTACGTGGAGCACACGACGATTTCATTTGACCTAGAGCCCTATACGCCCGAGCAAATCACCCAATTAATTGTCCCGCTTAGCTCCTTGTACCGTACATATGTCATTCTTGCGAACGAAACATATGCGGGCTACGTTCTCATAACGCAGCATAAGAAGAAGCCAGCCTACAATGTAACAGGAGAAGTAACGATCTACCTGGATCCAAGTCATATAGGCAAAGGCATTGGCCGACCTTCGCTGGAATTTATTGAGAATGTGGCTCGTGAGCTGAACTTTCATTCCCTCATTGCTACGATTTGCTCTGAGAATGAAGGCAGCATTCGCATGTTCACTAAACTTGGTTATGAGAAGGTGGCACATTTTAAAGAGGTTGGCTATAAATTTGAACGCTGGCTCGATATTGTGGCGTACCAGAAAATATTGAAGCACCTATGATTAGAGGCTTGTAAGAGACAGGCAGGTGAAGAGAAGCTCCTATGAGAAAGCTAGCCGCCATCATCACGATAGCTTATACGTTATTGTTATTTTATTGGATGTTTGTGGGCTTTGGCCGGTCAAATCGAATCGACATGGGCTACAGCTATAACGTGATTCCCTTTCATACGTTGAAAATGTACATGTTCCACGCAGATCATTTTAATGTGCGTACATGGTTTATTAATGTAGTGGGCAATGTAGCTGTGTTTGTGCCTTTTGGCATTGCTGTTCCTTATCTCTCGAATATGAGGCTCATGCGATTCGCATTCTCGTTTATCGCTGTGTTACTAGTGATCGAGTTTCTGCAGCTTATTCTTCGTCGGGGCAGCTTTGATATTGACGATGTTCTTCTTAATACAATTGGCGCGGTGATCGGATATTTCGTTTATTGGACTTTGCTGAAAATAAAGGCAGAGTAGAGAGCAGGAGGCAATGTAATTGACTTCATTATTTATCTCGGATTTGGATGGAACGCTGCTGAATAACAAGCAGGTGATAAGTGAGGAAAGTATCGATATACTCAACAAGCTGATTAGCCAAGGATTGCCATTTACGATAGCGACTGCCCGTTCTTACAATTCGGCATCCAAGCTGCTTGAGAAGATTGATCTTAAGCTTCCGCTTGTATTCATGAATGGCGTTTTTATTTATGATCCAGTGCTTAAGAAAAATATTAAATCTAACTTTCTGTCTCCTGAACGATCACGGGATGTAATCAATACCTATGAACAAAACGGGCTTAATCCGCTCGTCTACACACTCGATTCGGACTTACAACCGCATGTTTATTACAAAGGCATCTTCAATGCAAGTGAAGATGCCTATATTACCGATCGCATGAGCAATGGGGATTCTCGTTTTAAGCTTGTTGCGGATTTTCATGCATGCCAGGAAGAGTCGATAATCACGGTTAACGCAATTGAAACACCGGAGCGGCTAACGGCGGCTTATGAAGCATTTCAGGGGCATCCTGAAATGACGGTCCATTATGGACCGGATATCTATTCACCGGGTTATCATTGGCTTGAGATAGCCGACCGGTATGCTAATAAACGTGATGCGGTACTTTATCTTAAGGCGTATTTGAACGCGGAGCGGCTTATCTGTTTTGGTGATAATTTGAATGATCTGGGCATGTTTGAGGCAGCTGACGAGAAATATGCGGTGTCTAATGCACATCCGGCTGTCATTGCAGCGTCGACAGGATTACTGCTGTCGAACGAGGAGCACGGAGTAGCTGCTTTTTTACAATCACGGTTTCAGAAAGAAGAGGAGATCGCATGAAATTCAGACCTTGCATTGACCTGCATAACGGAAAAGTCAAACAAATCGTTGGAGAAACACTGGATAGCAATGACCAAAAGGTAGTCGAGAATTTCGTCTCCGAGCATGATTCTGCTTATTATGCATCGATGTTCCAGCAGGACCAGCTTACTGGCGGTCATGTTATTATGCTTGGTGCCGGGAATGAAGAAGCCGCGCTTCGTGCGCTGCAGGAATATCCAGGAGGCCTTCAAATTGGAGGCGGGATTACAGCAGATAATGCGGCTCGATATTTGGAAGCGGGTGCATCCCATGTCATCGTAACCTCCTACATATTCCAGGGCGGCGAGCTTAATCGAGAGAATCTGGAGAAGATTTTTGCTGTGGCGGGAAAGGACAAGCTGGTCATTGATCTGAGCTGTAAACAGCGTGATGGCAAATGGTTCGTCGTTACCAATCAGTGGAAGACATTCAGTAATTTCGAGGTGAATGAGACGAATCTGCGTGAGCTCGAGAGCTATTGCTGCGAGTTTCTCATTCATGCCGTGGATGTAGAGGGAAAAAGAACGGGTATATTAGAGAGTTTAGTCTCGCAGCTGGCACAGTGGGTAACGATTCCGACAACCTATGCAGGGGGAGCAAGATCCTTCGAGGATTTGGAATTGTTTAACCAATTAACCGCGGGCAGACTGGATATTACAATCGGAAGTGCGCTTGATATTTTTGGCGGTAATTTGTCCTATGAAGAAGTTGTTGCTTACTGTAACCGATTAAGCAAGTAGCGAGAAGGAGACGATAATATGATTCCAATTAAGCTGCCTCGTGAGCAAAAAGAGCAGATTATGGACAGCTTGATCGCTTTTTTCGAAGAAGAGCGCTCAGAGACGCTTGGCCAGATTGGCGCCGAACAAATTATTGATTTCATGCTTCGCGAGATCGCACCCTATGTATATAATAAAGCGGTTGAAGATGCCAGGCAGGTCGTCGTTCAGAAGAGTATGTCGCTTGAAGAAGAGCTTTATGCTCTAGAACGCAAACTAAGCTAGGACAACCCAGCTGTTAGGTAGAAAGGGGAGTATGGGATGGACAGTACGAGCCGTTTTTCGAACCGTGTGGAGAACTATGTGCAATATCGCCCTGGCTATCCAGCAGAGGCTGTTGATCATATATGCATAAAGGCTGGGCTGAAGGAAGATGCAGTCATCGCTGATGTTGGCTCAGGTACGGGGATTTTTACTCGGATTTTGCTTGAACGCGGCTATCGGGTGTTCGCGGTTGAACCCAACGATGAGATGCGGCAAGCAGCAGAAGCAGCCTTAAGAGAATATGAGTCTTTCGTTTCTGTTAAAGGTACGGCTGAAGCAACGACACTGCCAGATTACTCTGTTGATTGCCTCGTATCTGCACAAGCCTTTCATTGGTTCGATCTCGAACATGCGCGATTGGAATTCAGCCGGATTATGAAGCCAGATGGCATCGCTGCGCTTATCTGGAACAGACGGCTCTCGGACGCTGATGCTTTTGCAATCGAGTATGAACTGCTCTTGAAGCAATCGGCAGTGGATTATAACGATTGTTGATCATCGGCAGCTTGGACATGAGCAGTTCGCTGCCTTCTTCCGGGATAGCGACTATGAACGGAATGATTTTGCCAATGAGCAGAAATTCGATTTGGCCGGCTTAATAGGCCGTGCTCTATCCTCCTCCTATACGCCTCCGCCAGGGTCTAGTCATCATGAGACTTTCATTGCGAAGCTGGAAATGATCTTCAATAAGCATCAACAGAATGGTCTGGTTACGTTTCACTATACGACCGAAGTGTACAGCGGCAAGATATAAGCCGGAAGAAACTGCATAATTTACATTTAGGAGTCCAGGGGAGAGAATCAATTGATACTAGAAGTTGCTATTCTACAGGTTAAGCCTGATCGTAACGATACCTTTGTCACTACGTTCAAGCAAGCCTCCACCATTATCTCCTCCATGAAGGGCTATATCAAACATGAGCTTCAGCATTGTCTTGAACGAGAAAACCAATATATTCTTCTCGTTTGGTGGGAAACGCTTGACGATCATGTGATAGGCTTCCGGCAATCGCCGCAATACCAGGAGTGGAAGCAGCTGCTGCATGACTATTATGAGCCGTTTCCAACCGTTGAGCATTATGAAAATGTGGATTTAACGTAGAAGAGTCACTCAAGCTGACTCTAGCACGGATGATACCCTAATCAGAGGAGAAATGAACTTGCAAATGCAAACGATACCTATTGTGCTGGCAGCAATGGCACTGATTATTTGGAGAAGAACGAGAGCGACTTCAAGGCCGATCAAAGGCAATGGCGTGAAAATGCTCCTTCCGCTTCTGTTCTTGCTTCCAGCTGTACTCATGTTTGCGAATCCGGAGCTGCATCTAACGGTGCGTGAGATTGTGCTGGCAGTCGGAACGGGAATTGTATTATCCATCCCTCTGATTATTACCACCAATTATGAGGTTCGTGCGGACGGGCATATATATGCGAAGAAAAGCGTGGGATTTGTGATTTCATTTATCGGATTGGTTATCTTTCGGCTTGTGCTTCGCAACTACCTATCCGAGCTTGACCCGAATGAACTAACCGCCCTATTCTTACTAGTTGCTGCTGCTTATCTCCTGCCTTGGCGAATCGTCAGCTATCTGAAATTTCGTCAGCTGCTTGGATCAAGAACAGCGGATCAGGGTGATTTGTGATCCATCTCCTTTTGACGATCCATAGCTTCTTGATTCATGTAACGAATGCGATCCTCTAGATTGGACTTAATTGAGGCTAGCATGGCGATTTGAGCATCGACCTCTGCCAGCTTTTGTTGATAAATCGGCATGATTTCCGTGCAAAAGGATTCCTTATTGACCATAACGCAGTGCAGGAAACTGGAGATTTGTTCAGTTGATAAACCTAGTGAGATATAGAATTGGATCGTCTTTACCTGTTCCACTGCAAAGGGGTGATACATCCGGTAGCCGTTCATGAGTCTTCCTGGCTGCAGTAAGCCCTGCTGTTCGTAATAGCGCAGCGATCGCACGCTGACACCGCTTTTCTCCGCTAGCTCACCGATTTTCATGATGGATGAACTCCTTCCGTATGACTTTCAGTATCATCATAATCCCTGACATTAATGTTAAGGTCAATAGGTGCGAAGAAATTTAAAGATTTATTGCAAGAGTTCTTTTATAGGAGCTCTTTTTTTTGTATACGCGGAGAAATAAGTTTGAACCTATCTTGTACTGCAACCATTGGAAATGTAAAATAATGCTATAAATAAGGAGGGAATGCGATGAAGGTTGATCCGGACCAGCTCTATCTAGTGACAGGAATAGAAGGCTACACCCCCCAAATTAGCTATTTACTATCAATGATGAAGTATTCTAGACATACGACGATCTCTGACTGTTGAAGGACTCACTACGGAGCAGCTGGATGACCTTGTCGATTCGCAAAGCAACTCGATTGGCGCTTTACTGCTGCATTTTGCTGCTGTGGAGTATGCTTATCAGGTGGAGACCTTTGAGCAGCGAGAATTAACGAAGGAAGAAATAGCGAAATGGGGGCCTGCTTTGGATTTAGGTGAGGAGGGCAGGCGGGCCATTAAAGGCAATGATTTGAATTATTATTTGCGCCAAATGGAGGAAGTGCGTAATCGATCCTATCAATTATTCAGACGCGTGGATGACGAATGGTTATTCCAGGAAGAAGAATTTTGGCATAAGAAGCAGGCTAATTATTACTTTATGTGGTTTCATGTCCTGGAGGATGAGATTAATCATCGAGGTCAAATCAGATGGATGCGCAAGAGATTATTATTTTAATTAAAAAGTTACCATTCAAGTTGTTGAACATGTTACACTGAAATTGCAGTCAACTGGCACGTATCATGTCAGCGGTTCATTTAAGCTTTCGAATCAGTTTTTGTTGTAGAGTACCGACATAACGGTCCACAAGGCAAAGCCTTACAAAAACTTTTAGGAGGTCGTTCGCGATGGATAACTGTACATTGATAACGAAGCCAGCTTTAAATATGGTTGGCATCAGCTATTGCGGTCCTTATTCGACGTTTCCAGATGAAGCTATTCTATTGCAGACTGAGTTTCTCTCCAGAAAGCATGAGCTAAATGTGGAGATTAAGTCTTCGGTGCTGTACAGCCCTTATTTTGGTAATGAGGTGTTTGCCACCTATTGGGCGTGCTTTGAAGTTCCGCACTTAGAAAGTGTTCCTAAAGGGATGGTTCAATTTACAATTCCTGAACGCACCTATGCGATGGTGACCTGTACGAACAAGCGAATTGGCGAAGGCTATGAGACATTGACAGCGTGGATGAATGAGCAAAAGCTAAATAAGCGGGAAAATGCAGTTTCCCTGGAAATTTTCATCATTGATGAACACCTCGAAGAGGAACCCGTTGATCTGCTTATTCCCATTCTAGAAAATTAACAGCAAGCTCGCATTCATAGAAACAGACTATTCATGTTATAGATAGCGCTGCTAGAAGGAGATACAGACATTCGATGACAGCAGCCCGATTCTTTACACATCCCCTTGGCATTATAGCAGCCTCAATTGGTGCAACACTGCTATGGGGAAGTGCCTATCCTTTTATTAAATTAAGCTATGCACATCTACATATAGGTTCCTCGGAGACGTTTGAACAGCTGTTATTTGCAGGCTACCGATTTACTTTAGCCGGTGTGCTCATTCTTATCTACATGCTGTTTCGGCGAGAGAGTCTTCGTTATCAGCGAGGCAGCGGTATCCCGGTGGTAACGATCGCTATGCTCCAAACCGTGCTTCAATATACATTCTTTTATGCAGGTATGTCCATGAGTACAGGCGTGGCGGGGGCAGTCATTGCGGGAACGATTTCGTTCTTTCAGATTCTGCTGGCCCATTTTTTTTATAAGAATGATAAATTATCAGGTACAGTAGCCCTTGGGCTGCTTATCGGTTTCACAGGTCTGTTGGTACTTGGGCTGGCCAAGCATGGAGGGGAAAGGGGACCGGTCTTCTCGATCGGGGAGGTGCTTCTCATCTGCGCGTCTTTCTTCAATGCCTGTGCGAATTTGCTCTCACGCCGTGCAGCTGGATCGTACAGCATTCCTTACATTAATGGCTACCAAATGCTTCTTGGCGGTATCCTGTTATGTACGGTTTCTTGTTGGCAATCCGGGTTATTTCCGTTCCTGTTCGACCTGCAATCTGCGCTCATGCTGCTGCATTTGGCTATCGTCTCAGCGGTCGGGTTCATGCTGTGGAATAATATAATGAAATATAATCAAGTTGGCAGTGTTTCCATGTATTTATTTTTAATCCCGGTGTTCGGTGTGTTCCAATCCGCTATTCTATTATCGGAGCCGCTGTCACTTGCTGTATTAGCAGCTCTAATGCTTGTCAGCCTGGGAATCATCATCGTTAACCGTAATAAAGGACGGTAAATTTATGATCTGTCTTCATCCCGGACTTGTACTTTCATTATTGGCTGGAGGGAGCTATAGGTGAAGGGTATAAAACTGGTTCTCTTTGATGTTGATGATACGTTATATGATTTTGAGCGAAATTGGCAGCATACAGTGGAATCGGTATTTTTATCCCACCCGCTTACAAGCGAATTCGAGCAAGAGCGGATATGTCAGTTATTTAACCATTATAGTCAACTGCATTGGGACAAAACCGTTCGTGGGGAACTGAATTTTCAGCAGTACCGCCGCCTGCGGCTGCAAGAAACGTTGGAGGAATTCGGCAAAACACTGCTTGATGAAGCATATGATTCTTTTACGCAAGCTTTTATCCAGACGAGCTTATCTCATTTACAAGGTGATGATACTGTACGCTCTGTCATTAAGCGGATCAGTCAACGTTATGCACTTGGTATTATTACGAATGGTGCAAATGATACAGCTCGCGAGAAGCTGACCCGTTTAGGGTTAGGAGATTTATTTCCGGTGGATGCGGTTATCGTTTCTTCAGATGTTGGAGTGGCTAAGCCAGACCCGGCTATCTTTCAGCTCGCTTTGGATCGTCTTGGTTATCTAGCTCAGGAAACGGTGTTTGTTGGAGACTCCTGGCAAGCAGATATGGTCGGGGCTATGAACGCCGGACTTCATGCCGTTTGGTTTAATCCGAAGTGCGCGGAACCGCTCACGGCTCACGAGCCAATTGCAATTATTAAGCAATTCTCGGAGCTTGATCGTATTCTTAATGCAGCTTTTCAAGAAAATTTTAAAATATAGTTGCAATTTGTTAGACTACATGTTATATTATTGAAACGGACAAGAAATACAATGTTCGTTACAAAATGCGCGCGTATGGCGGAATTGGCAGACGCACCAGACTTAGGATCTGGCGGGCGACCGTGGGGGTTCAAGTCCCTCTACGCGCATTATGTTGTTGAAAAAACTCCTTGAAATCTTTGATTTCAAGGAGTTTTTTGATTTTCAATCTTTAAACACTTTTAAGACTCATTGAAAAAAATCAAAAGACTAATTTCCTTCATACTGGATATATGACTTTCATCTTGTTGCTGTTATTGTTATCCCATATTCAGAAACTTATCCAGATCCATTTTGATGATGTTAAATAAAGTTAAAATCGTTTTTAGGAGGGTTTTTAAGTGTCATTGCCGATTGCGATAATTGATGCCTTTACTTCAGCACCGTTCAAAGGTAACCCGGCGGCAGTTTGTTTGATGGAGCAGGAACCGGAGGATAATTGGATGCAGCAGGTAGCGGAAGAGATGAATTTATCCGAAACGGCCTTCCTATTGCATCGTGAGGATGGAAGCTACGCACTCCGCTGGTTTACGCCAACGAATGAGGTTGATTTATGCGGACATGCGACGCTTGCAAGCGCCCATTATTTGTGGGCGAATGGCTATGTTCATCTAGGTCAAACGCTGCAGTTCCATACGCGAAGCGGATTATTGACTGCCCAGCGTTCTGAGAACGGCAGCATTACGCTTAACTTTCCTGCAGAGCCGGTGGAACAAACCGCAGCTCCGGAAGAGCTTTTGCATGGATTGGGGCTTATTCCTCGTTTCGTGGGACGCAACCGAATGGATTTTCTCGTTGAAGTAGATAGTGAGGAGACTGTTCGGACATTGAAGCCGGATTACCCGCTGCTTGCGCGTGTTCCATCTAGAGGGATCATTGTCACAAGCCGTTCAACTAGCGGGTCCTCGATCGATTTCGTATCAAGAGCGTTTTTCCCAGCTTCAGGGGTAAACGAAGATCCCGTAACAGGCTCCGCCCATTGCGCACTCGCCCCTTATTGGCAGAAACGTCTGCGAAAAGATGTGCTTCGTGCTTATCAGGCATCTGCTCGAGGGGGAGAACTGCTTGTTAGAGTAGAGGGGGACCGCGTTTATATGACCGGGGAAGCGGTAACGATACTGACCGGGAATTTACAGATTGGTTAATAGCTAGTTATAATTGGGGAGCTTGTTAGAAATGGACAGAGCAGGGGTTAGGGAAATGAAGCGAACAATTATTATAAGCGATATTCATGGATGTATAACAGAATTCAATGCCCTGATTAAAATGGTCTCGCTATCAACCTGACCAGGACCAATTAATTGTCATAGGTGATTATGTGGACAGAGGGCCTCATAGCAAGGAGGTAGTTGAGCGATTGATTCATCTGACGCAGCAGTATGGCGTCATTGCACTGAGAGGTAATCACGATCAACGGCTAATTGACCTAGTCAGAATTGGAAATGACCACGCGGTTGACAAGTTTCTGTTGTATGGCGGTAAAGCGGCAGCAAAGAGTTACTTAGGTTTGGATTGTTCGTTAGATGATATTGATGCTTCAATGGTACGTCATGCAGCTGCCTTTATTGCCAGCCATTATGAGCACCATATCACTTGGATGGAGCAGCTTCCGCTGTATTATGAGGACAACCGCCATATCTATGTACATGCAGGGCTTAATCCGAACTATGCAAAGTGGAAAGAGCAGCCGGAAGAAGATTTTATGTACATAAAGGAACGATTCCTGCAGCATCCGAATGCAGTTGATAAAACGGTCGTATTCGGGCATACAAACACATCTGATATTCACGGCATAGCCGATATTTGGTTTGGTGAGGGTAAAATCGGTATCGACGGCGGCTGTGCATACGGACAGCAGCTGAATGCGCTGGAGATTGGAAGCGATGGACAATATCGCACTTATAAGGTTCTGTCTCGATACGGGATTAGAGGGAATTAAAAAGATGATTGCTGAAAAATTCAGAAAACATCTTTGTAGTATTCGTTGCATTAATATTTGTAATCGATTGCTTATCACGAATGTTCGAGATTCAAACTTAGGCCCTGTGTGCAAATCGCAGGGCTCTTTTATTTTAACGTAATGGTTTTCTGGATTTCTTGCATTACATCAGAACCGATGAGACCAAGTCGCCAGAGCGCAATGCCTTTGAGTGAGTAGCGCTTGGCTAAACCGATTTTGCTGTTTATGGACTGTGCGTTCTCACTTCCCATCGAAATACCAAGCACAAGCTTACTCTTCGGAACTTCCTTCATCGCAAGCTGAATAGCTTCGTTTACACGAGTTAGCGGCTCTGGTCCTGCCTCATAGGAATAATCGTAGGCCATGATGATGATTTCATCGGCATATGCGGCCAGCATCTTATAGTCATAGCCTCGGTATGACCCATTGAGCGGGTGAAGCGCAAGTGTGAGCTTTAGGTTTGAGGCTTGCGCCTTTTGATCAAGCGCTTGAACGAAAGCAGTAAAGGATTGTTGGATAGCGGATAAATCGCCTGTCAGTCCAAGGCCTTCAAAATCAAGCGTTATCCCGCTAAAATGTTTCTCAAGGGCAAGCGATACAAGCTGCTCGATGACCGTTTTTTGGAGGGCTTTGTCCTGCAATAGCTTTGTTAGCTCCCCTTTTCCATCAGTGGCTGCAGCCATTAGATAAGGTTTGCCTCCAGCATCTGCAGAGTCCTGTACGATCGATTCGGGTGTGATGCTTCCTGCCGTCTCTGGCCAATAAAAATCTTTCCCATTTAGCGTTAGATTGCCCGTACTATCAATGCGAGTCCAACCAAACGAGACGGAATTGAATTTCTGTACATAGCTGAGTTCCTTGAACGAAGAAATAGCGTAAAAGGCTTCCGTATAGATCTTCTCGATCGGAGAAATTATGGAGACTGTCTGTGAAGCGCCATTCCAGCTTACAGCTGCGCCGAATTGGGCACTGAAAAAGCTCAATGGAACAAAAATGGAGCCGCTTTTGGACATTGGAGGGACGCTGAGAAGCTTTTGCTGTCCATTCACGATTGCCTTCTTATCGTTCTTATGCAGGACTACCTTAGTCGGGACTCCATTCAATGACTTGGTCGCAGTAACAGTCTGTGTCTTATCTGACCAAACGACATTGATATTCAAAGCCTCAGCAATCGCCCGGAAAGGAACCATCGTAGTTCCTTGCGTCGCAAAGGGAGCAGCGGGGAAGGGCAAAGGAAATCCATCAAGCATAATACTGATCGGCTTACGGTCAACTGAAGCAGCAGATACGCTTGAAAGTCCAGAAAACAATAAAAGTGCAGAACTAGCAACCAACAACGATGATCGAATCTTAGTTAACATATTTCAACTCCTAAAAGTATTCTCTATACGTTCCATAGAAATGGAACGAGGTATAAAAACTAGCATAAAAAACATAAGCTTAAGGTTTGTTTTTACCGGGTTTCTTTGTCGTATCGCGCCAAGTATTTAGCGCTCGCGCATAAATTACAGCGGAGGTTTTGCGAATTCATGCGACTTTTGTAGATGATTTTCTACCGCTAAATGTTTTATTAAATGAAGAAAACCATCTACAACGGGAGCATGAATCGCAAAACCGGAGCATGAAACCGGAGCCTTTATACTTGAGCCTTTTGTTTAGCCGAGTCTTCAGAAGAACGGGAACGGCTGCGCTGCATCGATGGATGGAGCGAGACTTTGTTTTTGCCGGAGGTTTTGGATTGATACATCATTTCATCAGCTTGCTTAATCACTTCTTCGACAGGGGTACCTTCACGTGATAGGCTGACTCCCACGCTTATCGTAACCATCGTTTCTTTCTCAACGCGGCGGCGAATGGTTTCGGCCACTTCTTCCGGTTTGGAATCGGGGGATGCTACAAGCCCGAGAAGCTCCTCACCGCCATAGCGGCCAGCAGCACCAATTCCTGCGGTTTCTTCTCGAATAATATCGGCAACCTGCTTAAGCACGCCGTCTGCTTTGTGATGCCCCTGTGTATCATTGAGCTTCTTGAAATTGTCAATATCGCAAAAGATGATGGCAACCCGTTTCGTTTGACGGAGCAGCTGCTCTGCTTTCTTATTAAAATGGCGTCTGTTGTACAAGCTGGTCAGTCCATCGGTAATGGAGGACTGAAAAGTCAATAGAAGACGATCAAGCACCCATTCGAACAAGAGTAAGAAAAGCAGCGTATAATAAACGACCGGCAATAAATGAGACAGGATGACAAGCATAGGGACCGTGCCGTGGAAGACGTAGCTGTCTGCAAGCCGCGAGAGCTGGTAAACAAAATAAACGATTAAACTTGCGGAATAGCTGAATCGCTGTTCGATTCCGCGCAGATTAAGTAAAATAGCAAAGTTTAATACTAGCCCATAGAAATCAATGGCCAGAAGCTCCAGACCTGCTTGACCGACTGCGTGGTTCAGCATGTCTGGCGTGAAGACGATTTGTGCGGCTGTTATAAGTGCGAGTCCGATCAACATAAGTAAAAAGGGCATGCCTTTTAATCTTATTGATGGCTGAGTATACAATTTCATGAAAACAAAGTTTATAATAATAAATGAGAGAAGTCCTGTGAACGAATGGATTAAGTATAAATATGGCGAATGGGACATACTTGGAAAAGTTAAGCTGATAAGTGTACCATTCTGCAGCAATACAATGGGAAGCGTGAATATAAGCAGACGATGCGTTTTGTTACGGCGATAGCTTTTGTACAACCGAATAGCCATAAACAGCATAAGAACTAGAATTGTCATTACACAGGCAGAAGCGAAGATTTGTCCGGTTGAGCCGGCGAGCCATTGCGAAATTGTCATGAGTCAACCACCTAAGATGATATTTATACCATTCCTGATCATTATCGGAATAGATGATAGAGCAACTTTACAGAAACATATGTTCTAGTATATCATATTTTTGGCAGGTAGAATACCAAGATTAGGTTTAAGAATGCATTCTATTACCGAAACGTAGATTAGGCTTACGAAGTGCGTTTCTTACGAAACGCTTAAAGATTAGGCTTACGAAGTGCGTTTCTTACGAAACGCTTAGGAGGGCAAATGCATGAATATATTACAAGCTTTGTTTTTTCCGCCGGAGCAACCGGGTGGAGTGTCCTCAATGGTTCCTTATATACAAGAGAGGTTCAATAAGCTCGGATGGCCGACTGAGCTTTTCTCTTTGCCAAAGCGGGTGAGAGGGAAGGGGCAGGAAACGGTTCAGTTTGAAACCTTTGATATTGGTTTATACGAAGGTAATCCGACGATCGATAAATATTTGCAAACCTACCGTGATTATGTATGGTGGACGAAACTGCGAATGAGCAAGTCCTATGACTTAATTCATGCCCATCATCCTATTCCTGCGCTCGTCATGAAGCAGCTGTACCCAGATACACCGCTCGTCATGACGATCCATTCCAGCTATGAGCGAGAGTTGATTTTGAATGGAAAAATCGTAGAGGGCGGGCAGGAGCATCGTTTTCTGACCTCCATCTATGGGGAGCTGGAAGCGAAGACGGACCGGATTTTAACGGCATCCGAATCATTCCGTCAATATATGACGCCTTATGTGAAGCAGCCGGAAGCTATCCATGTCATTCCCAATGGATTTGATGAGAAGCGCTTCAAACCGATTTCTCATGAAAATGATGTTGTTCAGCTGATTACTGTATGCCGGCTCGTTCCTGCAAAAGGACTTGATATTTTGCTGCATGCCTGCGCGGAGCTGAAAGCACGTGGTCAAGCATTCGTGCTTCATATTATTGGTGATGGGCCAATCCGCCCTGAACTGGAGCAGCTTGCTCTGCAGTTGAATTTATATGATGATATTATTTTTTATGGCTATATGCTTCATCCTGAGGAATTCATGCCTTTCTTTGATGTTTTTGTGCTGCCGTCAAGAGCGGAAGCATTCGGCTCTGTATTTGCAGAAGCTGCATTATGCTGGCTTGCTCTCATCGGAACAGATGTCGGCGGGATTGCTGAGCAAATTGAAGATGGAATCAATGGGCTGCTAGTACCGCCGGAGAACCCGATTGCTCTAGCGGATGCACTTGAAAAGGTCATAAGTGATCCAAGCTTCCGATATAATTTGGCCCGCGCGGCGTGGAATAAGGCGAAGAAAGTCTATTCTCTGCAGCGCGTAATTTCACAGCTCAAGCAGGTATACCTGGAAGTATATCCACAGGCCGAGGCGGCGGATTAAGAAAGGGGAAATGAAATAGACGTATGGTTTCGTTTCATCCACGCGGCTGATTTGCATGTCGACAGTCCGTTCAAGGGGCTGTCTGAGGCGCCTCCTTATGTGCAGGAAGCCTTACTTGAAGCAACCTTCGATGCGGTACGTAATCTCGTTCAGGCGGCGATTAGGAATGAAGTTGATTTTGTCGTCATTGCCGGTGATCTCTATGATATGGCGGATCGTTCCCTGCGTGCGCAGCTTGCGCTCCAAAGAGAATGGCAACAGCTGCACGCCCATCGTGTGCAGCTGTAGTGATTCACGGAAACCATTATTTGTCAGGCAGCAGGGCGAATTTGCTATGGCCGGAAAATGTATTCATATTCGGTTCAGAGGGCGTTCAGTGTGTTCCTGCATATCGCAAAGATGGACAGCTTGCTGCTTATATCTACGGAATGTCTTACGGTTCTGGGCCGTAACGGATCATATCGCGGCAGCCTACCAAGCCGAGTTCAGCGGACGAACATTATCATATTGCGCTGCTGCACGGCAATGTAGACGGGGCGGCGGATCACGATCCATATGCACCTTGTTCACTTGCGGAATTAATAGGAGCCGGATTTGATTATTGGGCACTCGGACATCTTCATACCCGCTGCGTCCTACATACCTATCCGCATGTGGTTTATTCGGGCAACACGCAGGGCAGACATTCACGGGAAACAGGGGCTAAAGGCTGTTATCTCGTTGAGGTCTCGGAGTCAAAGGAAACGGCCATGACGTTTATTTCGCCTGATGCCGTTCGATGGGAGCATGTTGATGTACCTATTGAAGGCTTATCATCGGAACAAGCGTTAATACGAGCTGTGGAGCTAGCTGTAAAGGGAAAGCGATCGGCAAACCAAGGAAAGCCATGCATGATTAAACTGAGGTTAGTCGGCAGAGGTCCGATGCACCGTTTGCTGGTCGACCCTATTTTTGCGCAGGAGCTTATGGAAGGCTTGAGAATTCATTTCGGCAGCGACGATTGGGAATCAGATTCACAGCCGCAATCATGGTGCTGGATCTATGCCTTGGAATCGCGAACCGGCGTGGAGATCGATTTAAACGCTTTATTAATGGAGGACAGCTTCACCGGTGAGCTTGTACGCATAAGCTTGGAGCTTGAAGCCAACACTGCTGCTGGAGCAGTATTCGTAGAAGAGGCATTGGAGCCGCTTATGTTGAATCCCCGATTACGAAAGCTGATTGGAACGAGAATCGAAGAGCGCTCTATTATTTGGCTGCAGCAAGCAAGAGAGCTGGCGGCAAGCCTGCTTACAGAAGAATCGGAGACGCTAACGGCTGCGAAACTGGATTCCGGCGAGGGGGAAGCGTGACATGAGATGGTCCGGAATACATGTTGAAGGGTTTGGTAAGCTGCATAATTTTCAGTGTCATTTTGACGCGCCTGTGACGGTTATCTACGGGGCTAACGAAGCTGGAAAAAGCACGACTCTGGCATTTATAAGGTCGATGTTATACGGTTTTGCCACTAAGGCAAAACGATCGGAACGGCTGGAACCGGTTGCCGGGGGAAGACATGGCGGACGGCTTTTATTTCGGGATTCAGCAGGTGCAGGTTATGCAGCAGAACGTTATGGGAATGCACCGGGTAAACTAACGATCCGCCGGTATGACGGGTTAGACGATGATGGCGGCGTTCACCTTCAGGAGACGTTAACGCAAGAAGTGTGGGAACGTCAATATTTGGGTGGCGTGAATGAGAGAGTCTTCCGTCAGCTGTTTGCCATTACCTTATCGGAGCTGCAGGCAATCGGCATGCTGGAGGGAGATGAGCTTGGAAAGCAGCTTTATCATGCTGGCTGGAGCGGAGGGATATCCATCGCTTCAACGGAAAAGCTGCTCAGTGCCCAGCTGGGTGGGCTGTACCGACCTCGTGGAAGTACACAGCAGATTAATAAGCTGGTTAAATCTTTAGAACAAACCGAAATGCAGCTTAGGCAATTGGATGACGGAATTGCAAGATTTAATCAATTAACGGCAGAGCTGACGACGACTGAAGCTGAACTCTTAGAGCTAGACAAGCAGCTCCCTCTATTACATGAGCGTGCTTCGTTGCTCGTCAGGGCCTGTTCCATGAGACCGCAGTGGGTGAATCGGATCGTTTTGGAGCAGGAAATGCAAGCGATTGGATTAACGGCCGTTTTACCAGCTGATGCCAGGAGTCGCTGGGAAGTGTTTGCGGCTGAACGTGACCGCGTGCGCAATGAGCTGGATCGAGTGAAGCTGCTAGCCGAACGCGTGAAACTCGAACAATCGATGCTATCGGTCAATAGCGAATTAATAGCCCATCTGGATGAAATCGAGGCTCTGCTTCTATCAGCTGAGAATATAAGTACCTCTCGTCTGGAACGCAAGGTGATGGAGGCTGAGCAGCGCGAGCATCGAGAAGCGGTGGAACGGTTATTATACCGGATTGCGCCGGATTGGACGGAGAACGAGCTTCGCTCCTTGCGAGTAACGATTGCGGACCGGGAATCGGTTCGTGAGGTCCGCGCAGCGATTATCGAGTCGGATCGGACCATGAGCGGTGTTCAGGCTGAGCTTCGCTCGATAAGGGAACAATTAAGCGAAATATGTGAGCTGGAATTCGAGAGTGGATATACGAATAAGGATGGACAAGCATGGAGCAGAGAATCAGAAGAACCGGGATGGAGTGATGATAAAGCCAGCAATCATGGCAACTTCACCACCTTTGAATGGTTTGTGTTATTGCCGGTGAAACCGGATGCACTGCGGCATGCGGCTCGGGTGTTTGAGGAAGCATGGCGGAATCTTGAGCTGGAGCAGCTTCGCGCCGCGCATGAAGCTGCGACGGAGCTGCCGAGGATGAGCGAGAGTTCCGCGATCCGGGGCAGCTGGGGTTTATGGGCAGCAGCCGCGCTTGCTGCAATGGCTGCTGTGGGGTTGGGCGCGGCCGGCTGGAGCACGGCCGCGATTGCCGCCAGCGCGGCAGCGGCCGCACTGGCCGCGCCGGCGCTGCTGCGGCAGCTGCGCTGGCGGCGCGGCGGTGCGCGCGCCGCCGCGCCTAGCGGCGCCGGCGCCGCCGGCACGCGGCGCGGCCGCCCGGCGCGGCCCGCGCCCGGCGCCGCGGGCGCCGCGCTAGCCGCGGAGCGTGCGCCCGCGGCCGCGGCTAGCGCCGCAAAGGCGCGGCTAGCCGCCGCAGAGCGCCGCGTCGCGGCCGCACTTGCCTCGCTGGTGCGCGAGCCAAGTGCGGCGCTCGCCGCGCTGCTTGCAAACCAAACAGCTGCCGGCAATCCATCCGGCAGCTACCCTCCCGGCATAGCCGGGAACAACAGCCGCGACGAGGGCTTCGCGGCTGTCCGCGCATACGCCGAGGAAGCGGCTGCGTCCTCGGCAGGCGCGAAGCTCTCCGCCGCATCGGAGGCAAGCCGCTCGGGCATGCCAAGCACAGCTGAGCTGCTTGAAAGGCTGCGCGCCTTAATCGATACGCGCCTTGACGAGCTGCGCAGCAGCGAGCATGACGCGCATCGCCGCAATGAACTGTCGCGGAGGCGGGCTCGTCTGCAGGCGCAGGAGCAAGCACTCCGGGAGGCGGCAGATGCCGCCGCCGGAAATGCAAGCACAATCACAGCAGACTGGCGCGATTGGCTGATGGACAGAGCACTTCCGCCGACACTATCACCGGAAGCGGCGATGGAGACCTTCGATTTGGCCGAGCAAGCTATGCTCCGGCTGCAAGCACATGATCGAATCGCAGCCAAAGCTGCTGTGCTTGACTCGCAGCTGGCGGCATATGATGCAGCTGCGGATCGGTTAGCGGATGCTTTTCCTTCCGAAGCAAAGTCAGCAGCCGGTGATTCTGTAATTGCGCTGCGATTATTGCACAATGAAGCCATTCGTCATACAAACATCAATAAGCAGATCAATGATCTGCATACTAAGCTTGCGGAGTATAATCTACAGCTGGCTGAGCTTGAAACAACGCTTGAACGGTTATTAGTCGGGCAAGAACAATGGTTCTCGGCTGCAGAAGCAGCTGACGAGCTGCAGCTGTTGGATGTGCTGGCCAAATCAGAACGAATTCATCAGATCGAGAGCCAGCGGTATAAGCTGCGTGCAGAGCTGAATGCGGGAATGTCAGAGGAACAGCTGAGGACGATAGAAGAGTGGTATGCTGAGTCGGATGCGGAACAACTGGCGTCTATGAGAGCTCGAGCGGAAGAAGAGCGGGCCGAGCATGAGAAAAGGAAAAGTGATTTGCTTTCGAGGCGAGGGCGTCAACAACAGCAGATGGACCTCCTCTATCGGGATACCGACAGACAGCGGTTAACTGCGGAACGAGAACAAACTTCTGCGGCGCTTGAACAGCTGGTCGAACGGTACGCGGTTCTTGCTATGAGCATGACTATGATTCAGCGAACGAAGCGAGTGATGGAGGAAGAGCGTCAGCCTGCCGTTATTCGTGAGGCATCGCGTTTCATGGCACTGCTCTCTGAGGGTAAGTATAGACGAATTGCCGTCCCTGAAGGGGAACAGACCATTTGGCTGGAGCAAGCAGACGGCCGCTTGATCGATAGTCAATTTTTGAGCAGAGGGACAGCTGAGCAGCTCTATCTGGCGATGAGATTCGCTCTTGCTGATGAAGCGTCCGGAGCTGTCGAACTGCCGATGATTCTGGATGATCTATTCGTTAACTTCGACCGCAATCGGCTGGAAGCTGCCATTCAGGTCATTGCAGAGCTTTCTGGGCGGAGGCAAATCATTATGCTCACCTGTCACGAGCATGTACGCGATCTAATGATAGGCAGCCTGCCGAACGTTCAGCTAGTCGAACTCACTTAACCTATTTCATACGGTTCTCACCATTTTCATAACGTTGCTTTCACTATTTATTATTATCTTCATTCTAGGTATCTACTAAGTGGTGGATATCATCATCCACCTTATCGCCTTCTCAGCGGAGGGCGCTGCCAAACCAATAGAATAAGCCAGCCGAGGCTGAATAGACCGAACAACGGATAGAGCGTGGCAAGAAGCTTCCCGAAGCCAATTTGGCTGGCTAAATAACAAGCAGCTAGTACGCAGATTGTGAGCATCGTGCGCGACATTTTCAACCTTTCCTGCAGCTGGAGCGTTAGGCCATAGACATCTGCTATCAGTGTCGTGAAGATTTCAGCAAAGATGAGGAAGATGTATAACCACTGAACGCTGCTTCCAAGCTGGCGGGCGATTCCGCCCATTGGAATGGCGAATTGCTGGATGCCGGGCATATAGACGGATAGAGCAATATGGCCGGCAAGCAGCATGAAGCCTATTCCGATTCCACCTACCCAAGCACCATAAATGATGCTTTTGCGATCTTCTATTTCTGCTCCTAATGGGACGAGTACCGCCTGTGACATGGAGAGATTAAATGCCGTATACAAGAAAGGCGAAGCCCAAGCGGCGAAGGGGGAATAGTCGGTCGATAACAGCAGCCACCGGCTTGCGCCTGGTGTTTTGATGGTGTCGATGATGATCAGCACAGTGAAGAACAGCATCGCGGGAACGACGATCGAATTCACGGTTAGTATCGCATTCATTCCTTTGCGCAGCAGGAAGAAGCACGCAACGATCGTAATAAGCAGGCCAGACTGGTAAGAAACGTTCCAGTTCTCGTAGAAAATCGAACCGGCACCGGCTAACATAACTGCCGTTACGCCAAACAAAACAATAAGCATAAAATGGCTGACCCATCGTCCGAACTGGTCGCCGAATAGCACTTTGTTAACATCCTCGTATGATCTGGCTTTGACTTCATTTGCGATGAGCATCATTTTCGCCCCAAGCCAGACGAACATTACCGTAGCCAGAATGATGGTCAGTGCGCCCCAATAACCAAATCGGGTAAAAAATTGCAAAATTTCTTGTCCGGTTGCAAATCCGGCGCCGACTACGGTACCCATATAAGTAAATGCGATTTGCAGCACTTTACCTAGCCTTCTCATCATATCCGATTAGCCTGCCTTTCCTACACATACATAGATAGCCGTTACGAACAATCGTCTCACCATCCGGGTGGTGGCCCGTGTCGCTCATGTTACTCTACCAAGGTATGTCCAAACAGGGACAGGCATGACTATTTTAAGCAGAAAGCGACTGATTCTCTTCCATGCCGATGTCCATCACGATTATTGTGTTTTTCTCAGCTTTCATTCTCATCGTTATCAAGCCCAAAGGAATCAATGAAGCCTGGGTCGCCTTGTCCGGAGCCGCGCTTTTATATGCGGTTCAATTACTTTTGCCAGAGGATATCGCTTATATTTGGGGCTTTGTTTGGAATGCCACCTTCTCTTTAATCGGCATTATGCTATTCACTTCACTGCTCGATCAGAATGGATTTTTTCGCTGGGCGGCGCTGCATATCGTTAATCGCTTCCACCATCGCCAGCTTCGGTTATTAATCGGATTATCGCTGCTGGCGGCTTGTATAACCGTATTTTTCAACAATGACGGAACGATTCTCATTATGGTTCCAATCGTACTAGAGGTTACGGCACTGCTTAAGCTGACCAGGACAGCAAGAATTGCCTTCCTGCTGGGTGTTGGGTTAATGGCTGATACGGCCAGTGCGCCGCTTATGATGAGCAACCTAACGAATATTTTGACAGCTGATTTCTTTGACATCTCTTTCGGGGAATATGCGAGAAATATGCTTATGCCTGGACTGGTTGCGATCTTAGCGACAGCTTTCGTTACCGCAGGCTATTTTGGAAGAAGGATTCGCGCAGAGGAGAAGCGGTTGGAAGCCCCTAGAACGTTTCCTGAGGCGGCCTCGGTCATTATGGACAAACGGTTATTCTGGTTGTCTTGGATCATTATAGGAACGATGATGGCCGGCTATTTATTATCTGGGAAGCTTGGCATTCCTGTTGCCGTAATAGCCCTTTCTGGAGCAGCCATTCAATGGGCAGCAAGCGCGCTGCTAGGACAAGTGAATTCAAGGCAAACCTTGCTCGGCGCGCCTTGGTTAATTGTCGTTTTCGCATTATCGATGAATCTTATCGTGTACAGTTTATATCAGCATGGGGCTGTGGCATGGTTTCCGCATGTATTAAGTCCAGTCGTGTCCGGGGATGCTTTTACAGGTATCTTAGGTTCGGGGGTTATGTTCTCATTGCTTGCCGCAGCAGTCAATAATTTACCGGCGGTTCTTGTTTCTTCACTCGCAATTGAACAAGTGGATGGTCCGGCTTACCTGCCATTTGCCAGCCTTTTAGGCACAGCTGTCGGTGCAAAACTGACCCCGATCGGCTCATTAGCGACACTTTTGTGGCTGCAGCTGCTTCGTAAAGGCGGGATTGAAATGTCATGGCGGGAATATATAAAATATGGATTGCTGCTTACATTCCCGATTTTACTTTGCTCTTTGGTTGCATTATGGTTTTTCGGTATTCAAAAATAGCTTGATCGAAATAATTTCATTGTTATCAGGATCCAAATCCAGTTTTAATAATGAATTCGCCGCTTTGTAAGTGAGAACACTAGTCGTATGCGTATCTGGTTTACCAAGCAATTTAACCGCCAAGCTTTCGTTATCGCCAACGCGCAGTCCATTCAAATCCGTCACGCACTTACGGTCAAAAACTTCAATGAATTTCACCTTTTTGTTTTTGCCAAAGCCAACTGAAAAGGTTACATACTCATTAATGGTTATCGCTTCATCCTCGTCATCGTACGTATAGGAATCAGAAGGCTTGCCAAGCTTGCTCTCAATAATCGTTCTTGAATCATTAATTGCAATACCATGTAAACGAGGCGACTTCGGATCCCATTTGTTTTCTTCCTTTACAGCTTGTGAGGAAGGCGTTTTGTTTGTTGTTGTCGATTCTGTTTGGGCATTTGGAGCACTGGCTTTTGTATTATCGCCAATTGCATTTACGACAGGTACTTCACCAGAGAGACTATCTTTGATGTTGAACGTTTTCTGCGGACTATCACCGACATGATCCGAGATTGCTGCTGCTTTACTGGGTTCAGGTTTAAAGCTGTCCGTTTCAGAGCTTGAATAGGGCAATGACATCTGGCATCCGGAGATTGTCACAGCAGCAGCGGCGACTATAGTCAATCGCAAAATTCCGAAAGTTGCTGGTAGGGGTTTCAAGCGTATCGCACCTCCGAGTTTAGATATTAATGTATATCGGCAGTATTTATCTGTTGATGATGTCTCTTACACATAAATCACCTAATTAGACGCAGTTATTGGAAAAAAGTTGCAGTCGAAAGGCGAGTTTTCTTTTCATTATTAGGTGTCAGGTTGCGAAGTTAGCCTTGTATATGGTACGTTAAGCTGAAAAAAGGTTAACGTGGAGGGAAAGCGTATGGAACTGTTAAAAGAACGCATTCTGCGCGAAGCTTCGGTTACGAATAATGATGTTCTGAAGCTTGATGCACTGCTCAATCATCAGGTCGATCCGCTGCTTACGATGGAAATGGGTAAAGAGTTTGCCAGACTGTTTGCTGAACATTCGATTACTAAGGTAATAACGATTGAATCATCTGGGATTCCGGTTGCTTTCGCTACAGCGATTGCTTTGGGTGTTCCCCTATTATTCGCAAGACGCAAGAAAACGCTCATTGCTGATCCGGATTCGTACTGCGAGAGAGTACCATCTTTTACAAAAGGTATTGTGACGGATATTATGGTCTCTCGCCAGTTTCTAACTTCAAGCGACAACGTATTATTTATCGATGATATTATTGCAAACGGCGATGCAGCTCGGGGACTTATCAAAATTATTGAACGGTCAGGCGCAGCCCTTGCCGGGCTTGGGATTGTTATCGAGAAATCGTTCCAGGCAGGTGCCAGAACGATCCGTGAACAAGGCATTCAGGTGGAGTCATTAGTCAAAATTGCATCGCTTGAAGGCGGGAAAATCCGGTTCGAATAGAGGCTGTACAGAAAGTTCCATAAACAGCACCTTTTCGAGGATCGAGTTTTGACTTATAATGTTCATAAGTGACCGAGGGGAGGCACAAGAACATGGGAAATATATCTGCAGAGTTCTTATTAACCAAGTTGTCAGACGCTAAAAATCATTTTGAGAGAGCACTTGACTGCAAGCATACAGAATTCGATGACTTGTATCCCTATATGATCGAGCATCCGCAATTTTTCTGGTACAAACGCTATGTAGCCTGGTCAGAGTTATTAACAATCGTGAAACTTTCCGAAGAGCTTGAGATGGATTGGAAACAGCAATTTACTCAAAAGCAAGGCGAGTATATTACAAGCCGGGTAATGTCCTCACGCGTATTAGACGAGTGGTATGAAACGAATGATTCCAAGGAACATGTCAGCTAGATCATAATCATAGAGAATGATAGAATTGGACCTCAATGGTGCTGCAGGATGCGTCATTGAGGTTCTTTATCTATAGCGTTACATAGATAAATGGGAGGCGATAACACGTGATTTCGGAAGAACAGTTGGATTCTTATCGGGTTGAAGGCATCCCGGTACGTGTGGTTCGCGATGGAATAGAAACGAATGATGTCATTGGTATCATCGTTGCTTGGGATGAAGAGAGTGTAGTCGTTCGCAAAGTAAGCCGTAAAGTCGTGAAGCTAAGCAGAGGGTATATTTATGAGCCAGCTTCAGCGCCCAGGACAAATATGACGGATATTTCAAATTAATGAAACAAAAGGGACCTTGCTTCCGTACAAACATATAACAGTGCTTATATACCATACGTAATGATTGCGAATGGAGGAAGTGTACAATGAAATGTCCGGTTTGTGAAAATGTCCGTATGCGAGAAGTAGAGAAAGAAAACGTTCTGATTGATGTTTGCCCTGATTGTAAGGGCACATGGCTGGATCGTGGTGAATTAGACAAGCTTATGCTAGGTATACGTGAGCTCCGCGAGGAATATGACCGAATGGAGCAGCAAGCTAGCGGAGGCTCGACCTACAGAAGGAACTCCATGCAGCCGCAGTATGTTGAACAAAGCTATTTTGATATTGGTAAGGGCTATACGCAAGGCGTCTATGATAAGCAAACAAAGCCTTATAGGAAGAAAAAAACGATGTTTGACGTTTTTGGCGACTTATTTGATTGATCGATGATAACCTACAGTGATGGGATCACTGTAGGTTATGTACGTTAAAGTTAGAAAAGATAAGACTTTAATGATTCGCCTTGACTTCATATTTACACGATGTTATTATTAGAAACGTCCTGAAGCACGTTCACGGACATACTGCCAGATGCGGTCGTGGCGGAATTGGCAGACGCGCTAGATTCAGGTTCTAGTGGTGTAACAGCCGTGGAGGTTCGAGTCCTCTCGACCGCACCAACTTCATCATTCAGGGAGTCTTGCAGAGCAAGGCTTTTTTTGTTTATACATAATGATTCAGTAATATGAATAATTTCACTAAAGAAAGCAGGGACCCCACTTGGGACTAGAGACGAATGGATCGGCACCTATTAGAGTGATCATAACAGGTACAACCGGAATGGTCGGTGAAGGAGTCTTGCATGAATGCCTCAGTCATCCTGATGTCAGCAGGTATTAGTAATCAACCGACAACCATGCGGCATCTCACACCCTAAATTAATCGAAATCCTGCACCATGATTTTTTTGATCTGTCATCGATCGCCTCTCAACTAGGCCATTATAATGCATGCTTTTTTTGTCTAGGCGTATCATCCGTTGGTATGAAGGAAGCGGAGTATTCGCGACTGACCTATGATTTAACCATTCATGCGGCGAGCTTGCTTGCAGGCTTGAATCCAGATATGGTGTTCTGCTATGTATCTGGCAGCGGAACAGATAGCACGGAGAAGGGGAAGAGCATGTGGGCGCGTGTGAAGGGGAGAACAGAAAACCAGTTATTGCGGCTGCCCTTTAAGAGAGCTTATATGTTTCGTCCCGGCTACATCCATCCAACAGCAGGACTAAAGAATACCCATCGCTATTATCATGCATTATCTTGGCTTTATCCAGTGTTAAGAGTTCTGCTCCCTAAACATGTCGTTACGCTAAAAGAAGTGGGTATTGCAATGATCCATAGTGTTACGAAGGGCAATGCGGAACCAATACTGGAATGCAAAGATATCGTCAAATTAGCAAAAGCTTAATTGGTGCTTGATCAGCACCGAGCCTATATATGGAGTTTATTGGGATTTTAGGATTCGTATAGTTCAAAATAGGGTTGACTTCTATATTGAGATTGTGTTATATTATCATTCGTTGCTTCATTAACTCTGTTAGTATATAACAGGAAGCATACTGCCAGATGCGGTCGTGGCGGAATTGGCAGACGCGCTAGATTCAGGTTCTAGTGGTGTAACAGCCGTGGAGGTTCGAGTCCTCTTGACCGCACCAACTTATACAATCAAATTCAAGAAGCCTTGCTGAGCAAGGCTTCTTTTCTTTTTTTGATTGAACGATTCGATTTTACATCCAGCAAGCTGTTCACCCATGGATTGCTTGATATCTATAAAAATAAGGGTTGAAATAATCTTCTGTTTCCTATAATGTATAAAAATACATAACAACGAATAAATATAAATAAAAGGAGGGATTGCATGGTACTTCAAACTCAAATGACAACTTCGGATTTATTGCATAAAGCGAAGAATTCAACGTTAAATACAGCAGTACGGCCGGATATTGTAATGGAGCGGGGATCGGGCATGTATGTTTGGGATACGGAGGGCAAAGCATATATCGATTTTGTCGGAGGCTGGGCTGTGAATAGTTTAGGGCATTCTCCCGCCGTCATTAAAGAAGCATTGGCGTATCAAGCCGCCACATTGGTTAATTCAAGTCCGTCCTTCTATAACAAGCCTATGATTGAATTCGCCAGCCTGCTGACGGGAATCTCTTGCTTTGATAAAGTTTTTTTTACCTCAAGCGGTGCGGAAGCCAATGAGAGTGCGATTAAACTCGCAAGGAAACATGGTTCGAAGAATCTAGGCGGAGCCTATGAAATCATTACGTTCGTCAACGGCTTTCATGGACGAACGCTCGCTGCAATGTCTGCAACGGGGAAGAGGCAGTGGGAACAGCTTTTTGAGCCGAAAGTATCCGGCTTCAAGCATGTCGCATTGAATGATATTGAAGCGATTGAGACAGCTATTAGTGAACAGACATGCGCGATTATGCTGGAGCTTGTGCAAGGAGAGGGCGGCGTTCATGCGGTTGATGCAGCGTATTTGCACAGGCTGCGCGAAGATCTGTGATGCTAATGGCTTGATGCTGATTTTTGATGAAATCCAGACTGGAATCGGACGAACTGGAAAGATGTTCGCTTATGAACATTACGGTGTTCAAGCAGACGTGATGACCTTGGGCAAAGGAATCGGAGGCGGTT
Organism: uncultured Paenibacillaceae bacterium; assembly: GCA_963793665.1. Taxonomy (GTDB): domain Bacteria; phylum Bacillota; class Bacilli; order Paenibacillales; family Paenibacillaceae; genus Paenibacillus_Z. The sequence continues at coordinate 399,306 of CAWCBD010000016.1, forward strand.
TTCCCCTGTCGGCAATGCTGACTACCGATGCTTTTGATATTTTTGATGCGGGGGATCAAGGAGGGACTTACTCGGGACAGCCTCTGGCAATGGCGGTTGGGTTAGCAGTGGTTAATGAGGTTATTCAGCGGGAATTATCCTTGAATGCGGAGATTCAAGGGAACTATATGTTGGAACGATTGCATCAACTAGCGCCCAGCTTTCAGTTAAGTCATATCCGAGGAATCGGATTGCTGCTTGCCTTTGACCTTCCAGCAGATAAAGGATCGGAGTTAGTTACGGAGTGTCTTAAGGAAGGACTGCTCATTAACTCGCCAAATCCAAAGACAATAAGGCTGATGCCGCCTCTAATTGTAACCAGGGATGAAATCGATCATATGCTGCTGCTGTTAGGTCATGCTTTGGACAGAACACTTTAAGAAAAATACGAATGTAACTCGTCCACACCGAAGCATTGCTGTTTTCATAGAATGTAGTATTCGGAAGGAAAGGAGTTGAAAAGAATAAATGACTAGAGTTTTGAATTACAATGTTAGTGTGCCCGCTGTTGTAACCGATGCAGTAGCTATCGTTGTGCCGCAAACACCTTCGAAAGTGATTTTGGCTGAGCTTGGAATATTTGTTCTTCCAGAAGCTGCTAACCACAATCGTGTTGAGCTGAAAGCCACTGTTGGTTTCAAGGGAGTTACAGGAACAGGATCCGTTCTGTACCGTGTATTTCGGGATGCGCAAGAAATTTATTATGCACGTGAAGGATTTGAAGCTGCATTTCGAGCAATTTTATGTGACAACGCTTCAGGTCATCGATATCAATGTAGCCCCTGGTGCTCATGGATACTCCCTGTATATTGAGAAATTGTCTGCTGGAACTGCTGCAACCGTTATCGGACCTATTAATCTGAGTGCAACTGTATACGAGGTGTAATTCCGGTAGAAGAAGGATGAATGTCCTTCTTCTTTTATATTTCAATAATTGGCCTACATATTTTGACGCTTGCTCACAAACAATGAGGGTAACTCATTTAGAGAGCAGGCGAGCGGCTATGAAACGAATGCTTCAGATCGGAATTGCGGTTATTATGTTGGCAGGGTTGTGGCCAGCGAGTTCATCGGGTAAACAGGTGCAGGCTGGAGCTGAGTTGATATGCATGATTCAATCACCAGCTCCAAACAATTGGCGATCGTAATCGATGATTTTGGCAACCAAATGACGGGAACGTCCGAAATGATGCAGCTTCCGATTCATTTTACCGCAGCCGTCATGCCATTCATGCCAACAACGAAACAGGATGCGGAGCTGGCGCATAAGCTTGGGCATGATGTCATCGTTCATATGCCGATGGAGCCTAACCGAGGTAAACCGGAATGGCTTGGGCCAGGTGCGATTATGACTAAACTTAGTGATGAAGAAATTCGCAAGCGTGTGGAGGATGCGATTCATGAAGTACCCTTTGCAATTGGCATGAATAATCATATGGGGTCCAAGGTAACGGCAGATGAACGCGTCATGCGTATCGTGCTGTCTGTAGTCAGGGAACATGGGATGTTCTTTCTAGACAGCCGGACGACCTTCAAAACCGTCATTCCGAAGCTATCTGCCGAACTTGGCGTGCCGTTGTTATCTAACGAAGTGTTCCTCGATGATGTGTATACGATGGATCATATCGGTAAACAAATGGGTGTGGTTAAGAAGTATCTGGATTCCCATGAAACTTGTGTCGTCATTGGCCATGTTGGCCCTCCAGGCAAGAAAACAGCCGCGGTCTTGAAGGAATCGATACCGCGGATGCAGCAAAGCGCAAGCTTCGTTCGATTATCAGAGATGCTTACTCCAACAGCTGAGAAGGATATAATTCCTCACCCCTGAGGCAATGGCATCAGCCATTTTAGCTTGTTGACGGGGTTCAGTTAACATAAGGCGGTCTCCAGCATGGCTGATAAAGCCCATCTCCACAATGACGGCAGGCTGCTTGACCATATTGAGCATATAGAACGCTCTGCCGATTCGGGGCATATGGTATGTTCCCTGCATTCGGTTCAATGTATCTTGAATGCAAAAAGCGAGAAAGGCACTATCGCCTTCATTTTGATGAAGCACGAGTGGGCCTCTTTCGCTGCGATCTCGCCGACCAATTCACATGCAGGCTGACGACGATTTGCGTCTGGATTTCCTTCGTTAACTGGCTGCGCTGGGAGAGGTCGCGCTGATGTCTGGAAGGGCTTCCAAACCACCGGTTATCCTCACTTAACGCATAATCGCCATTACGATTGAGAATCGTGCGGATTCCATTACTGCGCAGCTGCAAGTAAAGCCGTTTGGCTATGGCAAGGTTAATGTCCTTCTCCAGCAGGTTCTCATAATGAGCCCCGCCGTCAACCCCGCCATGACCGACATCGATAAGAACTTCAGCACCCGGCAAGGCTCGTTGATAATTGGGAGGCAGCATAAACGCGTGATTGTCATCTGATGACTGCTTGTAGGTAGATGGCAACGGAGCTATGGATGCTGCTTGTATGGGCTGGTGGGTATATCCGAAGGCCAGATAGGCCGCCAAGCCAACTAGAGCTGCTAATTTGGCCAATAAGTGTCGATTTAACCTTTTGCGGTATAACATGCTAGTGCATTCCTCCAATACCAAGATTGCTATCGTTAGCGTGGCACATTCCAAGGAAACTCATGCATGTTTGAACAAAAGGAATAAAGGGGACACTTATAGCAAGGACTAATAACGGGGAGATGAATCCTTAATGTCAAAAAAAGAGAATGATGAATACATTAAATTTATGACCGAGAGGCTTGTCCATTATATAGAGATGCCGCAAGAGGATAAGGAAGGACAAACGAAAAACAGCCAAAGCACTTAGAGAGCCCTGGCTGACGCGCTGGTTTGGTGTTGGTGCGTTTGGACTTGTATTATGGTTGCGTGGAAAAAACGAACGAACACCGGAATTGATTAGTTCAGATATACGCGATAATACTCTGATGGAATAGTGCTCTTATTTGTAAAAGCTTCCTTTGCCTTGGATCGAGTTCAGGGACACATAGCGTGTTCCTTCTTGATCGAAAGCGACGTAGACGGACTTATTGTTCCAGACATGGTAGCCAATCGCAGGATAGACGAATAGTACGGAAGCATCGTAAAGCTCAGCTGTGAAACGAATTTCTGCTTTGTGGTTAAGCAGATCCGTCAGATGATTAACCTGTTCCTTAGAGAGCGGGGTTTTAGTCAGCCATGGCATCCGCTCATAAGGATCAAAGGTTGCATTTGTTTGGGCGGAAGATAATAAGGAAAGTACAGGGGCTTGTTAATCGGTAAGACCCCCGCCTCTATAGGCGGCTCAGAATCAGTGGAGTAGAGTTCCATCTGATCAGTTAGCAGGAGCTGAAGATTTATTAGCTTGCTTGGTCCAAATAGAATCATCGATCGGCAGCGCCTCACCGCTCCAAGCATCCATATAGATGGCTTGTCCGTCAGGGGCAACCCATTTCCACACGGCCAGCAAAGGATGAACGTATAACCGTTCAATCTGGAGCGGCTTTTTTATTGCGTCCGCATAGGATTTGAAGTAGCCCTGCCTGATCATGGATTGGTAGAGCGTATTGGGATCATATGCGGGATGGTCTCCAACTCCGTATTCACTTAGTGCGAAGCCGCCGTTCTCGGTAGCGTTCACAATCATATATCCAACCGGCTTATGGTTGACTTGGAAGGTAACGAGCCAGCCATGCATGCCTGGACCGATGGGAGCGATGTTCTTGGAAGCTGATTTCCACGACTGAAACGGAGGTTGTTTGACCAAAATATTCGTCCAAGCCTGCACCTGCTGCTCAAGTTCGGTCTGCATCTGCTCGGGTTGGCTAGATGTTAGCTGTGATGCGGCAGACACTTGGCTGCCAGCCATTATGATGATAAAGGCTGCAAATAACGAAACCCATTTACGCATAAGCTGCTCACCTGTTTCTTTTAATTTTGGATATGTTGTCATTGTAACGAATGTGATTCGAAAAGGGTGTAGGAACCTGTCACGCTAACGCGGACAAGCCCCGTTCTAATTTTGCCGTATTGATGCGAAGTAACGTCCTGTATTACAGTTTCTTTGTCACATTATCGTTATCCAATTCCTTCAAGATAAAAGATTCCGCAATTTATAGCGGAAACCGTCACTCTCGGTTCATACTGCCATTTGATTTCTTCTTGGCGCCGTTCGAATTGTTCCGTCAATGTTTGACGGTTTTCCTCTTCAACGGTTTCCAATAACGGCTCGTAATAGTGGCGGATGGTCGACAGCTCAACGTCCAGCCTGGCTGCTGCTGCCTCCGCCCATTTATAATCATACGTCCTAAGCTTGCGTTCAAGCGTTTGTTCAGCGATGGTTGCGGCTTTGTTCAGGGTCAGCGCATTTTTTGCTGTGTGGACGTTTGGCGGCAGCTTCGGCGTCATCTTATGCCCGAGAAGCTGATCATGGAATTTATCCACGCATTGGCCTGTAGCTAGTGAAATACCGTAGGAATGGATTTCCTCGCGCTTCATATCGCAAGCGAATTCCACTTTCAGGTTAACGCCAAGCCATGCCGTATAGGCCGTGGAATGAAGCGGATGCGCACTGCGTTTATCCGGCTCCTGGAAGAGGCATACATAGCTCCCGTTGGATTTGGCCGAATCAAACAGCTGGTCCAGCCTGCGGGAGCCATAATGAAGATCCTCCCGGGTAATTCGGACACCTGCGGCATTCAGCGTGCTGTTCATGTATCCGAATGTACGGCCAATCGCTGCATCGGCTGCTGCTGCAATTCCAGTCGGCGCTTCTCCGGCCCCAGCTTCGGCGGGACTAGGAGTCTTGACTGCTGTGGCTGCGAGAGCACTGTCATATTTGATCTTATCCGTAACGAAAAGCATAGACATCGTTTCTGGTTCTGTGCCCGTCCGGTCGACGAAGCTCCAGTAGTAGGGACGGTTGGTTAAGTCGCGATCTGCCCGCGGAGACAATTTTACTTGGAAATGGGCAGGAGACTTCTCCATAATATGGCAGCCCGTTGACTCCAAATATCGCTGAACAAACTTATGAACCTGCTTTTCGTTCATGGCCTCACCTCCACCGTTTGTCCTACCGCATCCAGCATAATATGGATAGCACCCGCTTCATGAGAATCAGCGTCGATTTCAACCTCTTCACGGATCTGAGTTAAGGAATTTCCGAGATCATTGATCTGCTCGCGGAGCTTCTCTGAATTGCCGCCTGATTCCAGCATGACACGTGCCAGCCGCTGCTCCAGTGTTTCCTTCTTCTCAAACCGTTCGAGAATATGATCCAACTCGCCGATGACGAGCTCGAACAGATTGATTTTCTCATGCAGCAAACCGACAATATGCTCTTCAATCGTATTTAACGTACACAGATTATAAATCCGCACATCGTTGGTTTGGCCCAGCCGGTGAACACGGCCGATTCGCTGCTCGACCCGCATCGGATTCCATGGGAGATCGAAATTGATCATGTGATGGCAGAATTGAAGGTTGATGCCTTCGCCGCCGGCCTCTGTTGCAATAAGCACTTGGGCTCTGCCCCGGAATAAATCCATCATCCAATCCTTTTTACCCCGGTTCATGCCTCCGCGATACGGTACGGCTACTAAATTATTCGCCCGAAAATATTGGAGCAGATACTCTTGAGTTGCTCTGTACTCGGTGAAGACGATAACCTTGTCATTCATTTCCCGAATCAGCTCAAGCGTTTTCTCCGCTTTCGTATTCGCTTTAATGCCTCGAATGACCTCGACAAGCTCCCAAATCTTAGCGCGGATCGGGGAGTCCTCGGATGTCTTCTTAAACATGTTCACGAGTGTTAGAAACACGGCATCACGGCTGCTGCATACCTCTCTTTGGAGCGTAACAAGGGAGAGCATGCTTGTGAAATCGCCTCCGCTCTCGTCAAATCTCTCTCGTACGAACCTCGTTACGGCATCATAGAGAGCCTGCTCTTCATTCGAGAGAGAAAGGCGAATATTCTTGACGACTCGTTTGGTGAACTGAATGCCGCCGTCGCCTCTTCGGTTCCTGATCATGACAGTAGACAGCTTCTCATGAAGCTGACCCTCGTTCTTAGGAATGCGCTTATCGACGACGAAATTCGAGGAGAATTCACTTTGTCCGCCGAGCTGTCCGGGCTTAAGCAGGGTAATGAGGTTAAAGAGCTCATCCATATCGTTTTGCACCGGCGTTGCGGTAAGGAGCAAGCAATATTTCTTGCGAAGCAGATTAACGAACTGATAATTCGTCGTTTTTTTGTTTTTTAGTTTATGCGCTTCATCGATGATGAGCATATCGTAATCTTGATTCAGTAGAATTTCCCGATGCGGATCACGCTTGGCCGTATCCATCGAAGCGACGACTACGTCATGCTGCCAGGTATACTCCTTTCGCTGGGCGATGGCGGAGATGCCGAATTTCTGATTCAATTCGCGCACCCATTGTAAAACCAGGGAAGCGGGCACAAGAATAAGGACGCGGCGAACGAGCCCGCGGACAAGATATTCTTTGAGCACGAGGCCGGCTTCGATGGTTTTGCCAAGGCCGACTTCATCCGCGAGGATGGCACGGCCGCTCATTTCATACAACACTTTGCGAGCCGTGCTGATTTGATGCGGCATAGGCTCGAATGCGGGCAGGCTGCGTAAGCATTGCAGCTCATCAAAGCTCGTAACGAGCTTCGTCTGCTCGGCTTCTATCGCGAGCTGATACATGGTCCAGTCATCCCAAGGACCGTTTCGATTCACGCGTTCCTCTAAATTTTGAAACCACGTACGGTCAAATTGCAGCATTGCGTTAGGATGAAGCATGCGCCCTGAGGGAGCTCTGCCGGAAGGAGTTTCTCCTTGAGATGGATCGGTCGTCGGTTGCAAAGCTTTCAGAACTCCTTTCCAAGGGACGAGAATAGCTTGAATGTTCCTAGTATGGCCTTGGAAGACATAATTCATAAGATAGTGGTGCGGAAAAAATGAAAGAACGGTCATTATCGTGAAAATTGTGGTAGAAACTGCGATTGATGAAGAGAATAGAAGATCAGTGGCTGTGGGATGGTGAAGGTTGTCCGATTTGAGCTTGTATCCGTATTTAAATCAATATATAGTGTGTTATAATCTAATGTTACATACCATATATTGTGCCTATACTTAAAGTGAAAAGGTTACTTCCTGTATGGTTCAAGCTGAATGGAGGCGAGCTCTGCCAATGGATACAGACCGTGTAGGACGCTTGGAAGGATTAAGCGAGAAGATTTTTCTAGACCGATATGCTTGGAAGAATGCCGATTCAAGTATGACTTCCGTTGGTGATATTGTGCTTGTTTTAACGAAGGATGACCCCAAATTTCCTTCTAAGGAAGTCGGTGAAGTCCTTGCGCGTGAGGGGGATCAGGTTCAGATAAAGCTTCGCAGCGGCGATACGATCGATTCTACAATAGAAAAGCTGACCCTTACGATAGAGAAGACGCCTGAGGAGATGTGGGACCGGCTGGCGAAGGCGATTTCATCTGTTGAGGAGAGCGGCGAGAAGCGCAAGCTCTGGCAGGAACGGTTCCGATATGTCCTGGAGGACTGGAAGCTTGTGCCTGGCGGCCGAATTGCCGCGGGGGCGGGGGCAAGCGAAGAGCTCACGTTATTTAACTGCTATGTCATTCCATCTCCTGCGGATAGCCGCGGCGGGATTATGAAGACGTTGACAGAAATGACCGAGATCATGGCAAGGGGCGGCGGAGTCGGGATTAATTTGTCTTCCCTGCGACCGCGGCGTGCAATAGTTGCGGGTGTTAATGGCTCATCGAGCGGCGCAGTCTCATGGGGCGGGTTGTTCAGCTATGCGACCGGATTAATCGAGCAAGGCGGTTCGCGGCGCGGCGCATTAATGCTGATGATGAATGATTGGCATCCGGATGTGCTTGATTTCATCACGGTGAAGCAGACGATGGGGCAGGTAACCAACGCCAATTTATCCGTATGCATCAGCAATGACTTCATGCGTGCGGTGAAGGAAGACTTGGATTGGGAGCTGGTATTCCCGGATACGAAGGACCCATTGTACGATGAACAATGGGATGGAGATCTCGAGAAGTGGCGCAGCTCCGGCAAAAAGGTCATTCTATATAAAACCGTTCCGGCTCGAGAAATATGGCATTCGATCATGGAATCGGCCTGGAAGTCAGCCGAGCCTGGCGTCGTCTTCATGGAATATTATAATGAAATGTCGAACAGCTGGTATTTTAATCCGATTATTTCAACGAACCCTTGCGGTGAGCAAGGGTTGCCGGCATGGGGGGTTTGTAACCTATCGGCGGTGAACTTATCGAAGTTTTATGATGCGGGGAAACAGGATGTAGACTGGGATGAGCTAGCTAAAGTGACCAGGTGGTCAGTTCGTTTCCTGGATAATGTCATCGATGCGACACCGTATCATTTTGAAGAAAATGAACGAAATCAGAAGAAGGAACGCCGCATTGGAATAGGCACGATGGGGCTGGCAGAGCTCATGATCAAGCTTGAAATCCGATATGGCAGTCCGGAATCGCTTGTATTTCTTGATCGGCTATATGGGTTCATGGCCAGGGAAGCTTATTTGGCGTCGACTGAAATTGCAGCAGAGAAGGGCTCGTTCCCGGCGTTCGAAGCGGACAAATATGTGCAAAGCGGATTTATGAAGAATTTAATCAGCGCTTATCCGGAAATTGGAGACGCGGTTACGAAGCGCGGGATGCGTAATGTGACGGTGATTACCCAGGCGCCGACCGGGAGTACGGGTACGATGGTAGGTACATCGACAGGAATTGAGCCTTATTTTGCCTTCGAATATTATAGGCAGAGCCGGCTTGGCTTTGATAAGCAATATGTGCCGATTGCTCAGCAATGGAAGGATGCGAATCCAGGCGAGGAGCTGCCGGACTATTACGTCACTTCGATGAGCCTGTCAGCGGAAGATCATATTCGCGTGCAAGCTGCTATTCAGCGGTGGGTGGACAGCTCTATCTCGAAGACGGCAAACTGTCCGAATGATTTTACCGTCGAGGAGACGAAGAGGCTGTATGAGCTTGCCTTCGAGCTCGGCTGCAAGGGAGTTACGATCTATCGCGACGGCAGCCGGGATGTGCAGGTGCTTAGTACGAAGAAGGAGGAGACGGCAGAGACGGCTCCCGAGCATGCGGATAACAGGCTTGATAGAAGAGAAGGCACAAGCGGAATCTGTGAAGGCATCGATTGATGAGCTGCAGACAATTGCAGCGGTGGTAGAGTGCTGCTGGTCAGCTGAATACGCCGAAATCTCAAGCATTGGATACCGCAGATTGTCGATAAGGAATATAAGACGACGTCCGCAAGTGCTGAGCGGTACGACATATAAGATGAATACACCCTTCGGTATGGCTTATATCACAATCAATGATATTAATGAATCTCCGGGTGAAATCTTCCTGAACGTCGGCAAGGCCGGCTCGGATGTGTCCGCCATGGCTGAGGCGCTTGGCCGCGTCTGCTCGCTGTTTCTGCGTTATGGCGATCACGGCAATAAAGTGAAGCTGCTCATTAAGCATTTGAAAGGAATTGGCGGAACAGGTGCGATCGGCTTCGGTGTTAACCGGGTGGAATCCATTGCTGATGCAGTGGCAAAGGCGCTTGAAATGCATATTGAAAGTAAAGGAACAAAGGTTGTAAGTGAGGCAGCAGCAGCAGTTGAAGCAGCTTTCCCGGAGGGTCCTACTGCGGTCGTTTCCCCTGTTGTTCCACAGGCGGTCCCGTATGGAAATCACCCTTACACCACTGCTAACTCTACGGATTTATGTCCTTCCTGCGGGTCGGCTTCGCTGATTAATATTGAAGGGTGTAAAACATGTAGTGTTTGCGGGTTTAGTAAATGTTCGTAATAATCCGGCGGTGTGTGGCATGTGATCTGTGATGTGTGATATTCCAGAATTGGTTAGAATTTTTGTTCCACAATTCGTTGGGATTTGACGTTTATGCATGAAAATGAATGAAAATACAAAACTAGGATCCCCTTGTTTTTAATAGATGGCACGGCCGTTTGAAAACGACCTTCTCCAGTTTTTATCAAAGTGAAGTAACTGATCTTTTTAAATCTGATACTGAAAAATCCCTGCTTCTGATGACTGCCATGTGTAACACCTCCTTGCCATAAAATATTCTTTCCATATTATTTTTGCTTGTGCAAAGACATAAATATGGAGATGGTATAATTTAAAGAAAAACTCTACAAATAAAACCCTCCACCCTTGGAGAGTCCTTGTTTCATTTGCAACCGCAAGTTTTTACACATCGCTGCGATAACTGCCGTTCGAGCGAAGGTTGCCGATCTTGCTGGCGGCAGCCTTCGCTGATGTCTATTGAGCTACGTTAGTTGAACACAACTTCATGAGTTATAGGTATTGCAGTATAGCTGGTTAACTTATTATTGTATAAGGTGCATTTATGTTCATAACACCCTTCATTGTTCAATATTGCTGGCAGGAATTGGGGAATCATTTCTCCAACACCAAAGTTACCCTCAGATAAAATCCAGTCTATTGGTTTCCAGTCTAGAATACCTTCATCTACTTTTGAAGGAGTCAAATACACATATTCGTGTGGTAGTTCCGCTAAAAATGCATACATGCCCCCTGAATAGCTTCCATCGACATCCCACGTAACGATTCCTTTATACTGAATATTCAATAATTTAATTCCAGTCTCTTCAAATGTTTCACGTATTGCACATTCTAACGGTGTTTCGTTTTCTTCAATTTTACCTCCTACACCGTTCCAGAGTCCCTTCGTTGGAGCAAAATCTCTATTTAACAAAAGCAAATTGTTATTTTGTTTGACGAAACATAAAGTATATTTGAACATTTAACCACTTCTCTCCATATTATTTCCGTTCGCACTTAGGTTAGAAAAGGCCACCGATATAACGGCAGCCTTGTACTACTAGTTGTATATTGAGCTATAGTTCTCCGAGGGAGCTTAACATTACACAGATAATGGTAATAAACTATAGTCTATTATTTGTTCATTAACATTGAAAGTATATCTATGGTCAAATCGTTCTCCATTCAACATGATAGGTAAAAATTCTTGAATATTATTCGCTATTCCCTTGTTATTAACATCCAAAATCCAATCAACTTCTTTCCAATCTAAAATACCTTCTGTAACACTTATGGGTGTCGGAAAATCAAGAGTTGATGGAACCGATGCAACAAATACATACATTCCTGTTGTACCTTTCTCGGTTATCCAAGTAACTTTTCCAATTAACTCAGGATTTTGTATATTTATACCTGTCTCTTCAAATGTCTCCCTAATTACACATTGATATGGTGTTTCATCTTCTTCAAACTTTCCTCCAATTCCGTTCCACTTTCCCATAATCGGAGAAAAAAAACGATTTAACATTAGAATTTGATTACCTTTTCTAATAAAACACAAGGTATACTTATACATATTTTATTACTCCCAACTTTTGAGGTTAATTTTAATCCCTTGTCGTTATTAAATCTTCATTAGACCCCTGAATTTGACCTAACAAAAAGTTTTTAAAAAACTATATAATGCCTGATTGTTCATTGTGCACTTCGGAAGCATGGTTATCGTTTCCAATAACTTCAATCTCAAAAATATCCCCCACGCCTTCAACTGAGTCTAGGTGAAACAAGAGGTTATTTAATGCCCAGACCTCTCTTCGTTTCCTTTATATCAAAGGTTCATTATAAAGAGAGGTGAAAACTGATATTATTTTTTGGTCTAAAAGCTCATAGAAATCATAATTAACATTGAAGTCATTATCGAGACGAGAATAAACATATACCAAACAACTGTTGTCTTGTTTAATTCTTATTTTAATTCGCTTTGAATTGGTTTCTGTTCTTGAATCGTAAATTCTAAAAAACTTACAAAAGTATTTAGCTGCCCTTTGAAGTGAAGCCTTCAAACTAACCAACTCCTTTACGCCTAAGTATATAAAATATGGAAATATAGCACCATACCATGATACCATATCATGATAGTAAACTGCCTTATACGGTGGAGGCCCTCAAGCCGTAGCCGCGGCACTTAAGGCAGCGGACGGCTTTGGTGGGCAGGTAACGATGATTGTCCCGAAGAGCCGGCTTGGATCAATTCAAACCGCTGGCGGGCAAAACCTGATTGATCTGAACACTTTTATAAGATTCGCTTCTGCTGCCAGAAGTAGAGTATAGTAGGAGTAGTTGAAAATATATTCCAGGAGGCTACAGCCATGTCACAGGAGATTTGGATTAACCTGCCGGTCAAAGATGTTGAGAGGTCAACTGCCTTTTTCAATGAGATTGGATTCCATGCGGTGAGCGTTGGTAACGAGAGAGCCAAGCTTGCCATAGGCCAAACAACGATTCTGCTGTTCCCGGATGCGGCGTTTGAGAAATTTACAGGTTCAAAAACCGCAGATACTTCCCATAGCGCAGAGGTAATATTTTCCATTGGCGCTGAAAGCAGAGAAGAAGTAGATGCCTTTATTCAAAAAGTAGAGTTTGCCGGAGGAAGCATCTTTGGCAAGCCGAGTGAAATTGACGGCTGGATGTACGGCGCAGGATTTGCCGACCTGGACGGTCACCGCTGGAACCTGCTGTACATGGATGAGAGCAAAATGCCGAAACGCTAATATGGAAACGCCGGTCACCTGCTTAAGGTCACCGGCGTTTTTTTACACCCGTATAATCTTATTGAGTTACGGAAATCGGACTGTCTTCCAGGTAAGTTCTCTCTGGAGCTTAATCTAATGAGGATTGTGGTTCCTCATACTTGGTCCAAGTTTTGTAACCATCAATATTTTCTTCCGAAGTATTAGAGGTATCGAATGTTTTGAAATAACTTGCAGAAAATTTTATGGTAGGTTTTTTTTCTGATTGACTATATAAAAGAAGATTAATATTGGAAATCTCGATTTTCCATTTGAGGGATTTTGCAATTGTGTTTATGTTTTCAATAGTGAGAAGGCGTCGAAATATAACCGCTATCAGCCGCTGAAAACGGCCGATCTCTAGGTTTTGTTTATCCTTCAAGAGAACCCAATTTCTTCATAGAAATTAATCGATTCCTCGAGACTTGCAACAAGGAAAACGACGGAAACATTTTTGAACCCTGGAAGTCGCGAAATGCCTGGAGCACAAACACGCTGTTACACGTTGGCAGTCCTCCCCAATATTAGCGGAGCGGATGTCGTAAAGCACGCACCATTACCGTCTTTAATTCTCTAAGATCGGTCTGAATCGGGCTTGAAGAATCCTTTGAGCTGACGACTCACCAAAAGGCGCACCACATTGCCGGACATCCTTTACAACTCTGTGGTAATCATAGCTCAACCTGTGATTCTCTACATTCCATTTTTGTCCATTCCATGTCACACTTGCATATCCGGCTCGATGATCTCCATCAAATGGAAATCCAACTGAATCAATGATGCTATATCGCTGGCCGCACGGAACGCCATAGGCTGCGTAGTGAAGGTGTCCTGCCACAATCAGATTGGCCTTCGCATCCCCCAGAAGTGTCTTGGCCTCCGCTTCTGGAGTCATCGTCCGAAGACTAAACGGAACAGATTGAAGAACCAATATACCAGTCACATCAGTAGGTGTTGCGTGCACAATGAGAAGATCATCCTCCGGAGACTGCCCTCCTGGTGGAGTTATTCTGTACTCAAAGAGCAGACTCTTCAGATAGCTCAAGCCATCTGTTCCTAACTTCTCTCTCACCCAGTCCAGTCTTTCCTCGGAGTACTGTTTATCAAAGACCAACAGGTCTGTGTTCCCGTAAATCGTGGGAACGCCCAGATTCCTTATCATGTCAAGACTTTCGGCGGGGCGGGGTCCGTTCAGCACTAAGTCGCCAGCGACCACCAGACTGTCATATGGTCGGTTTTGAAGATTCTCAAGAACAGCGTTGAGTGCAGCCGCGTTGCCGTGAATATCTGCGATTACTACAACTGTATATGACGAGGAATGATTCATTTCAAGCCTCCTAATCTGTGTGATGACGAGGTGTGGTTTTTGCGCGCGATATTAAGGTTTTGATTTTCTGGTTTTCGGCCGCTTGCGTGTAACGTTCTTGCATTCTATATCGTCGGGTCCTTTTAAGTCATATTCATGGAAAATGAAGTCTTTGAGTTATTTAGCACTCACACTCAAACGGGATGTAATAGTGGTTTTACCTCCACCTGATACTGCTGCAATAGCAATTATTTTAGGTTTTATATTTTCCATTGTTCTTCAACTCCGGGGCATACTGCTTTATTTTTATATCAAGACGTTTCGTCTAACGATTACAGCACCTTCTTAAAGATCACCCTGATACTATCGCGACCATCATAATCAAGACATACTGGCAAACCGTCAAATTCTTGTTCCTGTGATTCAATTACAAATCCCATACGCGTATGAAATGCTATAGAATTCTTACTTTTTAGGAGCTGTAACACATCGAATTACATTTCTACCTAGCACTTCCGACACTTCTTAAAAAATTCCTCATATAGCACTCGTCCAACACCTTTCCCGCGCGACGCTGGATCAACCATTACGATTCGAATATAAGACTCATCTGATTTAGATTGTGACAAGAATCCCATAATAAATCCTATCATTTTCCCGTCTTCTTCAGCTAAAAGGCAAGTATCCCGAAAGTGGCGGATATACCATTTTGAAAACATGTCACTTGAATAATTGCTACCCCACCAATTTGAGGCTACCCCTAAAATTGTTTTGCAGTCCTCTGGTTCAATATGGCTTATATTCAAAAGCTGCCCTACACCTCGTTTTACATTAATAACAAATTCTGTACATTCACTGAATTATCCTGTCCGTTACTTCAATAAGAAAAAGAGAAATGTCGAGAAGAACCCCTCTACTATCGTGTCCCGTTAGAGTTTAATCTTCTTTCATCCCACCAAAGGATATTTTGTTGGGTAAATCAGCCCCTCTGTACGTGCATAAACTTCTCTGATATCAGGTACATACTCTTTAGTAAGCATTATTCCTCTTATTACATTGTTAATCGCGACTAGTGAATGTGAATTAGATGTTTTGATTTCTGGGATTAATTTTAATTCGCCTTTCAAACTCTTTTGAAAAGGCAACCGTTATCATGTCCATCTCTTTTACAGAAAGTTTTTCACACTGAGCTGTAATTGCTGTTATCATTTCAGTCACTTAGAGAATTCTCCTCTCTCTTCTGGTTTTAACTTATAAGATACATACTTAAATTTACAAGTTTCGGTTGCATCATCCTGCCCCTTAGCGGAGTGAAACTACCGATCGATCCCACGGCAGCTTTACTGACTCTCGTATCCGTTCGAAATCCTAACTTCTGAATAATCATGTTTATAAAATCCGTTTTTGCGTGGGAATAAGTAATTTTGTCAGTTTGGTGAGTTTTGGAAAGCGTCTCTTTTAGAGTCTGATATTCTTTCAAGGCCTCATTGTCATTCAATAAATAATTCCGGAAGGCAAGTTGTTTTTTCAGATATTGATTGCCCATTTGGAACATATGTATCTGATGAGTTCTTGGCTCTCCTTTGCTAAAATAATGCCTTTCTGGCAGTATATCTGTTCCTTTATATTCATAACCAAGTCGTTCCAGGCCCTGAACACAATGTTTGCCTAGTTGAAAATCCTTCAGTTCGATTGCGATATCAATTATTGGCTTAGCGGATAAGTTCTTTACCGCTGTACTCCCGATATGGTGAACAGCTTGGGCAAGTTCACCGAGTTCAGATGTTATCTTCGCACTCTCATTTGCAAATTCTTTTACCCATTCGTTCGTCCAAGGAATAAGAGAAAAATTTCACCTTTCGGTAGACCAAGCATTGAACGATTCCTCCTAAAGTGTGCTCCCTTCAATTATAACAGTTATTGAAATTATCCTGCCTGTTACTTCAACAAAGGCAGCCGATCATTATCGCCGCTACCATCGTGTCTTTTATTCACTATCGTATCTAACGAATATGGTAAATCAGAACCTGGTATTTGAAAGAATACCATCTAACCAGCAAATAAGATGCGCAGGCGTACGGAGAAGATAATACCACCGACTGCGCGTTCTACGGGATCCGCTGACGTGGAGTGGGTTATTCAGCATGTATGTCAACATTCCTAAACTCATGCTTCTCTCTTCCCGTGCTCGTTCCGATAAGTTAACACTCTGGATTTCGTTTTCATCTCCTCGTACTCCTCCTCAGCGGTCGAATCCCAGATAATTCCTCCCCCTACTCCATACACAGCCTGCTGCGTGTGCATATCCACAAGAACTGTACGGATGGCCACCTTAAACGTGATGCCTTCACCCGGTTGGTTCCGTCATTCCCATCCTCGGTTGTAAAGTTAAGATCATTTAATTATAATCTCCTGCTTTTCACGCTCTCAGGCGCTTATAGCAGAACTTGTCGATCGGTATCCGTTAGCTTAATACATCATTTGGGATATTCGACAGGATATAATGTCTTGAATATTGTCTAGTCTCTACAACTTTTGTCTGACCGTTTTTTTCAAAGACAAGACCAGCACCCATTTGTTCTTTAAAGTCCCAGCCATTTTTCTCCATAATATCCTTGACTACATCATACCTAGATTCACCTGTATTCTTTGATACGAATCTCATGCTTTTATCTGTTTTGGAATACTGTTCATAACTACTGTTCGCAAATTCAAGTTTAGCTATTGAAGAAAGTATAGGTATCGGATTTCCCTCTTGTGACAAGGCACTTCCAAATCTAAAGGTAAGAAACCCAGCAAACAAGACGAATAGCAGAATTGCAGTCATTAAGATTTTTTTCATAATCCTCCCCCTAAAAATGCCTTTCTCTATGTGACGTCTTTAAATGATTAAAGTATTCGTGAAGTGCTCTAACTATCCTGCCATGTGAATCAGCCCTCGTTATTGAAATGCTATCGTTTCCGTTAATTAAGTGGTATAATTATCCATAAACCTAATAAAGTGAGGCGGTAATGATAATGGAAACAGGTAATAAAGTAACAATAACGGTAGAAACCACAGTTCATGCACCAGTTGAAAAAGTGTGGGAATATTGGACAGAACCACAGCATATAACAAAATGGAGTTTTGCTTCTGATGACTGGCATGCGCCAAATGCCGAAAATGATTTAAGGGTTGGCGGAAAATTTCTTACAAGAATGGAAGCAAAGGATGGAAGCTTTGGATTTGATTTTGGTGGGGTTTATGATGAAGTGAGAATAAATGAATTTATTTCTTACACTCTTGGAGATGGAAGAAAAGTTACGGTCACTTTTATTAGTCAAGAAAACAACACTAAGGTAATTGAAGCTTTTGAAGCAGAAACAACCAATTCCATTGAGCAACAAAAAGCAGGCTGGCAGGCGTTTCTAGACAATTTTAAAAAATATAGTGAAATTTCTAAATAAGATTACGCCTGCGAAGAACAGGACGGTACCATACAGCGCGCAGGATAAATACAAAAAAACCAGTGGAACATACATTCTACTGGTTTTCTTTATGTTTGTATGCGGTACAACAGCAGCTTGAATGTGACCATCGAGAATACAAGGCTTGTGCCGCTCCAGTGCGGAACGAAGCTCCCTAAGCTGGTTGAAAGGTTGGGCCGTACGCTCCCCTAACCTGTACCCTCATCCTGTATGGAGAAGTATGCGGAATATCCATTCAGAAGGTGTCTTAGGGCATATAAGCTTTTTGAAAATAGGAAACAGGAATTTCACTAAACTGAAT
>CAWCBD010000017.1:0-12388 GCA_963793665.1 uncultured Paenibacillaceae bacterium
CCTTCCGCGAGACGAAGATACCTCACAATTCACAGTTACCGCTACGCGCTGAGGGCACCGCTTTCGGGCGTCAACCCGCCAAACCGACAAACCCGCCAGCGATGGCGGGTTTGTCGAACCCATAATCAAATAAGTGAAAAGTGCTTTACCGGTTCGGTGACATCAACCCTCGCTTTCGGCACTTACCAGCTTCTCCTTCAAATAACGAATCTGCTCCTCCAACAGGCCGATGGACCACAAATAACTTTCCGCGCCGCCGTGCCGCGTTCGAGATGAAGCAGCATGTCTATCATATGGTCCGGATCGCTGCAGGGAAACGTCATACTGTTCATCGGTCACCGCTGGGCCGCCCACGCGCAGTTCCTAATGATCGGCGCGATTAGCCCGCAGTTAGGGAGTAATCCTCCGCGATGACATTGTGGGAACGCCTGCAAGCTCCCGCAGCAGCGCGGCTACGACGCCGGTCGGTCCTTGCCCGCAACGCAGTGGAACAGCGTCGCCCAGCCGCTGCCATCGGCCAGCAGCTGGAACACCCGAAGCACTCGTCCCGGCTCCCTCGAGCAGCTGGATACATAAATCGCCGAGCGATCGGACGTGTCCGGTTCCCGCATTCGCCGGGTTCACAGGCTGATATGGTCATAGTCGACGATTCGGATTAAGCGAACACATTCCTTTCCTCCTCCAGCCCCCGCGCATGACGAAGGTCGATGACAGCGCGAATGCCTTTGTCCACCAGCGCGGACTGGCTCTGAGGAGATAACCGATGCAGGCCGTCCGCTCGGAACAGTACGCCCCAGCGGGTCGTCCGTCCGTCCTTTGTCGCATAACCGCCCAAATCCCGCACATTATAAGCGCCTTCCACCACTACGATGCAACGTTCGTCCAATTGAGTAGTCAATGTCGTCAACCGCCTCTCTAGTCCGTTATGGTTTTATCCATTAGATCGAACATTTCAATTGCTTGTACATGAGCTCGTTCAGCTCCAGCACCGCCAGTCTCGCCCCGGGCAAATCGTTCTTCTCGAGCGCCTGATAAATGCGCTCGTTGGCGCTTCTCGCCTGATTCGGCTTCGGAGCCGTCTCGGCATTCTGCTTACGGTAGGACAGCAGCTTGAACATATATTTGCCTTTAATATTCTCGAGAATTTTCAGCATATTGGGATTATCGCAGCTGGCCAGCATCGTTCCGACAAACTGCAGCGAGCTGTCGTAGTAGCGGACGTTATCCCCTTCGGCAGCGGCGCGCTTTGCCTCTCCAGATGGGAGCGGAGTGCCGGCAGATCGAAGGCCGGCCCGCGGCTTGCCGCGACATCCAACACGAATAGCTGCATAGAGACGAGCACCTCGAACATTTCACGGAACTCACGGAACGATATTTCTTTGACGAATACGCCGCGTCCCGCACCGATTCCAGGAAGCCTTCGGTTTCGAGCAGCGAGATGGCCGCCCGGATCGGAGTCCTGCTCATGCCGAGTGTATCGGCCAACTCATTCTCCGATAGCAGCGTGCCAGGCTGATAGACGGCGTTTATAATTTGCTTACGCAGTTCCTGATACGCTTTTTTCTCCAGAGAGGGCTTCCCCGCCCCTTTGATTTGAATCGCTTGCTGCATGCCGGACAATGGTGAATTCATTAACGCAAACCGCCTTTTATGAAGGAATCGATAATTTGACGCTGCAGGATAAAATAGAGAATGAGGATCGGCAGGCTTGTGATCGTGGTCGCCGCCATCAGCGGCCCCCACATGTTCGCGTCGGTGACATAAACGACTGCAATCCGATTTGAACCGTCGAATGCTCAGGTTTGTTCGTGACCAGGAGCGGCCAGAAATAATCGTTCCACGCCGATATAAACAATAATACACCTATCGAAGCGATGGAGGCGCGCAAATTCGGGAATATCGTCTGCCACAGAATGCCCCAGCTTGAGGCGCCGTCCAGCTGAGCCGCTTCGATCAGCGCCTTCGGAAATGAGCGGAACGTCTGATACAGCTGCAGCACCGCAAAGGCCGAGGCGATATTCGGTATAATCAGCCCGAGCAGCGAATTTCGAAGCCCCCAGCCGCTGATGACGACATAGTTCGGAATCATAATCACCTGGAACGGGACCAGCCACGTCAGCGAGATGAGACCGTAAAGCACATGTCTGCCTCGAAACTCCCAGCGGGTGAACGCATAGGCGGCAAGTACGCTCGTCAACAGCTGGGTGAGGGTCTGGCCGACCGCGACGATCAGCGAATTCGAGAGCATATGTGCCATCGGATCCCGTTCCACGCTTGTACGTAATTGTCGAACGTCCAGTGGTGCGGCAGCAGCGACGGTGAATATACCTCTCCTTGCGGCTTGAACGATGTATTCAGCATCCAGTAGAACGGGAATATCGCCAGGAAGCTGAGCGCAATTAATATGGCATGCCTGCCGGCTGTCGCCGTTCGCGAATCATGAAGCTGACCGTTTCTCATGATGAAGCCTCCTTCAGTTGTCGTAGAACGACAGCTTGCTCGACAGCTTCAGCAGGCCGAGGGCGATCAGCCCGGAACCCATGAAGACGAAGACAGCTGCCGCCGAGCTCCAGCCGACTGAGAATGTCTTGAAGCCGTACGTCCACAGCAGGTAGTACAAATTGGTCGTTGAGCTGAGCGGTCCGCCTTGGGTCAGCACGTTCACGTACGAGAAGCTCCATTCCGAGGCGAACAGTGTGCTAAGCATCGTCATGAACAGAATGGTCGGCGACAGCAGCGGCAATACGACATGCCGCGTGATCTGCCAGCTGCCGGCCCGATCCATACGGGCGGCTTCGATATATTCCTTGTTGATGCCCGTCATCGCCGCCGAGAAAATGAGTGTGCTGAAGCCGATCAGCTTCCAGCCGGTTATGAACGTAATCGACCAGATCGCCCAGTGGCCATCCGAGAAGAAGCGAATCGGCTCTGCCAGGCCGAAGGCCGTTTGCAGTGTGCGGTTCACGATACCGCCCATCGGATTGAAAATCCAGTTCCATATGGCCGATACCGCGACCGGCGCCATAATCATCGGAACAAAAATAAGCGTACGGTACAGCGTGCGCCAGCGGCCGCCGATCCGATCCGTTAAGATAGCAACAACTAGCGGGAGAATAATCGAGAACGGAAGTACGCCCACAGTATAGATGAGCGTATTGACCAGCGCCCTCCCCATCTCGGGGAGCGTAAACAGCTTCTCGAAATTACTCAGTCCGACGAATACTTTCGGTGAAGTCGGCAGCATGTTCCATTCGTAGAAACTGAGCTGGAACGTACGTACGAGCGGGCGGTAAATCCAGAAGCCGATCGATAGCAGCGCCGGCAGCAAATACAGATAGGGCAAATATTTGCCGATCGCCAATTTTCTACCCGGCCGGGGCAGGGATTTGACCCGGCTGTTGGTTGACAATTTAGTTGTCATCACGTTGCCGTTCATGGCATTACATCTTCCTTTCCCGGGCAGACGGTTGCCGCCCTCGCGTTGTCCAGAGTCGTCGCAAAGACTTCAATTCTGTATCGAATCCAGCATTCCGCTTTGTGGAGATTTTTACGGCATCAGCGACTGCGCGCGCTTTTGGGCATCCTGCATAATGTCCGTTATGTCACCCGAACTCTGGAGCGATTGCTGCATCGCATCCAGCAGCGTCGTCTCGATCTGGAGCCAGTTCGGGCCTGGATAGGAGAGCCACGGATGCAGCCGTTTAAGCTGTTCGAGGTTCGGTTTGATCAGCGGATGTTCATCGACCCAATCCTTCAAATATTTCGGATCGTCGGTAATCGCCGGGCGGAGCGGCAAATAGCCGATTTTGGATGTTATGATTGTATAGCCCCTCTCGCTCGTCACGAACTTGAGGAATTCCCAGGCCGCCTTCTGTTTTGCCTTGTCATTGGACAGAATGAACAATGCGCTGCCGGAATTGACCGGCGTTGTCAGCTTGTCGCCGAAAGCCGGCATCGGAGCGGCTTTGAGTTCCCAGCCCCCGGTCTGCGCGGCTTTGATAAATGCGCTTTGCAACGCGCTCGTATAAAGCAGCATGCCGAGCTTGCCTTCACTGAAGGCCTGCACGACCTCGCTGTCATTCAGCTTGTCATGCGCCCCGCTCAGCATAAGATCCTGCCACATCCGGATGGCGCCGACCGCCTCCGGCTCGCCGTACTGGATGCTCTTACGGTCGTCCGACAGCACTTTGCCGCCGTTGCTGCCGATCAACGCCTGGACGATCCAATCGTTGCCTGACATGCCGCCGATATGAACGCCGCCCGCTCCGGTCTTCGAGGCGATCTTCAGGGCGTCCTGTTTCACTTCCTCCCACGTAGTCGGGGGAGAATTGGGATCCAGTCCCGCATCCGTGAACAGCTTGGCGTTGTAGAACAGAACAGGTGTGCTGAACGTGAACGGCAGGCCGTATGTCTTGCCGTTCAACTGGCCGAGCTTCAGGCCGCTCGGCGAGAAGCCTTCGAAATTCTGCTTCAGCTCGTCGGCGGGCACGATGTCCTCAAGCGCCTTGGCGTTGTAATTATTGACGGCGTAATCGAGGCCGTCGAAGACGAGCTGCGCCACGTCGGGGCTGGAGCCGGCGGCGATATCCGCCTGCACCTTCGTGTTGATATCCGTGGAGGTGACGGGAATCGGATCGATGACGATGTCCGGATGCGCCGCCTCGAATTCGTCAATCAGCTGCTGCGTCCCGTCCTTCTGGCTTGCAATGGCGAGGTTGTAGCTGTAGAAGGAAATTTTGGTTTTCTCGCCGGATGCTGCGCCTGCACCGCTGTTCGCTGCAGCGGCGTCTGCTTTCGGCGAACCGTTCGAGCCCGAATTGCCGGTATCTGCCCCGTTCGCGCTGCCGCATGCAGTGGCCAGCAGCGAGGTCAATGTCAATAATACGCCAAGCTTTGTTTTGATCTTGAACACTTGTTTATCCCTCCACCTAGATTAATTTGTAGGTCAGGCTTCGGCGTGAACCGCCGGCCGGACATATTCGTATAGGAATCTCTGCTCGCCAGGAACGGTCATCGGCTGGATGATCATGGTTCGGTCTTTTACCGTCACGAGATTATAGCCGGATCTGTCGAGAAACCGCATTGCGTCGGAGGCGTAAGGATCGAGACCGAATGCGACGCCGTCCGCAGCGGCGCACAGCATGCCGCTTAGCAGGCCGATGTTGTGATAATGAATATGGCCGGAGAGCAGGCCGATCACATCGCGACCTTCGAGCGTCCGCACCAGCTCCTCCGGCTGCTCGAGCAGATGTTCGTCCATCAAGGCCGTAGGCGTCCGCACGACCGGATGATGATGGACAATAATCGTTCCGATCGGCGCAGGCTCGGTCAGCAGATTTTTCAGCCAGATAAGCTGTTCGTCGTCGATTCGGCCGGCGTGTGAGTCCTGTACCTGCGTGTTGAGCATAACGACTCGAAGCCCGCCGGACATAAAGCTGTAATAATAGGATTGCGCCGTCGGCGTTTCCCCGAGAAAGCCTTCCCTGAACGGCTCGCGCCGGTCGTGATTGCCGAGCGCCACATGGATGGGAATGCCGAGCTCCTGCTCCGCGTCGTCGAGCAACGACCTAAGGAACCGATAATCCGACAGGTCCCCGTCATGGGTCAAATCACCGCTAATCACGATAAAAGCAGGTTTCATCCGCAGCCCGGCAATGTCGGCGAACGCCTTGCGCAGCTTCTCCGCCGTATTCAGGCCGAACAGCGGCGTCTTCCCGGGAACGCTGATATGGATATCCGTCAGGTGGACAAAATAAATGGTTTCCGTCGTACTCATCGGCTACACTCCTTCATTAACAGCCATCTGCTTTGGCGCGTAAGCGGCAATATCTCGAATGCCGTCCATATGAATGACCCGGTAAAATGGCTTCCCGCCGCGCACGGTAACCCATAGCAGCATGTTCTCGTCACGGGCTTCCGTGCCGTCCCCATGGACGAGGCCGCCCGTCCTCCCCATCTGAATCCGCTCGCAATCGCCACCCTGTTCGTATTCCAGCGAATGCAGATGGCCGGCGAAGATCGTGTAGGGGCGGCCGCTCAGCATGTCCAGCAGCTCGCGATATTCTGCGCTCACCGATTTCCACCCCGGTTTATGCATATTGACGAAGGTCCATTTCGCGTCTTTATTGTTCTCCAGCACTTGGCGGATAAAATCCATCTGCTGTTCCCCGATCGACAATTTGATCTTGGACAAATTTTGCAGCTGCTCGGGGGAAAGCGCTCCGACCATATCCCCATAGAACACCTTCAGATGCTCGTGCGCATTCTTAGGGTCCCGCTTGACGTTCGCCGTCGCACGCTTGACAATGTCGATAAATTCGTCGGACAGCTCCTCGGGAATATGCTCCGTATTGATCGTAATAAAGAGTGCAGCGCCGACCCGGAAGGCGTAATATGTCAGCCCTTTGCGCTCCCGCCATACGTCCGCCATCAACCGGTTACCGTAATCATGATTGCCGACAGCCGGGAAGAATGGAAGGCCTGACGCGAGGATTTTGGCGTCAAATTCGTCCCATTCCTCGTGCGCGTCGGCGGTGCTGCGCCAGTAGCCTTCGATCATGTCGCCCACTGCGACGACAAAGTCGGGCTTCAGATCCTTCAGCATGTGAAGCGCTTGCTCGAACACACCTTCGGTTGCCATACCGCAGCGATCACCCATAACAGCGAATGAGAAATCTTCACCGAGCCCCTCAGGCAAGCTTCCGAACCAGGGACGCTTCCCCGCCTCAGCATGACCATCATCAAATATCGCGACTTGTCGACCTATCGATTCAGTCTGCATATTCCCTCTCCTCTCCTATTGTCCAAGCCTTACTGTGATCAGTATGCAGGTTGTATGTAAGTGGAATGTCAACCGGATGTTTTGATTTTTTTAAGAAGGTCAACCCACTTTGGGGGGCAGTGAAAAACAAAGCGTAAGAAAAACGGAAAAGTTCGTAATTGCGTGTATCGGCTATTCGATCACAATACGAACTTTTTGCGATAAGCGTCCTTCTGTGGAGCAGGCGTTATTTCCTGCTCCGTAGTGGCGTAAGAATAGCGCGGAATAGCGAAAAACCGCCAGAGTACTTGGTACTTTGGCGGTTTTTTTATCGTTGATGCAATGCCTATTCAAGCCTCCAACTGACTTTCTTACAGTACCCGTAATGAAGTGGCAGACCAAGACTGTATTGTTCATTTTTTTGGAAATAATACCAGCCCCACTGGTACTACCTTATCTATGAAGACTTCACATGACTGATAGCCGTCTCGATGTAGGCTCTCAAGGTCTTGATGAACGTGCGTAATGCGTATCCGACATATCTGTCGCTGCGGTAGATCAGACAAATGTCCTGAGAAGGCGTAGGATTCCTGAGGTGCACGACTTTGATGTCTGCATTGTGAAGATTATCCAGTAGCAATCTCGGCAGAACACAGGTACCAATTCCGCTCTGTACCATCTGGAGGAGAGAGGATAACGTTGTCGTCACCATATGCGGCTGCAAAGTAAACCCGTTGTCCATGCAAAAGCGGTTGATCAGCTTGCGGCATTGATGGTCAGGTGGGAACATGACCATCTTCAAGGAATGCAGTCTGTTCAAGGGGATGAAGCTCTCCGTGGCAAGGGGATCATTCATACTTACCGCCAATGAGAACTCCTCGTGAAACAGGGGAATTGACGTGAGTCGTTCATCGATAACAGGTCCAATGGTTACGCCGACATCGATGCTTCGGTCCAGAACTTGTTCTGTTACTTTCATGGTTTCCAGAAGGGACAGCGAGATGGTGGGATAGGTCTGATGAAAGTTCAGTAGCAAGGCATTAAACATGAGATCCGCGTCACCGGGTAAGACACCGATGGATAACGATCCGCCTTGCATCTGCTTCAGGTCAGCAATGGCGTCGCTCGCATGCTGCAGATGCCCGAATACGGCAGCACCATGTTCATGAAGAATCGCTCCGGCTTCTGTAAGGACAATTGTTTTACCCACACGATCGAACAACAGAACCCCTAATTCTTCTTCCAATCTCCTTATCTGCTGGCTGACGTTGGGTGCGCTGACTCCCATTTTTTCGGCTGCTCTCGTGAAGTGAAGCTCTTCACAAATCGCCATAAAATATTGTAGTTGTTTTAACTCCATTGCTCACACCTGCTTTCAATTGCATCGCTAAATGCATTGTTCATTGATTATTGTTACTCCATCTTTTTTTTCTGTCAATGAATAATCGTTAACTTATACTTAACGTTCCGGTAATGCCCACTGCATTGATGGAAAATTCCATGAGACCTATACTAGGAACATATCAAGCGCTTCTCATTACAAAAAGAGGAAATCAGTTGCGTTATGAATGAGGAGTGAAACTTGGGTTAAGAAAGCGAACCACATGACACAAACCAAATCAGGAGGTGTTTGATTATGACACAATCGATTATTAACACAGGTAAAGTACTGCATCAGGTTGTGATTGGTAAGCTTCAGGGAGTTACGGAGGGATATTTCGACAAGCAGCCGGAAGGCTTCAACAATACCATCCGTTGGAATGTCGGCCATATGATTTATTGGATGGATAAGTATTCTACCCTAAGCTTCGGCTCCCCATCGGCCATACCGGATTCGTATGATACACTGTTTAACTCTGGAACAAAGCCCTTAGACTGGACGTTTGCTCCTCCATCGAAGGAAGAGTTGGTCGAGATGTTAACGGCGCAGCTTTCCCGCTTATCTGAGCTGACACCTGAGATGCTGGGTGAGAAGCTTTCAACTCCGTATGCTATGGGACCGTTCCAATTCAACACCGCTGGCGAGTTGTTCAACTTCGCACTGATTCACGACGCCATTCACCTTGGAACGATATCAAGCCAGCTAAAGGTCCTGTCGCGCTAACCAATGATAAGTAAGTGTCCTTTTTCATGGCGAAATCCGTAGACTAAGTCCCATCCCGAACTTCCGAAGTGTTTAATGCGGTTAAACACCCTAATGTTGGACACTGCACCTCTTAATCAAAGGATGCTTTTAGGCGGGCTTTACGAAACAGGGCATACAGTCGATTTTCTTAAGAAGGTTACGGAAGTTTATGCCTCTAAAAAGCCGCGGAAAGATGAAGGAGTTATATTTCTTGCGCTCATCCACGAATTAAAAGCTGTCGAGAGCTTCTCGACAGCTTTTTGTTATTCCTTTAAGTGTAAATCGCTGATTCCCTAAACAGAATATCTCAGTACATCACTGTCCCACAGGAGGGTTCCCCTATACTCCTGCACAACCTGCGTAAGCCTTAGGATGTGACGTAAACCCATCTCTCAGTATCTGATTTCTCATATTTGTATCACCATGCCAGAGCTGTCGTTTATCTGGAAAATGGTCTCATTGGTAAACAATTTAGGCCGGCCAATAATTGCTTTTAAATTCTGCCTTTGATCTGCAGCGATGTCGAAGATCGGATGCTTTATGAATATCATTCAGAACTCTCGCAAATATTCTCGGTTCGCTGTATGTTTGGTGGTCAAAATCAATCTTTTGGAAGCCATACTGGTTGCTTTTGATTTTGAATAGATAAATCCATGTCCCTGTACTAAGATCGAATCGCAATGGCTTGAAATAGCATGACTCATTCTCTGTAAAGGGAACCCAAGATCATCGGCTTAAATATTGTTAGGAAGTTGAAAGGCTGCTGCTAATTTCACTACAGATTCTTCAATTAATTTCATCGCTAATCAACCCCATACTCCTAAGATAATGACTCCCAAGGTAATTAAAATTGATGTAAACAATCGTCTTGTACCTTGTTTTTCCCGCAAAATAAATATTCCCATGATCGTTCCAAATACTGTTCCTATCTCCCTCATAGGAGCAAGCTGTGCTACTGGTGCCAGAGATAAGGCAAACAAAAACAATAAGTATCCTGCAGGTGCGATAATTCCGCCCTCTATCATTATCCTCCAGTTTGCACTTAGCTCCCTCTGGATGCCTTTGGAATTAAAAGCTGCCCAGGAAAGAGTTAGTAGATTCCCAATATTTGTGGCTTCGTTTAGCACTACAGGTGAAACATAGTCCAAAGCAACCTTATCAACAACAATGTAACTCGCTATGCATATCCCCACTGCCAATGCCAACAACGGTGCCTTTAATGATGATGATTCACTACGCTTGAAATTTATGTTACTTAAGAGCGCAATTCCGATAAGAATAGAGAGAACACCAATCCATCCTACAACAGATAATCTTTCGTTAAGCAGTGTTATACCTAATAACGGCACTAATAATGGGCTAGTTCCTCTCATAATCGGATAAACCTGCGATAAGTCGCCTATTGAATATGCAGCCGCGAGTAAAAAGATATACAGTCCATGCAGGAACATGGACACAACTATTATCCACCCACCTGTACTTGTAATTGGAGCTTATCCCATTCAATAATAGTCCAAGGCAAAAATATGATAATCGCTGCTAATTGGCAAAACCAAAGAAAAACATGCTTATTTATGCTTCTCTTCGTATACAGATTCCAAACCGAATGCAGGAAACCTGAACTGAGTACGAGCAATATAGCTAAATTAAATATGGGTATCGCCACCTTGCCGTGCGCATCTGTTATCACCTCGAAATGAGGTCGCTCTGTCTCATAGTTGGCCGTGTTGAGAGTTAAGTTATTGCTTTACTATACACGAGGAATGGTGTCGAAATTTGTCAGATTAGCACATTTGGTAAAAATTAAATTGATGTGATTGAGGAGAATAACTGTTATGCCACTTTCGATCCGAGCATAGCTGCGCTGTAACCTTAGAAATAAAAAAAAAGACCATGAAATATGGCCCAATAGATGCATAGTGACGTCAGCTTGTCAATTCTCCGTTGTTTCAAGGTAAGCAGTCAGCAACTTAATTATTTCTTCCTGATTTTGACTTAACTCAGGTGTACCCGATCTTTTTGCTATTTCTAATGGAGTACCTACAAATGAATTTAAAGTGGGATCTGCCCCTTGCTCCAATAAATATTTGACGGTATTTACCCGCCCGTGATAAAACGCATCATTAATCTTTCACTATTCTTTTTAAACCCATACTGTTCGTATAATCCGTGTGCATCTAAAGTTCCCAACAGTCCCATCATGCCCTCGAATTCTCCAACTATAATCTCAATTAATTTTTTCCCAAGGCCTTTTCCTCTGTATTTTTCATCAATAAATACATCGCACAGATAATAAACTGTAACCCAATCAGTGACCACACGTGCAAAACCAACCTGATATTTCTCGTAGTAGATACCATAACATACTGAATTTTCAATTGACTTTACAATAACTTCTACTGGTCTATCTTTTGCCCAATAACTACTTGATAGTAAATCTTTGATTCTTTCTAAGCTCAACATCGTTTTATCATCACTGATCACAAAGTCATCATAGTGCCTTTCCATGATATTCCCTCCACTTTTGGTAGAGATTATACGGGGAATCTGGATAATAGACAAGACAATTTATTAACGAGAGTAACTATAAAGTAGGAGATTCAGTTGAAAAGCAAGGTCATTTAATCGCCACGGAGCGATCCAGCGGGTGATCCGAAAGGATCGATTCCATCAAAGCCTTCACAGAAGGGTGCTGCGACGATGCCAGCTGCGCAGCATCATCTCTACGGTCAACCACTTCCCCTTTCTCCATAACGATGAGCTCGTCGGATATGGAAGCAGCAGCTTTAATATCATGAGTGATAAACAAATAAGACACGCCAAGTGTCAGCTTTAGCTCATCAAGCAGTCGTAAAATGTGAGTTTGGTTCACCATATCCAAGCTGCTTACCGCTTCATCCAACACGATCAGCTTCGGTTTGAGCGCAATCGCTCTCGCAATGTTGATTCTTTGCAGTTGTCCCCCGCTGAATTGATGAGGATGCTTGCGGCTATCATCCGGGCTTAGACCGACTTGCATGAGCAGTTCCCCGACTTTGCGCCTAAGCTCCGCATAGGATAGGCGCTCGTAATTTCGCAGCGGTTCGCCAATTATTTGCTCCGCCGTCATTCGTGGATTTACCGAGGAGCAGCAGTCCTGGAATACGACCTGCAAATCACGCCGAAGCTGCTTGCGTGCAGCAGCATCCGCATGGTACAAATCATGTCCCTGGAATAGAACCTGTCCCTTTAGCGGCTTTTCCAATCCGAGAATGACTTTGCCAAGTGTGCTCTTCCCGCTCCGCTCATGCCGAGAAGACCAACGACACATGCCTTGCTCTATGGTCAGTGAAACATCGGACAGCACCGTCGTTTGGCGTCTCTTCCTCCACAGCTGGTTGGATGAAGGGTAGGAATGGGTGACATTCTTTACATGGAGCAAGCTCATGTGCGCATCCTCCGTTCAGAAGGTAATAGAGTAACGAACAGCACGGCATCGCTTGCGAACCGAACGTAAAGCTCCG
>CAWCBD010000018.1:0-22780 GCA_963793665.1 uncultured Paenibacillaceae bacterium
CTGGTACCCAGGCTATGGCGCGAATGACGATTTTACAAAGCTGCAGCAAATATGGAATACGGCCATTAAGCCTTGTGCCGACAACTATCCAATTAATATTACGGAGACAACCTGGTTTAAGACGAAGCTGGGCGATTCCTCGTATTGGGATCTGTTCAACGGCTCGAATGAGGGCTTCGGCAAGAACACGAAAGCGATCTTTACTGCAGCAGGCAATGTCAGCATTGCAGCGCATATGAACGGCTTCATTCTCGATTCCGGTACGCGAAGCTCGTTCGCTGATCCGACAGCAGGTCTAAAGTACGATGGCGATGCGACGCGAGACGGCATGGCGCGCTTCCTCTTTGATTGGTACTATGAACGGGCACAGCGCTGCCTTGGAACGGCATATGGAACGGACTTATGAACGGCGCGACCTATAAGTTCATCAACCGCGCCTCGGGTATGGCGATTGATGTACCTGACGGCCAGAATACGAATGCATTGCAGCTGCAGCAGTATACGGATAACGGCGCAAGCGCGCAGCAATGGGTGATTACAGACCAGGGTACGTACAACAACTTCTATAAGCTGACCAGCGTAAGCTCATCTGATGGCAAGGTGATGGATGTTCGGGGCGGTACGTCCAACAATGGCGAAGCGATTCAGCTGATGCAGAGCTACAATAACACGGAACAGCAATTCCGTCTAATCAAGCTGAGCAATGGCTACTACAGCATCATCAATGTGAACAGCAACAAGGCGGTGGAGGTAGCGAATGCCTCTACATCAACTGGCGCGCTGATCCAGCAGAATTGGTATCGGGGCGACCTGAATCAACAATGGCACTCGTTAAAATTAACTAATACGCTGTTCGATTCGACCAGCATTTCCTCGCTTCAATCGTAAACAAGCCGTCCCTCATGCCGTCCAGCACGGCGTGCGGGACGGCTTTCTCTTTGCCTTCCTTTCCTGTCATTGAATACACCTTCCGCGAGACGAGGATACCTCACAATTCATAGCTACCGCTACGCGCGGAGGGGCACCGCTTTCGGGCGTCAACCCGCCAAACCGACAAACCCGCCAGCGATGGCGGGTTTGTCGAATCCATATATCGAATAAGTGAAAAAGTGCTTTACCGGTCCGGTGACATCAACCCTCGCTTTCGGCGCTTACCAGCTTCTCCTTCAAATCACGAATCTGCTCCTCCAACAGGCCGATGGACCGCAAATAACTTTCCGCGCCGCCGTACCGCGCTTCGAGATGAAGCAGCATGTCTATCATATGGTCCGGATCGCTGCCGAGGAAACGCTCATACTGTTCATCGGTCACCGCTTCGGGCCGCCCACCGCGCAGTTCCTCCATGATCGGCGCGATTAGCACCGCAGTTAGGGAGTAATCCTCCGCGATGACATTGTGGGGAACGCCTGCAAGCTCCAGCAGCAGCGCGGCTACGACGCCGGTGCGGTCCTTGCCCGCAGCGCAGTGGAACAGCGTCGCCCGGCCGCTGCCATCGGCCAGCACCTGGAACACCCGAAGCAGCTCGTCCCGGCTTCCCTCGAGCAGCTTGATATATAAATCGCCGAGCGATCGGACGTGTCCGGTTCCCGCATTCGCCGGGTTCAGCAGGCTGATATGGTAATAGTCGACCGATTCGGATTCAGCGAACACATTCCTTTTCTCCTCCAGCTCCCGCGCATGACGAAGGTCGATGACAGCGCGAATGCCTTTGTCCACCAGCGCGGACTGGCTCTGAGGAGATAACCGATGCAGGCCGTCCGCTCGGAACAGTACGCCCCAGCGGGTCGTCCGTCCGTCCTTTGTCGCATAACCGCCCAAATCCCGCACATTATAAGCGCCTTCCACCGCTACGATGCGACGTTCGTCCACTTGAGTAGTCAATGTCGTCAACCGCCTCTCTAGTCCGTTATGGTTTTATCCATTATAGATCGAACATTTTCAATTGCTTGTACACGAGCTCGTTCAGCTCCAGCACCGCCAGTCTCGCCCCGGGCAAATCGTTCTTCTCGAGCGCCTGGTAAATGCGCTCGTTGGCGCTTCTCGCCTGATTCGGTTTCGGAGCAGTCTCGGCATTCTGCTTACGGTAGGACAGCAGCTTGAACATATATTTGCCTTTAATATTCTCGAGAATTTTCAGCATATTGGGATTATCGCAGCTGGCGAGCATCGTTCCGACAAACTGCAGCGAGCTGTCGTAGTAGCCGACGTTATCCCCTTCGGCAGCAGCAGCGCTTTGCCTCTCCAGATGGAGCGGAGTGCCGGCAGATCGAAGGCCAGCCCGCGGCTTGCCGCGACATCCAACACGAATAGCTGCATAGAGACGAGCACCTCGAACATTTCACGGAACTCACGGAACGATATTTCTTTGACGAATACGCCGCGTCCCCGCACCGATTCCAGGAAGCCTTCGGTTTCGAGCAGCGAGATGGCCGCCCGGATCGGAGTCCTGCTCATGCCGAGTGTATCGGCCAACTCATTCTCCGATAGCAGCGTGCCGGGCTGATAGACGGCGTTTATAATTTGCTTACGCAGTTCCTGATACGCTTTTTTCTCCAGAGAGGGCTTCCCCGCCCCTTTGATTTGAATCGCTTGCTGCATGCCGGACAATGGTGAATTCATTAACGCAAACCGCCTTTTATGAAGGAATCGATAATTTGACGCTGCAGGATAAAATAGAGAATGAGGATCGGCAGGCTTGTGATCGTGGTCGCCGCCATCAGCGGTCCCCACATGTTCGCGTCGGTGGACATAAACGACTGCAATCCGATTTGAACCGTCGAATGCTCAGGTTTGTTCGTGACCAGGAGCGGCCAGAAATAATCGTTCCACGCCGATATAAACAATAATACACCTATCGAAGCGATGGAGGCGCGCAAATTCGGGAATATCGTCTGCCACAGAATGCCCCAGCTGGAGGCGCCGTCCAGCTGAGCCGCTTCGATCAGCGCCTTCGGAAATGAGCGGAACGTCTGATACAGCTGACGCACCGCAAAGGCCGAGGCGATATTCGGTATAATCAGCCCGAGCAGCGAATTGCGAAGCCCCCAGCCGCTGATGACGACATAGTTCGGAATCATAATCACCTGGAACGGGACCAGCCACGTCAGCGAGATGAGACCGTAAAGCCATGTCTGCCTCGAAACTCCCAGCGGGTGAACGCATAGGCGGCAAGCACGCTCGTCAACAGCTGGGTAAGTCTGGCCGACCGCGACGATCAGCGAATTCGAGAGCATATGTGCCATCGGGATCCCGTTCCACGCTTGCACGTAATTGTCGAACGTCCAGTGGTGCGCAGCAGCGACGGTGAATATACCTCTCCTTGCGGCTTGAACGATGTATTCAGCATCCAGTAGAACGGGAATATCGCCAGGAAGCTGAGCGCAATCAATATGGCATGCCTGCCGGCTGTCGCCGTTCGCGAATCATGAAGCTGACCGTTTCTCATGATGAAGCCTCCTTCAGTTGTCGTAGAACGACAGCTTGCTCGACAGCTTCAGCAGGCCGAGGGCGATCAGCCCGGAACCCATGAAGACGAAGACAGAGGCCGCCGAGCTCCAGCCGACTGAGAACGTCTTGAAACCGTACGTCCACAGTAGATAGTACAAATTGGTCGTCGAGCTGAGCGGTCCGCCTTGGGTCAGCACGTTCACGTACGAGAAGCTCCATTCCGAGGCGAACAGTGTGCTAAGCATCATCATGAACAGAATGGTCGGCGACAGCAGCGGCAATACGACATGCCGCGTGATCTGCCAGCTTCCGGCCCGATCCATACGGGCGGCTTCGATATATTCCTTGTTGATGCCCGTCATCGCCGCCGAGAAAATGAGCGTGCTGAAGCCGATCAGCTTCCAGCCGGTTATGAACGTAATCGACCAGATCGCCCAGTGGCCGTCCGAGAAGAAGCGGATCGGCTCTGCCAGGCCGAAGGCCGTCTGCAGCGTCCGGTTCACGATACCGCCCATCGGATTGAAAATCCAGTTCCATATGGCCGATACCGCGACCGGCGCCATAATCATCGGAACAAAAATAAGCGTACGGTACAGCGTGCGCCAGCGGCCGCCGATCCGATCCGTGAAGATAGCAACACTAACGGGAGAATAATCGAGAACGGAAGCACGCCCACAGTATAGATGAGCGTATTGACCAGCGCCCTCCCCATCTCGGGGAGCGTAAACAGCTTCTCGAAATTACTCAGTCCGACGAATACTTTCGGTGAAGTCGGCAGCATGTTCCATTCGTAGAAACTGAGCTGGAACGTACGTACGAGCGGGCGGTAAATCCAGAAGCCGATCGATAGCAGCGCCGGCAGCAAATACAGATAGGGCAAATATTTGCCGATCGCCAATTTTCTACTCGGCCGGGGCAGGGATTTGACCCGGCTGTTGGTTGACAATTTAGTTGTCATCACGTTGCCGTTCATGGCA
Source organism: uncultured Paenibacillaceae bacterium (assembly GCA_963793665.1). Taxonomy (GTDB): domain Bacteria; phylum Bacillota; class Bacilli; order Paenibacillales; family Paenibacillaceae; genus Paenibacillus_Z. The sequence goes on from CAWCBD010000018.1 coordinate 4,425, forward strand.
TTACATCTTCCTTTCCCGGGCAGACGGTTGCCGCCCTCGCGTGTCCGGAGTCGTCGCAAAGACTTCAATTCTGTATCGAAGCCAGCATTCCGCTATGTGGAGATTTTTACGGCATCAGCGACTGCGCGCGCTTTTGGGCATCCTTCATAATGTCCGTTATGTCACCCGAACTCTGGAGCGATTTCTGCACCGCATCCAGCAGCGTCGTCTCGATCTGGAGCCAGTTCGGGCCTGGATAGGAGAGCCACGGATGCAGCCGTTTAAGCTGTTCGAGGTTCGGTTTGATCAGCGGATGTTCATCGACCCAATCCTTCAAATATTTCGGATCGTCGGTAATCGCCGGGCGGAGCGGCAAATAGCCGATTTTGGACGTTATGATCGTATAGCCCCTCTCGCTCGTCACGAACTTGAGGAATTCCCAGGCCGCCTTCTGTTTTGCCTTGTCATTGGACAGAATGAACAATGCGCTGCCGGAATTGACCGGCGTTGTCGGCTTGTCGCCGAAAGCCGGCATCGGAGCGGCTTTGAGTTCCCAGCCCCCGGTCTGCGCGGCTTTGATAAATGCGCTTTGCAACGCGCTCGTATAAAGCAGCATGCCGAGCTTGCCTTCACTGAAGGCCTGCACGATCTCGCTGTCGTTCAGCTTGTCGTGCGCCCCGCTCAGCATAAGATCCTGCCACATCCGGATGGCGCCGACCGCCTCCGGCTCACCGTACTGGATGCTCTTGCGGTCGTCTGACAGCACTTTGCCGCCGTTGCTGCCGATCAACGCCTGGACGATCCAATCGTTGCCTGACATGCCGCCGATATGAACGCCGCCCGCTCCGGTCTTCGAGGCGATCTTCAGGGCGTCCTGTTTCACTTCCTCCCACGTAGTCGGGGGAGAATTTGGGTCCAGTCCCGCATCCGTGAACAGCTTGGCGTTGTAGAACAGAACAGGTGTGCTGAACGTGAACGGCAGGCCGTATGTCTTGCCGTTCAACTGGCCGAGCTTCAGGCCGCTGGGCGAGAAGCCTTCGAAATTCTGCTTCAGCTCGTCGGCGGGCACGATGTCCTCAAGCGCCTTGGCGTTGTAATTATTGACGGCGTAATCGAGGCCGTCGAAGACGAGCTGCGCCACGTCGGGGCTGGAGCCGGCGGCGATATCCGCCTGCACCTTCGTGTTGATATCCGTGGAGGTGACGGGAATCGGATCGATGACGATGTCCGGATGCGCCGCCTCGAATTCGTCAATCAGGTGCTGCGTCCCGTCCTTCTGGCTTGCAATGGCGAGGTTGTAGCTGTAGAAGGAAATCTTGATTTTCTCGCCGGATGCTGCACCTGCACCGCTGTTCGCTGCAGCGGCGTCTGCTTTCGGCGAACCGTTCGAGCCCGAATTGCCGGTATTTGCCCCGTTCGCGCTGCCGCATGCAGTGGCCAGCAGCGACGTCAATGTCAATAATACGCCAAGCTTTGTTTTGATCTTGAACACTTGTTTATCCCTCCACCTGGTTAATTTGTAGGTCAGGCTTCGGCGTGAACCGCCGGCCGGACATATTCGTATAGAAGTCTCTGCTCGCCAGGAACGGTCATCGGCTGGATGATCATGGTTCGGTCTTTTACCGTCACGAGATTATAGCCGGATCTGTCGAGAAACCGCATTGCGTCGGAGGCGTAAGGATCGAGACCGAATGCGACGCCGTCCGCAGCGGCGCAGAGCATGCCGCTTAGCAGGCCGATGTTGTGATAATGAATATGGCCGGAGAGCAGGCCGATCACATCGCGACCTTCGAGCGTCCGCACCAGCTCCTCCGGCTGCTCGAGCAGATGTTCGTCCATCAAGGCCGTAGGCGTCCGCACGATCGGATGATGATGGACAATAATCGTTCCAATCGGCGCAGGCTCGGCCAGCAGGTTTTTCAGCCAGACGAGCTGTTCGTCGTCGATTCGGCCGGCGTGTGAGTCCTGTACCTGCGTGTTGAGCATAACGACTCGAAGCCCGCCGGACATAAAGCTGTAATAATAGGATTGCGCCGTCGGCGTTTCCCCGAGAAAGCCTTCCCTGAACGGCTCGCGCCGGTCGTGATTGCCGAGCGCCACATGGATGGGAATGCCGAGCTCCTGCTCCGCGTCGTCGAGCAACGACCTAAGGAACCGGTAATCCGACAGGTCCCCGTCATGGGTCAAATCACCGCTAATCACGATAAAAGCAGGTTTCGTCCGCAGCCCGGCAATGTCGGCGAACGCCTTGCTCAGCTTCTCCGCCGTATTCAGGCCGAACAGCGGCGTCTTCCCGGGAACGCTGATATGGATATCCGTCAGATGGACAAAATAAATGGTTTCCGTCGTAGTCATCGGCTACACTCCTTCATTAACAGCCATCTGCTTTGGCGCGTAAGCGGCAATATCTCGAATGCCGTCCATATGAATGACCCGGTAAAATGGCTTTCCGCCGCGCACGGTAACCCATAGCAGCATGTTCTCGTCACGGGCTTCCGTGGCGTCCCCATGGACGAGGCCGCCCGTCCTCCCCATCTGAATCCGCTCGCAATCGCCACCCTGTTCGTATTCCAGCGAATGCAGATGGCCGGCGAAGATCGTGTAGGGGCGGCCGCTCAGCATGTCCAGCAGCTCGCGATATTCTGCGCTCACCGATTTCCACCCCGGTTTATGCATATTGACGAAGGTCCATTTCGCGTCTTTATTGTTCTCCAGCACTTGGCGGATAAAATCCATCTGCTGTTCCCCGATCGACAATTTGATCTTGGACAAATTTTGCAGCTGCTCGGGGGAAAGCGCTCGACCATATCCCCATAGAACACCTTCAGATGCTCGTGCGCATTCTTAGGGTCCCGCTTGACGTTCGCCGTCGCACGCTTGACAATGTCGATAAACTCGTCGGACAGCTCCTCGGGAATATGCTCCGTATTGATCGTAATAAAGAGCGCAGCGCCGACCCGGAAGGCGTAATATGTAAGTCCTTTGCGCTCCCGCCATACGTCCGCCATCAACCAGTTACCATAATCGTGATTGCCGACAGCCGGGAAGAATGGAAGGCCTGACGCGAGGATTTTGGCGTCGAAGTCGTCCCATTCCTCGTGTGCGTCGGCGGTGCTGCGCCAGTAGCCTTCGATCATGTCGCCCACTGCGACGACAAAGTCGGGCTTCAGATCCTTCAGCATGTGAAGCGCTTGCTCGAACACACCTTCGGTTGCCATACCGCAGCGATCGCCCATAACAGCGAATGAGAAATCTTCACCGAGCCCCTCAGGCAAGCTTCCGAACCAGGGACGCTTCCCCGCCTCCGCATGACCATCATCAAATATCGCGACTTGTCGACCTATCGATTCAGTCTGCATATTCCCTCTCCTCTCCTATTGTCCAAGCCTTACTGTGATCAGTATGCAGGTTGTATGTAAGTGGAATGTCAACCGGATGTTTTGATTTTTTTAAGAAGGTCAAAGCACTTTTGGGGCAGTGAAAAACAAAGCGTAAGAAAAACGCCTGACAGCGTCCTTGGTGGGCAAACTGCGCTTCTCATAAAAGTTCAGAGTACCATGTTATAGAACGGAAAAGTTCGTAATTGCGTGTATCGGCTATTCCATCACAATACGAACTTTTTGCGATAAACGTCCTTCTGTGGAGCAGGCGTTACTTCCTGCTCCGTAGTGGCGTAAGAATAGCGCGGAATAGAGAAAAACCGCCAGAGTACTAGTACTCTTGGCGGTTTTTTTATCATTGATGCAATGCCTATTCAAGCCTCCATCTGACTTTCTTAGGGCGATAGTTCGTAAGCTTGTTTTGAATCTCAATGACTAACAGAATTAACGGTAACCGAGACTCCTAATGACTGAAGTTTCTTTTCCATAAGCATAAGTAAATCGCAGGCAACGATGTTCTTTTTATGAACGTCAAGTTCGCACACATAACTGTAAACGACGTCCATTCGTAAAACTCGGGCTCGAAGCACCATTGACTGCCGACCTGCCTTCGCCAGCCGTAAGTAAATTATATCGCACGATCTACCCATTTTCATCATCTGATGGTGCCGCGTTAGCGGCATGGGCGTCTAAAACTTATTTTCTAAATGCAAACAATTTCTCTAGGCAGAGAGGGCATAAAATCAACACTGTCAGTCTACAACTTTATTTTCTTTGGACACGTTACACGTAATTAGGCGATTCGCACCTAGAGACGGCAATCCGCGCTAAATTTCGATAGCAAAAAACCGCGCAGGCAGGAAGGCGAATGGGCCCTCATCTGCTGCGCGGTTCTGCTCAAGTGCGAGAAAGGTACTAATGCGAGAGTTGAGCGTCTATTACGAGAAGCTGAGTGTCTGGACGTTCAAGTCCAGGGTGGACCAATCGGATACGGCTACCACCAAGTCGTGGCTGGTCGGCAGATGGACCGCTTCAACTTTATCGTTCAGCGGCGTGTTGGTGTTCTTGTCGATCGTAAAAGCACGTACATCGACGGTCTTCACGCCGCTCCGGTTACCCACTCTTACGAGCGATAGATCAGGCGACAGCGTAATATCCAGACCAGACAGCGGCCCCCCGCCAATGCCCTCGATGGCTACCGCCCGGACCTGATCGCCGATCTGGCGGGCTACCGTCATCGTAAATTCCTTCTCTGCGCCTGGCGTGAAGCGAAGCTGTGAATGATCGGCGTTTGCCGAGAGCAGATCCTCCTGACCGGCCTGCGTCGATACCCCCGAGATCACAACCGACAAACCGCTGGGCAAAATCGAATTATACGTATAAGTTCCGCTGCCGGTGCCGACGATTTTCCGTGAGAGCGCAACGTTCTCAGGCAGCATATAGGCACCCGGCACCAAGTAACAAGGATGACTGTCCGGGATATCCGCATGAAGCTGCGAGCCGAACCGTCCGGTCGCAAGACCATTCTCATCGGTAATTTGCAGATCGGCCGGCGATAACAGGAAGTCGATGACGAACCTCGTCAGCCCGAAAGGTCCGCTGAACGGCAAGTCGTGGTCAGCCAGCATATATTGGCCGTTGGTCATCATGCCCAGCGTAATCCCGTCCTGGCTGCGGAATTTCGTGACGCCCGGGTCGGACGAATATTCGAATGTGAACGAGCTGCCGCTGCGTTTAAAGGTAAGCTTGCACAAATCTGAGGTCGGCCGATTGCAATCCCATACAAACAGCTGGACACCGTCGAGATCCGTGACTGTTGTCGTTCCGTCCGCAGAAAGCTGAGGTCCGGGATGGCCGTTCGGGTATACGAACTTGTACGGCATGACGCAGTGCGAATCGCTCAGCTTATCGGTATATCCTGCATCCCATACTTCGCCCGAAGGGATGAAGAACAGCAGCGGCGCGTTGTCGCGGTCGCATCCGCGAAGGAAGGTCGCTTCGATCTCACGGTACGTCCTCTCGACGCGGGCAATGCCCTCACGCCCCTGATCATGGAAATGAATCAGGCTCTCCCGGCTGAGCAGCTTGCCGTGCACACCGGTCAGCATTGTTTGCAGGCCGGCTTTGGTTAATGTAGGCGTATCCGATCGTCCCTGCCAGAAATTATCGGCCACCAGGCTGGCCAAGGAGGTGCAGTAGCCTGTGGCTAGGCCGCCGTTTGCTTTCCCTTTGAGGAAATAATGATAGAATCCGTAGAATCCAGCCGTCAGAATCGGATGACCGAATATCGGGTCGAGCTGCTCATGCCAAACCTCCGCCGCTCCGAACGTATCCTGATAAGTCCCCCATGTCGGAAGGCCGTCCGTGAAGTTGCCGAAAGTCAAATTATGAACGCCGTATTTGAACGGGATTTCGAGCACCCTCGCAATGGAAGCCGTCCGGCTGTTGCTGACAAGTCCGTCGGGATTTCGCACCTGCACGGATGCGCTGCCGCCGGCGCTGCCTCCCCCGCCGGTTCCGGGCATGACATAGGTGATATGCGTCCGGTCGACGACCGTTGCAGGCGCCGCCGCTCCGTTAATAAGCACGGAAGCGCCCGCCAGGAAAGCGCGTCCCGTAAGCGCAACGGTCGCGCCCGGAATGAGTCCGCCGCTGAACGCATCGAGCTGCGGCTTGATCCGAATCGTAAGCCGGTTGCTCTCCGTTCCATCCTCCCGGCGCACATACACCGTCTTCTCCCCGCCTGCCGCATCGAGCGGGATGGTAATGGACAAGCTTTCATCCGCATTGACGACCGGAACCATAACCGTTCCGCCAAAAACAACTCTGTCATGGCTGGTGAAGTGGCTTCCGCGAAGAGTGAGCTTATCGCCCGTGAACGCCTGTGTCGGCGAAATCTCCGAAAGCCATGGCCGTTCAAGCAGGTCTTCCCAAGCATCCTCGGAAAATTCGAAGAACCGGATACTGCCGTCGATACCTTCGTAAGCGGCATCCATCCCTTGATTGCCGCGCTGACCTTGCGCACCCGCTCTTCCGTCCCGGGCGTCCCGGCACGTATCGCCGATACCGCTGCGGCCGCCGGCGCCCGGAGAGCCGCCATCGGCGCCATCGCCTCCGCGGCCGCGCTGCCCGCCCTGGTTTTTGAGCTTGAATGCGTGGCTTGTGACCGTTGACACCAGCGTACCTTCGAGCACACCGATTGTGATGTTGCCGCCGGCTCCGCCGTTACCTCCGCGACCGCCGCGTCCGCCCATACCTCCGTCGCCGCCTTCTCCGCCATCGCCCGGATCCGCCGAGCAGTGCCAGCCGAACAGCCACCAGCGTTCGCCGATATGCCCGTCGGCGCCGTCGCCGCCGCGTCCGCCGCGCTGTCCCCGTCCGCCCTTACGCCCGTCTTCGCCGTTCATATCAATGTTAGGCATCGCGCTCATATCCCGGACCCATATTTCGAGGTTCGGGGAAACTGCACCTTTCGCCCCGTCAATACCCGCTTCGCCGGAGCGGCCGTCTTCGCCGTTCAAGCCGTCGCGCGAATCCGGCTTCGTATGTGGACGCCGGACCAGCTGCGTCCGTTCAAATCCGGATTATCGAGCCGCGGAGGCGTTTGCCCGCCCGGGCGGCGCCAAGTGATTTTCGCATTATTGCCGCAGATAATTTTCTCAGCAATGATGTACAACGTCGTTACATTTGGTTCGACAACGAGCTCCGTCTCGGTCAGATCAAGTGTATTAGCGATGATAACCGCGCTGGACACAGGTATTGTTTTGAGGCTGAAGAGCTGAGCGCCCTTCTCGTTCAATGATGGCCATGCAGCGGGATTTCCCGCTTCCAGCTTATCGATAATTTTCGTGTCATTAAGCTCTATGGCGCTCTGATTAATGGTAATAAGGTCGGATATCGTTGTCGACGTCCCCAGTCTGCGGATAACCGGGCTCTCTCGAAGGACGTTGGTCGGCAGGAGGACACCGGTACGTCTTACAGGTTCGATATGCAGGCTTGCTGCGGGCGAAGTTCTCGGGATGGTTGGTGTCGGTATCGTCGGCCGGGTAGGAATGGTAGGCCGTGGGATAGAAGATACGGGAGGAGTCGTCGGTGAAATGGGCAGCCATCTTTTAAGCGTTGGCGAACTGTTGCGATTCACTAAATATTTCGCCAGATTCTCGCGTTTGATGCCGGTATCTGTTATCTGCGAAAGTTCTTTTGCGATTAACGACCAGTCGATGGCTTTGGCACCGCTCTTCTTGGGGGCGACAATAATTTTACCGGGTGTCATAACCGTCTTCGAAACGAATTTCAGCGTATCCAGATCGGTCAGCTTATCGACTCCGGCAGCGTTCATAATATCTTTCACCGGTGCCGACCGCGCTCTGCTGAGATCCGGAAGCAGGTTGACCCTAATGTCCTGAATGCCGATAGCCTGCCGGACGGATTGTTCAATGTTTGCTGCCAGCTTCAGCTTCTTCTGCCGTATAATTAACGCTAATGGCGCCATTTCTGATGACTGTACCGCTGATTCTGCCGGTGAATGCGTATACCTTTCCGTCGATGCCGGCCCCAAGCTTGAAGCCAAGCGCTCCGACATTCTGAATCGGTCCGGCTATAGCTTTGGATGCAACGACCTGATCGTTAATATGGAGCTCCATCACCCCTGCTTCATCCCTTGTAAAACGGACGCCTACAGCTTCTCCGGCTTTGATGACGGTGCTGCCGCTATCTACGCTAACCCAGCCTGCCGCTGTATGTATGGAGCCGATCAGCTTGCCGTTCGACTCGATAAACAGTGCGACGGACGGGCTCTGTGCTTCCATGATATTCTGCCTCGCGCCACCAACCGAATCGGGCTGGATCGTAGCCTCCAATGTGAAGGACTGAAGCTGTTCAAGATCCTTATTGCGCGCCAGTTCGATAAAGCCTTTCTCCAGACGGAAGCCCATATCCTGCTCAAGCGGCTTCGCATTGACCGAACGGGCGATGGAAATTCCCTTGACAGAGCCGTCGTAAGCCCCTTCGCTATCGCTTTTCAATAGAAACAAAGTTGTTCCTTTTTCCATAAACATTCCTCCATGTATTAAATTTTCAAAGGGTAAGTCAGGCAAAGCTTGATCCTGTGTCTTATGTTTGTGGTTTTTTTCGAAACTTAAATTGGAAATGTAAGCGTAAGCGAAAATAACTTTATCACACGAAAAAGCTCGCATCCCCCCTTTCCACACAAGCTGTAATTTATTATTCGTATTAGTTAAATATTCCAGATGGCAAATTTCGCATCAAGCGTCAAAAGAACGAGTCAGCTTCCAATCCTATCGGCCTATTACGAACATCCTCATTTGTGCTTCAGGTATGATATCGGGCAAGCTGGCGACAAGTTCCCCAGTTATCTCCATCTATGTTACGGCGTTCGCGGTCACCCGCGAAACAAATCACGCACGAAATAAGCCCTCCGCCTATATACTGTACGAGAAAGGCTAAGAAAGGAGCAATTACGAACACGAGAATGTATGGACATATTCCAACCTATTGGCAGTACGCTCCCAGGCAGACTGCATGGACACCTTCTAAAGTGGAATTGAACCGGAAGCTGCGGACGTTGTGGGAGCAGCATGTGTTCTGGACGAGACTGACGGTGAATAGTATCATTGGCCGCCTTCCGGACGAACAAGTAACAACGGAGAGGCTTCTTCGGAACCCGACCGATTTCGCGGCGGTTCTTGAACCATTATACGGATCGTCAATTGCAGGCATGTTTGCCAGGCTGCTGCGGGAACATCTTACGATCGCAGCCGAGCTGGTCAAGGCGCTTCAGGCCCGGCAATTCTGCGGCGGCAGCGGATGCCCAGAGACGTTGGTACGCGAACGCGGATGCCATCGCCGAATTCCTTGGCCGGATCAATCCATACTGGTCACAAGAGGAATGGAAAAAAATGCTTCATCAGCATCTGGACCTGCTCAGCAAGGAAGTCGCTGCCCGCCTTGCCGGGAATTACCGGGAGAACGTCGCCTTAAATGATCAAATCGAACCGCAGGCGCTCATGATGGCCGACGTGATGACGGAGGGAATCGTCCTGCAGTTTCCGTCGGCCTTTGCAGGTTAAAAGGCGGTTAGAGAGGAGATGCTTCCTTTTTAACTGCCTTTCCTCTTTAACCGCTTTTGGCTGTCGGACATATCAAGTTAACTATTAGGGCATATACGTCGTCCATTCCGTTTGCTACGATTAATGTGCAGGTCGTATATTGTTTGGCATTCAGCTGCCGGTTTGTGTGCACGCTGTGCCCGGCGCTGTACAAAGAATAGAGAAGGAGAGTAGATGAATCATGACCTTCAATTTGCCGGTGGAAGCATTCCGCTGCGTCCCGGATACATACATGGAGATGACCGGAGCGGACAGCTTTCGAATGGAAACCTCTCCCACTGGATTTTTGCCATTCTGACTACTAAGGTAGCGTTCCGTTTAGAGTAAGTGGCATGGCATAGAAATGCATGAAATCACTTTATACCACCTGATGAAATGACCGTATTGTTCATTTTTTTGGATGTTTTTGTTTATGCTCCCACCAAGAATATATTGAATACACATGTAAACAATGTGCAGACCTTTATATTTCAAGGGGTTTTCACTCGCTCGTTTAAATAATAGCAAGCTTCACTGGTACTACCTTATCTATGAAGACTTCACACGACTGATAGCCGTCTCGATGTAGGCTCTCAAAGTCTTGATGAACGTCCGTATGGCGTATCCGACATATCTGTCGCTGCGGTAGATCAGACAAATGTCCTGAGAAGGCGTAGGATTCCTGAGGTGCACGACTTTGATGTCTGCATTGTGAAGATTATCCAGTAGCAATCTCGGCAGAACACAGGTACCAATTCCGCTCTGCACCATCTGGAGGAGAGAGGATAACGTTGTCGTCACCATATGCGGCTGCAGAGTAAACCCGTTGTCCATGCAAAAGCGGTCGATCAGCTTGCGGCATTGATGGTCGGGTGGGAACATGACCATCTTCAAGGACATGCAGCCTGTTCAAGGGGATGAAGCTCTCCGTGGCAAGGGGATCATTCATACTTACCGCCAATGAGAACTCCTCGTGAAACAGGGGAATTGACGTGAGTCGTTCATCGATAACAGGTCCAATGGTTACGCCGACATCGATGCTTCGGTCCAGAACTTGTTCTGTTACTTTCATGGTTTCCAGAAGGGACAGCGAGATGGTGGGATAGGTCTGATGGAAGTTCAGTAGCAAGGCATTAAACATGAGATCCGCGTCACCGGGCAAGACACCGATGGATAACGATCCGCCTTGCATCTGCTTCAGGTCAGCAATGGCGTCGCTCGCATGCTGCAGATGCCCGAACACGGCAGCACCATGTTCATGAAGAATCGCTCCGGCTTCTGTAAGGACAATTGTTTTACCCACTCGATCGAACAACAGAACCCCTAATTCTTCTTCCAATCTCCTTATCTGCTGGCTGACGTTGGGTGCACTGACTCCCATTTTTTCGGCTGCTCTCGTGAAGTGAAGCTCTTCACAAATCGCCATAAAATACTGTAGTTGTTTTAACTCCATAGCTCACACCTGCTTTCAATTGCATCGCTAAATGCATTTCCATTGATTATTGTCACTCCATCTTTTTTTCTGTCAATGAATAATCGTTAACTTATACTTAACGTTCCGGTAATGCCCACTGCATTGATGGTAACTTCCATGAGACCTATACTAGGAACATATCAAGCGCTTCTCATTACAAAAGGAGGAAATCAGTTGCGTTGTGAATGAGGAGTTAAACTTGGGTTAAGAATGCGAACCACATGACACAAACCAAATCAGGAGGCGTTTGATTATGACACAATCGATTATTAACACAGGTAAAGTATTGCATCAGGTTGTGATTGGTAAGCTTCAGGGAGTTACGGAGGGATATTTCGATATGCAGCCGGAAGGCTTCAACAATACCATCCGTTGGAATGTCGGCCATATGATTTATTGGATGGATAAGTATTCTACCCTAAGCTTCGGCTCCCCGTCGGCCATACCGGACTCGTATGATACGCTGTTTAACTCTGGAACAAAGCCCTTAGACTGGACGTTTGCTCCTCCATCGAAGGAAGAGTTGGTCGAGATGTTAACGGTGCAGCTTTCCCGCCTATCTGAGCTGACACCTGAGATGCTGGCTGAGAAGCTTTCAACTCCGTATGCTTTGGGACCGTTCCAATTCAACACCGCTGGCGAGTTGTTCAACTTCGCACTGATTCACGACGCCATTCACCTTGGAACGGTATCAAGCCAGCTAAATGTCCTGTCGCGCTAACCTAGGATAAGCAAGTGTCCTTTTTCATGGCGTCTCATCAATCAGACAGTAGGATTCTTTGTTTGAAAGGATGCTTCCGTTAAAAAACTACGAGACCCCATAATAGAAACTACAATGAACGGAAATCTTATGCCTTTAAAAAGCCACGGAAAGATGAAGGATTATATTTCTTGCGCTCATCCACGAACTAAAAGCTATCGAGAGCTTCTCGACAGCTTTTAGTCATTCCTTTAAGCGTTAATCGCTGCTAACGTACCCTACTGAAACCGTGTAATCCGGCTTTTGCCGTCATATAGGAGGATGCACCTGCCATGCCGTCTTCCGCTATCTCCGACGAACGAAAATAGACCAGTCTACATAATTATTCGAAAATGAAAACCACCAACGCACCGACATCTCCCGGTAGCTGCTGGTAATATGCGTTAAACTTGTTTTTTAGCCCGTTCAATCAACAGCTTTATTTCTTCTACAATAGCTAATAAAGGTTCCGGGCTGCGACGAGTCCGGCAAAGTACGACTGCCCCCTCGAGCGAAGCAGTGATGAGCATTGCAATTCGGGCGGCTCTGTCGGCATTGAATCCATTTTCGACAAGCATGCTGGCATAAGCATTCTGCCAAGCCATATAGATTTCGCTGCATACTCCACGTAACCTTTCCCACATATGTAATGATAGCGTGAACGGCCTCAGCCGGATCAGTTACATGGACAAGCGCTTTTTGAATTTGAGCAGTTACCGCTTGCCCGTGAATTGTGACCGATTCTGCGACTAATTCTCTCTTTTCCATTCGGAAAATAATAATACAATGACCCTTTGGGTGCCCCTCCTTCCTTAATGATTTAGTTAAGACCGGTAGCGTGATATCCTTGAAGTTCAATCAGGTGTGAAGTGGCTTGGATCAGGCGCTCACGGGCCGGCATCGATCGTTCCATTTTCAGTTTCCTTTCCGAATTATAACGATTGGTCTATATAAAATGTAGCTCGCTTTAGTTGTCAACAACAATGATTATTAGCAACGTTGCATCGAATCATTTTGCCACGCTATTAACTGGAACTTCAACAAACCCAATAAAGGAGCTGCCACAAAGCAAGCCTCTCCACTATCGTGTTTCGTTTAATAAAGAAACTATTTCTTTCTTAGTTTCTTAATCACAAGATACAACATATAAATAACTGCTACCACGAATCCGAGTGATAAAAGTTGAATGATTGCGGTGCTTAGATTGAAATCCATTATACCCCACCTTTACTTACCGTTATTTCACATAACAGAAGAACGTTTTAATGACTTCTTCATATTCCATCCATTTGATTTCCATCCCTAGCTGCGATTCGCTTTCAGTCAGTTTCAATTCGCTATTAGAATTAATTACTCTTGCTATAAAACAATAAGAGTGCAACATAAAATCGTTTTTGTACTTATGTTCTTCGAAATACCCTAACTTATGAGTAACTTCTGCTACGCATCCTGCTTCTTCTCTTATTTCACGTAAAAACGCCTCTTCTTTCGTTTCTCTTTCTTCAATTCCTCCACCGGGTAATTTATATAATTTAGGCTTTGACAAATAAGTCAAATACAAATGAACAAACGAACATTAATAGATTAACTCATCATTTTCTTGTATATTATTTTGTGCGCAAAAGTCCTTATACTTTTGAAGTACCGTATAAATATCATCTTGACCTATAATTTCATCGTTTTCATCAAAGTATTGAAGGGCTCCCCCTAATATAAAGAGCGTTACCACTTCTTCGTCCTCGGTTATCAGTGTATGTATGTCTCCCGGCGGTTCAAAAATAAATGTTCCAGGAGTTGCAACCCAATCCCGGCCCTCGTAACGCCATCTACCTTGGAGATTATACCCAATGACAGCTCCGCCGGTATGTCTATGCCTCCCTAAGACATGGTTGCTTTTGATTTTGAATAGATAAATCCATGTCCCTGTACTAAGATCGAATCGCAATGGCTTGAAATAGCATGACTCATTCTCTGTAAAGGGAACCCAAGGTAACGCATCGGCTTTAAATATCCGTTCAGGAAGTTGAAAGGCTGCTGCTAATTTCACTACAGATTTTTCAATTAATTTCATCGCTAAATCAACCCCATACTCCTAAGATAATGACTCCCAAGGTAATTAAGATTGATGTAATCAACCGTCTTGTACCCTGTTTTTCCCGAAGAATAAATATTCCCATGACCGTTCCAAATACTGTCCCAATCTCCCTCATAGGAGCAAGCTGTGCTACAGGTGCCAGAGATAAGGCAAACAAAAACAATAAGTATCCAGCAGGTGCGATAATTCCGCCCCCTATCATTATCCTCCAGTTTGCACTTAGTTCCCTCTGGATGCCTTTGGAGTTCAAAGCTGCCCAGGAAAGGATTAATAGATTTCCAATGTTTGTGGCTTCATTTAGCACTACAGGTGAAACATAGTCCAAAGCAACCTTATCAACCACAATGTAACTCGCTATGCATATCCCCACTGCCAATGCCAACAATGGAGCCTTTAATGAGAATGATGATTCACTACGCTTGAAATTTATGTTACTTAAGAGCGCAATTCCGATAAGAATGGAGAGAACACCAATCCATCCAAGTGCAGATAGTTTTTCGTTAAGCAGTGTTATACCTAATAACGGTACTAATAATGGGCTAGTTCCTCTCATAATCGGATATACCTGTGATAAGTCGCCTATTGAATAGGCAGCCGCGAGTAGATAGATATACAATCCATGTAGGAGCATGGACGTAACTATTATCCACCCTCCTGTACTTGTAATTGGAGCGTGATCCCATTCAATAATCGTCCAAGGCAGAAATATGATAATCGCTGCTAATTGGCAAAACCAAAGAAAAACCTGCTTGTTTATGCTTCTCTTTGTATACAGATTCCAGACTGAATGAAGGAACCCTGAACTGAGTACGAGTAGTATAGCTAAATTAAATATGGGTATCTCCACCTTGCTGTCCGCAGCTGTTATCACCTCGAAATGAGGTCGCTCTGTCTCATAGTAGGCCGTGTTGGGAGTTAAGTTATTGCTTTACTATATATTAAAAACGTTATTTATTGCTCACCTTGCCAAAGGAAAGAGATTTTCTCCCCTGTTTCTGCATCATAAATAGTAGTTATCAATGGATTTTTGATTTTGCTTTCATCATACTTGAGTTCTTCGTGTGATTTCACTTGAACAACATAAACCATTCGGTCAGGATCGATTTCATAGATGATGCTTTGATCCGTATAACCTAGGTTGCGGCTATCTTTATAAGTCATAAGTTTTTTCGTTTTGTATTCAGCATTTTTCAACTTTTCATCAGGGACAATTCCCGGAAGCTCTTCGATCTTTTTAAAATCGTCAACAGACTTATCTTTATTAGCTTTCAACCTTATCTCATGTAACTTTACTGTTGGCTCTTCATTTTGATTGATTTCTTCTTTGGATTTTAAAAAAGCTGAATCACTGATCGCATATGCTGCCGCACCTGAGACTAGAGCAGCGGACAATGCAATTCCGACAATGACATGTTTTTTGTTTTTCATTGTATGGCACCTCTTGTTCTATTTAATGAGATCAGCAAACTCTCGCCTCGTACTATCTGACTTTGATAAAGGGGAAAAGGTTGCATTTTGAGGGCTAGCCACATAATGTTTTCCAGCTAGTGATCGTGATCAACTATTTTTGCCCGTAAAAAATACAAAGCAGGTGTCTAGCAGCACCTGCTTAAATAAAATTTCTCGCCGTCAGCTTGTCAATTCTCCGTTGGTTCAAGGTAAGCAGTAAGCAGCTTAATTATTTCTTCCTGATTTTGACTTAACTCAGGTGTACCCGCTCTCTTTGCTATTTCTAATGGAGTACCTACAAATGAGTTTAAAGTGGGATCTGCCCCTTGCTCCAATAAATATTTGACGGTATTTACCCGTCCGTGATAAACCGCACTATGTAGAATGGTATCTTCGGTGAATAACTCTTTAGCGTTAACATCCATACCGTATTTTAGAAATAGGGAGATCAGTTCTACGTTATCACTTAAAAAAGGAACAAAGGAAAAAATTGCCGGCCCTAACGGGCCTACACCTATGGTTGGATCAGCACCATTATTTAAGAGCTTATCTACAGCAGACAAATCCTGATCAAACACAGCACTTGCTAAATCTACCTGCTTTTCGGATAGAAACCAAGCCGTATTATTGCCTTCATCACCGTACAGTTGCAGCTCCCCGCCACTAGACTCTGCAATAAATCTTAATGGAATATAAGTGGTCCCATTAATTGTTGTTGGGGCTGCTGGCATGTTCATAGCCAGGTCGTTTACAACTGCCTTTGTGGAACCCATGGTAATCGAAATATTTAATTGACTGCTTTCCCCGATAACTTGATTAGTCTTAGACTTCCATATTACGTTGAGTCCAAGCTCTTCGAAAATAGGCCGAAAAGGTACAAGTGTCGTACCATTAACAATTAATGGTTGATTAGAATTAGAAAATCCAACCTTCTTCCCATCAATCAAGAGGGTATACGGGATAGTCGCAGCAGCATAACTTGTTTCCCCATTAATCCCTGCGCTGACTATAAAAAACAAAGTGAGAACAATCAATACTTTTTTCATACCGGCCTCCAGCCACAAATACAGTTTGAAAAATAGTAGAAACTCAACTCGATCATTTCTCTAAAATTTTCTTTTGCTGCTTTAAAGAGTATACAAGGAGATTTCAGTCGTAAGGCAAGGTCATTTAACCGCCACAGAGCGATCCAGCGGGTGATCCGAAAGGATCGATTCCATCAAAGCCTTCACAGAAGGGTGCTGCGACGATGCCAGCTGCGCAGCATCATCTCTACGATCAACCACTTCCCCTTTCTCCATAACGATGAGCGCGTCGGATATGGAAGCAGCAGCTTTAATATCATGTGTGATAAACAAATAAGACACGCCTAGTGTCCGCTTTAACTCATCCAGCAGCCGTAGAATGTGAGTTTGGTTCACCATATCCAAGCTGCTTACCGCTTCATCCAACACGATCAGCTTCGGTTTGAGCGCAATCGCTCTCGCAATGTTGATTCTTTGCAGTTGTCCCCCGCTGAATTGATGAGGATGCTTGCTGCTATCATCCGGGCTTAGACCGACTTGCATAAGCAGTTCCCCGACTTTGCGCCTAAGCTCCGCATAGGATAGGCGCTCGTAATTTCGCAGCGGTTCGCCAATTATTTGCTCCGCCGTCATTCGTGGATTTACCGAGGAGCTATAGTCCTGGAATACGACCTGCAAATCACGTCGAAGCTGCTTGCGTGAAGCAGCTTCCGCATGGTACAAATCATGTCCTTGGAATAGAACCTGTCCCTTCAGCGGCTTTTCCAATCCGAGAATGACTTTGCCAAGTGTGCTCTTCCCCGCTCCGCTCATGCCGAGAAGACCAAGGCACATGCCTTGCTCAATGGTCAGTGATACATTGGACAGCACCGTCGTTTGGCGTCTCTTCCTCCACAACTGGTTGGATGAGGGGTAGGAATGGGTGACATTCTTTACATGGAGCAAACTCATGTGCGCATCCTCCGTTCAGCGGGTAATAGAGTAACGTACAGCACGGCCGCAAACCCGATGAAGGTGCAGACGGCAAACATGACGTTATACGAATAAGCGGCGGCCACCAGACTCAGTCCCCAAGTGCCTGCTGACGTTCCGAGATCTGCCCCCGAAATGAACAAACCGATCCCCCGGCCTCTGGAACGTTCGGGGACGACAAATGAGACATACGTAAGCAGCGTTGGATACAGCATCGATAAAGCAATCCCATTACACACAGCAGCAAGAAGGATGATTGGTATGGAATCGGCGATACGTACCAGACTGACGGCAATCGTAATAAGCAATAGCAGACCGGCAACGATACGGATTGGGAAACGTCCGTCTGTTGGTATCCATTTGCGGCCGAAGAAGCGCAGAGTCACAAGGACGATAGTTTCAGTCAAAAAATAATAGCCGGCATAGGGCAGTTCCTGATCTTGCAAATACAGCGGCAGGAAGGTCGCAACGGTCCCGATAATTACAGAGGCGAGCAGCATGGTGACAGAAGGAAAGAGCAGCTTCCAGTCCTTCCACGCCGAATAATGCTCTCTTCTTCAGCATTGACATCATTAAATGTGCTTAGCTCTTTCCGCTTGTGCTGTCCTAGGTTCATCCCGATAATTAATGTCGTTAATCCAATCGGAATCAAAGCCATGAAGATATACGACATTGGTACCCGATTCGCAAAGTAAACGGCGAGAAAAGGCCCATATGTATACGGCAGCATCGACGTTAGTGAGAACAGGGATAGCCCTTGTCCCCGGGATTTATCCGGCAAGGCATCGATAATGATCAGATGCAAGACCATGGAGAAGAAAGACAATATGACGCCCTGTATCATCCGAAGCAGAGCGAATACCCACAGCTCTTGAATAAGATATAACGATAGAATGAGTACATTCAAGATAAGCGCCGTGCCCAATATCCGACTCGTCCCGAACTTATCAACGATTTTGCCGGCTGCAGGGCGCAAAAACATCGAGGTAAACATGTAAGCACCCATCATCAGACCGATCTGCGGCGGACTTGCTCCAAGAGCGTGTGCGGACAGAGGCAGCAGAATCAGCAGCATATGGCTGGAGGAGTAAAATAAGATCGAGATCATATAAATCTTGATCGCTTGCAACCCGAAC
>CAWCBD010000019.1:0-67688 GCA_963793665.1 uncultured Paenibacillaceae bacterium
ATCCCGCTATAGGCGGGCTCTGAATTCAGGCAGAGAGAGTCTCCATCTGATTCCCGATGTTCAGCCGGACTGTTCACTGCATGTGCTGCCATTTTTTTCAAACCCAGAAAAAGGATATCTTTCATCTTTGAAGAATTAGGTAGGAGTCTATCCTAAAGGAGGAGTTGTTCGTATGCTGCAAATCGATGTGTTGGATGTAAAACAGAAAGATATTTCCGGTTCTAAATTCCAAGAGGTCAAAGCAGACAATCTCGAATTCGACAACGTAAGTTTAACTGGTACTTCATTCAATAACGTGAATTTGAGCAAACTCTCTCTAAATGACGTTAACCTGTCCCATACCAAAATTACGGATGCCAATTTAGTAGGCACAACGATTGCTCATGCCAATTTATCTCATATGGAAATTGATCATGTTCATTTATACGGATCTCACTTTCGCAACATTGTTACGCCTCTCGTCGGTGATCCCAACTATACCTCTGAGGGCTATTCGCCCATTACCTTCGAAGCATGCAATCTGAAGTCATAGTGTTTTGGAAAAATGCGATCTATCCAATGTCGAGATTAAAAATTGCAACATTTCGGGTCTCAAAATTGATGGTATCTTAATTGAGGAGCTAATCAAGAACGCAAAGAGCGGCTGATGAATCATCCATTCGCCGCCATTAATAGATTCACAAAATGGCCATTCTGCTCGGATGGCTATTTTTGTGTGAAGTCTGAATGGGTTGAAGTAAAATGAAACTGCCGCCTCGGTCGTTGACTAAGAGGGCAGTCTCCATTATGACATGTACATGATTATTGCCTCGGACATGCTCCTTTTATTTAATTTGAAATCGTCAGCTTCCAATAAGCAATACTCTCGCGTTTCCACGTATAGGTTATATGAAGCGAATTACCTTCTGCCACAATTGCAGGATACGAATACTCGCCGGCTTGATCTTCGAGCACAAACTCATCTCCCCAAGTGATGCCATTATCCGAAGAGAAAGCTATGATCAGCGGCGTACGCGGGCTTTCTGTTGAGTACCCGCTCACTGGATTAAATACAAGCGCAAGAAGCCCATTATCCATAAGAACAGCATCGATACCGCTGTTATTGTTCGGAAGCTGCGTGGGGTAAACTTTGCACCATGTTCTTCCGTAATCTTCGGAATCGCTGCGGAATATACGGCCTTCTGTACTCCTCATCAGCATGTGTACACGCTCATTGCCAGTCGACCATAATGTAGGCTGGATAAGCCCCTTCGCGAACCAATGCTCTGTGCCGACATAGCTGGATGTATCCATCGGTACGATTTCACTTGCCGTCCAGGTCTTACCATAGTCTCCGGTTATATCAACAAACGACTCCCAAATTTGCTTCCCAGGCGCGGTAGGGTCGTTTCTTTCAATGGAGGACGGAGCCGCTATTGTGCCGTTGGAAAGCCTTATCGGTTTATTACGGACGGGTCCCCGCCCTCCTATATCTCCTTTCACGAGCTCAATTGGAGCTGTCCACATCCTGCCGCCATCCCAAGAACACATCATACGGGTGAGCCAGTCGGTTATTTCATGACCGACCTTGTAGAAGAGTAGGAGTGAATCTCCGTCTGCATATAAAACAGGATTCCAATGCGCAATTCCATCTTCATCGGCGATTTTAACGGGAGCAGACCAGCCATCTCCATTGCGGCGTGACAGCCAGATCGCCACATCACTAGATTTCTCATGCTTCCCCGCAAACCATGCAGCCAGCACTTCTCCCCCAGGCATAACAGCAACTGTAGAAGCATGGCTGCTCCGAAATTCCTGCTTATCTCCTTCAAATATATATTCTTTATGAGCGATTACTTTAATCATCTTGTCCCCCTGACCACTGGTGCTTCTGAGGTTTCTCATACGCATTTCACGCTGATGATTTGGTAGGGCCTGAAATCCAGTACGATTTTGCCGTCAACGACAGGAATCTCTTCTTGCTCTTCCTCCAATAAATTAACGATACAGGCTTTGACGGAAGGGAACGGCAGCTCAAGCGTCACCGTCTCCTCGGCTGCCAGTAGATTCATAGAATCGTAGAATCGTTCCTTCTCCGTCCAGAACGGCTTTAATCGTGTCGAGCACCACGTGGTTAGCATGGAAAGCGATAAAGGAATGCTCGTCGGCTAAACTTTCGGAATTCATTCCTCCTGCAACCATCGTAACGGGATGGTTCAGTTCAGCCGCCTTCCTGACCACGTGCGCGCTGCGCCAATCCTGTTTATGCGGGTAAATGGAATAGGTAAATTCATGTTCACCTTGATCGGCTGTAATATCCGGCCATTTCGGAGCACGCAGCAGTGATAATCGCATGATACTGCCTTTAATATCGTAGCCGTATTTGCAATCGTTCAATAAGGCGATTCCATAGCTGCCTTCTGTTAAATCCGCCCATCGATGACCGCATACCTCATATTGGGCTTGCTCCCACCTCGTGTTCGTATGAGTCGGCCTCTCCAATGCGCCAAATGGAATTTCATAGCTCGCCTTCGAGGCAATGACGTCGAATGGAAAAGCGACCTTCAGCAATTTATGTTCTTCATTCCACTGGACACGGGTTTTGAAATCCACACGCTTGTGGTGATGGTATAACACGATATCCTGAGTGACAACGGACTTACCTAACTGCCAATGGAAACTGAGCACGTCTGCCGTCTTGCCGTTAACGCCGGTCACCTTACCGACCAGCTTTACTTGATCTGCCCGTTGTTCTTCAAACCGGGAATCAATATCCCAGGCATCCCAGGATAGCGGACGATCATCAAATAACTGAAGCTCGTTCGCTTTCGTGCCTGGTGATAGCAGCTCGCGATTCGCATCTTTGTCCAGCCAACGCGTAATTTCACCCGCTGCATTGAATTCCAGCAGGTAATAGCCGGTTTCCCAAGTTTGGCCGCACTCATCCGCTTCCAATAGAACGATTGTTTCCTCTTTCTCCTTAGGTTTAAGATAAATCGTCGTATAGCCAAATGCGGGGATAGAAGGTACGTTGACAAATATCCGATACAGATCCTCAGCGGATTCATCCTCACGCACATCACTGTTCAATCGATTGCCGGCATGGTCGAATGCGGAGAGTCCAGCAAGCCCGGCATTTCCCTTAATCTCAACGATTTCTTCCCGATCCCAGCCGAGACTATTAAACACGACATAGGATGAGCCTTCGCCTGCAGCTGAAGCTGGCTCAACCAGCGCCTGTAATGATCGCTCCAAACTTTCATTCCCCATATTGAAAACGTGCTCGTATTCGATTGAAGATGTCACATAAGCTTCAGCGATGGAAGTTCCTGGTATAATGTCATGAAATTGATTTAATAGTATCAGCTTCCACCCTTGAAGCAGCGCAGCGCGGCTGGCGCGATCCTCTGCAATGTCCATGTAGGGCAGAGCAAGCCGGTTCCATACCTCAGCCTCGCGATAAAGCACTTCCGCCTTGCGGTTACTGCGCTTGTTGCGCGCATGAGTCGTGTACGTTCCCCGGTGAAGCTCCAAATACAAATCACCTCTGCCACTGCGGCAGCGAAGGTCCAATTTTGCCGACTTCCTCGAAGAAAGCAGCAGCCGTGCTGAACTGACCGGCAGGCAGACTCAACCATGAGCGGAGTGCGGCGGACAAATTCGACCATCTCGCGAGTCACCCCGCCGCCGCCGTCTCCATGCCCATACAGCAGCATGAGCTCATCATGCTTGTCCTGCTGGCCGTACGCCTGCCAGTGCTCATGAATATCTTGCGGTCTCGTATGCTCATTCAGTCCATGGTTCAAGTACGATACAATAGACGTCCCGTCAATGCCAACCCATTGAAACAGTTCATAAGGGAACTTATTCGTATCATTCCAGTTTAATTTGGTCGTCATAAAATATTCAACGCCTGCAAGCTTCAACATCTGCGGAAGCGATGCGCAGTAGCCGAACGTATCCGGCAGCCATTCAATGTGAGAACGTTTGCCGAACTCTTCTTGATAAAAGGCCTGCCCGTGCAGCATTTGACGCACGAGCGATTCCCCGCTCGGGATATTCAAATCAGGCTCCACCCACATGCCGCCAACGAGCTCCCAACGTCCTTCCGCGATTCTCGCCTTAATTCTCTGATATAATTCAGGATCATGCTCCTTAGCAAATGCATACAAGAGCGGCTGACTCTGGGAATAGACAAAATCCGGATACTCCTCCATCAGCGCCGTCATCGTGGAAAATGTTCGGCTCACCTTGCGCACCGTCTCGCGTACCGGCCATAGCCATGCCACATCGATATGTGATTGTCCGACCATATGCGTGAATCCCGCAGCGCGTTGGTTCGCTGTTAACGCTTGCATCCGTTCCGTCAGCCTTTCCTCCAAGGAACGAAACCATGCTTCATCAGCGATCAGAGTGTCCAGGAATCGGGTCGTTTCATCCATTGTTTCACTCAAAACATTCATGATTTTAAGACGTTTCAAATCCTTCTCCGGAAGCAGTACCATCGCTTCGTAAGCCATGTTGACACTGTATAACAAGCTCTGCAGCGGCTTATTTACGTGAACAAGCCGGATCTCCACCCGTTCAACGGGCGGATTGATCGTTGATTGAGCGTTTAACGGATCGACCGGCTCGGGTATCGGATCATAAAGCTCGATCTCCAGCAGCGGGCGTCTTCCGATTTCCCCCAAATAAAGCGGAACGAACCAATGGTTCCTGCTAAGTCCATGATAAGACGCGCCATTCACTCTCAGCAGTCCTTCTCCTCCGCCTATAACAGTAAG
Source organism: uncultured Paenibacillaceae bacterium (assembly GCA_963793665.1). Classification (GTDB taxonomy): domain Bacteria; phylum Bacillota; class Bacilli; order Paenibacillales; family Paenibacillaceae; genus Paenibacillus_Z. The sequence continues at coordinate 4,764 of CAWCBD010000019.1, forward strand.
CCCAACTGCACCCGATTCCCAATCGGCAGGAAACTCGATTTGTTTCTTCAGGAAATAGGTAATGCCATGTTTGCCCTCCAGGCGGCCGTCGATGAGCAAACCTTCCTTTGCCGTATCGTATTCATACTCTCCGGGCTTTATATAGCTGGCGATCCTCATCTCCCAATCCGGTAACGCTATCTCTTCCAGCCATTGTTTACCTGATAGAAGTTTGATGAATCGAAGAATTCGATACATTCGGTTTCACCTCATTCCGAACGAATAAAGACGTACTTATGAAGTCCTCGGCATTTCTTCCTGCCATAATCTGAAACTCCCCTTCTTCGACAACCGGTTCAAGCCTTTCATTAATGAGCTGCAAATGCTCTCTCGCAAGCGTGAATGTAACCGTCCGGGTTTCTCCCGGCATGAGCATGACTTTGTGAAAGCCCTTCAGCTCTTTTCCGGATCTTGTTACGGAGCTCACGAGGTCCGTAATATAAAGCTGAACGGTTTCTGCGCCCGCCACGGCTCCAGTATTGGTGATATCAACCGTTACCGTTGCTTCCTCATCCGGAGTAATCGTTCTGAGGGGTAACAAACAGGTTATCGTATTGGAACGACGTATAGCTGAGTCCGAAGCCAAACGGATATCGCGGCTTCACATCCATTTCCAAATACCGTTTGCCCCTGCTCCGTTTCCCGTTATAATAGACCGGGAGCTGTCCGACATGCTTAGGTACGGACACCGTCAAACGGCCGGAAGGATTGGCATCGCCAAATAGAATGTCCGCAAGCGCGTTCCCGCCTTCCTGTCCCGGGTACCAGGCCTCAATAATCGCATGAGCATTCTCATCGATCCATGGCTCCACAATAGGGCGCCCGTTAATATAAACAACGATGACCGGTTTCCCCAGCTTATGAATCTGCTGCGCCAGTTCAAGCTGAACGCCAAGCAAATGCAGACCTGTACGATCAATCCCCTCGCCGCATTCCATATCGCTCCAAGAATGTCCAGTGACAACGGAAGCCCCTGTTTGGAGATCGATCGTGCCTTCACCGAAATCCCGTGCGCTTGAACCCCCCAGCGCCAAGATGATGATATCTGCTTCCGAAGCGGCCATCAGCGCTCGTTCGAAGCCATCTTTGGACTCTTCTTTGATTCTGCAGCCCGGGGCGTACAGAACTCGATCCCGTCCTTCCTCTCCAAGAGCATTGCGGATGCCGTCTACTAAAGTGACGACTCGGTGGCGAGGCTGCGGAGATGTATAATCACCCAGTTGGTTGTATATATGATGTGCATTGGGTCCGATGACTGCGATTTTGCCTGTCTCTTTGCTCAGCGGAAGCGTACCTGCATCGTTCTTCAATAAAATAATGCCTTCGCGCGCCACTTCGCGTGCCAGCTCGACATGTTCCTTACAGCCAATGATGTCTGCAGCATATTCGGGATCGACATACGGACGTTCAAACAAGCCCAGCATAAACTTGGTCTTGAGCACTCGCCGAACCGCTTCGTCCAGCAAGGCTGCTGTGACGGCATGATTCTCTAGAGCATTCAATAGATGCTTGCCGAACATTTCGCCGGACATCTCCATGTCAACGCCCGCTTTAAGGGCGATTGCCGCCGCATCCTCGCCGTCCTTAGCGACATCATGACCATAGGCGAGCATATTAATGGCGCCGCAGTCGGTAATGACAAACCCGTCAAACCCCCATTCCTGCCTGAGCAGCTGCTGAAGCAAATAATTGCTCGACGTACAGGGAACTCCATCAATTTCATTGTAAGCCGTCATAACCGACAGCGCGCCGGCTTGCACCGCTTTTCGGAATGGAAGCAGATCATTCTCATGCAGTTCACGAAGCCCCATATGAGCCGGCCCTGCATTGCGACCGCCTTCCGAGCTGCCATATGCAGCAAAATGCTTCAAGGTCGCGATTACGCTGTTTTGATTATCGAGCCGTTCTCCTTGAAGTCCTTGAACAGCGGCGACCGCCATCTCCCCGATCATGATACGGATCTTCCCCGAAGCATTCCTCGGTCCGGCCCCAGCGGGGATCCCGCACAACGTCCAGCACAGGGGAGTAAGTGGCTGCGCCGCCTTGACTGCGGGTCTCGGCGGCGATGGCTTCGCACATTTTGCGGTACAGGTCCACATTCCACATGCTGCCAAGCAGAATTGGAACCGGAAACACAGTTGCTCCAATCGCCATATGGCCGTGCGAGCATTCCTCGCCGAATAGTATCGGAATGCCAAGCCGAGAATGTTCGATGGCATAACGCTGAATGGCATTTATTGCCCTTGCTCCCTCTTCGGGCGATAACCCGTTCTCAAGGGTAACCTCTGTCCAAGGATCGGCGCGAAGCACGCCATAGAGCGATCCGACGCCGCCGTCTTTTACCGCTTTCATAAAAGACTCATCCAGCTCGAATAGTCCCGTTCTGCTTATGATAGGTTTTCCAGCCAAAGGGCTGAAGCAGCTGTCCGATCTTCTCTTGTGTCGTCATCAAGGCCAGCAGGCTCTTCGCCCGTTCCGCCGCCGGCAGCGACGAGTCCCTGTAATCCATAATCCCTCTCCTTTTTACGTCCATAGACAAGCAGAAGGAAGTAAACCCGAAGGTTATACTTCCTGTTCCGCTGACCAACAATTATTTTTTCTGAATCGCATTTTGGTAAATTTCGATATATTTCTTCAAGTTCAGACCGTCAAAGCCTTTCACATAAGCATCCCAGTCTTTATCGATGTCTTTGTTCCCGATAATGAACTGCGCCATGCTGTTTGTTACATAATCCTTGACCGAGGTCGTCAACTGTGCCGCGCTATCCGTATCTTCCGGACGTATCCAGGAAGCTGCCGGATAGAATTCTTTCGGAGCGAACGGCTCATATTCCTTCGTCGAACGCGCCAAACGCGTTTCGTAGCCCTTCGAACTGAGCGGATCCTGCGAATAAGCAAACATTTCGCGGAATTCCTTGGACATATTTTTCGGACCCATCAGCGACCAGCTGTCGTTTCTTACCACATTCTCAGGCTGCGGCTTCAGTCTCTCAAAGCTGAATTTCGCCGGTTCTCCCCAGATGTTCTTCTCGCCCGGCTCCGCTTTGGTCCAGCCGATTCCTTCATTCGGACCGTATTCGCTGAACAGAGCGCCTTCTTCGCTGTACGCATAGTCGGCGATTTTGATCGCCGCAATTTGCTGCGCTTCGGTGGCCTTGTTCGTGATCGTCATTTCGAACTCACCGAGACCCTGCCAAACGCCGGCAAGCTGAACGCCGTTCGGCCCTTTAAGCGGCGGTACGATGACCCAGTGCTTGTGGCGGGTTATTGTATCTTCACCAACGTTAAGCAGATAGCTGAGCAGCGCAGTAGTAATGGAGCCTACGATCTCATCGCCTTGGCGGTTGCCGAGCTGTCCGATCGCCTGATCGTTTTGCGTAAACGCCGCAGGATCGATCAAGCCATCCTTATACAGCTTGTTCATGTAAGCGAGGCCTTCCTTCCACTCCGGCTTGTTTGCCGCGAAATCGACCTTGCCATCCTTAACCGTCAAATATTTATCGTTGTCGTTATAGATAAATGCGTTCATCAGGAACGCGTCGATATTGCCGTTCCAGACATATTTGTTCGGAGCACCGGTAAGCGGAATTTCATCATGCTTCCCATTGCCATTTGGATCTTGCGTTTTGAATGCCTTCAGAACGGTATATAATTCGTCCGTCGTTGTCGGCACTTTCAGGCCGAGCTTATCCAGCCACTCTTTATTCATCCAGTACTTCTGGGAATATGTGCAGTGATAGCATTCATTGAGGCGCGGAAGCCCGTAAATGTTGCCGTCCGGCGCTGTAATAGCGTCTTTGAAATATGGTTTCTCCTCCATCACCTTCTTGATGTTCGGAGCGTATTTATCAATAAGATCATTAAGCGGAATGAAAACGCCTTGCTTGCCGTAGGTCAGAATATCGGTATTATTGAATTTACCTTCCAGAAACACTTCCGGATAGTCGCCGCTTGCCAGAAGCAGCTGTCTGCGGTCCGTCAAAGCATCAGCGGGAGCCAGGTCCCATTTGATATTGACGTTGAACTTCTTTTCAACCAATTTCGTATAATCGTTATCTTCCAAAGGAGCTTTACCTTGAGGAGCAAAGAAAGTAACATCCACGGGCGCTGCAGTTTGTTCGCTGCCAGTATTGCTTGTCTCTTTATTACTTCCCGTGCTGTCGCCAGCTGGTTTGTTGTCGGTTTTACTGCTCGAGCAAGCGGAAAGCACAATACCGCTGATCAACACCATGACAAGCGTTATCCACAATGACCTTTTCAAATAGACTCCTCCTTATTGTTTAACCAAAGTTTGGACTATCTGTACTGCTGTAAAGAAATGCTGCCGTTGGTCCGATACTACCGTTTTCTTTGGCCATCACCCCCATGCAGAATGAACACCAGTTTGAATTTACCCTTTTAAAGAACCGACCATGACACCCTTGACAAAATGCTTCTGCACGAAAGGATACATAATCATGACAGGGACGCATGCCACTACAATGAGCGCGTACTTGAGCACTTGCTCGAAACCCTGATCGCGAAGCTTCTGAGCTGTGTTTGCCAGCATTTCCGGATCGGCCGCGTTCAGAATAAGCATATTTCGCAGCACGTACTGTAAAGGGAACAAATTCTCAGATCTTAAGTAGATCAAAGCGTCAAAATAAGCGTTCCAATGACCGACCGCGTACATAAGCGTCATAACGGCGATAATCGGTTTGGACAAAGGAAGCACGATGCTGACCAGGTAACGAGTATCCCGGGCACCGTCGATTTGCGCCGCTTCCACAAGCTCTTCTGGAATGGAGGTCTGGAAGAAGGTCCTGGCAACGATGACCTGAAAGATCGATAACGCTCCAGGCAGCCACAAGGCCCAGCGGGTATCCAGCATATGAAGGTTTTTAACCAGAAGATACGTCGGAATCAGACCTCCGTCAAAGAACAGGGTGAACATCATCAGAATCATGATGATCTTGCGTCCGACGAATCCTTTTTGCGACAGCGGGAACGCAAGAAGCACCGTAAACAAAACATTGATGAACGTTCCGACAACGGTATAGATAATGCTGTTGTAATAGCCGAGCATAAGCTGCGAGCTTTGAAAAATCGACTCATATGCTCTGAACGACAGTTCGACCGGTAACAGCCAGACCTGGCCGGAAACGACCGCATTTGGAGAGCTGAACGACGAACTGATAATATAGATCAGCGGATATAAGACCGTTAGCATGATCGCTGTAAGCAGCAGGTAGATGACACCGAGAAGAACCCGGTCGCCGAAAGACTCTTTAATTCTGTTTTTATTGAACACAAGTGCCCTCCCCTTTCTACCACAAGCTCGTTTCCGAAACTTTACGGGCAAAGACATTTACCGTCAACAGCAAGATAAGGTTAATGACGGAATTAAACAGCCCCACCGCCGCGGAAAAACTGAAGTTCGCTCCGAGTAAACCGACCTTGTAAACGTAGGTGGATATGACCTCAGATGAGCTTGCATTCAGCGGGTTTTGCATCAGATATATTTTTTCAAACCCTACGCCCATCACGCTTCCCAAGCTTAAGATCAACATAATAACCGTTATCGGAATAAGAGAAGGTAAATCAATATGAATGATTTTTTTCCATCTCGATGCGCCGTCAATCCGTGCCGCTTCATATAGTGAAGGGTCGACTCCAGCCAGCGCCGCGATATAAATGATGGACGCGTAACCCATCTCCTGCCAGATGCCGGACCATACGTAAATGGATTTGAAAAATTCCGGTATGCCCAGAAAGTTTGTCATCGGCATCCCAAGTAACGAGAATAAGTGATCTACGATTCCCACGTGCGGAGACAGCATCAGTATAATGATCGAAACCATTACGACCGTCGATATAAAATGAGGGGCATAGGTGATCATTTGGACCGAGCGTTTGAAGAAGCCCGTCCTGACCTCATTGAGCGCCAATGCCAGCACGATTGGAACCGGAAAGCCTGCAATCAGGGAATAGAAGCTGATGCCGATCGTATTCTTGATGAGCAGCCAGAAGTTAGGCGATGCGAAAAACGCATGAAAATGTTTAAGTCCGACAAATGGACTTCCCCAAATTCCTTTGATGACATTAAAATCTTTAAACGCGATTTGTACGCCGATCATCGGGATGTATTTGAACACCAAGAGATAAAGCACCGGTAGAAGAACAAGGAGATACAGTTCCCAATGCCGCTTTACTTTAATTAGTGTTTTGTTAGGATTACTTTGGTACATCCGCATTTCTCCTTATGATCGTATTTACCGGAGCCTTAACATTCCCGGCTGCAAATCGATTGTACCCCGCCGTTATTCATCTCATCAATTTGTAAGATTCGTGCACTACACAATTTTCGCAGAGGTGAAAAAAGCCGGAAAACTCACGATAAAAGCCGGGAACTCGCGCAATTTTCAAATTTCTTCGTTTAATCCTTATTCTTATCAAGGTGAAATTTAAAAAAAGCCCCTGCACCGCAGAGGCATGTGCGGACAGCAGGGACTATGATAATGCGGCTATGATGCCGCGTTTTCACTGGCGTAAAACGCTTAGCTTATGCTTTCGATGCCGTTTCCTTGTTTCCGATAATCTCTTGGCGGAACTCCGACTATATTTTTAAAGGCGCGGTTAAAGGAGTTGTAGTTGTAATAGCCTACCTCAAGACCGATGTCCTGCATGGATTTATGCGTTTCTATCAGCATTTTTTTCGCGGTTTGCATACGGATGCCGATCAGAAAATCAACGAAATTCTCTCCAAACTCTTCTTTGAACATTTTACTGACGTTTTTGGCATTCATCTGAAATTTCTCGCTTAAATATTCAAGTGATAATTCAGGGTTGGTATAATGCTCGATAATATAGCTCCTGATCTCTATAATGACGGATCTGGAAATATCTGATTCCTTAAAGGCATTTATTTGATCATTCATCTTCTCAAAAATGAGGTTGCAGCCGCGCTCAAGTTCCTCCGACGTTTCCCATTGATTGCCCAGCTCAAACAACTGCGTCTGCGTTATTTTCCATATTTGGCGATGTTCTTTGGACATTTCTAAAAATTCCCGCTCCAAATGCTGCAGAAGAAATTGGATAAGTCTTTCTATCTCTTTACGAGAGGAAAGGGAATCTTGAATTTGCTTAAACAGAAGCGCCAGGTGCTTTGTCCAGATAGGATCAGATAGTCGTAAGGATTGTGACAGTGAATAGATCGTATAGAAGTATTCCTGTATTTCATTTTGGTGGGATCTAACAATATGTTCCGGGTAAATGAGCCGATTGGCACCTAATACCGCTTTGAATTGCATCAAACTGCCGGCCTTCTCATAGCACTGCCGTATTTCTTCTAACGTTGAAGCCGGGCCTGAGCATCCGATTGTCACCGTAAAGCTAAGATGCTGCTCTATCCATTGACGCACCGTCTGGACGATTTCCTCTCGAATCGATTCCCGCTCTGTGCCGCTAGGCTCCCATATGATGGATGATATATGATTGTCCGCCGTCCACTCCGCCCAAACGGAAGCTCCATGATTTTGAGTTGTTTCATGGATAACCACATATAAGGTGAATTTGAGCAGTGTTTGATCATGCACGCTATAGAATTTAATAAAGTCGAGATACCCGTCCATCTCAAATACTTGCACAAATGCAGCGTGTCCTTTCACATCAAGACCGTGTTTGTTTAATTCGTCTTGCCATTCCGCTTCCTTCATTGTAGAATTCCCATCCAACGCCTCTTGGAAGAGATATTTCTTATGCAAAAACAAACTTTTCTGATGCTGCTCCCGGAACTGCTCGGTTTCTTCCATCAGATGCTCCAGTGTGTGCTGAATGAAGCCGAATTCACTATCCCCCGACTTGCCTCCGCTCTGGTTTTTTAGAGAATTGGTTTGAATAAGCGATACGATCTGCTGCACCGGCCGATAGTTTCTTTTGGTCACATGAACGAACCATACTACCCCGAGGAGAACGGAGGCTATAGCCAATACCGTCCATATATTGTACAAATAAATCGTAAACGTGAGTGCGCTTTGGTGGTGTAGTCCGGTTTTCACCTGCCAGCCGGTATAAGGTGAGGTGAAAGCTGAGAAAACCTGGTTTTCCCCGACTGTTCCGCCATCTGCTCCAAGCAGATTATGACCTTCATTGTCAATCAACCGAACAAAGCTGATATCTGAATTATACATTTGATTAATAGAACTCTTCAAACTCTTCAAGCTTACATTTACGACGATAAAGCCCTGCTTATGATCGGAGAAATAGGGAGCCCCTCTGACCAGGGAAATGACATTCTCGGAGGTCGTTGCGCTCGTATAGGTTTTGAAAATCCTCTCTCCCGTCCATTTGGCCGTTTTTTTACCTTTTTGATAACGTTCAACGAATGCTAAATCAGGGAAATCCGCAATCATGCGCGGCGCGTCACCCAGCGCATACTGATCCTTTAGCCGAATGAAATAGACCGAATCGATCATCGGAAAATTAAACTTCAAATCATCCATCACTTTCATTGCCTGGATGTTCGTATACACATCATTATGGTCGAGACTGAAAAATTTGGTTACGACCGGCTCTGTGAGAATCACCCTCACGACCTTATAGTCAATCGACTTTAGCGCATTGTCTGTATACCTTATAACCTGCTGCGACAAAAATTCATTTGCTTTAACAGCCTCATTGCGATTCTGCTCGTTTAACGATTGAAAAAACAAGAAAAACAAAATCATGGTAATGCCAAAAAAAGCTGGAAGGTAGGATAATAGCAATTTGCGGAACCAATTTTTATTCAGTTGCGATTCCCCCTTCTAGTTTTACTACATTACATCGTTCTCCTAGTCATCTCTATAATAAATTATAGTAAACTTTACGGCTACTTCCAACAAGAAAACTGACGACAATTATTACCTGCCGTCAGCTCTACATGATGATCTATGAAATTCAAGCTGATCGTTTAGTTCTTGATTCTGAATACATGTGCAATGGGCGCCTCGCCGGATATAGCTGACTGCGGCAAACAAACAGCTAAACCTTCATCCTTGCGGGTAAACGCTAGAAGTTCGTCTGTACCAACTAATTCAATGGATTCAGCTGGGCCCGTATACGGAATCGATATAAATTCTGAAACCGCAGTGTCTGCCGATTTGTATAGGTAGGAGGCGAATACATCACCATTCTTTTGCGTAAAAGCGAAATTATCCGTAAAATAAGGCGCGCATATCCGTGTTCCATACACCGCTTCCCCATACGTTTTCATCCAACCGCCGAGCTCCTTGATCCGTCTGATCGCTCCCTCGGGCAGCCGTCCATCCGGCTGCGGCCCCACATTCAGCGCCAGATTCCCGCCCTTTGCGACGATTTCAAGCAGGAGATGGACCAATTGACGGGTTGGCTTGTAGTTATCTTCATAGCGGAACGAAAACGATGTCCCCATCGTAATGCAGCTTTCCCAAGGTACATGCATAGGCCCTTCAGGAATCGTTTGCTCCGGTGTGACGTAGTTTTCATAAGGGCCGCCCACTGTACGGTCGGCTGAAAGCAGCCAAGGCTGCTGTTCGCGCGCTTTCTCTACCGCTTCGCCTAGACGAATATCCTGGCCTCCCCTACCTGCTTTTACCCACCCTGCATCGAGCCAAAGCACGTCGATGCGACCATACTTCGATAGTAATTCATGAATCTGCTCATGGGTGAACTTCACGAACCGCTCCCACAGCCAAGGATACTCGTTCGGATCGTAAGAGGGACCGCGCCACATATGTTGTCCGCGCTCCATACCTTTAGCCCAGTAATACGGCGTATGCCAATCTGCTTTAGAGAAATATGCGGCAATGGCTAGTCCCCGCTGGCGGAACGAATCAAACAGATGCTTGCATAAATCCGCATATTTATGAGTATGGAACGGCGTTTCGGGCCCTGTGATCCGGTAGTCTGTCGTTTGTGTATCCCACATGCAGAAGCCATCATGGTGCTTCGTCGTAAAGATCAAATACTTGAACCCGCCCTCAGCGGCCAGATCGGCCCATACGTCAGGCTGAAACCGGACCGGATTAAAGGTTTTGTTCAAATCAACATACTGACGCTTCATTTCCTCCGTATCCTTATCCCAATTGAAGTCATCGCGGGACCAATCACCGTCTTCATCACTTAGTGCCCATGATTCTACAAGGCCAAGCTGGGAATAGGGTCCCCAGTGCATCATGAATCCTAACTTTTGATCCTTAAACCATTCGAGGCGTTCCAGAAGGTAGGGGTCTTCAGGCTTCACCCACTCTGATTCGCTGCTGAAATTATGTACCCCTTGATGGATGTCCTGAACTTCATCTTGATTGCTCATATGTTGTATCGCTCCTATCCCATCTAGTATGGCATACCGTAATCCGAGCCCATACGCTCATTACCTTCAAGCATAGAAAAGAATCGAATAGGTTTCCATTCATGAACCGTCCGAGTTCTTGACGTTTTTTGCAGCCGCTGCCGCATGCTATACTTGGAACAAACGGTTCCACAAGGCGGTGATGACGTGAATTTGGACATTATTTTCCCCGATATAACCAGTACGCTTCAAATTACAGGCTGTCATTTTGGCTTGAAACCGGCAAAGTGGAGTTACCCGAAGCATCACCATCATCTCTATGAACTGCTGTACTGTCAGGAGGGGGAGGCTGAGCATTTAATCAGCGGAACCAGCATCAAGATGCAGGCTGGTGATTGGCTGTTCGTGAAAGCAGGTGTCCGGCATCAAACGGATAACCGTACCGAGAACCATTTCTCGTTTTTCAACCTGCATTTCGATCTTGATAACCATGAAATGCGCATGCGGTTAAGCACCCTCGAATATGCGCTGTATCCCAAAAAACTTGCCGATTCCACCCGGCTTCCGCTGTATATACAAGAGATCGAACAGATCATGCACGCCAGCATGATGAATCAAACTCAAATCACATCAGCAACGGAAAGGCGGCTAAGTGTAACCTACGAGAATAAAATCGCCCTGCAGTCCTTCATCTTATTAATCATCCGTGAAATCATCCTGCTTCAAAAGAGCGTCGCAGAAGAAACGGCATTCAATAACGCGGGCACCACGATGCATGAAGCGGATACGGCCCATGCTATTGAAGAGAGGCTGCAGCTGCTTGCATTATCGGATGGCTCGATCTCACAAATTGCAAGTGAGCTGAACCTGAGCCGCAGTCAATGCAGCAAAATTTTCACTAAAATTTACGGCATATCTCCTCGCCAATATGTCACACAACTGAAGCTGACAAGAGCTAAGCATCTCTTAGTAAGCACCAATTGGACGATTGAGCAAATCTCCACCATGCTCGGCTTCCACTCAGCCAGCCATTTTTCCAGACAATTCCGGCAGGGCACCGGCATTTCCCCTGTTCAGTTCCGTCCTAAGCATAGGATGGGGAAAGCGGAATCCTAGCATCATTGCAAGCACAGCAAAAAAACCTTGATAGGATCATCAAGGCTTGTGCTCGGAGCATAAACGCCCCGGTGACTAATGCTGCTTATTATGCTGTAAAAGCCTTATCGCATTGGATACCGTATACAATAAATTCTCTTCTCCTTGCTCCAAAGCTTCTCCCAATGAGATAGGTTTGGATGTGATGCTAAAGGTCGCTAACAGTCCTTCTTCATATAGCTTCTCATATCCTGGCTGCACACTTCCGGCGAAGGCAATGACAGGCACCCCTGCTTTATTCGATCTTTGAACAATTCCTGCAATGACCTTGCCGCCCAGAGTTTGATTGTCTATTCTTCCTTCACCGGTTAATACATAATCAGCTCCTGTTACCAACTCGTCGAAACAAAGCACATCCAGAACCAGATCGATTCCAGGCTCGAGAGTACCGCCGCACAGTATAAGCGCTGCGCCCAGCCCGCCTGCTGCCCCGGCACCTGAAACATCATGCAGACGTAAACCCGTCTCACCCTCAATTAGATTGGCAAAATGGGTTAAGCATTCATCCAAAACAGCGACCATTGCCGGTGTTGCCCCCTTCTGGGGTCCAAATATATGCGACGCACCACGAGGTCCGATTAATGGATTGGTTACATCACATGCAACTCTCATGGATACCTGCTTGAGACGAGGGTCCAAGTCACTAAAGTCAGCCTTAGAAATCAAACCTAATTGTTCCCCGCCATAACGAATTGGCTGATTGCTGGAATCGAGAAACTTTGCGCCCAACGCTTGCAGCATACCTGCACCGCAATCATTGGTTGCACTCCCGCCAATGGTAATAATTAAGTGATTAATCGGATAATCCAAAGCTTGCAGAATTAATTCTCCCGTTCCATATGTTGTGGTGATCAGCGGGTTTCTAAGGGATTGGGAAACTAATTGCAAGCCGCTCGCCTGTGCCATTTCCACAATGGCCGTTGTTCCATCTCCCGAGATGCCAAACTGAGCCTTAACCGGTTCGCCCAAGGGACCCGTAACTGTAGTATCGATCAATTTGCCTTGAGCAGCATAGGTCAGAATTTCCAAGGTTCCTTCACCGCCGTCTCCCACAGGCAGTTCAACAATTTCAGCCTCAGCGTCAATGTCTAATATGGCTTTTTTCATGACCTGGGTCACTTTCTGAGCGGTCATACTATCTTTAAATGAATCAGGTGACAGTACAAATTTCATGTGATTACCCACTTTTCTTTGGCTATATTACGGCAGCTTGATCCGCTTCTTGAAATACTGCATTCAGTATATCACCTTGAATCACGGATTGGCCCCTAAGTGATCCGGCGACAGGTATATATAAGTTAATACTCATATTACAATTCACTTATATAATGATTAAAGCACTCACTAATATAACCCTTTACTTATATTAAGGGATTTGGTTATAATACTACTGGATATAATCGAAACGAGGTGATATGGAATGATTTCCTTGGATGCATTAGCCGAAACCCTTAAGCTCCTTTCTGATAAAACACGTTTGACGATTTTGGCCTTGTTAAAAGAAAAAGAGATGTGTGTATGTGACATCGTTGAAATATTACATACGACACAGCCAAACGTAAGCCAGCATTTACGGAAATTAAAGATCGGCGGTCTCGTGAACGAAACACGCCGCAGCCAATGGATTTACTATTCCTTGAATGTTCAAGATAAGCCCTATCTTCAAGGTGTATTGGACCAGCTTCCATCTATGAAAGAACAAATTGATGCAGTGAAGGCTGGGAGCTGCAAATAAGGTTTCAAAAGGAGAATTTATGCTCGTTATCGCGTCTCTCATTTTTTTAGTCACATTAGTTTTTGTTATTTGGCAGCCTAAAGGGTTGAATATTGGCTGGTCTGCAAGCGGTGGAGCAGTCGCTGCCTTGATTGCCGGCGTAGTGAGTTATCATGATGTATGGGACGTAACCCTCATTGTATGGAATGCAACACTCGCCTTTGTCGCAGTCATTTTGATCTCGCTTATTTTAGATGAAATCGGTTTTTTCGAGTGGGCTGCCCTTCATATGGCACGATTCGCCCGAGGGAACGGTACCCTTATGTTCGTCTATGTCATCTTATTAGGTGCTGGTGTAGCTGCTTTCTTCGCAAATGATGGCGCAGCTCTTATCTTAACGCCAATCGTTCTTGCGATGGTTCGTGCCTTGAAATTTGACGAGCGAATGATACTGCCTTTTGTCATCGCAAGTGGATTTATCTCGGATACAGCCTCTCTTCCACTCGTCGTCAGTAATCTGGTCAACATTGTATCTTCCGACTTTTTTGATATTGGCTTTGTCGAATATGCAAGCCGGATGATTGTACCCACTTTCTTCTCGGTAGGAGCAAGTCTGCTCGTGCTATTACCTATTCTTCAGACGCAGTATTCCGAAGCATTATGACTTGACCCAATTAAAAGCACCAAAAGACGCCATAAAAAATCCCTATCTGTTTAAAGTTTCATGGATCATCCTTTCGGTTCTATTGGTCGCTTATCTAATCAGTGAATACATCAAGATTCCTGTATCCATCATTGCCGGTATTGCAGCCATTGCGTTCATTATCATAGCTAGACGCAGTCCTGAGATCCACACAGGGAAAATTGTGAAAGAAGCACCTTGGGCGGTAGTTGTGTTCTCGATCGGGATGTATGTTGTCGTTTATGGACTTCGGAACGTTGGACTCACCGATGAACTCGGAAAAGTGTTTCAGTGGGTTGGCGATCAAGGCTTGTTCACAGCAACCATCGGTGCCGGGTTTATAGCAGCCATTCTTTCGTCCATTATGAATAACATGCCGACGGTTATGATTGATGCACTTGCCATTCATGGCACGAACCCAACTGGTGCATTGCGCGAAGCTTTCGTGTACGCCAATGTTATCGGCTCCGATCTTGGACCAAAGATAACGCCAATCGGCTCCTTGGCTACCCTGCTGTGGCTGCATGTTCTCTCCCGTAAAGGTGTGAAAATCACTTGGGGCGCTTACTTCAAAACCGGCATCGTGCTGACGATTCCTGTTTTGTTTATTACGCTTACCGGCCTTTATTTATGGCTTAAAGTCATTAGTTAATCCTCAACCTCTAAATCTAACCCAACTAAAAGGAGATCAACAAACATGGAAAAGAAACTCATTTACTTCTTGTGTACAGGTAATTCCTGCCGCAGTCAAATCGCAGACGGATTCATGAACGCGCTTGGTGGAGATCGTTACGAGGTGAAAAGTGCAGGTCTAGAAGCGCATGGTCTTAATCCCCGCGCCGTCCAAGTCATGAAAGAAGCTGGCGTGGATATTTCAAACAATTCGTCTAACGTTATTGATCCTGAGACACTAAATCATGCGACTTATGTCATTACCTTATGCGGGCATGCTGACGAACACTGCCCTGTTATCTCCAATCCAAATGTGATCAAATGGCACTGGGGCTTCGAAGATCCAGCCAAAGCTACGGGTACCGAAGAAGAAATCATGGCTCAATTCCGCACCGTTAGAGATGCGATTAAGACTCGTATAGAAGCATTCCTCAAGGATGGCGAGTAATAATGGCAGCTATCAAACGCATGCACGTTGCGGTCAACTGCTCCGATCTTGAGAAGTCACTGGCGTTTTACCGCAGCTTCTTTAACGCTGAACCGACGAAAGTAAAAGACAACTACGCCAAATTTGAACTGGATAACCCTGCTCTGCACTTCTCTTTGAATGTACGTCCTTTCGAGAAACATGGTGTTCTTAACCATCTTGGCTTCCAAGTAGACAACACCGAAGAGGTTCTTGCCATGGGTGAACGTCTGCGCCAAGCAGACCTGCTGCTTATCGATGAGATGAACACAACCTGCTGTTATGCCGTTCAAGATAAAGTATGGGTTTACGATCCGGACGGCAATGCATGGGAGATCTTCTATACCAAGGAAGATTCCGAATTCGAATCTGCTGGTGAAACAAAGGATCTTTCTCTATGCTGCGCTCCGCCGGCTGCACCCGTGTCTATTCCGTTAACATCCTTTAAAAAAACGATTCTATAAACGAACAGGAGCAAACCTCAATGTCTAAAAACTATCAAGCCCTTGTTGGCGAACAGATTTATATGGGTGGAGCAGCCGATGTTCAAGCTATGATTTCGGAAGCAAACTGTGATGTTATCGTTGATTTACGAGAAGAAGCTTCCCCAAGCGGTGAACGGGATAACCAGGTAACAACAATCCAAGTTCCTATTGGCGACAACTCCGAAACACCGCAGGCTGAATTATTCCAGCAAGCGATTAAGCATATCACGGATGCTTACAAGAGCGGTAAAAAGGTTGGCTTCCATTGCGGTGGGGGTAAAGGACGAACAGGTGCGGTTGCAATTGGTACTTTAATTGAGCTTGGATTAGCTCAGTCAATTGAAGAAGCAGAGCTGAGAGCGAAGAGCATCCGCCCGGTCATTAGCATTCGCGAGCCCCAACGAGAGGCATTAGAGAAATTGTTTGTAAAGTAGGTTGCACTTCTATAAGACAAAAAAATGCCCAGGCGTGTTAACGTCTTGGGCATTTTTCCATGCAGGAAAACTTTAATCTAAATCCGTATGCGTTCTGTATTTGAGCGGCGTCACCCCGACTACCTTTTTAAACAGTTGAATGAAATAAGAAGTATTGAGGTAGCCGACACGGATTCCGATTTCCTCCACGGACAAATCGGAGTTATGAAGCAGCCTGCAAGCCTGTTTAATCCTCCTTGCTGTTATATAATCCGAGATCCGGCTCCCCGTTTCAACACGAAAAATTCGGGAAAGGTACGCCGTAGTTAAATGCGTCTTCTCTGCGAGTACCTCCAGACTAATGTCTTCATGAAAATGATCCTCAATCCAGCGCATCACCGTCTCTGAATAACGGATTCTTCCCTTTTTGTCCGGTCTCGCGATTGAGACATCACTAAGTTGTTTATTATGACTTAGGACATCCAACAATTGCAGCAGCAGTATCGTACTTTCCTCGCTGTCTTCTTTGCGATCCCGATTTCGTTCATACGACTCGTAAATCCATTCGATTACGCCGGCTTGTTCTGACAGATCAAACACTAAACAATGCTGATTTCCCTGAGCAAGAGCATTAAATAAAGTCTGTCTATGAGGGAACATGCGCAGCTGGTTATCCATTATAACAGGATCCACGTAGAAAATTGTCCGAAGATAGGGCTGCTCAGCAGTCACCTCTGCATGGATACGATGAAGCTGAAACGGTTGAAAGAAAAATAACATCCCCCGTCGAATATCGTAATTTTGCCGGTTAACGATCACGTTCCCCTTGCCTTCATGAACAAACAGAACTTCGCAGCATTGATGCCAATGATAGTAACCTTTAAAATTATGATCGGTATAGATCCGGTAATCCCAAGGTATTTTCCTGCGATCAAATAAGACTGGCTCGAACATCCGATTCATCATTTATTCCTCCGTAAAAATCAATAACACCCCTGATTATACGCTTATTAACAGGACAAATAAACAACATAGATACGCATAGATACGTCCTATCGGCAGGACGATAGGAGCAGATATGTATTGAGAAACGACCGCTTCCCCGTATTCCACAGGAGAGCGGTCGTTTCGTTTTTTCTATAAACCGGTTAGGGTAGTTCGAACAATCAAGTTTTCAGGCCTGCCTGCCTAGCTTATTAATGGGCCAACAAATATTGGGCATCCCGAAGCAAGTAATTCGCGGCGTCCCCGGAAATGGTTTTACCTCTTTGAGCCTGAACTGTGGTCACGAAATCGGGCAGTTCGTTATCAGCTAATTGGCTTTGCAACCCGGCTGCGACGCCTTTGTTATTGATCCACCCGGCATTCGTAAAACGGGTAACCAATGACTGCAAGGATTGGATGCTCGTCGTAGTTTGGAACGTCACCATGTGAGTGCCTGCATTCCCTGCCAGGTCGCCCGCAGTAACGGTCAATGTATGTGAACCAAGCGGCAGCGTATAGAGTGGGATTGTCGTCCCTGACTGTACCCCATACGTATCAAGTGTTACCGTTGTCTTGCTTCCGTCAACCCCGGACAAGTAATCGGATATCGTTACAGTTGGCGTAATGTCCCCGGCATCGCCGAATGCACCGCTCACTAATCCGGATATGGTAATTGTCGGCGCCGTTATATCCACGTTGAACGTGATGTTTCGTGCAAATTCTACGCCGCCTCCAATATCTCTTGACTCATACCAGACCGAATACCGGCCGTCTTGATTAAACGGAATCGGTCCCGTATAGGTTTGCCATGTAAGCCCCTCATCAAGACTATAAACGGTGTTGGCTGCAGGAAGCACCGGGCCTTCTGCCGTTAAAGTCAGGGAGACTGGATTTACATACCAGCCATTTTGCCCGT
Source organism: uncultured Paenibacillaceae bacterium (assembly GCA_963793665.1). GTDB lineage: Bacteria > Bacillota > Bacilli > Paenibacillales > Paenibacillaceae > Paenibacillus_Z. The sequence continues at coordinate 22,578 of CAWCBD010000019.1, forward strand.
CTGGCACCTCGCTTGACAATACGGCTGTTGTAGCGGGCGGATCGACCGGAGTTTGATAATCAAACCTCCCGTAATCATTGTTTACACCATCCAAATTCGCTTTCAACAGCCCTGTAAGCCGAATCCACTGACAAATATTTGCCGCTTAGCAGCGATTTTATCAGGTTGCCGGAGCCGTTGTTGCTGTAAGTGAAGGTTTGAGCGGTCCCAATAGTATCGGAACTAGCCGTCAACGTTCCGTCCGCCAATACGGTCAAATATTTGTTGTTTGCCAGAGAACGATAGGCGTACAAATTGGATGTTCCCAAATATTCCAGGGCAAATTTGTACGACATCGGGTCGTTCTGTATGATGAGTTTCGGACGATTGCCTGCAGCAGCCGCGTCTTTCGTGCTGTAATCCACACCGTCACCGCTCGCAAGACTACGGAGGCGGATGGAAAGATTTTTGTCCCCGGGATTCGCAAGTTCAGCATTTAATTGATCGGTTACGTCAAATTCTACATAGCTGCCGGCATTCGGTTTCGGCCAGGTTGCAAGAACGGCTCCGGAAGCCGGTTTCGTATTCCAGGTGATGCCGCTCTCGTTCCAGCTGTCGTCTCCTCACATAGTCCGCTTCCGATGTGCCGGGATTCGCGCCTACGGACGCGGCATAGATCCTCACCTTTGCAGAACTGATTTTGCTTCCCGCATATCCGCTCAGATCGAATTTGAGATAGGCTTCGCGCGTGAAATCTGCGGAAGACAGCTTCGTCGTCATCGTTGCATCTGCGCCATAGTTGTTAGCAGCATACGTTCCGCCTCGAATAGTGGCATCCGCCGCGGAGGTGAATTGCTGCTCCACGGAAATCGGTGAATGGTCGTCCAACACGACGATACCTTTGTTCCCTGCCCCGCGGTTAGTCATCATAATAGTTTCCGTTTTTCCCCATTGATCCGAATGCGGGGTATCTTTATCGTTGAATAATAACCCCCCGTACGACGGGAAATCCAAACCGAACGGTGTAGACGGTTGTCGCGCTATCACTTGTTTCGTATAGGGAAGCATGGAATCCTGCAAACCGATGTCATTTACATACATATTATATATCTGCTGGTAAATGGGGCTGAACCCGCCGCGCCCTATCGGCGAAATAACCAAACCGGGTATCCAGGAATAGCCTTTCCCCATGTCCTCAAGCGTATATCCGACCCCAGGGATCGGAGTATAGGGAACGTCATAGCCCAAGTTGTATTTGGCCGTATATTCGATGCCTTTGAGCAGCCGGTACGAATTATCCGGATAGGAGTACATATCTCCGCCGTTCGGAGCCGCAATCCTTTGGTTCCAGCCGATCTGCGCGGCTTCGGCCAGGGCTGCGATTCCCCCCTGGGTATGTCCTTGATCACGGCCGCTTTCCTGCACTTGACCCTCGTCATTTTGGATATAGTGCATGACAGTCCCGTTTCCCTCACCGTTCTTGTAGTAGTTTACGGCTTGATCGTAAATCGCCCTATCATCGGTCCAAATGCCAAAGCTAAGGTTGAAGACTACGTCGACGGCATCCCAATTCCCGTTGGCCCATCCTCCGTTCACCCTGCCGTATGTGCTGGTAAGCGGGTAAAAAACGTTCGTCATCATATCGGTAAATTTGCTTATATCCGCAGAGGACCAGCCGGCATTGCTGTAACGAATGATCTCGGCGGCGTTCAGCAGCTTGTACCCGTAAATGCTGGCTGCCAATTGGGCGTCATGACCTTGAATGGAGGTCAAATTGTTTGACCAGCCGTTCATAATTTCGATCGCATGATCCGCATAAGCCTGATCTCCGGAAATATACCATTGGATCGCGTCCATAAGGGCTGCCGATGCGCTGTAGTAGAGACTAGTATTTCCTGTATTTCCATAGACCGCATCGTTTCTGTAAACGATTGGGTAGTAGGTTGCGGAATAACTCAGAGAAGCTGTCGGATTCGCTTGCAGATTGTTCCATTCATAAATTTCCGGAGACTGCTTAGCAGCAACTCTCTGTTTCATGCGATCCAAGTCTGCCTGGGTAAAGAGCATGCCGGGATGGAGAAAGCTTGTATCTGCAAGGGCTCTCTGAGGCTGACTGATGACAGCTGTGAGCAAACCTAAGGGTAACATTAAACATGTCATAAATACGTACAGAACCTTTTGCCAACTACGGGAATTTCGCATGTTGAGTCCTCCAATTTTCTATTTGAGTATATTGATTGTCAGAGTCAAGAATGCCGTTAAGATTGCTTTTTCCTCCATTATCCCCCCTTTTCCTTCACTTGTGGTTCATCTATACTAAACCGCCGATTGACGGGTTTAGCCTTTCACAGCACCGACCATTAAGCCTTTGACAAAATACTTCTGCACAAACAGATATAGGAATACGATCGGACCGATCGTCACGATCTTCGCTGTATTGAACATCAGCATAACTGAAAGCGCTTGCATAATTTTCGCGACTTGACGAATTCGATAATGTCCCCCACTTCCCGATAAGAAGTGCTTCTCCTTATAACAGTATCAGAAATACATTTATTGGGTACCCACTTTTTAAAGAGATAAGTGCACTTTCTTAAGAAATTGCTTCTCCACGAACGTAAGCGTCAAACTCTCCACACCTTCAACTACTTACCTAGCTATGAGATCATGAGATTAACCTGAATACGGAGGGTAACTCATGAATGCCAATCCGGCGAAATAGGCAAACGCGTGTGAGTTAGTGGTCTGACAGATCGATAATTCGGTGAAGCTGACGAGCCTAAGCAGCTATGGGTTCCTTATCGAGCCCCAATGGGGGCACGCGGACGCAAAAAAAGGAGAACCCCGCGCCAAGGCGCTGCAAGTTCTCCAATCCATATCATTAAGCCACGACCTCGGCGGCGCCTTGTTGCAGCTGATACATGGCGTAATACTTTCCGCCCTGCTGCATCAGCTCGTCGTGATTGCCGCGTTCGGTGATCCGACCGCGATCGAGCACGAGAATCTGATCGGCCGCGCGGATCGTCGACAGCCTATGAGCGATGACGAACGTCGTGCGTCCCCGTTTCAAGACGTCGAGGGCGCCCTTGGATGATCGCTTCCGTCTCGGCATCGATGCTGGCCGTCGCTTCGTCCAGGATGAGGATCGCCGGATCGAAGGCGAGCGCCCGGGCGAACGAGATCAGCTGCCGCTGACCCGCGGACAGCGTGCTGCCCTTCTCGATGACCGGCTCATCCAAGCCGCCGGGCAGCTGCATGAACATCTCGTACGCGCCGACATCGCGAAGCGCCTGCTCCACTTTCTCCCGCGAGATCAAAGGATCGTCGAGGCTGACGTTAGAAGCGATCGTTCCCGTGAACAGGAAAGGATCCTGAAGCACGATGCCCATATGCTGGCGAAGCTGCTGCTTCGTCAACTCTCTTACGTCGACTCCGTCTATCTTGATCTTGCCCCGCTCCACGTCGTAGAAACGGAACAACAAGTTCAGAATCGAGCTTTTGCCGGAACCGGTATGGCCGACCAACGCGACTGTCTCGCCCTGACGCGCGCGGAACGTGATGTTCTTGAGCACATCCTCGCCCGGCTTGTAGCCGAACGATACTTCCTCAAAGCTCACGTTGCCTTGGTAACGCTCCATCCGGCTGTCCGACACCTCGATGCCCGGCTCGTCGAGCAAGGTAAACACCCGCTCCGCAGATACGCGGGCAACTTCCAGGTTCGACAGCTGGTTAACGATCCCGACGATCGGCTGCATCATTCGGTTCATGTAGTCGATGAAGGCGTACAGAACGCCGACGGTTACCGCCGTTCCCAGCCAATCGCCTGCGAACATCCAGATCACGGTGATAAACAGGACGTTCCGGAACACGTTAACCAGATTATGAGAAGTGAGGGCGTTTAGTAAAAGCATTTTGTTCTGATACTTATAATAATCGTCATTCATTTCGTTAAACTCGCCCATCGTCAATTTCTCTTTGCGGAACGCTTGGATGATCGGCATGCCTTGGATCGATTCGTTGATCATCGCGTTAATATCGCTGAGACGCGTTCGAATGACGTGGTTATACTTCGCCGCGAACTTGCGGTACACGACGATCCAGACGTACAGGATCGGGATGAACGGCATCGCGATGAATGCGAGATTCATGTCTAGCAGGAACAAAGCGCCGATGATGGCCGCGATGTAGATGATCCCCGAGAAGAAGTTCGCGAGCACGGACACGTACAGTTCGCGGATCGCTTCCGTATCGTTCGTTACCCGGGCGACCACTTTACCCGCAGGCAAATTATCGAAATACTGCACCGGCAAGCGTTGAATGTGCCGGAAGACGTCGTTGCGCATTCTGCGGACGATACGGTTCGCCGACACTTGAAGCAAGTATCTCTGCCAATAAGCCAGTACCGCCCCGATGAGCAGCAGACCGACATAACTGATCGCCAGCAGGAAAATGCTCCGGGACTCCGGCTTGTAGAACTGATAAGTCTCGCCCCGGGACATGACTTTCGCCGGATAGAGCTGCGTGCTTCCATCCTCGTTCACGATCGTCAGGCCCCCGTCGCTAAAGCTCCTTTTGCCCGTATCGGGAACGTTCGGAGCGTCGACGAAGTAGAATTTGTTGTCGGCTTGCAGGACGCGAACCTCGCGGCCCTTCGTCTCTCCGGCCGCCCAGTGGTCCTCTCGCTTATACCAGCCGTCTCCGTAGGAGACCGCGTATTTCTCGTCTTGCTTCGTCTCGTACCACGGCTTCTCGACGCCCATGATATTCGTGTCGATCATCCGTTTCGCAAGGAAAGGACCGACCAACTCGACGCCTACCGCGAGCAGTAGCAGGGCGAGCGCGATTAGAATCGGCTTTTTGTAGAGGAGCGCGTATCGGAATAATCGTTTTCCGTTGTTATTACCCATTGGTTAATGTCACCTACGTTTCGTCATTAAATCTTGAACCTAATCGTACTCGTCTTCCTTACGCTTCCACGATGGAAACGAGCTGTTGACGGTCGTATTGCTCCTTATACCATCCGCCGAGCTGCAGGAGCTGCTCGTGAGTGCCTTCTTCCGAGATGCGGCCTTCGTCGAGCACGACGATCCAATCGGCATGTTGAACCGCGGTTAAACGGTGCGTCGTGATAATCGTCGTCTTACCCGCGCGCTCGCTTCTGATGCCTTCGAGAATTTCCGTCTCCGTCTTCGCGTCGACCGCGGACAAAGCATCGTCGAGCATAAGAATTTCCGGATCGGCGATGACGGCCCTCGCGATGCTGACGCGTTGCTTCTGACCGCCGGACAGGGCGACGCCCTTCTCTCCGACGAGCGTCTCCAAGCCTTCCGGCAGGAACTCGACGTCTTTGCGGAAGGAAGCCAGCTCCAGCGCGCGATTGAGCCGATCATCCTCCTTCAAGTCGTCGGAAGCTCCGAACCAGATGTTCTCCCGGATCGTCTTGCTGAACAGAATAGGCTGCTGAGGTACGTAACCGATCCAGCTTTTCAGACGTTGGAGCTCCAGCTCGGTCAGAGGAACCTCGCCGATCTTCAAGCTTCCTTCGCCCATCGGGTATTCGCGAAGCAACTGCTTAAGCAGCGTCGTTTTCCCGCTTCCCGTGCGCCCTACGACTCCGAGCGTCTGTCCCCGTTTCGAGCTTGAACGTGATATCCACGAGATTGTCGATGGACGAACTCGGATACCGGAACGTTACGCGATCGAAAGCAATCGATTCGGGTACTTCTACGTCTACCGGAGCTTCGGTCTCCGTCACGTCCACCTGCGAACCGAGCGTCTCGTTGATCCGGTCGAGTGAGGCGTTACCCCGCTGCATGATGTTGATCAGCTCGCCGATCGCGAACATCGGCCAGATGAGCATCCCTAGGAACATGTTGAACGATACCATCTCGCCCAGGGTAATCTCGCCCCGGAATACGAGCACCGCACCGTAGCAGATTCCGATTAAGTAGCTTAACCCCACCAAGATTTTGACCGTCGGCTCGAACACCGCATCGATCCTGGCGACCTGTATGCTTTTGTTGAAAACATCGTCAGCCGTATCGCTGAACCGCTTGCGGTCGGCTTCTTCTTGCACGAATGCCCGGATAACGCGAACGCCGGACACGGATTCCAGCACCTGGTCGTTCAAATCTCCCGAAGGCATCCTGCGATTTCATGAATCGCTCGTGGATTTTCTTGCCGAAATGCTTCATGAGCAGCGCCATGATCGGGAGCGGCAGCATCGCCGCCAAGCGTAAGCTTCCAGCTGATCAGACCGACCATGACGGTCAAGATCGTCGCCATGAACAACGTAGAGTCGATGAGCGTCAAGATGCCGAAGCCCGCCGTTACCGATACTGCGCCAAGATCGTTCGTCGCCCGGGCCATCAGGTCTCCGGTGCGATTACGCTCGTAGAACGTCGGAGTCATTTTCATCAAATGCCTCATCAACCGCGAACGAACTTTCCGCTCCAGGACGAAGGACGCGCCGAACAACCGGGACCACCACACGATGCGTAATTCCGTACCCGGCAACCGTAAGGGCTCCCCAGAACACAAGCAATTCCGTCAGCTTAGCCGCAGTTAACGTCTCCCGTTGGATGCCGTCGATCGCCGTTCCGATCAACTTGGGAGGAATGACGTCCATGATGCCGACGATCGTCAGCAAGACGCTCGCAATGGCGTACCTTTTCCAATGCATTTTGAAAAACCAGCTTAATTTCTTTAACACGATAAACATCGATGAGTTCACACCCTTCATAATCGAACGGATTCAACATGAATCCGGAATACTTTGGGAACAAAAAAGGCATACCGCCGTAAGCGATACGCCTCGCGAAGGATGATCGACCATCCTCGCCCGCACTCGCGCTAATGCGGCTTATGGCCGCGACAGCTCCCGAATGCGATAAAAAAGGCGCACGATTACGTCACCGTAACCATGCGCCTCGCAACGTCTTGCCGGAGATTCCGGAATCTACAGACCGTTAGCGATTGTTCGCGAGGGGGTTACGTACGACAATTGCGGATACAATGACAATCGCCATGAGGCATATCTAATCCATAGAATCGACCATGTTCCGTTAATCATGTTCGTAACCCCCCTTCCGTTCATCAAAGTATATTTGCAACTTTACCATCCTCACCCAAATGCTGTCAACGGGTTGGAAAAACTTTTTCCGGGTAATACCAGAATACGAATATTTCGAGTATCCGAAGGAGTTGAGGCGCGTGTGGTTCATCGTCACCTACATTGCCATCGTTCTACTCGTCGTTGAGATCGCCGTCGTTCTCCCACAAACGAAAAAGAAGCAGGCGGTTGCCTGCTCCACAGTATACTATTCTGCTAGATGTTCGGAAGCGGCCTCCATGTTCCTGAACTGGTTGTAAAACATACGGTAATATTTCCCCTGCTTATCCATTAAAGCTTCATGACTTCCTCTTTCGGCAATTTCCCCGCCGTCAATTACCATAATCGTATCCGCGTCCCGAATCGTATTCAATCTGTGCGCGATTATAAAACTCGTGCATCCCTTCATGATGTTGAGCAGGGCATCCTGAATATGAAGCTCGGTCCGTGTATCGATACTGCTTGTCGCTTCATCCAGAATAAGGATGGAAGGTCTGGCAAGAATAACTCTTGTTATCGCCAGCAGCTGTCTTTGCCCCTGACTTAAGTTTCCGCCATTCTCGGACAATAACGTTTCATACTGCAGAGGAAGCCGTTTAATAAAGACATCTGCATTAGCCATCGCCGCAGCCTTCTCCACTTCTTCATCGGTAGCATCGGGATTGCCGTATTTAATGTTATCTTTAATCGTACCGGAGAATAAGTAGGTATCCTGAAGCACGATCCCAAAGCATCTTCTTAAGCTGTCCCTTGTATAGTTCTTTATGTCTATCCCGTCTATTAATATTCTTCCATGCGTCACATCATAGAACCTTGTAACTAAATTAACGACAGTCGTTTTTCCTGCGCCGGTGGGACCAACGAATGCCGTGCTGCTGGCATTATCGGAGGTAAAGCTTACATTTTTGAGAATTGGAACGTCTGCTCTGTACCCGAAGCTGACATCCTCAAAGACGACATGACCTTCTGCATTTTTCAATACGATGGCATTTGGCGAGTCTTCCGGCTCTTCCCGTTCATCGAGAACTTCAAAAACCCGCTCCGCGCCGGCCAAGCCGGATTGCATAATATTAAAGACGTTTGCTACATCCATGAGCGGCCTGACAAATTGTCTGGAGTAGCTTAGGAAACTGGCAATTACACCGACCGTAACCATGCCCTTAATGGCCAGAACCCCTCCGACAATAGCAACCGCCGCAAATCCGAGATTGTTAATGACGCCCAGAAGCGGCATCAGAAAGCCAGACCAAACCTGCGCCTTGAGTCCCGCCTCCCGTAACCCGGCATTCACCGCATTAAACTCTTTAATCGCCTTTTCCTCATGATTGAACGATTTGACGACCAATATGCCGGAAATCGTTTCTTCGATGTGACCGTTCAGCTTGCCCAGCTGCCGCTGCTGTTCTCTGAACAACAGGCTCGTTCTCTTTGTTATGGTGCGGGCAAGCAGCGTGACCAAAGGAATCGTAATCAGGCTTGCCAATGTAAGCAGCGGACTGAGGACGAACATCATGGCGGCAGAACCGATAATGACGATCGATCCTGTCATTAACTGAGTGATCGATTGGGACAAGGAGTTGCTTACATTATCGATATCATTAGTCAATCGGCTCATAACTTCCCCGTGAGTGCGGGAATCGAAATAGGATAATGGCAGCTTCTGAAGCTTTTTGAATAACATTCGTCTCAGGTTCATCACGATTTTTTGCGATACGCCGGCCATCAGCCAGCCCTGCAGAAATATAAGGCATCCATCGGAAATATAGAATGCAATCAATGCGATTAATACGGTTTCGAGCAATTTGAAGTTCACTGTGCCGCTGGACATCGCATCTATGGACACCCCAATCAGATAAGGCGCGGTGAGCATAATGGCGGAATCGACCAATACGAATAGAAACACGATCGATAAGAGCTTTTTTTCTTTACCGATGTAAGTCCAAAGCCGCTTCAGCGTTCCTTTGAAATTTTTCGGCTTGACGATCGGCCCGCCTCTTCCTCCCCTGTTCCCAGGCCTCTCTAACCCGTTCATCGCCTGAACCGGCTCAGACATTCTTCTGCAGCTCCCTTCCCATTTGCGACTCGAAGATCTCACGATAGACGCTGCAGGTCTTCATCAGCTCATCGTGCCGGCCTGTCGCCACCACCTGCCCGAGATCCATAACGACGATCATATCGCAATCCATCACGGAAGTTATCCGCTGCGCGATAATGATGCAGGTCAGGTCCTTCGCGTATTGCTTCAGAGCTGCCTTGATCTTCGCTTCCGTCGCAACGTCAACCGCACTCGTACAATCATCCAATATTAGAATTTCCGGCTTTCTAATCAACGCTCTTGCGATGCAGATTCGCTGCTTCTGCCCTCCGGAAAAATTGACACCGCCTTGACCGAGTCTAGTTTCATAGCCTTCCGGGAAGGAAGAAACAAATTCGTGGGCATCCGCCATTTCTGCCGCCTTTACGATTTCCCAGATCGCTGCGTCTTCTTTTCCCCATCTGATATTTTCACTGACCGTACCGGTGAAAAGCACTGTTTTCTGAGGCACGATCGCTATTTTCTCCCGAAGCTTCCTGGGATCGATATTTTTGACATCCTCGCCGCCCACCTTTACGGAACCGGAAAGTGAATCGTAGAAACGCGGGATTAGACCGACAAGACTGCTCTTACCGGAGCCGGTTGAACCGATAATGCCAATCGTTTCTCCTGCCTTGAAAGAAAGGGTAATATTTCTGATTACGGCCGATTCTGTTAGCCCTTCATATGAAAAACTCACATTCTCGAATTCCACCGTTCCAGTAACAATTACGTTATCCCCCTTACCTTCCTGCCACTCCATATTATTTTTCAAAGCAAATACTTCACCGATTCGTCCCGTTGAAGCTCTCGCTCTCACAAACATATTGAACACCATCGATATCGTCATGAGAGAAAAGAGTATTTGTGTCATATAATTGGTAAAAGCAATAATATGTCCCACCTGCATTTGACCGTTATCGACCCGCAATCCGCCCAGCCAGATGACAGTTACGATTCCGAAATTCATTGTCAATGTAATGGCAGGGCCGAACACAGCCAGCGCACGCATGGCTGCCATCGATCTAGCCTGATATTCACTATTGGCCTGATCAAATTTATCCACCTCATAATCGAACCGGTTAAACGCCTTAACGACGCGAACACCAGATAAATACTCCCTCACCCTGCTGTTAACCTTGTCCAGTGCTTTCTGCATTCGCAGGAAGAAAGGGTAGCCTACCTTCATATTCATCATTATGAGCAGGCTCACGATCGGCACGACAACAGCCAGTACGACAGACAAATGAGGATTAAGGCGCACCGCCATGATCAAGCTCCCAATGCACAGAAGCGGAGCTTTCATGAAGATGCGCATCAGTCCGTTTACGAAGGTTTGCACTTGAGTCACATCGTTTGTTAATCGGGTTACGAGGGAAGCTTTATCGAATTTGTTAAGATTCTCTACCGAAAGGGTTTGAATTTTAGTAAACAGGTCCGATCTCAGATCTGCTCCAAAATGCTGGGAGACGCGGCTCGAGAGGATATTTCGTCCTGAGGCCGCCACTGCCCCCACTGCTGTAATGAGCAGCATAAGTCCTCCCATTCGCATCACGTAATCCAATCGGTTGCCTGCAACGCCCACATCCACTATTTTAGCCATAATCGTAGGCTGAAGCAGATCACATGCTGCTTCACACATCAAAAAAACAAATGCAGATAAAAAGGGTTTCCAATATTTATTCGAGTATTCTCTAAAATATAGCAAATTGGTGTCCCTCCATCGAGACGTTGATAGGATTGGGAAAGAACCGGATCACCCGCCAAAGCTGAGGATGCGGGAATCCTCTTGTGAGGAGAGCGATAAGCCGGAATTGGTCCGTTGATTGATCCGTTTTTCAAAATGCTTAATAAACAGGTAATCCAGACTGTGCAATTCATTCTCACGATAAGCAACAAATACTTGCCTTAACGGAAAAGGGTTGTTTTCAATTTCCAATGAAACCAGCTCTTTATTGATCATTTCTGTCTGCATGACCGAACAGCCGCATAGAAACACGCCTGCATTACGCTTGATAAAATGCTTAATCAGTTGCAAATTATTAGTTTCAAGCTTGGTTTGATACCTGAAGTTGAATTGATTAAGTGTAACATCTATCATTTTACGATATTGAGTATCCTTTGGATAGGTAAGTAACGGTTCCTTCAAAATCTCTTCAAGCGATACACGTTTTTGCTTGGCGAGCCGATGCTCGGGGGATACGAACAGCATCGTCTGTTCACTTAGCACAGGCCGGTATATAAGCCCGCTGTCGTTGCTCGTATAAGTCGTAATTCCCAGCTGAAAATGCTGATTCTTCATAAGCCGAACCAGCTCGCTTGAAGCAAAGGTATAAACCTTAAACGATACATGGGGATAATCCTCGATGAAAGAATCCATGACATCCGGCAGCACATAAGCCGCAAACGAATTATTGCAGCCGATCGACAGCTTGCCTGTCGCACCCTCGCCTACGCGGGCAACAGCCTCCTGACCTTCGTTCAGCGCCCCGAGTATCTGGCGCGCATAAGGCAGGAAAGCCTTCCCTTCCTCGGTCAGCTTGACTTTGCCTTTGCCGCGCATGAGCAGTGATTTGCCTAGTTCTTTCTCCAATTGATTAATGCGGTGGGAGACGGTCGGTTGAGGCAGATACAGCATCTCCGCCGCCTTCTTGTAGCTTCCGTGCTGATAGACCGTCAGAAACGTTGTAATCTGCTCTAAATTCATTCGTCAGCCCCCTTATGTTACTATTGTTAACATAATTCTAACAAATGAATTCTAACAGTACAATGGATCATCCGATTTATTATCAGAATATTCTGTTTTGTAACCGGTTATATCTTTTTTTCGATTGATGGACTGACTTTTGAAGCCGCTGACTCCAGTCCGTTCGTTTTTACATTAAGCTTCAGATTATTAAACGCTGAGAATCCGAACATTACGGAAACCAAGAAAACTCCCCCGGCATAGAAGGCTGCTGTTAAACCCAGGAACTGCCCCAGTATGCCAAACATCGACGGACTGATGATTTGCGAGAATCGGTTTGCCAGCAAACGCAGACCCATCAGCTTCCCGCGCTCATTTTCCTTCGTATCATTCACCATGATCATGATGCTTACCGGCAGATTGATCCCTACTGCGCTTCCCATAATCAGCACGATAGTAATGATGCCAGCCATATGAAACCCGGCAATTGGAGTGAGTCCGATACACATAGCTGCGACCGCGCCTGCAATCGTTAATATTCTTTCAAGATGTGTGCGTTTCATGATCCATCCAAGCGCATAGCGGGACAGCATTCCCGCAACTCCGTTGGCCGACAGCACAAAGGAGATAAACAAAGTGCCGTAACCAAGCTCCTTTAAGTAGAGAGGCATAAAACTCATATAGATCGCTTGGATATACATAATTAGAAAAGTTCCTATTAATCCGAATTGTACGGCACGAATTTTCGTCAGGTGCAGGCCGCTCGTATAGCTGTCCAGAATACCTTTAATTCGCAGGATATCCCGCGGCTTCACATCGGCCCTGTCAGGGTCCGGGTGCGGATAGTTTCGCGAAATGACAGATAGCGCGATCAGAAAAATAACCGAAGCTCCAGCAGAAACCAGAAATGCCATCTTATACCCCGTCAATTCCGAAGCAAAATTAGTGACGACCGCCCCGCCGATTAAAGGTCCGAGCATTCCTCCGGCAGACATCCACATGGAAAACTTCTTAATATTTTCGTTCCGCTCGTTCTTGCTTCCCTCTGACACCAATACCTGCAGTGATGAGGCCATCATAACGATACTGGCACCCATGAAAAGCTGCGAACAGGACAAGACCCACAAGTTAGCGCCCATATAGGTTGTAAACAGAGAGAGAATGAGCAGTGCGCTTCCTGTTTTCAACATTTTCATCGGTCCGATGGAGTCAATCATCTGCCCGGCGGGCATTGCAATAAATATCGGCAGCAATGCCCGTAATGTAACCATGAATCCAATCGCAGCAGTAGAAGCTCCCGTTTCATGTGCGTACATGGTGAAGAAGGGTTGTGCCATGCCGGTAATGGTAAAGAAAAGCGCTCCGCCATAAATGCCGACCTTGCGATAAAAGTCAGGAGAGTCCATGATCATCCACCCGTTTCGTTACGGCTATGCCTGTCGCCCGTCTGACTGATTTATCGCGAACCCGGCTGTAAGCTCCAAAGCCGAGCATAGTCGCAAGTAAAAATCCGCCGCCGGTATAAAAAGCGAGACTCATACCAACCATCTCGCCCACGATTCCAAACAGAGCAGGTCCGGTCATCTGGGAAAGACGGTTGGCGAACAGGCGGAGCCCCATTACTTTGCCTCTTTCGTTCTTGCCTGCCTCATCTACCATAATCATGGAACTGACTGGCATATTGATTCCAACCGAGAAACCGAGTATGAAGGTAATTAATCCGATCAGAAACAGATTCGCCGACGCGGCGGGAAGCACGATGACACAAAGGGCTGCGATGCAGCCGGCCCCCAAAAGAATACGCTCCTGCGTTATCCATTTCATCAGATTTGCCAGAAAAAAACGGGATAGGAGACTGGCTGCTCCTCTCATCGAGATGAGTACGGCAATAGCTAACGCACCATAACCGAGACCATGAAGATACAGCGGAAAAAAACTGCCCCAGATGGATTGAATGAAGTGGATCAGGAACGTCCCCGCTAAGCCAAATTGTACACTGGGGTAACGCAGCAGATTCGCGCCGTTCAAATAACTGCCGAACACTTCCTTTGGACCTAGCAGTTGTCCCACTTCGCGAACCGTCCATTTTCTTGACTCGGTGTTCCGGCTATAGATGGAAACGAGAATCCAAAAAATGAAGGACAATAGGAAGGAAACTAGGAACGCCGCACGATAACCTATAGCGTTGGAAGAAGCTTCTTCGGCCGGGTACCAGCCCACTGCCAAAGTAACAACAGCGCCGCCGATCAGGGGGCCGGCCATACTGCCGGCCGAAGACCAGGTTGAATAAGCTGTGATATTGCGGTCGCGCTTATTTTTCTCGCCATCGGAAACAATGACCTGAAGCGACGATGCCATAAGCAGGGTGCTCGCTCCGCTGACGATCTGGGACATGGACAGCACCATCAAATTAGGACTGAAAACCATCGCAATAAGCGAAACGGAAGTTGTAAAGCATCCGAATTTCAATACTTTCTCCGGGCCGATCCGGTCAATGAGCTGTCCCGAGGGCATCGCTATGAACATTGGCAGAAATGCTTTCAACGTGACCATGAATCCGATCAGCGCGGTCGACGCCCCGAGTTCCGATGCATATAGAGCGAAGAAGGGCTGCGTGACGGCCATGATAAAAAACTGTATCCCTCCGCCTACAATCGCCAGTTTCTTCAAGATGACCCCTCCAGTAACAAATAAATCTAATACATGGGGCGTTTATTTCCCTTTATCCGTCATGTCTATTTCGTAGAAACCGACCTGGCTCAGCATATTGATATTGACGTTCTTCACGTAATCGTAGCTAGGATAATAGACATGGGCGGCAGTAGTCGGCAGGTAAGGCAGATCAGTCATGGCGATTTGCTGAACTTCCTTATATAATTGCTTCCGTTTGCCCGGATCTGTCTCCGCACGCGCTGCTTCCAGCTTGGCTGTCAGTACCGGATTGTTATACCTGGCTCCGTTCAAGCCCTTCGGAGGGAAGTTGTCCGGATGCAGGTAACTGAACAGGATCATGTCAGGATTCACTGCAGGCAGCAACCGGCCTGCCACTTGAAAATCACCGTCGTTACGCCTTTTATTGGATGTCGGCGAATCCACAATCTCGAAATCCAGTTGAATGCCAACGGCTTTCAGGTATTCTTGCTCCAGCTGTGCCGCTTCGTCAACGGAGCTTGCAAGCTGGGTGATCTTAAATCCTTTCGGATAACCTGCCTCTGCAAGAAGCTGCTTCGCCTTTTCCGGATTGTACTCATATTTCGGAACATCATCCGTATAGACGTCCATCCAGTCCGGAAGAAGATTGTAGGCCACTCCCCCCAGCATCGGCTCGAGAGATTCACGCATTGTCTTCCAATCGACGGCATACGCCCATGCGTGACGCACCCGTACGTCATCCAGAGGCTTGACGGTCGTATTGAAGACTTTCAGACTGATGGCTCTGTTTAACAAGTGGTTCATCTTGAACCCGGCCGCCTCCAGACGTTCGAGCGATTCTTGCTGGCCGATGCGCATTGCGAGATCGACTTCGCCATTTTGCAGTGCGATTGCGGCTGTTTCATCATTCTTGATGATGCTGAAGACGATTTTGCTGAGCGGGGCCGGCCCCATGAAATAATCATCATGGCGGGTTAGAATAATTTCCGAGTTCGGGTTGATGCTCTCCAATTGGAAGGGTCCGGTTCCGACCGGCTCCCATTTCACATTTTCCCCGGCTTTCTCAATCGCCTCTTTCTTTACGATTTGTCCCTGATGATAATTGGCAACCACATGAAGAAAGTTCCCGTCTGCTGATTTCAGCTTGTATACGACCGTATAAGCATCAGGAGCCTCGATCGATTCGATATTAGCGAACTCGTTTACATAAGGCGATCCCGTTGCCGGATCCAAGATCCGTTTGTACGTATACAGGACATCCGCGGAAGTCAGCTCCCCGTAGCCTTTTTGCCACTTAACCCCTTTCCTCAGATGGAAGGTCCAGATCTTGTTGCCTTCCGTTTCCCATTTCTCGGCAAGATCGGGAATTATCTTGGCGGTCTTAGAATCGTAGGTTACCAATCCGCTGAAAATATTGAATGTAATCGTCTCATTCTCGATCCGGAAGACCGTGGCTGGATCGAAACCGGCAGGGTCGTCGTAATAGCGCACTTTAAGTACCTTATCTTTAGCCGCTGCCGGTTTTTCAGTGCCGGCAGCCTGATTGCCGGCCACATTCGTTTTTGGTTCGGATTTATCTCCATTGGAGCAAGATGCGCTAATGACAGCTGCAGCTAGAAGCATCACCATCATGACCGTGAACCGGTATTGTTTTTTCATCGTATGACTCCCACTCTCTAATAAACTATTGATTATGAAGCATAATGACATGCTACCAATCGATCGGTGGAATACGGGTTAAGCTCAGGTCTTTGCTCGAAACATTGCGGCTTCGCGACCGGACACCTGGAATTGAAGGCGCATCCCTTCGGCAAATTGCTCGGACTCGGCAGATCACCGGTCAACAGGGAAAATTCCCTCTGTCCCTCCAGGACAGGATCAGGTATGGGTACGGCAGCTAACAACGCTTTCGTATACGGATGCTTCGGATTTTTAAACACTTCTTTTGCAATGCCTTGCTCTACGATACGTCCCAGGTACATCACGATAATTTTGTCAGAAATATGATGAACCGTTGACAAATCATGCGATATGAAGATGAAGCTTAGTCCCAAGTCTTCTTTCAGATCGCACAGAAGATTGATAACCTGGGCGCGAATAGAAACGTCAAGCGCGGACGTCGGTTCATCCGCCACAATTATGGATGGGTTAAGCGCAAGCGCGCGCGCGATACCGACCCGCTGGCGCTGGCCTCCGCTGAGCTGGCTTGGATAACGGTTCGCATAGCTGGTTTCAAGTCCGACTTTACCCAGCAGCTCGTTCACGGTCCGGCGGCGTTCTTCTTTGGTGCCGATTTCCTGAACATCAAGCGGTTCGGAGATGATATCTCCGATACGCATTTTCGGATTAAACGAGGAGTATGGATCCTGAAACACCATCTGCACTTTGTTTCGGGCTTGCCTCAATTCGTCTCCCTTTAGTTCCGACAACCGTTTTCCGTTGATCTCAACCGTTCCGTCTGTAGGTGAATCCAAATGCATCAGCAGACGCGCCAATGTGCTCTTGCCGCACCCGCTTTCCCCGACAATACCGAGCGTTTCACCCGCTTTCAATGTCAGCTCGACTCCATTCAAAGCGTGGACATTGACCGCCGGCTTCCAAGGCAGAAGCGAGGATTTGCTGAACGTCTTGCGAAGGCCTTTAACTCTCAGCACTACATCGCCGGCCGCGCCGTTTCCGGGTATAGCGTCTGCCAGTGAATCTGATTCTTGCATCGTTTCCGCCGCAATCACTGCATCCGCAGTCTTCGGCAGGACTATTTCCCTGCCTGACAGCCCCCACTCCTTCCAGCAGGAAGCTAAATGTCCTTCTTCCCGAACTGTCAATTCAGGAGATTTCTCGTAGCATAACGAAACGGCTGCAGAACACCTGTCTTTAAAGGAGCACCCCACCGGCTTACTGCGCAAATCCGGAGGAAATCCTTCAATCTGCAGCAGCCTCCGGGCTGGCGGTCCCGCCATGTTGGGAATGGTTTTCAGCAAACTTTGCGTATAAGGATGCCGAGGCCGCTCGAACAGGTCGCGAACATTGCCGATTTCAACGATTTTCCCTGCGTACATGACGGCAACCTTGTGGGCTATACGGGCGACCAGACCCATATCATGCGAGATAAAAAGCATTGCCGTTCTTGTCGTTTCGGTCAGATCCCTGAGCAGCTCGACGATTTGCGCCTGGATCGTCACATCCAATGCCGTCGTCGGCTCATCGGCAATAATCAGCTTCGGCTTACATGACAGCGCCATGGCGATCATTACTCTCTGACGCATGCCTCCGCTCAGCTCAAACGGGTAGGATTTCATACGTGCGGCAGGGTCGGGAATGCCTACCTGTTCAAGCAGCTCGATTACGCGTTTTTTTGCGTGACTTTCGCTGAGTCTCAAATGCTTGCGTATCGGGATGATCATTTGGTCTTCTATCCGCATAACCGGGTCAAGAGATGCCATCGGATCCTGAAATACAGTTCCGACCCTGGCGCCCCGGATTCGATTCATCTCCCCTTCCGAGACCGATAGCAGATCCTTGCCTTCCAGCTGAACGCTGCCGGCTGCGATTTGTCCGGGATATGAAATCAGACGAATGAGGGACATGGCCAAGGCGCTTTTGCCCGAGCCGCTTTCTCCGACAATCGCCATCCGCTCTCCGGGCAATAAATCGAACGAAACTCCGTTGACGGCGGATACGATGTCCTTACCCGTGTGATATTCTGTTCGCAAATCTCGGACGCTCAGTAAAAGTTGCCCGTCCATTCATCCCACCTCCATTTTACTGAACGAGTTCACTTCCGTGCTTTGGGGTCCAATATTTGACGGATGCCATCGGAAAACAAATGCAGGCTAATGGCGATGGCCAGAATAACAACGCCGGGCATTGTAGAAATCCACCAAGCCTTCTGCAGATATAACTGTCCGTCATGAATAATATTGCCGAGCGAAGGCGTTGGAGGTGTAATGCCCAATCCGAGAAAGCTTAGACTGGCTTCTGTCAGAATCGCATTTGCTGCCGCAATGCTGCCGGCTACCAGAAGCTGCGAGAGCGTATTCGGAATAATGTGCTTGACCATCAGCCACCTGTTTCCTGCCGAAACGGAACGTGCCGCATCCAGAAAGGGCCTTGTTCTCAGACTGAGCACCATCGAACGTTGAAGCCGGATCATGGACGGCAATCCCCCGATCGTGATTGCCATGATAACCGGTACCGTGCCCGCGCCCATCGTGGCGACCATACCGATGGCAAGCAGAAGAGACGGGAACGCAAGCAGGATATCGACGACGCTCATCGTAATGCGATCCACTCTTCCGCCGTAATAACCGGAAATCGTACCAAGTATGAGCCCCCCTGTCACGACCAGAATGGCTACAATCAGCCCGACTGACAAGGAAATTTTGATTCCCTCCAGCGTCCGGCTGAATATATCCCGTCCTAGCTTATCTGTACCGAAGAAATGGTTAACCGACGGCGTGTTAAAACTTTCCTTGACATTAGACTCGAGTGGCGGATAAAGGGGCAGAACTGGCGTTAAAACCGTTAGCAGCAAGATCGGCAGCAGAATGACGAGCGCCCATAAGCATTGTTTATTCTTCACCATTGTTGAAACAAAGGGTAAACGCAGTCTTTCGAAGCTCCCGACGGGAAGCGTCCGGACCGGACCTGAAGCAGTTCCTTGTTCCATAACTTCTTCGCTCCTTTCTCATGCTCTTTGGAAGGTTGTCAGAATTGAACGCGAGGATCGAATTTTTTGTAAACCAAGTCTGTAACAAAATTCACGATGATAAACATAAAGGCATAAACTAGAATGAGATCCTGTACAAGCGGGTAATCTCGGCTGCTGATTCCATAGAGCAGCATCTGACCAACGCCCGGAAGAGCGAATATCACTTCAGTAATGACGGTTCCATTCAGCAAATTGCCGAAACTCAGCCCTATGACGGTAATAATCGGCAGCAGGGCATTGCGCAAGCCGTGACGGAAAATGACAAGCACTTCTGCAGCCCCGAGCGATCGGGCGGCTTTGATGTAGTCTTCATTGAGCACTTCAAGCACCGCGGTTCGCGTTATCCGGGCAAGGGAGGCGACCGATCCTATTGCAAGCACGAAGATCGGGAGCGCAAGGCGCTTAGCCAGCAGCCACGGTTCATCAAAGGAAATGGGTCCTGTAGCGGGAAGCCATTGCAGATGCAGCGAGAACAGCAGCATGAGCAGAAGCGCCATCCAGAATCCGGGCATCAGATCGAGCACCATGGTCATCCATGTCAAGGCGTTATCAAGTGATTTTTTACCTTTGTTGGCCATGAATGCCGCCAGAGTTCCGAGCGGAATAGCAATACATACTTTGAGCACTACGGTGCAGGCTGCAATTAGAATGGTGATTGGCAGCGCGTTCTTGAGCAATTGAATGATCGGCAGCGATGTCGTGATCGTACTCCCGAAATCAAACCGGATCAAATGACCCCAAAATCCGAAGTACTGCATCCAGAGAGGCTGATCTAGCCCAAGGTTTGCACGTATCCTCTCGAGCGCTTCAGCAGATAAATTTTCTCCTGCCATCACGGAGGACGCATCCCCCGGAATGAGCCGCATGGCAAAGAATACAAGGGTTACTACCCCGACTATTGTGAACATCAATTGCAGCAGCTTCTTGCTCGTGTAAACAATCATCGGAATTCTCCTCCCTTGAATATACCGACGTATGAAAGACTCCCGGAATGATTCCTATCATTTGGTTATGTCGACTTCGTAGAAGTTGACCTGGGCCAGTTTATTAACAACAACCCCTTCTACCCATTGCTGACTCGGCCAAAAAATACTTCCGTTGCTTGTCGGCAAGTACGCCAAATCTTCCAGCGCGATTCTCTGTACTTCAGCATACAATTCCTTGCGTTTCGCGGGATCTACTTCTGCTCTGGCCGCTTCAAGTTTGGCCGTTACAACCGGATTATTATATCGCGCCCCGTTCAGGCCCTTCGGTACAATATTGTCCGGATGCAGATAGCTGAACAGAATCATGTCAGGATTGACCGCGGGAAGCGTTCGGGAGGACACCTCAAAGTCTCCTTGGTTCCGCCTCTTATTGAGAGTTGGTGAATCTACGATATCAAACTCCACCTTTATCCCGACCTGACTTAGGTATTCCTGCTCAAGCTGCGCTGTTTCCGTTACGGTGCCTGATGTAAGCACCTTGAGTGTAATGCCTTTTTCATATCCGGCTTCTTTCAGCAATTGCTTCGCTTTGTCCGGATTATATTCGTACCTCGGTACATCGTCTGTATATACATCCATCCAATCGAGCAGGAAGTTGTAGCTTGCTCTCGTTTTTCTCGGCGATAACGCCTTATAGATGGCGTCGTAGTCAACGGCATATGCCCAAGCAAGGCGCACTCGCTTGTCTTTCAATTTCGGATTGTCGAGATTGAAAACTTTCACCCCGCCTGTGACATTATCGGTAAGGTTTAATTTGTATCCCGCTTTCTCGAGAATATCGAGATTTTCCTCGAGGCCGATATTCATGGCCACGTCAATTTCACCGTTTTGCAGAGCGATCATGGCCGTTTGTTCATCCTTGATAATGTTGAATATAATTTTTTCGATTGGCGCCGGACCTTTATAATAGTGGTCATGCCGTACAAATACGATCTGTGAGCTGGGATCGATGCTTTCCATCATATAGGGTCCTGTTCCGACGGGCTCCCAATTCACATTCGTTCCGGCTTTCTCTATCGCCTCTTTTTTGACAATTTGACCCTGATGGTAGTTAGCAACCACATGCAGGAAATTACCGTCCGGTTTATGCAGATGATAGACTACGGTGTAATCGTCAGGAGTTTCCACCTTTTCGATGTTCGAGAATTCGGTTGCGTATGGCGATCCCGTTGCCGGATCGATAATACGCTGGTAGGTGTACAGCACATCCTTGGATGTAAATTCACCATAGCCTTTTTGCCACTGCACGCCTTTGCGCAAATGAAACGTCCATACTTTGTTATCCGGCGTCTCCCAGCTCTCGGCAAGATCCGGAATGATCTCCATAGTCTTGGAATCGTAAGATGTCAGTCCGCTGAAAATATTAAAGGCGATATTTTCATTCTCGATCCGAAATATCGTTGCCGGATCGAAGCCGGCTGGATCGTCGTAAAACCGGACCTTCAACACTTTAGCCTCGGCAGGCGCAGCTGTCGTCGTCTCCGGAACGGCAGCGGGGCTAACACCTGCCGGCTGTTCGTTCTGCTTGTTCGAACAGCCGGCAGCGATCACCATAAATAGTGCCGGAAAAATAAGTGTTCTCAGCTTCAGCCATCGCAAGAACCTTTTCTTCTTCATACGTTAGCCCCCCGTTTTAAATAAATTCTGCCAGGTCCCGGTTGAAATCAAATCAAGTCATAATTGGCGACATCCGCTCGGCAGCGATTTTTTCGAAGTAAGCGATCGCGGTATCTCGTGTGACGACATCCGCGTATTTTTGATTCAAATCGTATAAGTTCATGTAGTGGGAAGCCTCGGTACGGTCGAATACACAATCCGCGATGACACCCATTTTATAACGGTAAGTGGCTCCGTCCACGACGCTCGCCCGAACGCATCCGCTGGTCGTTTCACCGCAGCACAGCACAGTGTCGATGCCCAGACTATTCAATTGGAACACCAGTGTGGTGCCCTGAAACGCGCTGGCTGCCCCTTTCTCGATCACAAGTTCGCCGGGGATCGGTTTCACTTCATCAACGATTTGCGAGCTTCTGAACATTTCTTCTTCACTCGATGGAATTTCAGCAGCCTTGCGCCATTTCTTCTTGTTCTTCCAAGTGTTGACACTGGGAGTTACTCCTTTGACATGAATGACGGGGATGCCGAGTTCACGCGCTTTGGCCAAAACAATGGCGGTTTGGTCAACTGCCGCCCACCCTTCGAGTCCGGTGCTGCTTGGCCATTTTCTCATTGATTCAAATATCGGCTGGCGTTCGAAGCCTAACACGCTGTAGTAAATGTCGATCAGCACCAGCGCCGGATTATTGCCGAATCCCGCTGGCTCCCGCTTGGCCCGGAGAGAATGATGGACTTTGTCCTGATCGGTAAAGAAACGCTGCCACTCGTTTTCTAAAAAGTGCATTTCCCTTCGCTCCCTTCAAATTGGCCTTACGAACCGATCGCTTCTTTAACCGGTGCTCCGAATGACTGTAAATACGATTTGGCGTATTCCATCGTCACGACATCCGCATATTTATTGTGCATATCATACAGATTCAAGTAATGCGAGGCTTGGGTTCGGTCATAAACGCATTCTTCGACGACGCCGATTTTAAAGCGGTACGCTGCGCCGTCCA
Source organism: uncultured Paenibacillaceae bacterium (assembly GCA_963793665.1). Taxonomy (GTDB): domain Bacteria; phylum Bacillota; class Bacilli; order Paenibacillales; family Paenibacillaceae; genus Paenibacillus_Z. The sequence goes on from CAWCBD010000019.1 coordinate 45,392, forward strand.
CAACACTCGCCCGCACACACCCGCTGGTTGATTCTCCGCATATAATCAACGTATCAACGCCCAGAGCGTTAAGCTGGAACATCAGCGGCGTTCCGTAGAACGCGCTCGGCGCCGCTTTCTCGATCACGAGTTCGCCGGGAAGCGGCTTGACCTCATCGACGATTTCAGTTCCCCGCTGCGCAATTTCCGGCGTCATCAGCGGATTCGGTTTGCCCGGCTTGCGTCGTCCCCAACTATTTACACCGGTGTGCAAACCTTTGACATGGATAACGGGAATACCGCTCTGCCGTGCAGCCGCAAGCAGGATGGCCGTCTTGTCAACCGCAGCCCAGCCGTCAAGACCCATACTTCCCGGCCAGAGCTTCATCGATTCGAAGATCGGTTCCCGTTTCAGTCCGACGACGCTGTAGTACATGTCGATCATCACCAAAGCCGGTGTGCTGCCGAATCCGGTCAATTCCTTCTTGCCCCACAATTTATCATGCTCCTTATCCCTATCGGTTAAAAAGTCCTGCCATTTCTCTTTCAGACTCATATCTGATTTCCTCCCTATCCTATTTTTGAAAATATAAAGTGGCCTCGATTGCCGATCCGTTTGCTTTAGGGTGTGACAGGCATCTTCCGCCCGGCGGCAATTTTCTCGAAGTATTCAACAGCAGTGTCAAGTGTCACGACATCCGCGTATTTTTGGTTCAAATCGTATAAATTCATATAGTGAGAAGACTCAGTCCGGTCGAATACGCATTCTGCGATAACCCCCATTTTGTACCTGTAGGTTGCTCCATCCACGACGCTCGCGCGGACGCAGCCGCTGGTCGTTTCGCCGCAGCATATGACTGTATCGATGCCCAGACTGTTCAATTGGAACACCAGTGTCGTTCCTTGGAATGCGCTGGCCGCCCCTTTCTCGATCACAAGCTCGCCGGGGAGCGGCTTCACTTCGTCGACGATTTGCCGGCCCATCGCAGCTTCTCCTTCCGTCAGCGGAATTTCGCCCTTGTGACGGCTCCCGCGCCGCAAAGTGTTTACCCCAGGGGTCAAACCTTTGACGTGAATGACCGGAATACCAAGCTCACGCGCTTTGGCCAGCACAACGGCCGTTTTATCAACCGCCGCCCATCCCTCGAGCCCGGTACTCATCGGCCATTTTTTCATCGATTCAAATATAGGCAGGCGCTCGAACCCAAGCACGCTGTAGTACATGTCGATCAGCACCAAGGCCGGCTTATCGCCGAACCCGGCCGGCTCCCGTTTCGCCTTGAGAGCGTGATGCTCTTTGTCCTGCTCCGTAAAAAACTGCTGCCACTCATTTTCTAAAAAATGCATCTTCCTTCATCCTCCCTTTAAGGTGTATTTCACGAGCTGACGGATTGTTTATTCGCTGCGCCTATCGACTCCAAATATGATTTGGCATATTCCAGCGTCACGACATCCGCATATTTATTATGCATGTCGTAGAGATTCAGGTAATGTGAGGATTGGGTACGGTCAAACACACATTCTTCGACGACGCCGATTTTAAACCGGAAAGCCGCTCCGTCGACTACGCTTGCCCTCACGCAGCCGCTGGTCGTTTCGCCGCACACGATCAGCGTATCAATGCCAAGACTGTTAAGCTGGAACATGAGCGGTGTACCGGGGAATGCACTCGGGGAATATTTTTCGATAACCAGTTCGCCGGGGAGGGGCTTCACTTCGTCAACGATCTGTTTTTCCATTTTCTCCATCTCAGGCGTCATCAGCGGATTCGGCTTCGATTTGCCAGGCTTGCGCGATGACCATGCTTTAACGACGTTGTGCGGACCTTTATCTTTGCCTTTGACATGGATGACGGGAATCCCATTCTCCCGGGCAGCCGCAAGCAGTATGGCACTTTTGTCGACCGCAGCCCATCCATCGAGTCCGGTACTGCCGGGCCAAAGCTTCATCGATTCGAAGATCGGTTCGCGCTTCAAGCCAAGCACGCTGTAATAAATGTCTATTAATAGCAGTGCCGGTTTGCTGCCGAATCCGTTCAACTCCTTCTTGCCCCATAACTTATCATGCTCCTTATCCCGATCGGTCAAGAACTCCTGCCATTTCTCCGCCAGATCCATGTTAGATTACCTCCTAATAGATTTCGAATGTTGTAAGGTTTAATAACAATAACCTTCCATTGATTCAAATATAGTCGCAATTTTCTGACAAGTAAATATTCAAATTTGAATGCATTTATTCGTATAATGAATGCGTCAAGAAAGGTCATGTTTTGCGGTCCGCCTAAATCCGATTGTCGAGGTTTACAATAGACTCGGTTTTAGTAGAACTTGGTGTAAACTAAAAAATCAGCAGCCCGGAGTTAACCGTCCGGTCTGCTGATTTCGATTTTAAGACTTCCGTTTAGAAATATCCCTGAACAGGATTCTCTCTAGTTCATATCTGCTCAGAATGTGGCTGTTTCTTTTTTGCTGCTGGCAATTTCTTCGAAATAGGCGGTCGCCTCAAACCGGTCGATCACATCGGCGTATTTCTGATTCATATCGAACAGGTTGACGTAATGCGACATCTGGGTACGGTCAAAGCAGCATTCAGCAACGACACCCATATGGAATCGGTTCGTCTTGCCGTCGACCACCGTCGCCCGCACGCATCCGCTCGTAGATTCGCCGCAGGCGATCAGCGTGTCGATGCCCATCGAACGAAGCTGATACGAAAGAACCGTGCCGTTAAACGCGCTGGGCGCCGCTTTACGAATAACGACTTCTCCGGGAACAGGGGCTACCTCCTCTACAATTTCACTCGCTCTCATGCGGATTTCCTCCGGTATATTCATTGGCTTTCCGCCCCTTTTGCCGCCCCAGCCAATCACGCCGTCACTGTCGAGTTTAGTAATATGGATAACCGGAATGCCGTTCTTGCGGGCCGCGGCGAGCAATTCAACCGTACGGTCCACCGCTTCCCAGCCTTCGAGGCCGACGCCACCGGGAAGGTGTTTGATTTGTTCCATAAGCGGTTCTCTCTTAAATCCAAGGACCCCGTAGTAAATATCAATAAGGATGAGCGCCGGATTTCGGCCGAACCCCGACGGTTCCTTCTTGCCCCTCGCCTTGAAATGTTCTTTGTCCTGCTCCGTAAAGAAACGCTCCCATTCCCTGGTCATATCCAACATTTAAAATCCCTCCCCAATTTATTTGATTTCGGCTCGCCGCAAAAATGATCCGGAAATGCTTGATCTAGACCTCTGCGGCAACCTTTTTCTTGCCGGCAATTTGTTCAAAGTACGCGATCGCCTCAAACCGGTCGATCACGTCGGCGTATTTCTGATGCATATCGTACAGGTTGACGAAGTGTGACATCTGAGTACGGTCAAAGACGCATTCAGCGACGACGCCCATATTAAAACGATTCGTTTTACCGTCCACTACCGTTGCGCGCACACATCCGCTCGTCGATTCACCGCAAGCGATCAGCGTGTCAATGCCCATCGAACGGAGCTGGAAAGGAAGAACCGTCCCCTGGAAAGCGCTCGGAGCCGATTTGTAAATAACGACTTCACCGGGCTGCGGGGCGACTTCTTCAACAATTTCAGCCGATCTTCTGCGGAGTTCTTCGGGCATGGCATCCGCATGGCGGCTTTTGCTCCTCGGAATGATGCCGCTGCCTTCAAGCTTGGTGATATGGATGACCGGAATATTGTTCTTGCGCGCCGCCGCGAGCAGCTCTACCGTACGGTCTACCGCCTCCCAGCCTTCCAGACCGACAGAACCGGGCAGATATTTGATTTGCTCCATAATCGGTTCTCTCTTGAATCCAAGAACCCCGTAGTAAATGTCGATTAGAATGAGCGCCGGATTTGCGCCGAACCCCGTGGCTGTTTCTTGCCCCAAACCTCATCATGCGCTTTATCCTGCGCCGTAAAGAAACGTTCCCACAGTTTTGTTACATCCATTCGATATCTCCTCCATTTTCCAATTTCTGCTCAGCCATCATTTTCAGGCACCATCCAACCCCTAACACAACAGCTACATAACAAGGTTATTTATTTTACGCATATGTGACATTGATGATTAACCTTATCTTAAATCAGTTTTTTATGGCGCGTAAATGAGCAAGTTTGAATGCAGTCATGCATAAAATGAATGGCAGGTTTACAGAAACTTATGTCATAGGGTACATTTTGATTGCAGGATTCATTACGAGGGGGAGGACTTGCAATGAAAATGAAACTAAGCGAGGCCGTCCAACAATTAAACCGGCTGACCTATTCCCTGACATTGGTCGGGCATAAAGTTTACGAACCGGAATGGGAGCATCCGCCGAGGCAAAACCCTTATCACACGATGTGGATGATCACCAAGGGGCGCGGCCGCTTTCATATTGACGGAATCAGCCATACGGCCGAAGCTGGCAAATTGTTCATTCTTCGCCCGGGGACGCCCTATGAGCGCTCGAATTCTTCCAATCAATCGCTCGAATATTATATTATCCGATTCAACTGCACCACCGTATTCGAGGAGTCGGAGGAGTGGCATTATGCACCGCCTCAGGATACCCGCTTCCCTCTCGAGGGAGCGTTTATTATGGAAAATCCGCCGGGAGTCATCAACCTGTGCCAGCAGCTTCACCACTTTTGGAAGCAGAGAGGCCAGATCGTCTCGATGCGCCGCAAAATTCTTCTGCAGGAACTGCTGCTGGCAGTCGTACAGGATTTGCGGAATCAAAGGCAATCCGGCAGCACGACTCTTTCCATTGAAAAAACCGTCGATTATATGGTCCATCAATATGCGGAAAACATCACCCTCGAACAGCTTTCCAATCAAGCAGGCATGAGCACCAGCCATTACTCCCATTTATTCAAAAAATATATTGGATACAGCCCTATTGATTATTTGACCCATCTGCGTATAGACCGCGCCAAAGAACTGCTCGTTTTATCCGATTACCGTTTGAAATACGTCGCCCAAAGCGTAGGCTATCAGGATGAATTTTATTTCAGCCGGATATTCAAAAAAATCGTCGGCACCTCCCCTTCGGATTATATGAAAAAGCACCGGCCCATCAAATTCCTCCCCCTCCCCTGACCGGCTTTCATCAGCAGCAAGCACACCATGATGCGGACTGGTGCATCAATCGTTTACCACGCGCGCCTCTCTGGAGAACGACTGGCGCTGCGCAGCATGCAGCCGGAAGTAAAACCCGCGCTGCCGCATCAGGCTATCGTGGCTGCCAACCTCCTGCACCTGCCCCTTGTGCATGACGATGATTTTATCGGCATCGCGAATCGTCGAAAGCCTGTGGGCGATGATTAGCGTTGTCCGGCCCGCAGAGACACGCTGCAGCGCCTGCTGAACGATGCGTTCCGTTTCTGTGTCGATGTGGGCAGTCGCTTCATCGAGAATCAGAACATCCGGATCGCAGACCGCCGCACGCAGAAACGACAGCAATTGCTTTTGCCCGAATGAAAGTACCAGCCCCTGCTCCCCAAGCGGAGTATCGTACTTTTGCGGCAATTTTTCAATAAACTCGTCAAGCTTCAGCTCTCTCGCCGTTCGCATAACCTGTTCGCGGGTAATGTCTTTGCGGTGAAGCCTGATGTTAAAGTCAACATCCCCCGTAAACACGAACGGTTCCTGCTGAATCAGCCCGATCTTCCTCCTGAGCTGATCCATAGGCGCATCGCTCACTGCCGTTCCGTCGATGCGTATGCTTCCCTTTTGTATGTCGTAAAAACGGTTGATCAGACTGATCACTGAGGTTTTACCCGCTCCCGTAGCCCCGACGAATGCCACCTTCTCCCCTGGTTCAATGCGGAACGTGACATCCTTCAATACCCAGTCTTCCTTATTGTACGCGAACCAAACACGGTCAAAATCGATCCTCCCCCGCAGCCGCGAAGGCAGCACAACCGGATCCTCCTTGCTGGAAATCTCACACTTTTCATCGATCAATTCGAAAATGCGTTCAGCTGAAACCATAGCCATTTGAATTTGTTGATAGCGATCCGCCAAGCCCAGAAGCGGTTGATAGAATTGACGAATGTAATGCGTAAAGGCATAGATTACACCAAAAGTCATGCCTCCCGCGAGCGCCAGCTTCCCTCCCTGCCAAACAATCAACGCAAGCGCCAAGCTGCCGAGGAACCCGATCGCCGGGTTAAAAATAGAATTGAGCGCAGTCCCTTTCATGCCCGACCGGTAATACTCATTATTCATGTTGTTAAACTGCTCCATCTGTTTTTCTTCCCTCGTGAAAAGCTGAATGATTCGCATACCGGATAGATTTTCCGCCAGAAACGAATTCAGACGCGATAGAATCAACCGGGTATAGCGCTGGACATCGCGAATGATATAGCGGTATAAGAAAGTAACGGCTGCTATAACGGGAATGATGAAGAAGGAGACAAGGGTCAGCTTGACGCTCAGTTGAAACATGATGATGATGATTCCGATGACCATGCATACTTCCTTGACCAGATTGACAATGACCTGCGAATAGAGATTATTCAACGCCTCTACATCATTGGAGACCCTTGTCACCATGCGTCCGACCGGATTTTTATCGAAATAGCCGTTGTGCATGCGGGCCAATTTATCGAACATGCGTTGGCGGATGTCGAAAATCACCCTTTGCCCGGAATTCTGCAGCGAATTGGATTGAAAATAGTTAAGCAGCGCAGACACCAGGACAGCTAACAAAAACAGCCCTCCCAGCAGGACAAATCCGGCGTAATCCCCCTCCCGAAACCGCTGTACATCGGCATTCTCCAGCACGGTAACGGGCCACTGAGTCTCACCTGCAGTAAGAAAGAAACCTTCCGACGTTTCCTTGAGAAGCATATCTTCCGTATCTTTGATCCACGCATGCACCAGCAGATGCCGTCCGTTCACGGATACGATCTGGGCCTTGGTCGTGCTTTCTGGAAGAAGATTCTGAGCGCCGTCCGGGAGCTCCCGCACTCTTATCCATCGTTGCCCGTTCCATTCCGTCTCGGCATACGGCCTCAAGCCCATCCTGCCGACTTCCCGTCTTGCAGCATCCGCCTCCTGCGGATCGACCTGAAGCATCGGCCGATACATACCGTTGATGCGATCGTCAATGGCAACTTTAATGATGTAAGGCTGCGCCAATGTGGCTGCCACAATCAAGCCGGCCATCACAATCGACGCTGCGACCGTTTTCCAGTAGGGCAAGGTAAATCCTATCAGCTTGGAGATGAGCTGCGTATCCTTTACCTTCTCCAGTTCCTTCTCCTGGTGGATATTCACGCCGGCTCTCCTCCCCCCGCTTGATTAAATGCGCTTTGACGAAGGTCATATTTCCCTGTTTGGGCTATCTTATCAGGTACTGCCTCTTCTATGTGAAGCAGAACATCGTCGGACAACGTTTCATCCTCCAGCTGTGCGCGGTACATGCTGGCGTAAATACCGTTCAGCCGCATAAGCGAATCGTGATCGCCGCATTCGATGATCGACCCTTTATCGAGCACAATGATCTGGTCGGCTTGCTGCACCGCGGACACCCGGTGGCTCACAATCAAAGTGGTCCGCCCTTTCATCTCCTGCTGCAAATTGCGCAAAATCTTCTTTTCCGTCTCCGTATCCACAGCCGACAAACTATCGTCGAAGATCAACACGTCGGGCTGCTTGATTAACGCCCGCGCCATGCTGATGCGTTGGCGCTGACCGCCGGAAAGAGTAAATCCCCGTTCTCCTAGCGACGTGTCAAAACTGAGCGGAAATTCAACGATATTATCATACACCTGTGCAATACGGGCGGCCCGCTCGACACTTCCAATATCGTATGGATCGGGATCAAAGGCGATATTCCCCGCGATCGTAGTCGAGAAAAGAAACACCTCCTGCGGGACGTATCCGATCAAGCGGCGCAGCGAACGCAAAGGGATAGTGTGAATTTCCCGGCCGTCAATAAACACCGTTCCTTCTGGAGGGTTATAGATGCGGAGCAACAGCTGCACCAGCGTCGTTTTACCGCTCCCCACTTTGCCTACAACCGCCAGGCTGCTGCCAGCGGGCACATGCAGCCGAATATCGCGGAGCGCAGATTCACGGCTGCCCGGATAGGTGAAAGTAAGGCCGTCGATCAGAACCTCCCCGCGTACGTCCGTGAGTTCTTCCGTACCGTCAATATCCTGTACCGTAGACTGTTCATCCAGAATCGCGCGGATACGCACATCCGCCGCTCTCCCCCGTTGAAAGGTATTGAGCACTCGTCCCAGATTTTCTATCGGCGCGATCAGCAGCGTCAAGTACGTGTTAAATGCTACGAATTGTCCGAGCGTAATGGTTTCGTGCATGATAAGAAGGCCGCCTAGTACGACGGAGAGTAAATAGCTGACCCCAACAATTCCTATACTTGCGGAAGTAAACAGGGAGTTCGCCTGAATTAGACGGCGGTTCATAGCCACGTTATGCTGATTATCCTGAGTAAACTTTTCCAGTTCATCATGTTCCTGCACATAAGCCTTGACAACGCGGATTCCTGCGCAAAATTCCTGTACGCGACTCGTCAGCTGACCGATCGCTTCCTGCACGCTGGTGGAATAATCTTTAACCCGGGTGCGGAATTTATAAGCCAGAAAAGCAAGCGCAGGCAGCGGGAGCATGACCAGCATCGTCAATCCGAAATGGACGTTTACACTCATCAGGATGATGCCGATCACGATAAGAATGATCGCTTCCATCGCCATAAACAATGCCTGCATCCCGACTTCCCTGATCACGTTCAAATCGTTAATGGCATGAGCCATCAGATCGCCGATTCGTTTTTTCGCAAAGTACTCGGAGGGCAGCGCCTCCCATTTCGCGAACAGACTTTTTCGAATATTCCGCTCCAGTATCCGGGTTAACCGAAACATGTAGATGCGGCTGAAGCTGCGGAAAAAGGCGACGGCAAACCCGATAATGGCGATCCACATCGCAATGTCCAATATGGCCCGCGGGGTCGTCGTCAACTGCTGAATTTCGTCCGTAAAACGTTCAAGCAATTGGGGAATGACCATTTGAAGCAGAGAGGATATGGACAATAATATGATACCAAGCAAATATTGAAACTTGTATTCCCACATATATCTTCGAAACAGCAATGGCTGTTCCCCCTTTCTCCTATTTACTTTTCCCTGGCAATACATTAAGACTACCTGCAATTCATCATCGAAACCATGGATTTCTCTATGATAATATCTGGATTATCCTGCTGTATTCGAAGGGTTTGGAAATTTCTCATAAATTCCGAACATGCAAAAAAACATCAGTGCCGCAAGATTGGGCACTGATGTTTAACGAATTAATATCGGGCACGCCCGCACAGCGTAATCCGTGAGGTGACGAGAGAATCGCCTGTGGAAGCACCTGTCGGGCTTCCTTATATCCCCAACTTCTGCCCCTTCTCAAGACGTTGTATCTGCTGCTCTCCATGACCAGCAAGTTCTCTGAACTGTTCAATCGTTTCACGCATCTTAGGAAGTGCCTCCTGCTTGTATGTGCTAATAGAATCTAAAGCCGATAGCACGTCAGTGAAAGCCTGTTTTAAAGTATCTACAGAAATACTTGTCTCAAGAGATTGTTTATGGATCGCAGCACCCTGATCTTTCAACATTTTTGAGGTACCGCTGATTAGATTGTCAGTCGTTTGATTGAGAAGTTGAATCTTCTTCAAGACAATCCTTTGATTGTAGAGCGCACTGGCTACAATAACTGAGATTTTCAGAGCTGAGACCGTAACATTCCTGGCTCTGTCCACCCCTCTGATCAGTTCTTTGTTATTTCTTATGACAACTTCGATAGCCATGATCCCTTGTTGATTAACGACCATCATTTGCTGCAGGTCCATCACGCGCTGACGCAGGGGAAACAACACTTCTTCTGTTATGAACTGGATTTTATCTTCTGTCTCATTACGTAATTTGGCTGCTTCGATCTGCGACTCAATCTCTTCATCCATCAATACGCCAAGCTGGATTTCCTTCTGGAGTTTTTTAGTGAGCTCTCTAAGTGCTTGCTGTTCAAATTCTAACGTCGTATTGTCATTCTTCAATACAGATTTACCTTTATCGAGCGAAGTAATAATGTCCGAAATTACAGCGTCCGCTCTCTGGTACTTGGCAAAGTAACTGCGCAAAGGGTTAAAGAACTTGCCTAGAAAACCGCTCTTGGCAAAATCCACTGCACTGGGATCTAAATCTTTCAACTGGAGATGCAGCTCAGTTAAGCCTTTGGCTACTTGGCCGCCTTCGTCCCCTGTTTTAGATAAATTCCCTACAGATACTTGCAAGAGGGAGTTTTTCTCTGAGGATGACTTCATCGAACTCATACCGAAGGTATCTAAAGATTGCAATACCTCTTTCCGCTTTTCTACGGATTCGATATCTAACTCCAGGATACTCGAGACATTGTTTACTGCCAATTCTTTGAGCTGCATGACTTCCTCAGACATCGGTTTAACCTGCTCTTCAATCGCTGACTTAAGCTTCTCGGGATTTACTACTTCCATCGAAAATGACATCGTAACCACTCCTAAAAGTTTTCTGCTTACTTCCTTGGATAAGCTTCTGTGTTAGCAGAAAACTCTCTTCGGAAGCATACGCTTAGTTTTTTTGCAAGGAATTGGATTTACATTTGTACGTTGAGCAGGTTACCGATCTTATACACAACATCGTCTGTATCTGCGTTGATACTAGCTGCCTCATTAATGCTTGATATGCTTTGAAGCGCCTGAATATTAGCGTTATAGCCAATGGTGTATAGTGGAATCTTAGAGGTCTCGATTAACCCTCTAATATCCTCAAGCGAATGCCCCTCATTCGTTTCCCCATCACTTAAGACAAAGATCAGAGGTTTAACATTAGGGTTTAAAGCTAATTCATCCTGAAGCATTTTCATAGCTACCACGATACCATCGAATGTGGCTGTGCCTCCGCCTGCCTGAAGGCTGTTAACAGCCCCAACAAACATAGACTGCTGATTGGTGTCGTACTTCCCAATTGGGAGATTGATGGAAACGTCACTGGAATAGGACACTAATCCAATACTATTGTCCCTGCCCAAGTACTTTTGACCTGTTAATAACGATTCTTTTAATCGCTTTAGAGGTTCACCATCCATACTCCCTGATATATCGGCTACAAACACAGCAGCAATCGGTTTATTGCTGTTTTTCTTTTCTTTCCACAGCTTCTGTGCAGCGGATAAAAGAGTGCCATCGACGGCATCAAGCTCTGATTTGTAATCTTCCAGACCATTGAAGCCTTTCTCCTTAGCCAGACTCTGATAGTTGTCTTGCTCTGCAAACTCCGCAAACTTCTTAATAATATCCAGCTTCTCTTGAGGTAAATGACCCAAAGCATACAGCGGGCTGTCATGCCTCACGCCAAAAGGAGTGAAGACGTAGCTACTCCTTCAGATCCGGCGCATTGACATACGTTTGATACTCCAAAACAAAAGCATCAAGCATCCCTGACTTAGCTGCATCACGCATTTGTAAAGTGGTAGACGCAATAAAGGGGACATTGGCCTGGAATTTTTCAAACCCCTGAACCGCTTTTTCCCCCAGTATATTAGAGCTGTCAAACGTCTTAAGGGCAGTCACCAGAAAGTTCAAGCCCGTCGAACTGGCGAAAGGATCCGTGTACCCCATAGCCAACTCGTTGCTTGCTATCGCGTCCGTAATCGTCTTGACGTTCAATGAACCGTACTTCTCCACCAGCTCATCATATTTTTTCTGGGTTGCTACGATTCCTGCTACATTACCGACAAGACGCTTAGATACAAGCTCAATAGGGACACCCTGCGCCTTCACTATTTCTCCCCATAGCTCATTCGAAGGCGTGAAGGCATCTGGTACATATTTACCGGACCTTATGTAATCCGTGGCTGTGCCAGAGGCAATATTACGGATTTTGACAGATACAGGCTTCCCGTTAACCTCGATATTGGCCTTATTGAAGTCATTGGCTACTTCATTTAACCACCCATCATTGCCAGTCCCCGATTTCTCTGTAGATGAGAAGATCTCTATGAAACTGTCCGTTGTATTCTCTACCGATATAGGGAACTTAGAAATATCAGGCAATGAATCCGCGACAGCTGCAGGATCAAGGTCTATCTGACCCTTTATTGGTTCGGCTGTAGTAACAGCTATGTTTTTGTAGAGCTTATCAAGCTGTTTACCCGCATCTTCCGAAGTTACCTCTGTCTTTGTTTTGCCTAAATTGGTTGTTAAGCTGATCCCAACATACACAAGAACAAAAACGGCTGCTGCGATACCCCCCAATACCATAACCGCTTTTCCTTTGCCAGCCATACGCATCTCCCTCTCATTGCTGATAGAATTTGGTCTGCTTGATCAATGAATCTATTTCCTTCATGCAGGGCATATCTTCGACATCTTTATAAGATGTGCTGCCCCATTGAGATATCTCCAGCAGCAGCTTATCCAGCTTCAGCAAAATTTCTTCATTTGCGCCAAGATAACCAGTTACGTAGGCTAAGTACTCCTTGTATAGATCCGTTTTTTCTTGTAAATTTATTAGAAAATGGCGCAGTTCTTTGCGGATTAGCGATAACCCAGAACTCTGAAGCATCGAATACACGAAGTTTATTAAGGATACCCCTGATATTCAGATAGAAGAGATTTCCGACCTCATAGATGACAGAAATAAACTTCTTGTAACTTAACTCGGTTTGGTCAAATCGCTGGCCGAGGACATCTAACAGGGTGATCCGCTTCTTCTCCATTCGTTCTAGCTGGTCTAAGGCAAGTAATATATCCTTATTTAACGCCTTTACATTTTTGTATTGATGAAGTGCGGCTATATAATCCTCATGTGATTTAATGTCTTTAACCGGGGGGAGAACAGGAGGTTTAACAATTAGAACATAACTCCCATATAAGAGCACAAGGAGACTCATGAACAACACTGTTACTCCTGAAGCTGTTTCAAGAGCATTTTCGCCTCCGATTTCCACCCCTATTAACCCTGGTGACAGCATAATAATATTCAGAAGTACAACCCCGCTAATAAGCCCTAGCAGCTTGATGGATCTCGAGCTATTCATTATATGGACCTCCTCCGCTATTATGATGCTCCAGTCGAGTAAGTGTCTTTGAGACACAGCCAGCCTACTAGGCCGTCAACTGAAGGTATTACTTAATCGTATGTAATTTCATGTTGTCGCATGTGTTATCACTTTTATTGGCAGGCTGATTCACAGTTAGACTTTATTAAATGTCCCCGAACAAGAAAAAACCAGTTAGATCAAGGGATTGATCTAACTGGCAAATTAAACGCTTTTCTATTTTAAAGTAAAATTGTACGTGCCCGATCCTACAGACTGTATCCAATAGGTCTGCCCCATTCTCTGCGTACGATACTCGCTGCCATTTGCAGTTAACTCTCCAGAACCTACGAATGGTAAACCAATATCGGCGGTAACTCCAACCGGTATCTTTACTTCCAAATTTACTTCCTCACCCTTCCGGCAATACTCCGAGCTTATCAAACCATATTGACTTAATACGCTGCCCTTAACCTTTTCAACTGTCTGTGTCAAAGCAGGTTCAATTGTAATCCTTCGATACCCTGGTTCAGCCATTCGTATGCCTAGAACATAGTTGGTAAGCCACTCTTTTACATGCCCCATCATGGCATGATTTCTTGACCTCGCCATCCCATGCCATAACTCCTCGTAATTCCAATATTCAGGCAAAGTAGTTAATTGATTATCCACAAAGAACTTATAACTAGGCTGCGTATCATTCATGACCATTTTATACACAATATCGTTCTTCCTATATCTCCCGAGCGAAGCAAATACTTGCTTTAATCCCACTTCGCCTGATGAAAGGTGATAATCACGGAGCTTAACGGCCTCTACAAGTCGATTAACCGCAAGCTCCTTATTTTCTTCTAAAATGATGCCGCTGAATAAAACACATCCATAGCTTGCTTGACTGCCGTTGCCATACATGCGGCTTTCCGATTGGTAGCATTCCGCATGCTGATGAAACTGTTCCTTGAGTTGTTCAGCCTTCGCGGAGAAATTCGTTTCATCCACGGAATTCCCTATCAATTCTGCAATCTTAGCCATCGTGCTCAGCAGGTAGTAGTAAGCACAATTTTCCACAAGTGAAATCGGGGTGTTTTCATGTAATTGACCCCAGTCCCCCATTTGGGCGTAGCCCGCTAACAGGCCGTTCCGGGTTTTACTTTCTAAATACATCATATATCTATTCATCGTCGGATAAGCCTTTTGTAATAGAGAACGGTCCCCATATATCTGGTAATATTCCCACGGTGTCAGGATACAGGCTCCGCCCCAGTTCGGGTCACGATGCAAACCGTCGATACGAAAATATTCAGGTGCAATGGCAGGCATATAGCCAAGCTCCTCGGTATCCCCATTCACGATATCTTCTTCGTTGGTCTGGGCATCGATCATATCTTGGGTGATCTTGGGGATCCATGAACGGATATCATATCCCGCTGACATGGACCGAAACATCAAATGTGTGGTTTCCAGCCAACCTATTTTCTCAATCTGCGGGCAGTCCGTAAATGAGAAAAACATATTGCTTTCAATGGCACGATTGGTGATCGCATCAATTTGATTCAATATTGGATTGGACGTTTCAAACATCCCTGTTTTTTCATTCGCAACACGTAATATGCAGCAATTAAAATGCTCGACCGATGCATCCCATGCAAAACCGGAAACCTCAACATACCGGAATCCCTGATAGCAAAATGATGGATGCCACTGCTCGTCTCCCTCACCTTTTACCGTATAGCTATTCTTAATACTGCAATGATAGTTCTCACTCCAGCTTTGTGTACAGGATGATTGATCGACGGACGTTTTCTCATCATTCAAGATCTCCGCTGGAAACATCTCAATGGTAATTCCTCTGTCTGCCTCAGTCATGCCTGGAAGCATGATTTCAGGGAATCCCGCGACATTAATGCCCATATCCACGAGCAGATTCCCATTCTCCAGCCGCGTGACAGAAACCGCAGGTATTTTCTCAATGATCCGAACAGGAATGAATTCTCTCGCTTTCAAGCGTCCCAGCGGCTTTTCCATGATGACAGCCTGCTGCCAGCCTGTTCGATCAGCAAGAGGCTCGTTCCAACCGCGTATCTCCGCTCTTGCATCATAATCTTCGCCGCCATACCAGTTATTAAAGGTGATGGGACTGTCTGTTAATTGCCAAGCATGATCCGTCGCTGCAGCAATCTCTACTCGGCCATCCTCATAGGTAACCTCGATTTGAGCGAGAACCTTTTTCTCACCGTAAAGTCCTTGTCTGACGTATTTAGAATCATTTTTTTGGTAGCGGTGCTCTGGAGCTTCGGTCGTTTCATCCAGCATCATCGTAGGGTTAATTCTAAAATTAACATACTGCCCATTGCCAATTAGGATACCGATCGCATTGGTGCCGCTTTTCAGCCGATGGGTGATATCATAGGTGACGTAGTAGACGGTTTTTGAATAGTCGCTCTCACCGGGATTAAAAAAAGTATCATCTAATTGTTCACCGTTCAGGCTTGCCTGAAATAAGCCCAATCCACTTATATAAGCACGGGCCTTGACAACCTTTTTTACATCGGGTACCTGGAAATCTCTGGCTACTTGGGGTGCGGCTGATTTATTGCAATCTGCCGCATCTCCCTGTCCGATCCATTGTGCTTTCCAATCACTCTGTTCTAACAGCCCCATTTCCCAAGAAGCAATCTCGCTCCATTCCGACGCTATATTGTTCTTATCCCATACCTTCACCTTCCAAAACAGTTCCTGCCTTGATGAAAGTAAAGCTCCACCGTACGTAATGGCATAATTATTTTCATGTGGGACTTTTCCGGAATTCCACAAATCTCCAATGTTGTTATGCAGCAGCTCTTTCGTTGAAGATACCAAAATACAATACGCGGTTTGACACTGATTCCGATCTTCCGACTCCAGTGTATAGCTCAATAATGGATTTTTTGTTTCTATTCCTAAAGGATTTTTCAAATATTGCACTAACATATTCGTAATGTTCATTTGTGAATGCCTGCCTCTCAACCCTATATAAAAATTGTAGCTATAACCTAATTATAGCTATATAATTGTTATAAACACCCGGCAATTAGGACATAATCACCCCGAAGAAACGCCATGTCATACACGCATTCACAATCATGACGAAGACGATTGAAGGGGAGCGAACTTTAGTGAATAATTCCGTTCAACTTTTTAAAAGTGAAAGTTTCGTTCAGAACAACTTACATCTGCATGTAAATCGCTATGTTGAAGACTTTAATGTACCTTTCCACACGCATGACTTTATCGAATATTGTTATGTGGCTGAGGGAAAGGGCTTCCACCATATTGAGAGTGAAACTTTTCCTGTCCATAAGGGGCAGCTCTTTGCGATCCCTGTCGGGGTATCACATGTTTTTCGGCCGACCTCTCCCAACTCTTCAGGCGATCCGTTGATCGTCTATAACTGTCTCTTTGATACCCAAATGATGGATCATCTATCTCTCCTGCTTCATGATTCTCCAATCAGGGAGCATCTCAGCTCGCTCGCGGACGGTACTTCGACCTATTTCTCTATCTTCGATAGCGATCATTCATTCGAAACCATCATAATGAAGCTGTACCGCGAAGTATCTGCTCCCTGTATTGGCTCTACTACCATGCTTCAAACCCTCTTAGCCCAGTTAGTCGTTGCCGTTTACAGACAGAAATTCGGAGAAATAGATCGGCCGACAACAGAAGCTGCCGACTTTTCCAGAGTCCTCCAGTACATTGAGAACCATTTAAACGAGCCAATTACGCTATCAGATTTGGCGTCATTATCCCAGTGGAGCAGTCGACATTTGCAGCGCATGTTCATGCGGCATACCGGCCAATCCTTCGGTTCCTATCTGCAGCATTGCCGCGTCCAGAGGAGCTGTGCACTGCTTCGAGACTCCGATTATAAAATCACCGTAATTGCAGAGCATGTCGGCTACCGTGATATCGATTCGTTCAATACCATATTCAAAAAAATAGTTGGGCAGCCGCCAAGCTCATATCGGAAGCTTTACCGGTCATAGATCGCTCTGTGTATCATTGTGGTGTAACTCCCGGTAAGCCCGTCCAAAAAAGGCATGGAGATGTCGGTGATCACGATTTGCGGCCTTCACCTCCGAAAAGCTCCACCGCTTTGCGGCTATCGGTCGTTCGGGCGACACGCCGAAATCCGTATGATTCCCACGGGATCATATCCGCCACGATATCCAATACGTTATTAAATAAGACCGCTGACTTTGGCTTGTGCCTTTGTCAACGGTCTTAAGAATTTCACTTCTATTCTTCGCTTTCGGGGCTTAGTTGTTCAATCCATGGAACAGCCCCAATACTCTATCCTTTTCTAAGCTTCTTGTTAAATATGGCACCTGCAATTAAAAGCAATGCAATGCCCGCAGCCCAGTAGTAAATCTGTGTATTCGTCTTGTCCTTCGGCGCCGTTTTACCGTCATTAACTGACGTCTCCTTTAGCTGGATCGTCAGCCCCCTCCGTTTGCTTCTGGGCATCCGCCTCATTCGCCGGAGCAGTGCCGATCACCTTGCTTTTGCTCACTGACAACTTATAGTCGAGCACGGCTCCGCTCCGAAAATGCAGCTTCAGCAGCACCTCTCCGTCATTCACTTCGTCAAAGAATTTGCTTGGTCAGCAGCAAAACATTCATTTGATAATCGGGCTCGAACGAATAGGCGTATTGTTGAAACGGCGTCCAATTGGCGGGACCGGCATTGCCTCCGCCCTTGTAAACGGCCTCCATCGTTGCCAGCTTGTCACCGTTATAGTTAGCTGGAATGACGAGGATGTTTCTCGATCCTTCGACACTGCGGACAACAGGATGATCATAGCGGATAACGTGAAGCTTCCAGTCGGCGCCGGCAGAGAAGGTACAATTTAGCGTCACGCTCTCGCCAATTGCCTCCGGCACATGGCCGCGGAGAAAGTCCGCCTTAAGCGTCAACTGGTCTCCGCTGATCGTGTAGTCAGCACCGGCTGCTAGCAGTCGATCTTCCACTTTTATTCCGGTCAAGGTGTTTCCGTTTAAATTCAGCTTTACCTGCTCATCTTTCGCCTCTTCTCCGGGAAGGAGATAGATCGAATCGGACGCCGTATTCGATGACCGGCCATTCAAGCTTGCCATCATGACTTCATAGAAGTCGGGATTATTCCATGTAAGCGAGTGACGGTCAAAGTGCTGGCCGCTATCCCAAAGCATGTGCGTGATTCGCTTCTCGCGCGCATAGTAGGTAAGGTATTCGAGATATTTCAGGATTTCGCCATGCTGAATCACCTCTGCATTTTTGTCGAAGCCCAGAAGGCCGAACTCTCCGTTGATAACGGGAATTCCCCGTGCAACAAAGGTGTCATAAACGCGGTCAAAGGTTTGGACGATGTCCTTTCTCGCGGCTTCGTCGAATGTGGTAGCCCCTCCAACGTTTACGCTGAACGGATAAAAGCCATAATAATGAATCGTAGCGATCAGGTTAGGATCATTAAGCTTTTCAATCGTCTTGTAAAGCTCTTGAATGCGAGCTTCTGACGGGCTTGCCGTTACCGTCGGGAGTACAAGCGGGCGTGTTGCATTAATCCCGCCGCTGCTCCGCACGATCTTGTGGAAGGCAGTGTTTAACTCGTCCAGCATCTCGAAATAGACCGGCTCGTCCTTGTTCCAATCGTCCGAAAAGCGCGGTTCATTAATGCTCTCAAACATGAGCTTGCTCGGATAATCTTTAAAAAGGCGCGCAATCTGAGTCCACAAGGCCTTGTACTTCTCCATCACCGTTTCGCGCTCGTTCTCCATGTTCAGCATCCAGTTCGAATCATGGTGAAGGTTAATCATGACATAAAGTCCCGCGTCCAGCGCCCAACCGACAACTTCCCGAGTTCGGTCAGCAAACTCTTCTTGAATTTTATATTCCGGACCGCTGCCTAAATGGTCATTCCATGTAATCGGAATCCGTATGCTGCGGTAGCCTTGATTCTTGAGCCCTTGAATGAACTCTTTGGTCACAACGGGGTTGCCCCACGACGTTTCTCCGCCGCCCGCATCGAATGTATTTCCCAAATTCCAGCCAGGCTGCATGTCTTCGACGTACTGCTGCAGGCTTCCCTTAATCGGTGCTGCATGGATGCGGACATCTGCGCCAAAATTTACGAATGCCAAGACCATGATCATAAGTGCGCTGATGTACTTACCCCGTGAAATGCCTTTCATTGAATGCCATCCTCCTTCGTCTCTAGCGAGTGTTCCAGCATGGTTTCATGTTCAGTACCGGCCGCCCGACTCTTCTTCATTGCCGAACCTGCCATCCCATCACCTCTTTTATCTTGGCAATGAGCTTGTCTGCAGCTTTGGTATTGGTTGCCTCCGTCGGATGCCAATCAGCAGCGAAGCCGTCTGCCTCCGACTGTACGTCAAACTTCATAACCGAAATATTGGCATCCCCGGTTTCATTCGTATAAGCTGCGGCTGCTTGCTCCAACATCGGATAAAGTCCGTCCCCCATCATGCCCAGGGTGCACATCAAATGCGCATCCGCGTTATGCGATCGAACCTGCTTCAGAAATTCGACATAGGCATCTCTGTACTCAGCCTGCTTCACCGGATCTTCCAACGTATACGAATAGTCGTTCGTCCCAAGATTTATTACAATCAGATCAGGTACGAATTTGTTAAAGTCCCATGGTGAGTTGTTGACATCCAGAGTCCCGTCTATACGGCCGGCAGATCTGGCAATGATGTCATAATTATCCGGAACCAGCAGCGAGGCGTTCTTCTCACCATTACCTGTATAGCCAGAGATGATGCCATGACCGCTGTAGGCAACTATGCTGTAGTCGGCCTGGAGCGCAGCTGCCGTTTTATATGCATAGGTTTTGGTCACATCTTCTGTCGCTGTGGAAAATCCGTGCTCCTTCACCTCATCATCAACCCCGTAGCCGGCCGTGATCGAATCGCCGATGAACTCGATCTTATGAGCCAAACCCTGCGCCCGGTGAATCCCATCCACAGCATTAACGCGAATCTCCTGGATTCCTGCGGTAGATCGGATCGCCTCCGATAGCTTGACGATCCGAATGATGACATCCTGTTCGGCAGCACTTTCGAATACGATGTAAGTCTTCTGAGACTGATTTAATAAATCGTCTACGACTCGTACTCCGTTGGCATAAATGCCGATCCTTGCATAATCGGTCTGCCCTAACGCAACCTGGTCGCCTTTCAGCGTAATTTCCGCCCTCCTGCCGCTAAACCTGAACTCCGCCCCGCTGCCGGACAAAGCCATCCAAAGCGTGTCGTTTAAGAAATATGTTCTGCCGAGCGGCCTTACGAAATTCTCCTCTGCTCTAAATAATTGATCTGCTTCTTTCGCTGCCATAGCGGCTCCACCTCTTGCAGTTTATTGTCCGGCTCGGCCGGCGGCCGTTCAATCCATGATCTCTAAAGTGATCTTGTAACCATAGATGCCCTTTCCGATTTTATATTCATCGTGAATATTTTTGGTCCAACCGTTGTCTCCGCCAAGACCTGCATGTTTGTAATCGATATGAAGGAACACGGAGTCGGATGTGCCAAGCTCGTCTTCATAGTCGGCATTGTCATACTGTCCGATGCTGTACGGATGAATGTCAAAATGGAAGTGACCCGCCGCGGTAACTTTTACCTTGCGATCATCCGCGGACACATAAAGATAACGGACATCTTCCTTGCCCCGCATTCAACCGGCACGATGTAGGGAACGTGTTGATCTTGGGTAGAGCTTTCATATATACCGACTAAGGCAGCCGTTTTACGGTCCGTATAGTTTTCCATTCAGTAGCCGTAAATTTGGGTTATGAGAATTTCAGGAAGCTATTTAAAGCCACGACCGGGGTTTCCCCTCAGCGATACCACATTGAACATTTGATGAAACAGGCAAAAATGATGCTCCTCTCCGGACTCCCCATCAAACATGTAGCCGTTAGTCTTGGTTATGGGGATATTTATTCCTTTACCAAGCAATTTACGAAATCGGAAGGAATGCCTCCAGGACGTTAT
Organism: uncultured Paenibacillaceae bacterium; assembly: GCA_963793665.1. Classification (GTDB taxonomy): domain Bacteria; phylum Bacillota; class Bacilli; order Paenibacillales; family Paenibacillaceae; genus Paenibacillus_Z. The sequence goes on from CAWCBD010000019.1 coordinate 66,477, forward strand.
ATCCGTAACCGCCACAGGTGACACATGGGGACTCTCTATAGTTTTATCTTTGAAAAAGACCGTCCTCACGGACGGTCGTTATGGAGTATGAGATCTGCGTTGCAATTAGATTATATAATAATAAATGCCTATAAATTACCCCATAATTTGTACAAAAATCACATAAATATATTGAAAAGATTTTCACGAAAGCCATTAGTACGCTCTATATAGACGGCAAATAACAATCCGGTATTCATGAAAGAATTAATGCCATTACCATCTATCATTTCCATAAGAGATGTGGAAAGTGGTTGCCTTGGCGAGAACAAAAGCAATCCAATTTGAAGAAAAAGCTGAGAGGTTGGAAGCAGCTCAAGCCGCAATGAAATTCACGGACGAAATTAGGTTGTACGTGCGCTATCTTTGCATTTTTTATATCTATCTGAAGAAAGCCGCAATCGAATGTTGCGGATATCTTAATCTTAATATCAAGATATCGAGACGCGTTAATGGTTTTGGATAATGTACGCATCATTATGCCAGGTTGATTCAAGTATTCTCCCCCCATACAGCCCACAGCTAAACATTATTGAGGGACTGTGGGATGGATGAAGAAATCAGTTATTTACATATAATTAGGCTGCTATATTGGATATTTGTAAGATAACGCAGGTGTTATGTTCTGATAGGCTGGCTATATTGGATATTTGCAGGATACATCTCAATTTGCGCTGATTATGATGGCATTTGCGCTTCTTTATTGGAAATATCCAGTATAGAACCTTTTATTAATAAAGTTTGTTGAAAGTTAGTGCTAATATCCAATATATATAGGTGACGAAGTTTTGCGAATGAGTGAGTATATGTGAGATAAACCCTAATAACCACAGGGACGGAGAACGATGGTCCAACTCCGAAGGGGCTGCCACGCGCTAGCCCCTTTACTCAGTTAACTGGTCCAGTAGTCTTGGATGTAGTTTCCGATTGTGTCGAGACCACGATCGAGAATCTCGGTGATATTTTTCCGACTATAGCCTGCGAGGAGTAAGGAAATGCAAAGGTATCGTTCGTACAATCTTTTATCATCAGTTTCACGCATCGCACGTTTCACTTAAGTAAGAACCTTGGGCATTTTATTGTCACTCCTCTAAACAGATAATTTCGTCTAGAGAATAAATTAAACGCAAAAGGTGTATTTCCTTTATTTGGATTCAAAATTGCCGTCTATAT
>CAWCBD010000020.1:0-14578 GCA_963793665.1 uncultured Paenibacillaceae bacterium
ATCCAATCGCTCCAGCTTCCGCTATAGAGCTTCACGTTATCAAAGCCCGCTTCGCTGAGGGCCAGACGTTCGGGCAAGCCGTCACGCCGGAGCCGCAATAGACGATGATTTCATCGGCATCGCGCAGCGCGGCAAAGTGCTGTTCCTGCTCCGCAGCTGACAACCAGGCGCCGTTCTCACCGAGAACGCCTTTCCAGAAGAAGCTGCGTGCGCCCGGGATGTGGCCGGCCACCGCATCGATCGGCTCTTCCAAGCCGAGGTAGCGGCGCTCCTCGCGCGAGTCAACGAGCACGGTGCCTTGGCGGCCGAGCTTGTCCTTGACCTCGTCCATGCTGGCAAGCATGGCGCGATGCACCTTCGGTGAGAAGGTCCGCGGGAACACCGCTGGACACTTCATCGGTAACCGGATAGCCAGCAGCTTTCCATGCTGTATACCCTTGGTCTAATACGTATACCTCGGAGTGACCGAGGAATTTCAGCATCCACCATAGCCGCGAAGCCATGGCTCCGCCTTGATCGTCGTAAGCCACGACGGTCTTCGTACCATCGATCCCGAGGTTGCCCACGAGGATGGAGAAGGCTCCAGATCAGGGAGCGGATGCCGGCCTCCGTGCGCCATTTTGGCACCGGAGAGGTCTTTCTCCAAGTCTACATACACAGCTCCTGTTATATGGTCTTTCTCATAATTCTCGTCTGCCTGATTCCGGTTGTCCTAGCGCAAAGCGGCAATCCGCAATCACGATGTTCGCATCGCCAAGCTGTCCTAGCAGCCAAGTCTGACTTACGATATTTTCCACAGTTTCATGCCACCATCTTTCGTCATTCGATTAATCGCCCATCCCACTCGTCGGATTAGCGGAGTACGTCTGCCAATCACTGCGATCTCCACCCATTTTATCGTAAAATGCTTGGGCGCGGAAGTTATCTTTGGCCGTTGTCCACGTTAAATTGGCATATCCATTTCTCGCCGCGTAGCCTTTGCAAGCAGCAAATAGCTTCGCTGCCGCTCCCTGACCACGTTCAGCCTCAATGACGAATAAGTCGTTCATAATTGCTATTTTGGACGCACGCAGAGTGCTGAAGGTAAAATATAAGGTCGCAAAGCCGACCAGCGTCCCCTCTTCCGTCTCCGCTACGAATTGAATACCTTCCTTCTGCTCAAGCAGTTGGTGAATCAATCCGTTCAGCTTCTCATCCTCAGGTTGTCGATACTGATAGAAGTCCACAATATAAGCGAGCATTAACGTTTTCAACTGCGGAATATCTTGCATTACCGCTTCACGAATCGTAACTTGGGTCATTTAGGGTGACCTCCTATTCCTATTAAGTCTATATATTCATTGTACCCCAAATCTTGCCTTTATGATGAAAGGTATCCTCGGTTAAATGTCTTCCATTTCCTTCCGATACAGGAGATAAATGATCCACCCTAATAGTAGGCATAAGCCTGCTGCGAAATAGAAAATGGACGTTATTTTCAACGTAACCCCATAATAAGTCAAAGAGAACAGGACAAATGCAAAGAGAAACACATGCAACAGGACATTTTTCTGTGGAAGCCAAGCACTTTTCGAGCTTAACTCGATTCGAACGGTAAAACCTAAGCGTTTCTTAACCAGAACCAAAGCCGTGAGGTACGTAAGCGATGCGGCCACCATTTTCAAAGCACGATAAGAGGAATCAAGCCCCTCAAAATAAGTAGCAGAGAAATATGGGTAATGAGCGGCATGATAAATAGAACAATGGCCAAATAAATCGTATAGCCAAGCGAGCCAAGAAACGCTACCATAAGCGCATGCAGCTTTCGCACGCGAAATATATAGTGAATAAAGACCGCTTCCGTTACAATAATGAGCATAGGTTGCAAGCTCTCCGCCCACTGCTGGGATAAAAGTAATCTAGATACACAAGCAATAACGAAGGAAACAAGCAGCACAAGCGGCCATTTTGTTTTCAACGAGATTCGGAATAGGGTTAGTCCCAACACGAGCATAGAAAATAGTGTTATTGTGCTAATTGGAATATGACTATACCAAACCATTTGAACCTCCAACCAATAGATGAAAGGATGATAACTACGAACAATAAGAAACATGAAAGCTTACCATGGCGCGTCGTTCCCCTAACTGAAGCGAATTGCCAGGAACTCTGCACTTGGAAGTATTCGCCTCCATACGATTTATACAATTGGTCTCCTTGGGAGACTATGCTTCAAGAACAAGCAGAATTCGCTGACCCGCAAATTCGAGCTGAGCAGTATCGAGCTGTGGTCGATGAAGACGGTCTATTATCCGGGTTCGTTCAATTCTTCCCCATTGTCGGCGTCACACGCTTAGGACTAGGACTTCGACCGGATCTCTGCGGGAAAGGGAGCGGAATCGGTACCCAATTCGTCCAACTTCTTGTTCAAGAAGCCCAGCGCCGGACGCCCCTAGCAGGAGATTGATCTAGAAGTTCTCGTCTGGAACGAACGTGCGATTCAGACGTACGAGAGAGCTGGTTTTACGATCACAGACACGTATGAAAAGTGGACTCCCACTGGGATGGCTGACTTTCACTGCATGGTATATAACGGACCGAGCTTAATCAGGTGATCCACTGCCAGTAGTAATGTCAGTAAAAGCCTGATCAAATTTAGCAGCGGATTCGAAATCCAAATCGGTTAAACCGCCTGCATGCCAGGACGTAAGTCGCAGCGTGACCATCTTATAATCGATGGCGATCATCGGATGATGGTTATCGGCTTCCGCAATGCTGGCGACTTCATTCACGAAGTCTATGCCCTGCATAAATGCCGTAAATCGATATTTACGCACAATCCATTTGTGATCGTCTGTCGTCCAGCCAGTCACCTCCGCAAGCTTCTGATCAATGTCAGTGTTCCCAAGCTTCACCTATCACCACTCCTCTGATTTTAATCAAAATCATAGGCGACCGCACCCAATTCGCCCTCTCCCGCATACGTGCGAAGGAGGTCCAGGAACGGCTTCCCGTAGTTTCGGTATTTCACCTCGCCGACACCTTTGATTCGCAGCATGGCGGATTCCGATGTCGGACAAATCTCACTCATTTCACGCAGCGTGCTGTCCGCGAAAATAATATACGGCGGCACCTTCTCACGTGCAGCAATTTCCCGACGAAGCAGGCGAAGCTGCTCGAACAAGGTATTATCGATAGCGGCAGCCTTAACCTGCTGCTTACGCACCTTCTGGTTCACCTGCAGCTTCCCTTGAAGCACTTCTGCTGCGGGCTGCATCAGCTTCACAACCGGATATTGACCATCCGATAGCTGCAAAAACCCTTCTGAAATCAGCACGTTGATCAAATCAGAAATTTCCTTCTCCGGCAGATCTCGCATAATGCCATGTGTCGGCAGACGATCGAAGCGATAGTCGACAATCTTCTTCGCCTTCGAGCCTTTGAGCACGGAGGCGACCATCGAGATGCCGAAGCGTTCGCCCATCCGGCGGATGCAGGAGAAAATCTTCTGCGCTTCGACGGTGATATCCACCGTATCGCGATCATCTTTGCACGAGCTGCAATTGCCGCAAGTATCTTTAATATTCGTTTCATCAAAATAGTGCAAAATGACGTTGCGCAAGCATCGTGGCGAATAGCAAAAGTCGATCATCGTCTGCAGCTTCTTATACTCGTTCGCTTTACGCTCCGGCGAGAGCTGATTCTGCTCGATCAAAAACTTCTGCGTCATAATATCCTGCGCGCTGAACAGCAGAATGCACTCACTCGGCTCTCCATCACGACCCGCACGACCGGCTTCTTGGTAATAAGCCTCCATATTTTTCGGCATATTGTAGTGAATGACATACCGGACGTTGGACTTATCGATGCCCATCCCAAAAGCGTTCGTCGCGATCATCACGCGAATATCATCATATAGAAACGCCTCCTGCATGTAGGAGCGCTCCTCATCGGATAGACCGGCATGGTACTTCCCTGCGGCGAAGCCTTTTTTACGCAACGTCTCATATAGCTCTTCAACATCCTTACGCGTAGCGGCATAAATAATACCAGGCTGATGCGTATGTTCCTTCACATAATTCTGAATGTAATCCCGCTTATTCTCACCGCGAAGAATCGTCAACTCCAGATTATCCCGTGAAAAGCCATTGACGAATATGCCCGCTTGATCCAAATCAAGCAGTCTCGCAATATCTGCTGTAACCTCGGCGGTAGCCGTAGCTGTGAAGGCTGCGACAATCGGGCGATTCGGCAGCTCGCGAATGAACGGAGCAATCGACACATAGCTCGGGCGAAAATCATGCCCCCATTGCGACACGCAGTGCGCCTCATCAATGGCCACAAGCGGAAGATTCAGCGCCGACATTCGAGCACGAAATCGTTCCGACTCCAGCCGCTCGGGCGCGATATACAGCAGTTTATATTTGCCCTGCATGGCGCCTTGCATCCGCTGTTCTACTTCTCTAGCTTCCAGCGTACTGTTAATGAAAGTTGCCGGAACACCTAGCACACTTAAGCGCATCCACTTGGTCCTTCATCAAGGAGATCAGCGGTGAAATAACCAGCGTCACGCCCTCCATCAGCATGGCAGGAACTTGATAACAGATCGATTTACCTCCGCCCGTCGGCATAATGCCTAGCGTATCTCGACCTTCAAGCAGATTCGTAATGATATTCTTCTGGCCCTCGCGAAATTCCGGGTACCCATAAACTTGTTGTAAAACCTTCCTTGCTCCATCCAGCATAGCTTCTATACACCTTTCTATATCACACTTCTGCCTTATTTAGACCAAATAAATGACGGAAACCAACTTCTCCCCATCATGAACCTTCAGCACGTGATTACTCGGATCATGGCGAACCGATCCCGCTCCGATCTGCATCACAGGTGCACTTCCTAATCCGTAAAAAATATCGTCAGCCAGCGTACGCAGGCATTCTTCCTGTTCGTCCTTATCAAGCTCCTGCCAGTCGTCTGCATTCATTTCCAACAGCTCATAAAATCCATCAACCAACTCAATGCCACGCACGAAATCAGTGACAATGTCCTTATATTCCCTGCCAAATTTAATGCCCACTCTCGCAGTCTCCCTTCAAAAGCATTTCGTATAGCTTCACTTTATCATATTATAGGCAGGAATGCAGGGTTAACCCCTTTTACCCCGATGAAAACTTATTTTCTGATGTGTAAAAAAAACCCCTTTGGCATAAACTGTGGAAATGGGCAATTTCGGAAAAAATCTGTTACTATGGAAGAAGGAATGTACCGCTCGGAGGGTAGGAAAGCACACATGCTGAAACTGCAGATTCCCAAAAATCGAATGAACTACCTAATCAAGCAAATCCCGCTTCATTTCGACGCCGTCCGTTCTGGAGCAGGGCTGGGAGTATTACCATAAAGGTCGTGTGACCGAAGTCGATCTGAAAGGCATGAACGTTCAGGCGACCGTCGCAGGCAAAAAAATACTGAACACGATGCTTAATTTAGAAAATTTCGCCACTAGTGAGTGCAGCTGCTCCTATGATGGCTTTTGTAAACATATCGGTGCCACTTTCTTCAGCTTGTATGCGCCTTATGGACGTCCGGAACTGCTGCTTCAACAGTTAAAACAACAAATACACACACGGAAAAAGCCCGCACGCGGGGCAGCTTTGATACAGGAACGCAAAGCGCTGCAGCTGCACAGGCCAATGTGCCTCTTGAAGAGGCTATGCCTAGTAGATTGGCATCGTTTTTTTGAAGGGAAATTTCATGGATTCTCCATTTCTCATCAGCACTCGATCGAAACCTTCTATGACTCCGCACTGGAGTCCTTGCCCGGCTATGCGGCAAATTGGAGAAGTTCAACCCGCGAGCTCTATATGTTCCATATCGTGCTGTTCATGATGCGGAAAATCGAACAATTTTATCAAGAAACGAAAAGCTCCTACTTGTCTTATTATCACGAGAATGGGTGCAAAATTGCCGCAAAAAATTGTGAGGATAAGCTGGTTGAATTCGTGGAACGCACAGATGTGAATACCTCTTTCGAGGCGGAACCCAAGCATTGGCTATCCACCATGAAAATGCTCGGAGAATTCGCCCTGCAGGGCAAGGATAGTCCGATTGATTGGCTGTTTGTGTACCGCTTCATTTGGTGGAAACTAACGAATCATTCTGGGGCACAGAAAGAGGAAATTCAGCGTCTCGACGCACTTCTCACGAAGAAGGACCTCTTAGCTCGGAAGAAGGATACGCTTCTGGCGGCAAGAGCGCATTTTGATATTATGCAGGGGGATACGGAGCGCGCTTTCGAGCGTCTTGGTCAGCTCACTCATCCCAATGCGAAGGATTACTTCCTTTACCTGAATTATTATTGCAACGATAAACAGTGGAACAACATGCTGGTTTGGCTCCGCTGGCTGTTCACGTCGATTGCGAATGCGAATCACGATGATTTCCGGACCTTTTGCCAATATTGGCTCGATACGACCAAGCATCTAGAATCCGATAGCGAATGGGTACAGGTGATGGAGTCCCTGCTGCCTCGTTCCTATTACTATTACACGGCATATTTACTGCAAACGAAACGGTATCGGCAGTGGGTGGATTTGCAACTAGCAAACCGCATATCACCGCTGAGCTTATATGGCATGGAGCTTAAAGCGATTGAAGAGCATGATTCGGCTTTGCTCCTCCCCCTCTATCATCAAGCGGCCGAACGGGCTGTTCTGGAGAAAAATAGGGCTTCCTATAAGACGGCTGTTCGACTGCTTAAGAAGCTGCACGGCATTTATAAACAATTAGGCCAGGATGACCGCTGGGAGCACTACGTATATCGATTAGCGGATAAGTTCTCACGCTTGCGTGCTTTCCAAGAAGAGCTCAAGAAAGGAAAATGGATTCGATGATCGAAACCAGCGCGCTGACAGTTCACGTTAGCTCCATACCTAATGGTTCTTTATTTCTATGGGGTACCCGCGAGAACGGCGGCATTTGGGATGCTCTTGATTTGAAAAATATGCTGTTCGCCTGGCATCGCGCCTCTTTCTTCGGCACGTTCATGGAGCCCAGCGAATGGCAAAATCGGGAAGGCATCGAGCTGCAGCCGCTCGATGCGCTCGATTATTTCAGCGATCCGCAGCCTGTGCAGCATCTACAGCTTAGCTGGCATCAGGACTGTGCGGATTTGATGCGCCTTGCTCCGGCTGTTCGAGAGGCGCTGGCGTCCGGTAGTTTCATGCCGGACTATGAGAAGTGGAAAGCCGGCGAAATCGGCTGGAAGCTGCAGCTTCCTGAGGAGCTGCAAGGCTTTGGAATCACCAGCCGTATCACGCTGGATTCATGCGCTGATTCCCGAGTGGGTGGACGCCGACGGCCTCATGAAAGACAATCTGCGCAAGCTCGAAGCAGCGCATCCGTTGATGCGCCGCGGTGAGATCGGCGCTGATCTATGGCTCGACGAGGAGGATTGGCTCGTCGCCATTGGTTGGCGCCAAGACCGGTCGCCGATGCGTACCTGTCTGCAGCTCGTGGAGCCGGACCTGGCGCACGGCGCGGGCTGGCAGCTGCGCGTGCTGCTGCAGGACCGGCTTGCGCCGGAGGTGCTGCGCACGGTGACGCCCGGCGGCGAGCCGGTCGTTGGTGAGCTGCCGCTGCCGGAGGCGTGGCTGCCGGAGCTTGGCCGCGTAGAACGTGACGCGGCGAAGTGGGTACGCATCCTGCCATGGCTGGATGCGGGTGAGGGTGCTGGCCTCCGTCAGACGTTGACGGAGGAAGAGGCTTGGCGCTTCCTCGCAGAGGGAAGCGTGCGGCTTGTTGAGGCCGGGACGAGCGTGTTCCTGCCGGCCTGGTGGGAGCGCATCCGCAAGATGAAGCCGAAGCTGCGCGCGAAGATCAAGTCTTCCGTCGGTTCTGGACGGGAGACGATGTTCGGGCTGACCCAGCTGATGCAGTTCGACTGGAAGCTGGCTGTGGGGGATTTGGAGCTGACGGAAGAGGAATTCCGTCAGCTGCTGGAGGAGAAGCGCAAGCTGATCCAGATTCGCGGCAACTGGATTCAGCTCGACCCGCTGTTCATGGCACAGGTCGAGCAGATTATGAAGCAGGTGCAGAAGAAGCAGGGCCTCTCCTTCCGCGATGTGCTGGAGCTGCACTTCGCGGGCGATGCCGGCGGGCTGCTGCCGGCTGAGGATGACCCCGAAGCGATGCGCTACATCGAGATGGAGGTCGAGCTGAACGAACAGCTGCGCCACATGGTCGATCAGCTCACGCAGGCGGAGTCGATTCCGACGATACAGCCGCCGCCCAGCTTTCAAGGATCGCTGCGCCACTATCAAGTGGACGGTATCTCTTGGCTGTTGTTCCTGCGCCGTTTCGGCCTAGGCGGCTGTTTGGCCGATGACATGGGTCTCGGGAAGACGATCCAGTGGATCACGTATTTACTCACGGTGAAAGAGAACGAGCAGCCTGATACACCTTCCCTTTTGGTATGTCCGACGTCCGTGCTTGGGAACTGGCAGATGGAGCTTAAGCGTTTTGCGCCGTCACTGAAGGTTCATCTTCACTATGGCCCTCAACGATTAAAGGGACCTGCTTTTAATGAAGAAGTCGTTGGCAAGGTTGATTTAGTTTTGACATCCTATACGCTTTCCCATCTGGATGAGGTTGAGCTAGGCTCTATTGCCTGGAACTCCATCTGTTTGGATGAAGCCCAAAATATAAAAAATGCTTATACGAAGCAAGCTTCCGCTATTCGCCGACTCGATGGTTACCATCGCATAGCGTTAACGGGAACACCGATTGAGAATCGGCTCACGGAGCTGTGGTCGATCTTTGATTTTGCGAACCCCGGCTATCTGGGCACGGTGCGCGAATTCACGCACCGCTATGTGAATGCCATCGAGAAGACGCGCGATAGTGAGACGATCGGCAAGGTACAGAAGCTGATCCGCCCTTTCCTGCTGCGCCGCGAGAAGAAAGATCCCGCGATTCAGCTGGATCTGCCGGAGAAGAACGAGTCGAAGACGTTCATTTCGCTTACTGCCGAGCAGGGCTCGCTGTATGAGAACTACATCCAAGACATGTTCGATCGTCTGGATAAGCTCTCCGCTATGGAGCGGCGAGGTCTCATTCTCGCCGCTCTGACGAAGCTGAAGCAGGTGTGCAATCACCCTGCTTTGCTGCTCAAAGAAGGCATCCACGCGCCATGGAGCGGACGCTCTAACAAGCTGGAGCGCCTGCTCGAGATGGTGCAGGAGCTGCGCCAAGAGGGCGACAAATGCTTGATTTTCACGCAATTTGTGGAGACGGGCAACCTGCTCCAGCATGTGCTGCAGCAGGAGCTTGGCGAGAAAGTGCTGTTCCTGCACGGCGGAACACCGAAGAATGGGCGCGATGAGATGATCGCGCACTTCCAAGACGCTGATGACCAGCCGGTCGACGAGCAGCGGAATGTGTTCATTCTTTCGCTGAAGGCCGGCGGCATCGGGCTCAACCTGACGGCGGCGAATCATGTGTTCCACTACGATCGCTGGTGGAATCCCGCCGTCGAGAATCAAGCGACGGACCGCGCCTTCCGTATCGGCCAGACGCGCCATGTGCAGGTGCACAAGTTCGTGACGCTGGGCACGCTTGAGGAGCGCATCGATGAGATGATCGAGCGCAAGCTCGGCCTCAGCCAGCAGATCGTCGGCTCCGGCGAGAACTGGATCACCGAGCTGTCGACCGACGAGCTGCGCGATCTGTTCTCGCTGCGCCGCGAGTGGGTCGAGGCTTAGGGGTGCTTGCGGTTTGCGGTTTGCGGTTCATGTCGCAGTTCGGGCTTCGGGCACTTGGATCGGGGTTCAGGGTTAGGGTTCGCACTTGGGCTTCGTACTTGGATCTGAGTTCAGGTTTAGGCACGCGACACCGCCTCATATACGTTCGTCAGTCTATCTACCATGAAATAAAAAGAAATCCTGCATAGTTTTGTGCAGGATTTCTTTTTGTCAAAAATTCCACTCGAATGAACGATATTAACCACTAATCTACAAAGCTACTTGGCCCACTTTGATGCAAAACGTGCATCTCTTTCAGGATATAACCGATTTTCAAGAGTTTTGCTGCAAAAACTACAGCAAATATGACACATACTGCCCATTTTGAGTCAAAACGCGGATATTTGATGCACAAAATGCATCATTTCATCTAAAAATGAAAATTTACCCATTATTTGATGTACTTTTTGCTATTGTTTCTATGTACTTTTGCATGTTGATTCTAATCCCATCCTGTTGCCGCCAAATCAACCAATATTAGTTCGTTCGCGGAGTTAAATTAGTTGGAGTAGCTATATCTCTAGGCTTGGGGTTGGGGTCTGGGGTCTGGGGTCTGGGGTCTGGGTCTGGGTCTGGGTCTGGGTCTGGGTCTGGGTCTGGGTTTGGGTCTGGGTCTGGGTCTGGGTCTGGGTCTGGGTCTGGGTCTGGGTCTGGGTCTGGGTCTGGGTCTGGGTCTGGGTCTGGGTCTGGGTCTGGGTCTGGGTCTGGGTTTGGGTTTGGGCTTGAGTCCGGGTCTGAGTCTAATCTCGGAGATCTGGTCGGTTAATGTTTTGCTCCAACACAAAAAAGGTCACCCGGGGTAACCTCTCACAAACGCTCGCTTCACGTACTATCTCTTACACGCTCTCTGCCACGTACTCTCTCAAACACTCTCTCTCATCTCTCATATAAATCTCTCAAATCAAATCATCAAATCTCCAAACAAATAAAAGCCCTCTCCCAACGCACAAGAATAAGTCTGGATCTCATGCGAGGTGTCCAGGTCCGTGTAAGCTTGGGATAGAATCCCTTGTTTTTGCAGGTTCATCATCATGATGTTGGAGATGAAATAGGGCCTCCACGTCCAGTTTGCCCCGCGATAGCTCTCATCTTTGCTCCATGCTTCGTCTTTGCGGCTGTAGTTGGACGAGATTTGGTAGCCGTCCTCCCGACATATGTACATACGTATACAGTTTTCCGACACATTGCTAATGATATTTTCGATGACACGATCTGCATCTTCAGCTGTTGATATACTGGCAGAAGAATGGATAAGCAAATCTAGACTTTGATGAATGGTCAAAAGGCGGCTATAGCGCCCAAGTTCATCGTTACCAAAGAGTTTCATTTCCTCTTTGAGCATAGACTTGAAGGCATCCCGGCGCTGCAACTGCGGTTCAGCTTTGGAGAAGAGATAGCCCTGTACATACCTCGCTCCGATTTGAAGAGCACTGCGCAGTTCTTGCTTCGTTTCTACCCCTTCGACAAGCAGGGAAGCCCCCATTTGAGCCGCTAGAATGGAAAAGGATTGCATCAGCGCCTTGTAGCCGGCGTGGACCGCGCTTTTTTTCAAAATATTAAGATCGATCTTCAATATCTTCGGTTGTAGACTGGCGATTCGGTCGAAATTGCTAAACCCGCTGCCCACATCGTCAATGGCAATCGTACAGCCGAATTCTCGATATAATTCTACAATTTGCGTCAGCTCATGAAGCTTCCCTGTGAATTCCTCTTCGGTAATTTCGATCACGATACGCGCTGGATCTATTTGATATTTCCTTAATAGCTCGATAGTTGGCAGCACACCTGTGCGCTTATAGGTTTGATAGATCCATGAAGGTTTTAAGTTGATGAATAAGGAACTCTCATCTTGAGCCGAAGCTAGCTGTTCAATCGCCCGCTCCCTTAAATGCCGATCAATATGAAGCTGCATGTCTTCGGGAATGTCAGGATTTTTGAAAAAAGGCCCCAAACTTTCGACACTACTTTCCCGAATTCGTCTTCCCAGCGTTTCGTAACCGATGATTTCTTGGCTCTGAAGTGAAAGTATCGGTTGGAAGAATGGACGTACTTCGTGTAGTGGCGGAATCCTGCTGTCTTTTACCTGCACTGTGCGCCCTCCTCAAGCAAACTTCGATGATCTTAAAACTTAACATCAATCGTGTAATGAATCATATTTTAAACGACATTTCCATATCTTGCAATCTATTGATGGAAGAAAACATAACATGATCGTTTTTAAAAGGAATTTGTTGATTCATGTCGAATTTTTAGTACATCCTTTCATCCTATTAGAATCTAGGTGACCGATTGCTATGAAGTCATTCACGAGATCCCGGATCTCCATGTTATACGTTATTTTAATCGTCATTTTATTAGCCTTTGTGAGTGTCTCCAACTTTATTGCTTCTCGCAATATGGAAAGGGAAAGCGATGCGATCGTGCACGATTCCATTCCGATTTCAAACACAGCGAACAGCCTGCTTAAAGATTTAATTAACCAAGAAACGGGTATCCGCGGATTTGAATTATCAGGTAATGAGCAATATCTGGAGCCCTATACGTCTGGTAAAAAGCAGCTGGAAGTTGATCTGAACACGATCAACCAATACGATAAAAAGTACCCAACTTTACAGCTTATTATGGACACGCAAGCCATTCCAGCCATTAATAATTTACAAAAGTATTTCGACACACAATACGAGTTGGTGAGCACTGGTAAAACAGAAGAGGCGAAAGCTCGCATTGCGTCCGGCAAAACGATGATGGATCGCTACCGAGTTGTTCATGTAAGCATCGAAAAGGCCATAGAGCAAATCACGTCAGATGCCTACACTGCTTCCCTTAAAGCCGGTAAAACCTCTCGTACGATTACAATGGTTGGAAGTATTATTGCCTTAATTGCAGGTGGTCTGTCCATTTTCATTTCCTATCGAGCCTATCATGCTGAAGAAGAGATTCGTAGAAGCGAGGAAACATATCGCTATATGGCTGAGAGCTTGGAGACGCAGAATGAGGAGATTATGGCCCAGCAGGAGGAGCAGCAGATCACACTCGCGAAGCTATCCGAACGAGAAAGGGATTTGGAACTCATCTCGTCCTATCAGGAGAAGCTTACAGGCTACGTGAAGTTGAAAGATTTCTTGAATCATACACTGCCAGCCCTGCTCAATTCTTTATCGCAGGATGCGGCTCTGGTCGTCATGGAACGTCACGCAGAGGACTCTTCTTCTTATGAAGTCATTCATTCCATTGGTTATCCGAAAGAACATATTAATTTGAATCAGAGAGAGCTTTTTGGGCCGGCTAGGCGTGTTTTCGATGAAGGGACACCTATTGTTCATACACGAGATGTATTAGGTCATGAACAAGGTGTCCATGGGGGAATGACACGTGCTGTCGATCAATATGTCCCTCTCTTGGATGATAAACAGAATGTCATTGGTTTCTTGCTGCTTACGAGCTATCAAAGCTCCCTCTTGCAAGAAAATAACCAACGATTGACCAAAGGTTTAGTTCGTCAGTTCGGACTCGCCTTCTACGCGCAGGTTATGAATGACGAGAGGCTGGGGCAAGCAGCCAGCTTAGCAGAGCTGAATGATCAATTAACAACGGAGAAGCAGTTCATCGAAGCGCAGCGCGATCTGATTCAAAATATTTTGGAATCCGCACATGAGGGCATGATGATGTGTGATTCGCAAGGTACCATCCTGTTCTCCAATCATCGAATGAATCGGTATTTCAGTTTAAACGAACGCATAGGTGAGAACCTGGTCGATAGCAGTCACGAAATAGCTGCCGATTCTCCGAACTTTATTGGTGTCGCCTCATCCATTGAAGCGTTGATCGATGGCTCACTGTCCAATCTCACACAACGTTTTAGTTTTGAGCTCGAAGATCAGGTCCAACATGCGGAGCTATATGCGACCGTAGTCAGTGAAGATACCGAACAGCAAGGCTACTTATTCGTATTTCGTGATCGCACCGAAGAAGAGCGTATTGATGAAATGAAGAATGAATTCATTAGTATTGTATCTCATGAGCTGCGAACTCCCCTTGCCAGTGTGCTTGGTTTTATCGAGATCTTGCTGCATCGGGATCTTTCACAAGAGAAACAAAAGAAATACATGGAAACCATTTATAAAGAAGCTCATCGCTTATCGAATTTAATTAACGATTTCCTTGATTTGCAGCGGATGGAGTCAGGTCGACAACTGTATCATTTCTCCCCTGTCAATCTGCTGCCTACTGTACAAGAGATCGCCGAGCAGTGGCAGGATAAACATAGCCATCGTATTCTCATTCATCAGCAAGAAGCAGAACTATGGGTGCGAGCCGATGCTGATCGTATTCGTCAAGTATTCGACAACCTAATCAGCAATGCGATTAAGTACTCGCCAGGAGCAGATCACATTGATATTCACATAACTGCCGAACAAGGTAAAATAACCATAGCGATACAAGACTACGGACTCGGCATACCAGAGGAAGCCCGTAATCAAATGTTCTCCAAGTTCTTCCGTGTCGACAACTCGGACCGTCGTCAAATTGGCGGTACCGGCTTAGGTCTCGCTATTGTGAAAGAGATTGTTGAAGGACATAACGGACATATCTCCTACACTTCCGAGATGGGGCAAGGTACGACATTCCGCATTGAGTTCGATCAATATGAGATTTCATCCATGGATGGTCAAATTGTTATTTTCGAAGATGACGATAATCTCGCGAAGTTAATTCAAGTTGCGCTGAACAAGCTCGGTCTCCCCTCCATGCAGCTTCGTTCTGCCGAGGAGGGCATTATCGCGCTTAATCGCTGTAAAGG
>CAWCBD010000021.1:0-7109 GCA_963793665.1 uncultured Paenibacillaceae bacterium
CATGAAATACTACAAAGCGAGCAAAACTCACACTATTATTTACCCAGCGATTCTTTTCTGTAAAACTATCGATAACTAGGAACATAGATTTGTTTCTATATTACCCCGACCAAGGCTTCAGGCGGTTCGGGACATAATCCTCGTTACTTCACAGGTTCTCATTTAATATCGTGATTAATCGTAATGATACCGAGTCTCTGCGGAGCAGAATGTCGCCCAGCCACAGTTCACCATTGCCGACCATAACTCCTTGGTAGTTGACGGATAAATTATCCTTAGATTGATTAGCCAGCGCTTTTTTAATCGGCTCTGTGAACAGCGTATCATACTGCTTCAGAAACTCTTCCCTGGTGGTAATCTTGAGCGCGCTGTTCTTACCTTTGACTCGCAAAGGAGACAGAACAAGGTCAGCAACGGCTTCTTTATCGCCGCTGGCAACAGCAGTCTTTAACTTGTCAAACATCGCATTAAAAGCTTGTGGATCGGCGATGCCTGCAGCCTCGTAGGGATTTGTGTTATTCTTCACGTTGTCTTGATTGGCTGATGCTGGAGCAGCCGAGCCAGCTTGCTGCCCTGAGTTAGCGGAAGAATCGTTATTTGAACTACATCCGGCCGCGATAAGCAATCCGGTGGAATAATTAATGCTGCCAGTAGACGACTGAGTAGTATGGTATTACGAGAAGCGCCGTTTAGTTTCAATGTTAGTCATCCTTTCTTATACATATACTCTCATATTATTGACGAAAGGATGCAGGCGAATGTTTCAGATTTTGGAATTGGGAAGTATTGTTTGGTTTTGACAAACGAATCCCGGCTGTCTAACATGGAAGCATCTAAGAAATGCGTAAAGGAGCAATGCAGCCATGGACGCCTCTATTGAACTCATTGTCCGCTCAACCGAGATCGATGTAAATGGTCATGTGAATAACGCGAAGTACCTAGAATATCTCGAATGGGGACGGGAAGAGTGGTATGAGAAAGCCGGGCTGCCTTATGCCGTATTTCTGACTATGGGGATTGAAACGGTTACCGTCAACATTAATGTGAATTACCGCAAGGAATGCCGGCAAGGGGATAAGCTGACCGTACGAACAGTTCCGGAGAGGGCAGGAAGAACCAGCTATGTGCTGAAGCAGGAGATTATCAATGAGCTCGGTGAGAGATGCGCAGATGCTAGTGTCACCTGTGTTACCATGGATGCGGCGGCACGCAAAAGCCGGGAGCTTCCTCCTGAGCTGCGCCAATGCTTTGCATAGTCTGATTCATCTTTTATTGTTCATTTAAAACATTTTTTAGGCAAACCCCACAAAATCCCATATTCAACCGAATCCTCTTCATAATGAAACAATTACCAATTCGAAGAATGAGGAGTGGTTGGGTAATGAAAAAGTGGCTGTCGTTAATTATCATTGGTTCCTTGTTTCTATTCAGCAGCACGGCAATGGCTCATGGCGGCAAAGGTAAGGGTCATGAAGAGAGCCATGGGAAGAGTATGAAGGAATGTAAGGAGATACAGGGTTTGCTGAAAGCGCTTGAAAAAGTAAAGAATCCAAAAGCAAAAGCGGCGATACAAGCTAATATTGAAAAAATGCAGAAGAAATGCAAGAAGGAAAATGTGAAGAAGACCAAGTTTTAACTGATACACAACGTGTTTCCGCAGACCAAACGGCACTGAAGATCGGTTTTGCCAGTGGGAATCGGACCGATTGGATAACAGGTGCTATCCAGCTGCCTGTTAAAGGGAAAAATGGTTCTGCGATTACTTGGAGCTCTAATAAACCGAATGTTATTTCGAATAATGGTCAAACTGTGAATCGACCGCAATCGGCGGATGAAACCGTCGTGATGACGGCTAGCCTACGATTTAACGATGCAGCGGGCAGCAAGACCTTTACATTAATTGTCAAAGCAGTACCAGCATCAATGACGGATGCGCAAAAGGTAGCCGCTGATTTGGCTGCGCTAAAAATACAATTCAACGGCACGGATACGGCCGACCATGTAACGCAGCCGTTACAAGCGCTTCCTGCCATCGGTGCAAACAATTCGACAATCAAATGGTTATCCGGCGCCCCGACGATTATTTCAAACGACGGGAAGACGGTTAATCGGCCGGCTTCCGGCAGTGGGGACGATATCGTCATGATGACGGCGATTGTCGTTAACAACACCGCCACTGACACGAAAACATTCCAGTTAACGGTTAAACAGCAGCTTACAGATGCACAGAAGGTCGCGAGCGACAAAACAGCCCTTGAGATTGATTTTGGCGGTTCGGATACGATAAGCCGCGTTACCCGGCCATTAGATCAATTGCCGACAAAGGGAGCGGAAGGATCGGTTATCGTATGGAACTCCAGCGCTCCGACTATCCTCTCAGCCGATGGTAAAACGATTAATCGTCCTGCAGTTGGAGCCGGCGATATGCCGGTCGCTCTGACCGCTGTTATAACAAGCAATGGGTTATCGGATTTTAAAGTGTTCTTCCTGACGGTTAAACAGGAATTTACGAGCGCCGAGAAGCTGGCGGCCGACAAAGCGGAGCTGAATATCACTTTTGCAGATAAGGACTCCGCTGCTTCAGTCACCAAACCGATCGGACTTCCTGCGGCTGGGTATTACGGCAGCACGATTATCTGGTATTCGACTCTCCCGTCCGTCATTTCCGATAATGGAAAGGTCGTAAACCGTCCTGCTCATGGCAAAGGAGATATTACAGTAACGATGATGGGATATCTCAGCATGAATGGAATCGGTGATCTAAAAACGTTCACGCTTACTGTGAAGCAGCTTCCATAGTCTACTTGTTCCGGGTCTGTTCTTTGTCATTACTATGACAAGGAGCAGGCCTCTTTTAGTTTTCATTTCACTGTTTCGCAGCAGAAGGAAAAATTAAGGCAGCCCCTTTGCACCTGAGCTAAGTTTGCCTTATTCGTCGGGGAAAAGACACTTTCGCAATCGGCCTTGTATTGGCCAATCATATGGATGCCTCCAGCACGAGCCTCTTGCGATAATCGGATCACCATCGTTTCCATGCCCTTATCTTTTGCCGATAGTTTCAAATAGGCAAACTCGTCGATAACATTTACGATGTATGGCATCTTCGGATGATCATGCTCCTCCGTCATGATTGTCGCGTCTCTGGTCAGATTAAGGTAATGGTTCGCCATGGCGCGAGCATTCCAGTATGTTAGTTGCTGCGCTGTATGCGCTCATCAAGCTGGAATTCGCCAACTGCCCGACCGGTCCAACCCAATCCCCGGCAATATAAAGATTTTTTATTCCGGGAACCTCCGGACCAGGGCGACCTACCAATCCCTTGCGTTTCGCTTGTACAAGATCTGCAGACACCATAATGTGAGGGAAGAACTGCTGCTCGACAACCTCGTCCCGCCAGCCCGGCTGCAACCGGTCCATCCATTCCTCAAGCTCGAGACGGATTGCTTTTGCGTTGTAAGGTTCATCCGTCTTGAGATATTTCATCACGTGAACGACGGCTCCGCCTTTCGGGGCCAAATTAGCAGCGTCGGAATGAACGGAATAGTAGTACGGTCTATCAAGTCCCAGCACAAACACACGTTTAGGATCAGGAAGCCGTCTCAATGCAATATCAAAAACTGTTGCATAAATTGGAATTGTTGGCACAGACCAGCCGCTCTTATCCCCGTAAGATTTTAGAATTATTTTAGACGCTGTATTCGGATCAGTAGCCAAAACGACATACGATGCTTCCTTCGTTGTACCATCACCTAGTATAATGCGATGCCCCAATTCGGCAGGCTGCACGTTCGAAACGTTGGCTCCCTTAACAACGATCACGCCCGCATCCCGAGCAACTTGTTCCAAACCGTCAACAAGCGTACCCCACCCTCGATCTAAGTACCAAACTTCCGGCAATGTACCTAAAAGCTTCAGGAAAAAGCCTGCATCCAGAATCGCTGTCTCCGACGTATAAGCACCTAAACGCATGACAGCTTCCATGAATAGCTTCGTAAAAGGCTGGACGAGAGTTTCCAGCCATTCACCCACCGATTTTCCTCGCCAGCTATCAAAGTCCATTTGTCTTAGTCTTGGCAGCAATTCCAGCAGTTCTTGTTTGGATTGCTCATCAAGTATTGTGCTTTGCAGGATGGAGGGGGCGGTATTGGGAAAACTCTCGATTGTGCCTTCATATTCAATCTCTTGTGCTGCCCGATTTGGCGAATCGCCGCTATACGAAATGCCAAGCTCCCGCAAAATAGACTTCACGGCTTCATCCAAATAAAGAGAGTGCGGCCCCAAATTGAAACGAAAGCCATTAATCTCTTTTGTTGTTGCGCGTCCCCCCAGACGATTTGACTTTTCATATAGCGTCACGGACATACCCCCCTTTGCCAGAACTGTAGCGGTAGTCAGTCCTGCTAATCCGCCTCCAACGATTACGGCATCAACCTGTTTCATTCGTATCCACTCCTCTATTAATATGGGCTGCATGAAAGTCAACGATTGTTGACTTAAGTCGATTGTAAAATAGTACCGTTCCTTTGTCAACGATTGTTGACAAAGTTTGTTCGACATCGGGTATGTTATAATGAAGTTAGCGATTTACGGAAAAAACAGATCTGACTTTTATGAGCTTTCATCGGAAGGGGAAGAAAGAATGGAAGAAACGAAGCAAATCCGCCGGAACAGCCGGGACGCCGAGGCGACCCGCCAAGCGATTCTGTTAGCTGCACGCGCGTTGTTTTCCCAAGACAGCTACGAGCGTGTTACGGTTAGAAAAATAGCCGCCCGAGCGGGAATTGACGCAGCCTTGGTGATCCGATATTTCGGTTCCAAAGAAGAGCTCTTTCTAGCCGCGTTAACAAGTGTCGGCGTGTGCCCTTCTTCGGTATTCGAGGGGGAACTATCAAGCCTTGGGGAAAAACTGCTCCATTCCCAAGTTCCGCAGTGGGACAAACAGGATCCTAACGATCCGATGCTCATCATCATGCGATCTATAGCGAACTCGGAAGCGGTCTCTTCGCTTCGCAAACTGCTGCACGACGATATCGTTCAGCCTATGGCCGATAAAATTACGGCTCCGCAACAGCAACTGCGTGCAGAGCTCGTTCTGGCTCAACTATTGGGTCTTGCAGTGGTCCGCAACTTAATTCGCAGTGAAGCACTGTCTACTCTTTCCGTTGACCAGCTTGTCGATATGACGAAACCTGTTATGCAATATTATTTGGAAGGCAATGTGGCCATTCCTGAGAAATAAAAAAACAGAAGCACCACCGACTAAGACTAATTAGAATAAGCTATTCGAGTTGATTCAGGATGCAGTAGATCAGGCCTAGGGCGATGACTCGCTATCTTTGTGAGCTGACTACCCGCTCTTGGTACTACAGCTACCTAATGGCCGCAGACACTCGCTTAGAGCGTTTACGTTTGGATGCTGCGGCGGGCGAAAGGATCAACCTCGCTCCATCAAGATGATCCTTGAGAACGAATTTGACATCACTTACACCCAGAAGAGATTTTGACGTTCAAAAGGATTGTTGCCTATAATAATCCTCTCCCTTCTGGGCATTGCCTTCCGGCTGCGAATTCCATTACTCTCCCCCCATCAGGCCCCAGTCATAGAGGCGCAACGCCTTCGGCAATGTGAGCCGTCAAGCCGGTCCGTCCGATTGCGATGTCGCTTGCAAGCACATGACTGTCCGGATAATCCCCGCCGTTCTGATGTCTGAACGGAATGGGCTCCTCCTCGAATAGGCGCTCGAGACGCAAGCGCCAGACTGCCATCGCCGCGTCTATGTCGGCTGCCGTCATGCGATCGGTTCCGTAAACCGCATGGGTAGGCAACACATCCATTCCGGGGTAGAAGAGGATGCCGTGAGTAATGGGGAACAGCAATTGCTCCAGCGGCCCATTGATTCCTCGCGGCGAATAATCCTTCTCGGGCCCTCCGGCACCCACTGACAGCATAGCCCGCTTCCCCTTTAGAATGCCATCGCCGTAGCGATAGCGATTCCCTTCGCCCTTAAAGCCATATGCGAAACCAAAAGCGAATACTCGTTCTACCCAACCCTTGAGAATAGCCGGCATGCTGAACCACCACAGCGGAAACTGCAAGATCACCGCGTCGGCAGAAAGAAGCTTCTGTTGCTCCAATGCGATGTCTGCCGTTTGACGGCCAATCGAATAGGCGTGCCCTGACTCTTTAATAAAGGATAATCGTTCTGGATTGGCTCGATCCGGGAAGTCACGCTCATCGAACACGGCCTTCCAGTCCATTCCGTACAGATCGGACAACATGACTTCGTGCCCTTGCTCCTGAAGTGTTTGCACAGCCGTCTCAACGAATTGGCTAGTTAACGAAGTGGGCTCGGGGTGCGCATAAACGATCAATACCTTCTTTGACATGACTCCACTCTCCCTTTGTATTGTGGCTTACGACGCTTTGTTAAGTGCCGTTTGAGTGTTATATTATAATATATATTGAATTTAGAGTAGTACGCATAATTTTATAATATAGTATTAAAAATCAAACTAATGGAGGGTCATGGCTATGGGAGAACGCAAAGACAAGCTCGAAGCGAAAGTGGAAGTATGTCCTGTCGAAACAACTTTGGATGTCATCGGGGGCAAATGGAAAGCGATCATTCTGTTTCATCTTATCGATGGTCCGAAGAGATTCAATGAATTCCGGCGGCTCTATCCGGGAATGACGCAATTTATGCTTACTTTGCAGCTCCGCCAGCTTGAACGGGATGGCATTATTCACCGCGAAGTTTATAAACAGGTGCCCCCTAAAGTGGAATACTCGCTGACTGAATTCGGTGTGACGTTGAAGCCGATCATCCTTGATATGAAGAATTGGGGAATATCCTACAAGAACAGAATTGACGATATACGGCTGCAAACGGCAGTGCAGGAGAAAGGCGAGAAAGAAGACCAATAAACGAAACCCAGAGAAATCCGGACAATCCAAAAAGAAGCCTTGAATACCAAGGCTTCTCGGGGTTGTATAAGTGGTGCGGAGAAGAGGACTCGAACCTCCACAGGGGGTTAGTCCACTAACAACCTTCTTTTTTTAAAAGTGTCCTTAACAATGGGTCCAGATTCTGTTCCAATGAACCAAATTG
>CAWCBD010000022.1:0-3073 GCA_963793665.1 uncultured Paenibacillaceae bacterium
TACACCCTCGAAATACTACATAGCGAGCAAAACTCGCTTCGGAAGCATAGGCTTAGTTTTGTGATACACCCATGAAATACTACATAGCGAGCAAAACTCACACTACTATTTACCCAGCGATTCTTTCTATAAACCTATCGATAACGATCACATAGAAGAAAAGCCTTCTAAATTTTCCGAAGTGATCTGATGGGCAAATACTTGGTCTGCCATTAAACTGTGTACCGCATCCAACTCCCGACCAGAACGAACCTTCTCAAAGAAAAGTCGCACTACTTCTGCAGATGTCAAATTGATTCCCCCTTATTTGTTTCTATAATACCCCGATCCGGGCTTCATAGCCAGTTCGGGGCATAATCCTCGTTACTTCACAGGTTCCGTTTTAATATCGTGATTAATCGTAATGATACCGAGTCTCTGCGGAGCAGAAATATCACCGCCCAGCCAGAGTTCACCATTGCCGACCATAACGCCTTGGTAGTTGACGAATAAGGTTTCCTTAGTTTGATCAGCTAGTGCTTTCTTAATCGGCTCCGTGAATAACGTATCGTACTGCTTCAGAAACTCTTCCCTGGTGGTAATCTTCAGTGCGCTGCCCGTACCGTTCACTCGCAAAGGAAACAGAATATAGTCAGCGACGGCTTCTTTGTTGCCGCTAGCAACAGCAATCTTTAACTTATCAAACATCGCATTAAAAGCTTGTGGATCGGCGATGCCTGCAACCTCGTAGGGATTCGTGTTATCCTTCACGTTGTCTTGATTGGCTGATGCGAGCAGCCGAGCCAGCTGACTGCCCTGAGTTAGCTGCCTTGTTAGAGCTGGAAGAATCGTTATTTGAACTACATCCGGCCGCGATGAGCAATCCGGTGGAGATGATTAATGCTGCCAGTAGACGACTGAATAGTAAGGTGTAACGAGGAGCGCTGTTTGGGTTCAATGTTATTCATCCTTTCTTATACATATGCTCTCACATTATTGACGAAAGGATGCAGGCGAATGTTTCAGATTTTGGAACTGGGAAGTATTGTTTAGTTTTGACAAACGAATCCCGGCTGGCTAACATGGAAGCATCTGAGAAATGCGTAAAGGAGCAATGCAATCATGGACGCCGCTATTGAACTCATTGTCCGATCAACCGAAATCGATGTTAATGGTCATGTCAATAACGCGAAGTATCTAGAATATCTCGAATGGGGCCGGGAAGAGTGGTATGAGAAAGCCGGGCTGACTTATGCCGCTTTTTTGGCAATGGGGATCCAAACTGTTACCGTCAACATTAATGTGAATTATCGTAAGGAATGCCGGCAAGGGGATAGGCTGACGGTACGAACAGCTCCGGAGAGGGCAGGAAGAACCAGCTACGTACTGACGCAGGAGATTACAAATGAGCTCGGTGAGAGATGCGCAGATGCTAGCGTCACTTGTGTCACTATGGATGCGGCAGCACGCAAGAGCCGGGAGCTTCCTTCCGAGCTGCGCCAATGCTTTGCATAGCCTGATTCGTATTCAACTATTCATTCCAAACATTTTTTGAGGCAACCCCCACAAAATCCCAATCCAACCGAATCCTCTTCATAATGAAACAATTACCAATTCGAAGAATGAGGAGTGGTTGGGTAATGAAGAAGTGGCTGTCGTTAATTATTATTGGTTCCTTGTTTCTATTCAGCAGCACAGCAATGGCTCATGGCGGCAAAGGTAGGGGTCATGAAGAGAACCATGGGAAGAGTATGAAGGAATGCAAGGAGATACGGGGTTTGCTGAAAGCGCTTGAAAAAGTAAAAAATCCAAAAGCGAAAGCGGCGATACAAGCTAATATTGACAAGCTGCAGGAGAAATGCGAGAAGGAAAATGATGGGGAAGACCAAGTATTAACAGATGCTCAGCGTGTTTCCGCAGACCAAGCGGCGCTAAAGATCGGTTTTGCCAGTGGGAATCGGACCGATTGGATTACAGGTGCTATCCAGCTGCCTGTTAAAGGGAAAAATGGTTCTGTTACCACTTGGAGCTCTAACAAACCGAATGTTATTTCCAATAATGGTCAAACTGTGATTCGGCCGAATCGGCGGATGAAACCGTCGTAATGACGGCTAGCCTTCGCTTTAACGAAGCAGCGGGCAGCAAGACCTTTACGTTAATTGTAAAAGCAGTGCCAGCATCAATGACGGATGCGCAAAAGGTGGCTGCTGATTTGGCGGCGCTAAAAATACAATACAGCGGCACGGATACGGCCGACCATGTAACGCAGCCGTTACAAGCGCTTCCTGCCAGCGGTAAGAACAATTCGACGATCAAATGGTTATCCGGCGCCCCAACGATTATTTCAAACGACGGGAAGACGGTTAATCGGCCGGTTTCCGGCAGTGGAGACGGATCGTCATCATGACGGCGATTGTCGTTAACAACACCGCCACTGAGACGAAAACGTTCCAGTTAACCGTTAAACAGCAGCTTACAGATGCACAGAAGATCACGAGCGACAAAACAGCCCTTGAGATTGATTTTGGCGGTTCGGATACGATAAGCCGCGTTACCCGGCCATTAGATCAATTGCCGACTAAGGGAGCGGAAGGATCGGTTATCGTATGGACCTCCAGCGCTCCGGCTATCCTCTCAGCGGACGGTAAAACGATTCATCGTCCTGCAGTTAGAGCTGGCGACATGCCGGTGGCTCTGACCGCTGTTATAACAAGCAATGGGTTATCGGATTTTAAAGTGTTTTTCCTGACTGTTAAACAGGAATTTACGAGCACCGAGAAGCTAGCGGCCGATAAAGCGGAGCTGAATATCACTTTCGCAGATAAGGACTCCGCGGCTTCAGTCACCAAACCGATCGGACTTCCTGCGGCAGGGTATTACGGCAGCACGATTATCTGGTATTCGACTCTCCCGTCCGTCATTTCCGATAATGGAATGGTCGTAAACCGTCCTGCTCATGGCAAAGGAGATATTACGGTAACGATGATGGGATACCTCAACATTAATGGAGTCGGTGATGTAAAAACATTCACGCTTACTGTGAAGCAGCTTCCATAGATTAGATTGTTCCGGGTCTGTTCTTTGTCATTACAAT